>NZ_JBMPQC010000001.1:0-820220 GCF_049724975.1 Pseudactinotalea sp. Z1732 | reverse complement strand
ACTAGGGCGTGTCTGCTAATGCTTGGCTCGGTAGGTCAGGATGGTCATCCCGAGTAGCACGCCGCCGAGGTAGGTCACGGCGTACTTGTCGTATCTGGTGGCCAGTGCTCGCCACTGTTTGAGCCGGTTGAAGGCTCTCTCGATGGTGTTGCGCAGGCCGTAGAGTTCGGCGTCGAATCCTGGGGGCCGTCCGCCCTTGGTGCCCTTGGTCTTGCGGCGGGTGATCTGGTCGGAGCGCTCGGGGATGATGTGCTTGATCCGTTTGCCTCGCAGAAACTCCCGGGTGCTGGGGTGGGAGTAGGCCTTGTCGGCCAGCAGATGCCCATTCATCTGCCCGCCAGCCTGGCCCAGGGCCTCAATCAGCGGGGCCAGCATCGGGTTGTCTCCGGCCTGTCCGGCGCTGAGCATGGCCAGCACCGGGGTGCAGCTGGCATCGGCCAGGGCGTGGATCTTGGTGGTCAGCCCACCGCGGGAGCGTCCCAGGGCGTGATCAGGCGGCTCCCCGGGCACGAGGCGAGAATTCTTGTGGTTCGAATCTGCCCCCTGTGTGTGATCCACCCTCCTCGGCAACCGAGTCCCGGCGGGCGCCAGCGGCGTGCTGATGGGCCCGCACACTGGTGGCATCGATGGACAAGACTTGGGCGACCTGCTCGGCATCCAGCCCGGTGTGGGCACCGACGGCGGCCAGCATCCGCTCATAGGTGCCATCGACCGACCAGAGCCGGTGGCGTTGCCACACCGACTGGAACGGCCCGAAGCATGCCGGCAGATCCCGCCACGGCGAACCGGCACGAAACCGCCAGATGATCCCTTCCAACATCAGGCGGTGATCGTTCCACGGCCGGCCCCTGCGGCCGGCATCCTGGGGCATCACCGTGGCCAGGATCTCCCACAATTCATCACTGATCTCACCATCACGAACCATGACTCCCACCATGGTTCACTCACACCGCGAATCTTTGGCAGACACGCCCTAAAGGCCCCACCACTCCACCGCCGGCCGCGCGGCCCACACAGGCCAAGAGCGGTATCCGCTCACCAGAGCGTTAGGCAGATTTGTGATGGTTTTTTCGTGGCTCGCGGTGTAGAGTTTAGCCATGAGATCCGATGTTGTTGCCACGCATGCCGACGCCACCAGGCTCGACATCCACGACCTGGTGCGAATCCTCAATGAGAACGTTGGCACCACCGTCGTCCAGGCGATGACTGGCACAAAGGATCGTGGCCAGCCCAGCAGGTGGGCCCGTCCCGATGGCCCCGAACCGCGCATCAAGACGGTCAAGCAACTCCGGCTTGGCTACCGCGTCTGGCATCTTATGGCCGAGGCAGAAGGGCGCGACATCGCCCTCGCGTGGCTGGTGGGCGCCAACCCGCGCCTCGGGGAGTCAACCCCCCTCTCCGCAGTGCGTGACCTCAACAGCGCCGAGGTCATCGGCGCCGCCCTGGCTTTCATCGACGGCTCACCGGCTGCGTGAGCACCGCTACACGCTCTCGGATCTGTCCACGCACCGGCCTCTACCTCGTACCGGCGCGTGGACAGGACGGCTGGCGCGTGGCCCAGGAGCGCTACACCCGCTCCGGTGGCATCCTCGCCGTAGGCGTCAACGAACACGTCGGTCCACTGCCTGCGGACGTTCCCGACCGGCGTGGCCGTTTCGACACCATCGGGCGCACGGTCTACTTCGCTGATCGGGCCCGTACCGCGTTCGCCGAGGTGCTCCAAGACTTTCGGGGCGCCCGAGTTGCGCTGCAGGCCGACGCGGACGCCATCGGGATGAGCGTGAACGAATACATAGCCAATATCCGCGACCAGGCAACTGCCAACGGCCGAGAACAACCCTGGGCTGTCAGTGTTGAGTGGCAGATGAACCGCTGCCTCCATCGCGTCGCGATGCCAGCGAGGGGCTGGTGGGTCCAGATCGACCACAAGGCCACACTCAACCGCCTCGGACTGGACCTCGCTGAACCGCTCCGACAGGCCGGTGTTCCCCTACTCACCCTCAGCGGCACCACGGGCGAGAACCGCGCCGTCACTACGCTCCTCTCCCAACACGTGCGCAGTCAGGTCCTCTTCGATGGCTCCCTCCCGCTCGGCATCCAGTTCACCTCCAAGACCGGCTACGGCACCTGCTGGGCGTGGTGGGACCGCAGAGCCGATGACGGCCTCATGCCCGGTATGAACGACCCCAAGACGATCGAGGACCTCAACGTCGACGGCGAAGCCTTCCGCGCCGTCACCACCGACTGGAAACTTGACGTCCTCCCCGGCAAGCCTCGCTATTAGCCAGCGACGGACCGCGCCGGTGAGCGATCATCTGGCGGTTTCGCACCGGTGCGCCCTGGCGGGATCTGCCAGTAAAGTTCGGGCCGTTCCAGAGCGTGTAGGAACGGCACAAACGGCGGTCACAAGACAGCACCTACACCCGGATCCTGGCCGCGGTGCAGCAGGAAAAGGGCCTGCATCCCAAGGATGCGGAGGCGATTACCGCCTCAAATAGTGACGGGGCATTGCCACCCGATACGACAAGTACGCCGTCACCTACCTCGGGGGCATCACTCTGGCAATAATCCTCACGACCTACCGGGCCAAGAAATAGCAGACACGTCCTAATCCGGCTATGCGATCGCGCCGTCGCAGTCGGAAATTGACTGGCCCTCCCTCGGCCCGCCGGACCTAGACTGCGAGGCGGTACGCCAGACGCCCCTGAGGGGACGGCTCGTACGCCGGGGCAGCGTGGCCCGATTCACCCAGATCATCACCGTGCCAGGAGTTGCCCCCATGAGCGTCGAACAGCAGAGTCCGAAACCCGACGTCGCTGACGCCAGATCCGGAGCGACCGGTACAGCCGAGGCTGCAGCGCCGGGACCCAGCGCGGAGGAGACGATCTCTCCTCAGGTGAAACTCGTCATCGGGGTACTCCTGGTGGCGGCCTTCGTGATGATCCTGAACGAGACGATCATGTCCGTAGCGATCCCACGGCTGATGGTGCAGTTCGCTGTCACCGCCGCCACCGCGCAGTGGCTGACCACGGCCTTCATGCTCACCATGGCCGTGGTGATCCCCACCACGGGACTGATCCTGACCCGGTTCTCCACCCGCTCGGTGTTCATCGGCGCGATGTCGATGTTCACCGCGGGCACGCTGATGGCCGCCGTCGCCCCGGTCTTCCCGGTACTGGTGGCCGCCCGAGTGGTCCAGGCCACGGGTACCGCCGTGATGCTCCCGCTGCTGCTGACCACCGTGCTGACGTTCGTCCCCGTGTCCCGGCGCGGACGCACCATGGGGCTGATCTCGATCGTGATCTCCGTGGCTCCGGCCATCGGCCCGACGTTCTCCGGGTTCATCCTGGTCAATCTGACGTGGCGTTGGATGTTCCTGACCGTGCTGCCCATTGCGCTCGTGGCCCTGGCGCTGGGTGCCGCCTTGGTCAAGAACATCACGACCCCCAAGTCCACCCCGTTCGACGTGCTCTCGATCGTGCTCTCGGCGATCACCTTCGGCAGCCTGATCTACGGGCTGTCCAGCATCGGGGAGTCCACCGAGGGCAACGCCGCCATTCCCCCCGCGCTGCCACTCGTGATCGGGACCCTCACCCTGGTGGCGTTCGTGTGGCGGCAACTGGTGCTGCAACGTACCGACTCGGCGCTGTTGGACCTGCGCCCGTTCACCTCGCGCACGTTCTCGGTGGGCCTCGGGATGATGCTGATCTCCATGGGGGCCCTGTTCGGCACCCTCATCCTGCTGCCGATCTATCTGCAGAACGTGATGGGCCTGACCACCCTGGAGACCGGCCTGATGCTCTTCCCCGGCGGGTTGACGATGGGTCTGATCGCACCGTTCGTGGGCCGGCTGTTCGACAGGATCGGCCCCCGTCCGCTGGTGATCCCAGGCTCGGTGATGTTGGCCGGGGCGCTCGGGGTGATGACCCTGCTCAGCGCGGACAGTGCCACCTGGCACGTGGTGGGTGCGCATATGTTGTTGTCTCTGGGCCTGGGATTCCTGATGACTCCGCTGATGACCTCGGCCCTGGGGTCGCTGCAGCAGCACCTGTACTCCCACGGCAGCGCCATCATGAACACCCTGCAGCAACTGGCGGCAGCGGCAGGCACCGCGCTGTTCATCACCATCATGAGCGTGCGCACCGCCAGCGAGTTGGACGCAGGGCTGGGGCCGGTGGCGGCCCAGGCCGCCGGGGTGCACCAGGCGTTCCTGTGGGGCGCCGGAGTGGCCCTGGTCGCGGTGGCCACCTCGTTCCTGGTGCGCAAGCCGGAGCCGCAGCAAGCGACGGTCGAGCCCACCAGCGCCTCCGCCAACTAAACGCACCGAGACCGGTCGAGCGCGGTGCGGCAGCGCCGGGCCGGCACCCTCGGCGCCCGGTGAACCTCAGGTGATGCCGAAGTCGAACGCGTCGGCCTGACGGTGCCCGAACTTCTCCCGCAGGAAGTTGCCCGTCGTGGTCAGTTGCGCCGTCGTGCGGCTATGCCGACTGGCGTGCAGGGCCTGGGCCTGACCGGAGAGGAGTTGGAGTTGCTCGGTGAGTTCCTCCTTGGGCGTGCGCCCGTTGGGCTGGCGGGCGTCCACCATGTTCGGTGGGATCGCCAGGTAGCCACGCAGCACCCCGGGCAAGTACTTCCTGACGATGGCGTCAAGTTCGTAATCGAAACGCGCATCCTCCGACGGCTCGCGTCGCTCCGCCTCGACCACGCCCTCCAACAGCTGGCGCGTCCGCACGAAACTGCCGTACGCCTCTGCGGGCAGTCGGGGCCTGTGGTGCTCGGCGAACGAACCGGCCCATCCCAGGGCGGCGACCCGGCCGTCCGCACCCTCGAGCGCGGCCTCCGGGGGCGGTGTGTCACTCACCTCGACGGGCGGCTGCCGCTCCTCCGGGACGAAACGGTGCCACCACCGGCGGCGAGCAGGCAGCCACAGATCCCGCAGGTGCCAGGCGCGCACCCCCGAAGCGCCCATCGATGCCAGCGCCAGCAGGCCGCCGATGCCGGCGATGTCGAGCCAGAAGACGCCGACCGAGAACCCGGCCGCGTAGATCAAGCCCTCGAGAATCACTCTGAGGTGCTTCTTCACCGCACCGATGACCAGCACGAGGTAGGCCAGCAACGGCAGGAAGACGACGGCCAGGCCCACCTTGACGACGTTGCCCAGCGTCCAGCGTGACATGGGTCAGCCTCCCTCGATTTCTTGGGTGGAGGCGTCGGCGGTGTGGCTGCGCTCGAGTTGGAGCCGGGCCCGGGTCACCTGTCCCTCCAGCACGTCGACTGTTTGCTTCATCGAGCGGGCCGCCTCGGCCTTGTAGTTGTCGATCTCGTCCAACGCCTGGAACACATTGTCGAAGGCCTGCTGCAGTTTCTCCGGGTCGATGGTGGCCTGGGATGCCTGCTGCTGAATGCCGGCGCCCTGGCTGCGGAGCAGTTCCGAGGTGGAGAGGATCATGTCCGAGGTGGTCGTGTTCAGCGCCTCGATCTGGGCGAGCACGATCTTCTGCTGGGCGAGGGCCTGGGAGACGATCACCGCTACCCGCAACGCGGCCAGGGTGGTGTCCAGGGCGCGGTCGACGCCCTTGATGAGTTCGACGTTGTTCTTCCGCACCACATCCAGTGCCAGGTAGCCCTGGGCCGCCACGGCCATCTGGGTCATCAGGTCCTGGTGGCGTTGGCGGACGTAGAACAGTGCGTCCGCCTCCAAGGTGGTGGCGTCGTCAGCCTTCCCCTCGTTGCGGGCGGCGGCGATCCGCTGCTCCAGCCCGTCGCCGAGGTGGCGGGCGAGAACGGCGTAGTTCGCCAACTGTCCCAGGCTCGACCACAGCGCGTCACGTTCCGTCTGGATGGCCGCGTTGTCCAGCCGCAGTTCGTCCTGGCCGCCCTTGAGCGCCTTGGTGATCGCGTCGAGCTGGTCCTGCGCGGACTCGTACTTCTGGAAGTACCGCTGGATCCCGCTGCCGCTCGGCAGGAACTTCAGGAAGCGCCTGGTGCCGGTGAGGTCGTGGCGGTTGGGGTCGAGTTCGGTGACGATCTGACGCAATTCCGCCAATGTGGCCCCGGTCCGCGATGCCGGGTCGGCGCCGGTGGCTGCCAGGGCCGCGGCGGGGCGTTGGAGCATCCGGTTGGAGGAGTCGGCCGCCTGGTTCATCGTGTCCTCGCCCAGGCGGGTCAACTGCGCCAACTTGGTTTGGAACTCCGGGCTGTGCAGTGGAACGGCGAGCAACTCCTCGAGGAAGGCCCGGGCCGTCTCGGCATGCTTGCGCTGGGCCTCGGCGTCCACGAGGATCATGCCACCGAGTTTCTCCGGTTCGCGGACCTCCACCTCGTCCGCGGGCGCGGGAGACTCGAGGTGCAGCGGGTTCTCGGCGGCCGGGTGCTGGTTCGTACCGTGGTCGAGCGGGTTCGACATACCGTGCACTCCTCAATACTCGGGGCTACTGACCATTCTCTCAGTACGCCGCGGTCCAAGCACCGCGTATTTTTCGGGACCGGTTCGGGAGGATCGAGCGCCCGGGTGCTGCGGTGCGCCCCGCGGGCCACCACCGCAAAGCAAGGTGCGGAACAGTGAAGGCCACCGCCGCTGAAGCACCCGAGCGCAGGTAGGACGCGCCTGCTCGCCAAGGCCTCCGTCGTCGGGCCCTGCGCCAGCCACCGGTGCATAGTAGGGGGTTGGCGGCGCGTGGAAGGGCGTGAATGGGCGAGAGCGGCAGCGGCGAGGACAGCAACGCCGACGCGCGATTGAGCAGGGACCAGCGGCAACTGCTGGCGGTGGTGCTGGTGCCGCTGTTCATGTCGCTGCTGAGCGTCTCCATCGTCAACGTGGTGCTGCCGTCGATCCAGATCTCGATCGGCGCCAGTAACACCGGTTTGCAGTGGGTCCTGACCGGTTACACCCTCGCCTTCGGAGTGTTCCTGGTTCCGGCCGGACGCGCCGGGGACCTGTACGGCCGGGCCCGGCTGTTCCTCGCCGGACTCGTCCTGTTCGGGCTGGCCTCGTTGGCTGCCAGCCTGGCACCCAACGAGATGGTGCTGAACATCGCCCGGGTGTTCATGGGCTTCGGCTCCGGGTTCCTCAACCCCCAGACCGTGGGCCTGGTGCAACAGTTCTTCCAGGGTGAGCAACGCGGACGGGCCTTCGGGTTGTTCGGCTCCATCGTGGGGGTCTCGGTGGCCATCGGTCCGATACTGGGCGGCGGCCTGATCGCGCTGCTGGGCCCGGACTGGGGGTGGCGTGCGGCGTTCCTGATCAACGTGCCGATCGCCGCGATCGGGGTCATCACCGCCTTCATCTGGCTCCCCTCCTCCGCCTGGCGTGCCCTGCCCGAAGCCCTGGACAACAGCGTGAAAGGCAAGCGCCCCGACCTGGATCCGGTGGGCCTGGTCCTGTTGACCGGGGCCACGCTGGCGATCATGCTGCCGTTCCTGCAGGCCGGGGCCGGGGGCTGGATCTGGTCGCTGCTCGGCCTGGCGGCCGTGCTGGTCTTCCTGTGGCTGCGGTGGGAACGCCGGTACAAGGACCGCGGACGTTCCCCGATGGTGGACCTGGCGCTGTTCCGGATCCGCACCTTCGCCAACGGTGCCCTGCTGATCGGGCTGTACTTCACCGGGATGACCAGCGTGTGGGTGGTGGTGGCCCTGTACCTGCAACTGGGCCAGGGCTACTCCGCGCTGGAAGCAGGCCTGGTGGGGCTGCCCTCGGCGATCACCTCCGCCATCGCCGCGGCGATTGCCGGGCGGTACGTGGTGCGGGTGGGCCGGATCATCGTGTTGTTCGGGATCGGGATGCTCCTGGTGGGCGTGGCCGGCAGCGGGATGGTGCTGGTGCTGCACGAGCGGCTCGGGATCAGCATCTGGTGGTTGCTGCTGAGCATGGCGTTCATCGGGTTCGGTCAGGGCAACGTGGTGAGCCCGAACCAGACGCTGTCCCTGCGGGAGGTGCCGCTGTCCTACGCCGGCTCGGCCGGGGGTGTGATGCAGACCGGGCAACGCATCGGCACCGCCGTGGGCATCGCGTTGAACACCGCGATCTTCTTCGCCGCCAAGGCGGTGTGGGGCTGGACGCCGGCGATCCTGCTCGCATTCGCCTCGATCGCGATCATCGTCATCGTTTCCGCCGGCGTGGGGGTGCGGGACTGGGTTCAGGACCGGCAGGAGGGGTAGGAGCCACCCCAAGGATCCGGGTCACCACAGCAAACTCACCAGCGCCAGTGGAACCAGCGCAGCAATCGCGGTGGATACGGCACTCAACAGCACCACATGCCACGGCATCGGGAACAAGTTGCGGAACTGGATCCCCAGGCCCAGGCCGAACATCCCCGCCGCCAGGAGCAGCGTACCGGCGTGATTCACCAGCGGTATCGCGCCCTCCGGGATCACCCCCAGCCCAGCGACAACTGCGGCGATGACGAAACCGACGAGGAACCACGGCACCAAGGGCGTGGTTCCGCCTGAACCAGTCCCGGCGGCCCCGGGCCCGCGGCGATCGCGCCACCGCGCTGCCCCGACCGCAAAGGCCAGCAGCGCGACCCGACCGAGTTTGACCGCCGTGGCCGTCGTCACCGCCGTGGTGCCCACCAGTGAGGCGGCAGCCACCACTTGCGCGACTTCGTGGATACTCGCCCCGGCCCACACGCCGATCAGCTCCGGCGGAAGGCCCAATCCGGCACCAGCGGCCGGGACAACCAGGATCATCGCCGAGCCGAAGAGAGTCACCATCGCCAGTGCGATACCGACATCCTCGTCGCGGCGCCGGATCCCGCTCTCCACCGCAGCGATTGCGGCGGCTCCACAGATCGAGAAGCCGCTGGCGATGAGCGTCACCAGCCCTCGGTCCAATCCCAACCGGTCCCCGATCACTCCGGTCGTCATGAACACGATCACCACCGTGATCAGGATGACCGCGAGCCCAGGCAGCCCGAGCAGCATGATCGCGTCGACCGAGAGGCGGGTGCCCAGCAGCACCACGCCCAACCGCAGCAGCGTCTTGGCGCCCTTCGTCGACTGGGCGATCAGTGCCGTTCGGATCGCCGCGGTGTTGGCCAGGACCGCGCCAAGGACCAGTGCAATGATCAACGGGCTGAGCAACGGCACCGCGATCCCGGCAAGCACGGACACCAACCCCGCCAGGGCGGCCGGCCAGGCGCGGGCGAGTGCGGTCAGGCCGGAGGTGAGAGCGGGGTTCGCAGCCCTCATCGACCTCAACTCGGTGGTCCGGGCGTACCGGGACCGGACGCCCCGGACCCGGGCGTCCCGGACTGATAGAACCTGAGCAGCACCGCCTGCACCAGGGCGGCGGTGGAGTCGACGATCGGCACCGCGCGCTCACCGGGCAGCACCAACGACAATTCCGTGCACGCGGAGATGATGGTCGTTGCCCCGGACGCCACCAACTGGTCGCACACCACCGCGAGCGCTGCCGCGGCCCGCTCGAGTGCCGCAGTGGTGCCGACCTTCACCTGGTAGATCGCCTCGATCAGGCGTTCCTGGTCCGGCGGTTCGGGCAGGAGCGCCGCCCGGTCGCGTTCTGCCAGGGCCTGCTGGTACAGGCCCGAGCCAAGGGTGGCCGAGGTCGCCAGGACCCCGATCGGGCCAGCCTCGATCGGGCCAGCCTCGATCGGACCTGTCTCGACCGCGGCATCGCTGCAACCCACTTCGAGTGCCCGCTCGATGGTCGCGTCCACGATGCTGAGCAGTTCCACCCCCTGCTCCCGGGCGACCGGACCCAACCACACGTGGGCGGTATTGCACGGGGACACGATCACGTCAGCCCCACTGGCCTGCAGCGCGCGTACACCCCGCTCCAACCAGGGCACCACGCTCGGCCCCACACCGGTCAGGGCAGCGGTGCGGTCCGGCACGGTCGGATCCGCCCACATCACCACCCGCAGATGGTCCTGATCGCGCGTCGCCGGGGTGCGCGTAACCAACTGGGTGTAGAAGGCAGCCGTGGCTGCCGGCCCCATGCCACCCAGGATGCCCAGGAGGGGACGCTCAGGCATCAACGTCCTTCAGTGCCGCGTCCGGGTAGGCATACAGCGCCGGAGCGCCACCGGTATGAAGGAAGAGCACGTCCTCGTCAGAGGCGAAACGCCCCTGGTGGATCAGGCCGATCAGCCCTGCCGCGGTCTTGCCGGTGTACACGGGGTCGAGGAGAATCCCCTCGGTGCGCGCGAAGAGTTGAATGGCAGCGGTCATCTCATCGGTGGGAAGGGAGTAGCCCGGCCCCACGTAGTCATCCACCACCTGCACGGCCTCCTCGGTCACCACCGGGTCGAGGCCCAGGCGGCCCAGCGCAGCGTTCGCCAGATTCCGGATCTTTGCTTCCTGGCCGGCCTTGTCCGCGCGGACGCTGATGCCCGTCACCGGGATCCGCGAGGACAGCGCCTGCTGGCCGGCGAGAAGCCCGGCGTGGGTGCCCCCGGATCCACTGGCACACACGATGTGGTCAAAGGAGGGGCCTGCGTCGAAGGACTGCGCCTGGATCTCAGCAGCGCAGGCGGCGTAGCCCAGCGCCCCGAGATCATTCGAGCCGCCACCGGGGATGATGTAGGGCTGACGGCCCCGGCCACGCAGGTCCTCGGCCATCTGCTCCATCGCCCCCTGCAGGTCGGTGCCTGCCGGCACCACCTCGGTGCCGTCCACGCCGAGCAGCCGGAACAGGAAGTGGTTGCCCAGCGCCTCCTCGTGGTACGAACCGGGGACACGCTCCTCCAGCACCAGGTAGCAGGACATTCCTTCCCGTACAGCAGCAGACAGCGTCAGCCGGCAATGGTTGGACTGCACGGCCCCGGTGGTGACGATCGTGTCGGCTCCGCTGTTGATCGCATCCGCCATGAGGAACTCGAGTTTGCGGGTCTTGTTTCCCCCGGCCGTCAACCCGAGGAGGTCGTCGCGCTTGATGTGAATCCGTGGTCCACCCAGTTCCCTGCTCAGGTTCGCCAGGAACTCGATCGGGGTGTGTCCGGCGGTATAACGCCGGCGCGGAATACGTGCCAGGTCCATCGTTCTACTCCTCGTCCTCTGTTCGGGTCGTGCCGGCAAGCACGCGGTTCACAGCGTCACGGCCCGTCCGGTCTGCACCGACTCCTCGGCGGCCAACCCGATGCGGACCGCTTGCACGCCATCGCGCAGCGTCACCTCGACCGGTGCGCCATCCAGCACGGCCCGTCGGAAGCCCAGGTGCTGGAAGTAGGTCGACCCGTGGTGGGCACCGGCAGCGAGCACCGCGGGATCAACCGGGACCGAACTGCGCACCGGACCCTGCGGTGCGCGCGGGCTGAACTCCACCTCGGCCTCGCGTAGTTGATCGGCGGGCCAGTGGTCGGCATCGACCGGCACGAAGCACTCGGCCTTGGCCACATCCCCCACCAACGAGATGTGCTCCTGGAAGGCTGAGCCCTCGGCGAACATGCACAGGTCCAACATGGCGCGCACACCGGCGGCGAAGTCCACGACGACGAACGCGTTGTCGAGGATGTCCGGGCGCCGCCCGTCATAGGACTCATCGGCGTGATTCACATCCGACCCCCCAGAGGCATAGACCCGGATCGGCTCATCGGCGGTGAGCAGCCGCATCAGGTCGAAGAAGTGGCAACTCTTCTCCACGAGCGTCCCCCCGGTTCGTTCAGAGAACCGGTTCCAGTCATCGACCTTGTCCAGGAAGGGGAACCGGTGCTCACGGATCGACAGCATCCGCAACCGCCCCAGATCACCGCCGCGCAACCGCTGCAGTACCTGCTGCACCGGGGGCATGTAGCGATACTCCATCGCCACCCAGATGGGCGCCGGGTGCGCAGCCGCAGCCTCCTCCAGCAGGTGAGTATCGGCCATCGTGGTGCACACCGGTTTCTCCACGAGCACCGGGTAGGGGTGGGGGTGGGAGAAGATCTGCGTGAGGATGGCCGCGTGGGTGTCGTTCGGGCTGGCGATGACCAGGGCATCCACCAGGCCCGAGGACAGCAGATCCCCGGGCTGGTGGTAGCGGATGACGTCGTGCGGGGCGTTCGGCAGGCCCATCACCTCGGCGTGGGTCGCCTCGAGCGAATCGGCGTTGGGGTCGGACAGTGCGGTCACCACACTCCCCGGGATGAGGGCGAGGTTGCGCACGTGCTCACGCGCCATCTGCCCCGCGCCGATGATGCCGTAGCGGATCGTTCGCTGCGCGGGTCCGGAATTCTCCACGGTCTGCCTCTCGGAGTGCTGGGTCTCGGTGTACTGGAACTGCTTGTGGCGGTCGGTCATGGAGCGCTAGCGCCAGGCGAGGTAACGCACACTCTGAAACTCTTCCAGGCCCAGGCGCGAGCCCTCCCGGCCCAGACCGGACTGCTTCACCCCGCCCATCGGGGCGTAGGCCGAGGCCGGCACCGGATCATTGATCCCGAGGATCCCGACCTGCAGCCTCCGGGCCATCCGCCAGCACCGGGAGGCATCGGTGGTGAACACGAAACTCGCCAGACCCATCTCGGTGCTGTTCGCCCGTTCGACCACCTCTTCTTCGGTGTCGAACCGGAAGACGCCGGCGACCGGACCGAAGACCTCCTCGTTCGCGATCGCACAATGCCCGGGCACCTCGGCCAGGAGCGCCGGAGCGACGTAGGGACCTTCCGGCACGGTCGCGCGTGGGGTGTTGACCCCGTGCGCTCCCGCGCTCAGGGCCTCCTCGACCATCGCCTCCACGGCGGCGCGCCGATCCTCATCGATCAGCGGCCCCAGGTCGGGCATCGGTTCGCTCGTCGGGTCCCCGATAGTCATGTCCTGGATCTTCTCGGCGAGGCGGCGGGTGAACTCCCCGTAGACCCCGGCCTGGACGAAGAAGCGGTTCGCCGCTACGCAGGACTGTCCGTTGTTGCGGAACTTCGCCACCAGGGCACCTTCTACTGCCAGGTCCACGTCGGCGTCGTCGAAGACGATGAACGCCCCGTTTCCGCCCAGTTCCAGCAGCGGGTGCACAACCCGCTCGGCCGCCTTGGCCATGATCTGACGCCCGACGGCGGTGGAGCCGGTGAAACTGACGATCCGCGTGCTGGGGTGCTCGAGCAACGCGTCGGTCACCGCTTGCGGCGGTCCGTGCACCAGGTTGATCACCCCGGCCGGGATTCCGGCCTCGACCAGGCAGCGGATTATTTCCGTCACTGCCAGCGGAGCCTTCTCCGACACCCTCGCCACCACGGTGCACCCGGCGGCGAGCGCCGGGGCGAGTTTGCGGGCCTGGATCGAGCAGGGGAAGTTCCAGGGCGACAGGCTGACCACCACCCCGGCCGGTTCACGGAGGGTGAGTTGCTCACGTCCGGGCGCTTCGGGGGTGAGGACCTCGCCCGCCGGGCGGCGTGCTTCCTCGGCGAACCAGCGCAGATACTCCATCGACAGGTTCACCTCCGCGACGGCCTCGGGCAGGCGCTTACCGGTCTCCCGGGCCAGGAGCGCCGCGATCTCGTGGTGCCGCCGGCTCAGCACTGTCACCGCCTGCATCAGGATGTCGGCGCGCTCCCGGGCCGGCCGGCCGCCCCACTGCGTCAGGGCCCGCCGGGCCGCGTCGGCAGCGGCCACGGCCTGCTCGGCACCGGCCCAGGCCAGGTGAGCGATCACCGCACCATCGGCGGGATTGTGCACCGGGCGGGTGGTGGACGATCCCACCCAGTCGCCATCGATCAGCATCGCGACGGTAGGGGCATCGGGCGTGGTCATCGGTTCTCCTCAATCGGGTGGGGTCGTCTCGGTGCCACCGGGCCGGCACACCGGCAGCAGCCGTGGGGCAGGGCGCTGTCATCCCTTCACCGCCCCCGCGGTGATACCGGCCACGAAGTAGCGCTGCAGGAAGATGTAGGTCAACGTGATCGGCACCGAGGCGATCACCACACCGGTGAACAGCAGGGGGTAGTCGGTGAGGAACTCCCCCTGGAAGTTCAACAGTGCCAGGGGGATGGTCTTCTTCGAATCGGTATTGATGAACAGCAGCGGATACAGCAGGTCGTTCCACTGGATCACGAACAGGAAGATCGCAGTCGCCGCTACCGACGGCATCGACATCGGCAGCACGACCGACCAGTAGGTCCGCATTGGGCCGGCGCCGTCCACGGCGCTGGCCTCATAGGCCTCCCGGGGCAGGGTGCGCATGAAGCCACCGAGGATGAACACCGCCACCGGTAGTCCCACGGCGATATTGATCAGCACCAGTCCGAGGCGGTTGTCGAGTAACCCCAACTGGTCGAACAGTGCGTACTGGGGAATCATGTTCGCCTGCGGTGGGATGGACATGCCCAGCACCAGGAACCCGAAGATGAGCCAGCCCTTCCATCCGGGAATGCGGGCGGTGGCATAGGCGGCCAGGCTGCCCAGCAGCAAGGTCAGGAACACCGAGGCACTCGTGACCATCACGCTGTTCAGGAACGCCTGGTCGAGACTCTGCTGGTTGAAGACGATGTCGTAGTTCTGCAGCGACACCGACGACGGCAGCCCGAAGGGGGAGGCGAACAGTTCCGGGGTGGTCTTGAAGCTGCCGAAGATGACCACGGTGATCGGCACGAGAATCAGCGCCGCGTAGACGGTGAGGATGGTGGTCCGCGTGATCGTGTAGCGCATGATCCTCAGGCCTCCTTCTGCGTGAGTTTCAGCAGGCGGCGCTGGGCGATGACGATCGCGGCGATGAAGGCCATGAAGATCAACGACTGGGCGGCGGCGTACCCGAACTCGGTGTTGGCGAAGGTGGAGTAGATCCGGGTGGACAAGATGTCGAGGCTGCGTCGCGGCGGGAGTCCGCCGAGTCCGAGGATCAGGTCGAAGGCCTTGAAGGATTGGATGGTGGTGTAAGCCACCACGATTGCCGTGGCCGGGGCGATCATCGGCCAGGTGATCTTGGTGAACTGCTTCCACTTCCCGGCACCGTCGATCTCGGCGGCCTCGTACAACTCCGCCGGCACCCCTTGCAGCCCGGCGATGAAGATCACCATCATCTGCCCGGCGTGGAACCAGACCTGGGTGATCGCTACCCAATAGATCGCCTGCTCGTTGTTCCCCAGGTAGGCGCTGGTGTACTCACCCAACCCCACGGCCTCCAGCACGGAGTTGCCCAGGCCGTAGTTCGGGTCATAGATGAACTTCCAGATGTAGGCCACCGAAACCGAGGACAGGATCGTGGGGAAGAAGAACAGCCCCCGCAGCAGTGTGGAGCCGGTGGAGTTGCGCACCAGGAAGATCGCCAGCATCAGCGCCAGCAAGGTCTGGAAGACCACCACGACCAACATGAACTTGAGGTTGTTCGACAACGCGTTCATGAACAACGAGTCGTTGGTGAACAGGTTGCGGAAGTTGCCCAACCCCACGCTCTCGTACTCGGCGCTGAACCCGTCCCAATCGGTCACCGAGTACTGCACGGCCTGCAAGGCCGGGATGGCGAAAAAGATGATGTAGACGACCAGGGCCGGGACGGGAAACACGTACAGCGCGGGATGCACCCGGGTGGGCCCACCACGCTTCCTGCGCGCCGGCGGCAGTACCGGGTTCGGCGGAACCGGCGGGCGTGCCCGCCGAGCCGGTTCCGCGGATGTCCCTGTCATGTGTTCCTCAGCAGGTTCGCCGATCGGGTCGCGCCGATAGTCGGGTAGAGCCGTCGGCGGGACCTGATGGTCATGGGTCAGCGGTTGATGCGCTGGTCGATGATTTCCTGGGCCTGTTCCGCGGCCTCGTCCACCGAGGTACCGCCGACGACGTCGATGCAGGCCTGCTCGGCGGCGTTGCGGATATCCAGGTCGTTGAACTGGAAGCGAGCGGCCAGCATGGTCTCCTTGTCCAGCCAGTCCGTGGTGGCGTCCAAGTCCTCGTTGTCGTAGTCGACGTCGGACACCGTCAGGTGCTGCGAGGTGCCGTTCGCGTAGGTGCTCGCGGGCCCCGACTCGCTCAGGAACCGCAGGAACTCCAGCGCCGTGGCCTGGTTGTCCGACGCGGAGTTGACCCCGAGCACGAAGGTGGCGTTGTGCACCCCTTCGTACTTCCGCTCCTCGGCCGACACGGTGACAGGTGCGGCCATGCCGAACGGGAACTCCGCCCCCAGTTCGCGCACAGCTGCCATGTGGAACGAGCCGGTCATCAACAACGCCGCATCACCCTGGGCGAACATCTGCTGGACCGGTTCCACCGCGGTGCCCGTGGAGTTCGCCTGGAAGTACGGGCGCAATTCCTCGTACTGGCTCAGGGTGTGCAGGAACCAGTCGTCGGTGACCTTGTACTCCCCGGACTCGATCTTGACGCACATGTCATCGCTGGGCGCGTTGTTCATCACCATCGCGTTGAACAGGTGCCCGGCGTTACCGATCTCGCCACCCGACCAGGCCATCGGGACCTTGTCCAGGGACATGATCGCCTCACACATGGCCAGCCACCCCTCCCAGTCACCGGGGGGTTCGGTGATCCCGGCCTGCTCGAGCAGGTCCAGGTTCGTGATCGGCTGGTTGAACACCAATTGGTAGGGCAGGCCGTACTGGACCCCGTCGCGCGCGCCCGAGTCGATCAGGCTGGCGTTGTACAGGTCCGGCACGCCGGTACCACTCAGGTCGGTGTAGAGCCCTGCGTCGACCATGTCCTCGAACTGGGCGCCCCGGAAGGCCACGAACAGGTCACCGATGTTGCCGGTACGGATCTGCTGCAGGGCGTTGGACTGGTAGTCGTTGGAGGGCGAGATGTCCTGGGAGATACTGACCCCCTCGTGCTCGGTAATGAACTCCTCGATGAGTTCGGCCAGGATCGCCTGGTCCTCAGCGCGCCAGTGCGCGAAGGAGATGGAGCCGTCCACCTCACCTTCGAAGGCCCCGCCGTTCTCCTCCGAGGTGCCACCATCCCCGCCACCGGAGCCGGGCCCGGCACAGGCGGCCAGGAATGCCGCGGAGCCGGTGGCGCCGAAGAGTTGCAGGGCGCGGCGTCGGGACAGTGCCGCACGGGAGAGGGGCCGGTTCTGGTTGGTGTTCATGTCGTTCTCCTTCGAACTGTTGGTTTCTCACCATTCGATGACGGGGATATTGAGGAGATCGGCAGCAGCACGTAGTTGCGGCCGGACGTCGGTCCAGGCAAGGACCGTGTGGTGGGGGAAACCGCCGGTGACGAGCCCGTGCACGAATTCACTGGCATCGGTGTCCAGGCGGACATCGGCGGTGTTGCCCTGGAACCGGTTCGGCCCGGGCAGTGACTGCCCGCTGCCGATCAGTAGGCGCAAGCCCTCGCCGGCGAGGTCTTCGGTGAACCGGGCCATGATCACCGGCCCGGTGCGCAGGGGGAAGTTGCCGGCCACGCCGATCTTGCGGTTGCAGTGCACCGACTGGACGGCGTTGGCAGGGTCGGCAGCCAAAGTGGTGGCCGCCGAGCCGCAATGCCAGAACCGCACCACGTTGCGTCCGGTGTCCAGGTCCACGGTGTCCACCAAGTAACTCATCCCCGCCCCGAGGGCCTGCAACGTCAACATGGTGGCCGCGCCGTAGACATCCCGTTCACACTGGGTGGGTACGCCTTCGCCGGCCAGGCGGGACAGTGATGAGCACGGGCACACCCCGACCCGGGTGGGGAACTCCGGCCAACAGCGCACCGCGACCGAAGCGAGGTCGTGTGTGCCGGACCACTCCCGCAGCGCCACCGTGATGGCGGCGTGCTTGCTCACCTCGGTCGGGTCCAGGTCATCCAGGCTGGGCTGGGCTGCGACGGCCGCACGGAACTCCTCGTGCTGCGCTTCCGACCCGACCGCCTCAACCCGGGCGAAGGCCTCGTCGATACTCAACTGCTGCACCCGCAGCCCGAATACCTGGGTCAGCAAGTCCGGGTCGTACTCACTGGGTGTGAAACCCGGTGGCGGATCGCCGATCACGCCGATACTGCGCCCGTGCAGGGACGCCAGAGCAGTGCGCACGTCCTCGGTATCGGCGCGTTCACCGGCCGCGCTCGGCAGGGCCGGTGCGGGCGGGAGGTCACCGGTGAGTGCCGCCTGCAGGGCCCGGCGGACCTGGTCCTCCTCGGGATCACCGTAGAGGAGGCGGACCTGCCCCCCGGAGCGGGCCAGCGCGTGGCCGAACAGGTTGGCACCGCAGAGCGAGTTCAGCCACAACCGGTCGCCGACAGGGCCGGGTTCCCGGAAGGCCCACAGCAGCACGGGTGCCTGCTGGTCGGCATAGAGCTGCAGTGCCGGGTTGGCGTCGGAGAAGGACGCACAGACGTTGATCACCAGGTCCGCGCCCTGGAGATGCCCGGCGGCGGCCCCGATGTCCTCGGGCGTCATCACCAACTCCCGGGGCCCGCGCACCTGCGCACCGAGTTCGGTCAGCAGCGCCCGGGCCTGATCGGCCCGCTGCTGGGCGACGTCGACGGCGAACGTCGGCCTCGCCGTCGGGATCATGGCGACCTTCATGCTGCCTCCCCGACCACGTCGTCGACGATCTCGCCCAGGTGCTGCAGCCGGGCGACGGCCGCCGTCCGTAGGTCCGCTTCGACGTCGGGTGTTGCGATGCTGGAGGCCCACACCGCCCGTCCCGCGAGGAAGCCCGAGGCCCCTTCGGTGCACGCCAACCGAACCGCGGTGGGGAACACGTCCTCGGGGACCCCGCTGGACAGCACCACCCAGGGCGAGTCGACCGCGGCCGTGATCTCGGCGCACCGGCGGCGGATCTCCTCGGGTGCGCCCTGACCGTGCAGGGGCACCTCACCCTTGTACAGGTCCGCGCCGAGCGAACCCAGTTCGCGCGCCGCGGCGAGCACCCCGGCGTCCCAGTCCCAGGTGCTACCCGAGACCGGTGCGCGGGAAAGCGGTTCGATGATGCTGAGCAGACCGGCGTCGTGGCAACGGCCGATGAACTCCTCCACCATCGCGATCCGTTCCCGGGGCTCGGTATCGGGCCGGTAGATCACCAACAGTTTCATCGCCCGAGCGCCCTGGTCGCGCACCCGCACCGGATCCACCTGGTAGTCGATCGTGACGTTCCCGACCAGTTCGCCATGGGCGCTCTCGAAGTGATCCGCCGCCGCGATCAGGGCGCACCGCTCATCGACCACTCCGGCCTGCACGATCGGCTCCCAGCCGAACTGCCGGTCGATCAGCACCGCCGAGGCGTGCGGGGAGAGGATTCTGGTGGCGGCGATCTTGAAGTCGGTCACGTGCTGGTCGCTGACCGGGCCCCGGGTGTGTTCGGCGAACATGCCCCGCAGCGCCTCGCGCTGGTCAACGGCCAGCATCGCGAAAGCACCGGAGGGTCGTTGCAGGTCGCTCAAGTGGGGTGGGGCGGTCGTCGGCTCAGCCATCAGCGGGGGCCTCCTCAGGCACGGTGGTGGTGCGGGAGGCGAGTGCCGCCTGCACGTCGTGGTGGGTGGGGATGGCGCTGCGGCCGTCCACCGCTGCGCAGGACAGTGCGGCGGCGATGTTGGCATAGGCCATGGCATCGGGCCGGGGCAGTCCGCGGTGCAGCGCGGAGACCAGCGCGCCGTGGAACACGTCCCCGGCGCCCAACGTGCTCACCAGCGGGGCTGAATGGGCTGGGGCGTGCACCAGGTTGCCGTCGGCGTCGAGCCCTACGCATCCGCGGGCACCGTCGGTGGCGACGACGCTGCGGGCACCGTCGTCGAGGGTGCGTTGCAGCAACTCCGGGGCCGGTGCGCCGCGGTACTGGCGGCGCAGTGCCTCCAGGGTGGGGGCGTACAGGTCCACTCCGGTGGGGTCGAAGTCCTCGATCGGGTTGCCACCATCGACCGACAGGCGCGGGTGCTGCTCTGCCGGCAGTTCCTGCAGGTAGCGGCGCACCGGCGCCCAGCCCATCTGGTCGACGTGGATCCAGGTGGCGCCGTCCAGCAGTTCCGCGGCAGCCTCGCCGATGCGCGGGCGGGTGGCCGGTCGGTTCACGATCGCCCGGGTGTGCCGGACCGGGTCCACCAGCACCACACTGGCCGCCGAGCGGACACCGGGGGTGATCTGCACACCACGGACGTCGACACCTTCGCCCTGCAGGTCGGACAGGATCTGCCGGCCCTCGGTGTCGTCACCGACGGTGCCGATCATCGCGACGCTCGAGCCCAGCCGCCGGGCGGCGACCGCCGCCGTCGCCGCCGGACCTCCGCCGGCGAAGACCACATCCTGGGCGACCTGCCGCGAATCGGGTGCAGGGAACTGCTCGACCACCGCGATGGCGTCGTAGGTGAGCACCCCGACACAGACGATGTCTGCGATGTTCCCAGCATCCATGCCCACTCCTCACCATTGAATGAGGCAAACTCAACACGTAAGTGTTGAATAATCAACACGTCCATCTTTGCGAACCGGCATGATGTCTGTCAAGGAGTGATGCCACATGACCGAACCGACCACGGCCAGGAGCCTGCCCGGGGCCGAGCGTCGCGCCCGCATCATGGAACTCCTCAGCGTGCACGGCTTCCAGAAGGTGACCGACCTGGTCGACCTGCTCGGAGTCTCCGACATGACCGTGCGACGAGACCTTCGCAAACTGGCCGCAGCAGGGGAACTGCGGGTGGTGCACGGTGGCGCCAGCCTGCTGCACGCGACCCTGCGCACCCCAGACTTCACCAGCCGGGGAGCTCATCAGCGGGCAGCCAAGCAGCGAATGGCACAGGCAGCCCTGGGGCTGATCAAGCCCGGCGCCACGATCGCCTTCGATGCCGGGACGACCGCGTTCGAACTCGCCGCGGCCCTACCCCCCACGTTCTCCGGGTGCGTGATCAGCCACTCGGTGCCGGTGCTGCAGCACATGCTCAACTTCCCGCACCTTCGGGTGATCGGACTCGGCGGTGAACTCCTGGTGGACAGTCAGGCATTTGTCGGCGGGCAGACGGTGGCAGCCCTGGCGAACCTGCACGCCGATGTGCTGTTCATCGGCGTCGCGGCGCTGCGCAGGTCGGGGATGTACGTTGCCACCGACCAGGAGCGCCCCACCAAACAGGCACTGATGCAGGCGGCCGGCCGGGTAGTGCTGCTGGCCGACCATTCCAAGTTCGATGCCGCCGCGCCGGTGCTCCTGGGCGAGCTGGACCAGGTGGACGTGCTCGTGACCGATCGACCGTTGCAGCCGCCTCTGTCGCAAGCGTTCGCCGAGGCACGGGTGCAGGTTCTCACCGCAACCTGACCACTCGGCGTCATCGGTCGCGCCACCGACCACCGGCGCCTACTGCGGGCGCGTCCCCCCGCTCATTGCAGCCGTGCCACCGCCGCAGCGATCGCCGCGATACCGTCCTCGATGGTGTCCAGGTCGGTGGCATAGGACATCCGGAAGAATGGCTCAGCACCGAAGGCTGAACCCTGGATCACCGCCACGCCTGCCTCCTCCAGCAGGTACAGGGTCACCTCTTGATCATTGGTCAGTTCCGCACCCTGCGGTGTGCGCCGCCCGAGCAGGCCCTCGCAGTCCACGAACAGATAGAACGCTCCGTCCGGCTCGATCGGGTTCAATCCGTCGACGTCGGCGATGAGTTCCAGGGCGCGGTCGCGGCGCTGCCGGTAGGCGCGGACGGTCTCGGCGACGAAGGACTGATCCCCGGTCAATGCTGCCACGGCGCCGGCCTGGGAAATTGAGGACGGGCACGTCGACGTCTGGGATTGCAGCAGGTTGATCGCCCCGATGAGGGCAGGGACGCCAACGGCGTACCCCAGGCGCCACCCCGTCATCGCGTAGCTTTTCGACACGCCGTTGACGGTCAGGACCCGGGACCGGATCGAGGGTGCGGCCGCGGCCAGCCCGAGCAGGGGCTGGTCGGTGAAGGTGATGTCATCGTAGATCTCATCGCTCAGCACCCAGACGTGGGGCGCCTCCTGCAGGACTGCGGCCAGGGCGTGCAGTTCGGCTTGCGTGTAGGCCACGCCTGTCGGGTTGCTGGGACTGTTCAGGATCAACCAACGGGTGCGCGGGGTGATCGCCTCCCGTAGTTGTGCCGGCGTGATCTTGTACCGGTCCTGCGCCTTGGTCTGCACGACGACGGGAGTACCGTCGTTGGCGCCGACCATGTCCGGGTAGGAGACCCAGTAGGGGGTCGGGATGATGACCTCGTCACCGGCATCGAGCGTTGCGCTGAACGCCAGGTAGATGACCTGCTTGGCCCCTCCGCCCACGGTGATGGAGCCATCGGGGTAGGAGATGCCTGAGGTGCGCTCCATCCGCTCCCGAATCGCAGCCCGCAGTTCGACCGTGCCATTGACCGAGGTGTACCTGGTGTCGCCCGCGTGCATTGCGCGAGTGGCGGCGTCCTTGATGTGCTGGGGTGTGTCGAAGTCCGGCTGGCCGACGGTGAAGTCGAAGATCCGGTTCCCGGCAGCCTTCAGTTCCCGTACTCGCGCAGCAGCGGCGGTGCTCGGGGACTCCTTGATCCGCCGCACCCGGTCAGCCGGTGTGAACGGTGCGGCAATGTGGGTGCCCGTCATCGGGAAACTCCTGGGTGTTGGTCTGGAACGCTTGCTGCGCGAACAGAGTAGCCGGTGCACCCCGGCGCGGAGCCAGAAGGCTCAGGCATGCCACTCAACGGTATTCCCGGGCGCCTCCCGGCCGGCCGGGCCGTCGCCGGCAGGGGCACTGACGCGGTCCCCGCCCAGGGCCAGGTTCTCCCAGTAGTGGGCCCACCAGCCCTGGTCCACGCTGCCCTCCAGCACGATCGCGCCGGTGTTGCTGATCGGGTTGTGCGTGGCGTACTCGCCGCTGATGTTGGCCACCCGGGCCGCGGACCAGGAGCGCATGATCGCCCCGTGGGTGAACATCACCGCGGTCCGCACCCCATCGGCCGCGGCTTCGGCGAACACCTGGTCATAGCGGTCCCAGACCTCCTCCCCGCTCTCTCCGCCGGGCACGGTCAGGGTCGGGTCATCGGCCCAGCCGAAGATGGTGCCCAGGTAGGCCCGGATCGCCTCGTGGTCCCCACGCATCTCGAACTCACCGGCACTGATCTCCCGCAGCCCCTCGTGCACCCGGAATTCCGCGTCGCGCTGGGCCAGCAACGGCTCCGCCGTCTGCTGGGTGCGCACCAGGGTGGAGGCGTAGACGACGTCGATGTCCTCATCGACCAGGCTGCGCGGCACCGCGGCGGCCTGCTTGCGGCCCAGTTCGGTCAGGTCGGCACCCGGTTCCCCGGTGTCCAACAGGTCGGCCACGTTGGAGGGGGTCTGGCCGTGGCGGATGAGGATCAATCGCATGCCTTCATCATCTCCCGAAAAGGTTGACCGAGTCGTGGCCCACCGGTGAGCATCCGGTGCACACAGGTCGGCCCCGGGTAGGGAGGCACCCGATACTCGCTCTCGCCGTCGCCCTCGCCCTCGAGCCGATCAATCATGGAGGGACAGCGCGACGCGGGCGACGCGGACCAGATCGACCGAGGTCACCGAGATACCGTCGGCAACATCGCGGACCGCCGGATCCACCCACACGCCGGTCTCGGCGCGCCAGGGCAGGAGTTCCAACTCCAGGCCCTGGCGCGTCACCACCTCGCGGTGCTCGGTCAGGTCGATGTCCCACACCCTGCCGTGCCAGAAGTTGTCGCTGACCACCTGGCCATCGATCACCGCGCGGCCCACGTCACCGGTCCAGTTCACGCGCAGCAGCGCCCGGTCGACGTCCTCCAGGAGGTCGCCGGGGATCCGCACGGGCACGGCG
The DNA here is from genome assembly GCF_049724975.1 of Pseudactinotalea sp. Z1732. Lineage (NCBI taxonomy): Bacteria > Bacillati > Actinomycetota > Actinomycetes > Micrococcales > Cellulomonadaceae > Pseudactinotalea > Pseudactinotalea sp. Z1732. The sequence goes on along the minus strand of NZ_JBMPQC010000001.1, from coordinate 796,620 downwards.
GCGGCCCCGGAGAAGTCGGTCGGGGCGCTGAGCCGGTTCATCGGCCCACCGGTCCGGGGCGCGGGCGGGCTGGGCGCGGTCGGACTCAGGTCCGAGGCGATCCGATGGGTGCCCGCAGCGGGGGTCGACAGCCGCCACGTGGCCCAGAGCGAGCCGTGCGCGGCCTCGGAGTCGCGCGCCAGGAGAGCGGGCGGTGCCGTTACGCCGGGCTGCGTCGCGGCGCCGGTGGGTACCGTGGGGCCGGACCCCCACGTGCCCGGTGCGACCTGCAGCGCCGCCGGGGCGGGCAGCACCGAGATCGACGCCGAGTCCACCTCGGTGTCGGCCACCAACTGCCCGTCCAGGGCGTACACCGGCACGTCGGCGAGCACGAGCCGGTCCCGGCCGCCCACATCCAGACGGTACAGCCGGTTCGCGGCCTGCTCATCCAGCACCACCACCCGGATGCCGGGAAGGTCCACCACCGTCTCGGGACCCGGTGGGGCATCGAGCGTGACCACGGTCGCGGCACCCTCCCGCCGCGCTGACCCGGCGCCGCCCACGGGGATGTCGCCGTCGTCGGCTCCCTGCTCCCTGCCACCGGTCCGTTCCAGGACGAGTTCGACCGGCACGCCCTCGGTCGCACTGAGGACCACCACCTCACCGGCGTCGTCGCTGATCCGGGTGAGCAGTTCCGCCGTCGCGCTGCGCAACCGGAGGTGATCGGTGAGGGGGTAGCGCACCGGCCACGCCACCGAGATGCCGGGCGGCAGGTCGACCGGCTCGGCGGGAACGTTGACGACGTCGTCGTCGAACTCGATGCTCACCCGGAAGCCGGGCTGGGCGGCGATGGGCTGCTTCGGCGGCTGGTAGGTGCTGCAGAACAGGTAGCCGCGCCGGCCGTCCGAACGCACCGCCCAGCGCAACTCCTCCGGGTCCTCGCTGCCGCCACCGATGCTGGTGGTCATGGTGGCCAGCGCCGTCCCGTCGGTGGCCAGCCACAGGTGCTGGCGCCGCAGGGTGTGGTGGTGGGCCCTGATCTGACCGTGCTCACCGATCGGGGCGTTGAAGTCATAACTCCGGGTCGGCACGTCATTGGGGTAGCCGGTCGCGTGCGACTCCTGCTCCGGGCCGGCAGCACCCGCCCGCTGGGTGCCCCCGGCGTACATGTAGTAGCCCTGCCAGATGGAACCGCTGCCGATCTTGGCCAGTGCCAGGGCGGTGACGTCCTGGGCGCTGACCAGGGGACGGCGGTGGTAGGCCACGTGCATGCCGCCACCGAGTTCACAGGTGGCGAACGGGAGGTCCGCCGCGTCGGTCCGCGGTGCCGCCGCAGCACCGGTGATCCCGTCGAGGGCCTCGCGCAGGTCGGCACCGACGGTGAGGTCATCGCGCACCTCCCCGTAGCGGAAGTGGTGCTGGGCGAAGGGGGGCCACTCCGTGGTGGTCTCGGCCCAGAATCCGTCGGCGTAGGCGCTGTAGACCGGCAGCAGCGTGCCGGGAACCTCGGCTCCGCCCCAGCCGGTCGCGGTCCAGATCGGCACCTGCAGACCGAGGTCTTCGGCGATCCTGCGCAGCGTGGCCAGGTGCTCGGGCTGGTCGTAGAGTTCGTTCTCGATCTGCACACCCACCACGGGTCCGCCCTCGGCGTGGGTGAGGCCGGTGAGCTGGGTAATGGCCTGGGCGTAGAGCCGGCGCGCCAGTTCGAGGTAGGTGGGGTCGTTGGTGCGGGTGGGCAGGTTCTGCGCGACGAGCCAGTCCGGGAACCCGCCGTACCGGGCCTCGCCGTGGGCCCAGGGCCCCATCCGCACGATCACCTCGAGGCCGTGCCGGCGGGCCAGGTCGATGAAGGCGCGCAGGTCCCGGTTACCGTCCCAGCGGAACCGGCCCGGATCGGGTTCGTGCGCCTGCCACAGCACGTAGCAGGCCACCGAGGTCAGGCCCCCGGCCCGGGCGTGCCCGAGGGTCTGGGACCAGCGCTCGCGGGGCAGGCGGGCATAGTGCACCTCCCCCGTCACGGGGAACCAGGGACGGCCGCCGCGCTCCAGCCAGCGGCCGGTGACCTCGATGCGGTCCGGCGCCTCCGGGGAGCTGCCCATCGGCGGGTGGCCGCGGCGGGGTGGCCGGGGAGCGGTCACGCGCAGGTGGCGGGCGGTTCGGGCGGGGACGGGGGTGTCGGTGGGCATCCTTCGCGATTGTGCCACGGGCGCGAGCGCGGGCTCCGTCAGGCCCGGAACGGTCCCGGGTCGGCAACGCGTGGCGCGCCTACATCGCCCGGGACACGGCCCGGCGCAGCGCCACCGCGCCGAGGGCGATCAGCACCGCCGCCATCGCGGCCAGCACCCCGAGCTGCGGGGCGATGTCGGCCACCCCGCCCCCATGGCGCTGGAGTTCGGCGAAGGCTTCATACCCCCAGGCGTGCGGGGTGGCGTGGGCCACGGTGCGCAGGGTGTCCGGGAACAGGTCCAGGGGGAACATCAACCCGCCCAGCGCGGCCAGCACCAGGCCCAACCCGACCGAGACCCCGGTGGCGGCGCCCTCGTGGTCGATCAGCGCCCCCAACAGCATCGCCGTCCCGGTGGCCACCGCCCCGAACACGGCCACCAGCACCAGTGCCGCGGCGAGGTTGCCGAAGTCCACGTCGAACAGCACCATGCTCGCCACCATGATGTAGCCGCCCTGGACGAACGCGATCACCCACCGGCCCAGCACCTGCCCACCGATCGCCGCACCGGCCGAGACCGGGGAGACCACCACCCGGGCCTGCACTCCCAGGCGCCTGGACTGGATGAGCGTGACGGCACTGGACAGGGTGGACAGGAACACGAACAACAGCAGCATGCTGCCCGCCTCCAGGTCGAACCGGCCCAGCCCGGCGAAGACGTTGGTCTGGCCGCCGGCATCGGTCACGGTCAGGCTCACCGGCGCCACCGCCTCCCGGGCCCCCACCAGGGCCGCGTCGGCCTCCTGCGGCGGTACGCCCGCCTGCGTCAGGGCCGCCACCTCCGCGCGCGGCCCGGTCAGGGTGCCCAGCGCGGTGAGCACCCGTTGCTGCACCATCGGGGCACCGGCACCGGAGGCAGCGATCATCTCGATCTGACCGGGCTGTCCCGAGGCGTAGTCGCTCTCCGCCTCCGCATCGATGTACAGGCCCACCTCGGCTCGCTCGCGGGCCACCTCGGTGCGCATCTCCTCGGCGCCGGCGACACCGTCGACCTCGGTGCCGGTGCGCTCCAGCTCCTCGGCGAGCCCCTGGCGCAACTCCCCGCCGGCGCCGGTGATGACCACCCGGCCCTGGTCGGCCCCGCCTCCGAACTGCAGGCCGAGCACGAACACCAGCAGCATCGGGAAGATCAGCATGAAGAAGATGTTCGACCGGTCCCGCACGAAGCGGCGCAGCTCGGTTCCGGCGATGGCCAGCACGGCCCTCACAGTTCCGCCCCCCGGTCCGGCAGTAGTCCCGAGGCAACCGCGGCGATCACGGCGAAGCCCACCATGGTGGCCAACGGCACGCCAAGATCAGAGAACTGCCCGCCACCGGCGACGATCCCCAGCCCGCGCGTGAACGCCCCGATCGGGTTCAGTTCCAGCAAGGTCCCGGCGATACCGCCTGAGGTGAGTTGGAAGAAGGCGCCACCGAACATGCCCAGCACGACGGCGAGGATCGCCTGGGTGACGCCGGCTTGCTCTGCGGTGCGGGCCAGGCGGGCGACGACGAACATCAGTGACGTCGCCGCGGCCACCACTGTCAGTACCAACAAGGCCACCAGCGGAACCGAGCCGAAGGAGACATCGAACATCCACCCGCCCACCGCGAGGAGCACCCCCGTGGCCCCGACGCCCAGCACGTAGGCTGAGATCGCTTTGCCCGCCACGATCACTCCGGGCCGCATCGGCATCGACCGCAACCGCACCAGGGTGCCCTGCTCGCGCTCGTTGATCAGCGACAGCACCCCGAAGCCCACCGTGAACAGCAGGAACAGACCAGCCTGCCCGGCCACCATGGTGCCGCCCCCGTCGAGTTGTTCACTGGCGGTGCGTCCTTCGATGGTGGTTACCGCTTCGGGCGCCTGCGCCACCGACTGGGCCACCATCGCCAACTCCTCATCCGACAGGCCCAGTTCGGCGCCGGCCCGGGTGGCCGTCGTGACCGAGGTGAACCGGTCGGCCACCGCCTGGGTCACCGAGATGACGATGCTGGTCTGCAGTCCGGCGGCCTCCCCCTCGATCACCTCCACACTCGCCTGCGCGTCCTCGGCCACCGAGGCTGCGTCGCCACCGTCGATGACGATGCCCAGGTCGGCGCTGCCGTCGCGCACCAGCGGGCCTACCTGATCGGCGCTGACCTCATCGACGTTGATCTCGAAGGCGTCCACCTGCCCCAGGGTGGCGATCACCGCCCGGGCCAGGTCGTCGTCGTCGGCCGCCGTGATCGCCACGGTCGTCTGCTCGAACTCGATGTCCTCGGCGCCGGAGAAGACCAGGTTCATCACGAACATCAACGCGATCGGCACCACGAGGCCGAAGATGAGCACCGACTTGTCCCGGACGCGCTGGCGCAGATCCGCCGCCGCCAGAGTGAGCAGTTGGCTCATGTCAGTCCCGCAGCGCCTTGCCGGTCAGGTGCAGGAACACCGATTCCAGGTTCGGCCGGGAGATGCCCACATCGTCCAGTTCCATCCCGGCCCGACCGGCGGCGGTGACCACAGCAGCAACCGCGGTGGGGGCATCGCGCACGTGCAGGACCAGGTCGCGACCGTCGGCCACCACCTGCTCCACGGCCGGTAATGCGAGCAACTGCTCAGCCGCGGCGGCCACCGCGCCGGTGCCGACCAACCGGATCTCGTCGAGTTCGCCGATGAGACGGATCAGTTCGCTTCGGGTGCCCTCGGCCTGGACCTTCCCGGCGTCGATGATGGCGATCCGGTCGCACAGCCGCTCGGCCTCCTCCATGTAGTGGGTGGTGTAGAGCACCGCCATGCCCTCGGTGGACAGCGCCTCCACCGATTCCAGGATCGCGTTGCGCGACTGCGGGTCCACCCCCACCGTCGGTTCGTCCAGGATCAACAACGAGGGCCGGTGCAGCAGACCGATGCCGATGTTCAGGCGGCGTTTCATCCCGCCGGAGAACTTCTTGGTGGCCTCCTTGGCGCGGTCGGCCAGCCCGATCAGGTCCAACACCTCATCGATCCGTCCACGCAGGTCCTTGCCGCTCATGCCCTGCAGACGGCCGAAGAAGGACAGGTTCTCCCGGGCGTTGAGTTCGGGGTAGATGGCCAGGTCCTGGGGCACCAGGCCCAGGTGGGCCTTGGGCGCCACCCGGTTCGGGCCCATCACCTCCCCGGCGATGCGCACCTGCCCGGCGTCGGCGCGAATCAGCCCGGCGGCCATCGAGATCGTAGTGGTCTTCCCGGCCCCGTTGGGCCCGAGCAGCCCGTAGGTCTCCCCGGGGTCGATGTGGAAACTCACCCCGTCCACGGCGGTGAGGTCGCCGAACCGGCGCACCAGGCCCTCGGCCTGCAACACCGGGCCTGCGATGGACGCGGCGCTACGCACGGCGGTGGTCTGAGTCATGACGGCTCCTCGTCCTGGCAACGTCCTGCGCTTCAGCTGGGACGGCCAATGCCCAGCCTGCCACGGGCGCGTCCCCGTGTGAACGGGATTACCCTGGACAGTGCGCTGAACGCCCGTTTAGGCTACTGACCGTGCGATCAACCCGCGTGCGCGCTCTCGTCGCATCGCGGTGACCGAGCGCACCGCCGCCCTCGTCCATCGATCCCGGGAGACCCCCGATGAACCCAGCCATCGAGATCCGCAACCTGGTCAAGACGTTCGGCCCGACCCGGGCCCTGGACGGGGTGGACCTGACCGTCCAACCCGGGCAGGTGCACGGCTTCCTCGGCCCCAACGGCGCCGGCAAATCCACCACCATCCGGGTCCTGCTGGGCCTGCTGCGCCCCGATTCCGGCACCGCCACGGTGCTGGGCGAGGACGCCTGGTCCGACGCGGTGACCCTGCATCACCGGTTGGCCTACGTGCCCGGCGATGTCTCGCTGTGGCCGAACCTGACCGGCGGAGAGGCGATCGACCTGTTCGCCCGCCTGCGCGGCACGGCCGACCGGCACCGCCGCGATGACCTGATCGAACGTTTCGACCTGGACCCCACCAAGAAGGGCCGCACCTACTCCAAGGGCAACCGGCAGAAGGTCGCGATCGTGGCCGCCCTGGCCGCCGACGTGGAACTGCTGGTGCTGGATGAGCCCACCTCCGGTCTGGACCCGCTGATGGAGGCCGTCTTTGCCGAGGTCATCGCCGAGGAGAACGCCAGGGGCCGGACCGTGCTGCTGTCCAGCCACACCCTGGCCCAGGTGGAGAAGCTCTGCGAGCACATCTCCATCATCCGCTCCGGGCGGATCGTGGAGTCCGGATCCCTGGCGCAGATGCGTCACCTGATGCGCACCACCGTTGATGTGGTCACCGCAGGCCCGGTGGACCTCAGCGGGGTGGCGGGCGTGCACGACCTGGCCGACGACGACGAGGGCGCGTTGCGTATGGACGTCGACACCGAGCACCTCGATGAGGTGATCGGACACCTGCACGCCGCCGGGATCCGGTCCCTGCAGGCGCACCCCCCGACTCTGGAGCAGTTGTTCATGCGCCACTACGGCAGCGCGGAGGCCGGCGTCGAGGGGGCCGCAGACGACGCCGCAACCGCACGCACCGGCGCGGGCACCGGCACCACCGGCGACCTCAAGGCTGCGGACCGATGAGCGCCGCAACCGCCACCCGCCCGGCCCGGCCCGCCCCGCCGGCGCGCACCGGAGAGCTGACCGGCCTGGGCACCCTGATGCGATTCGCGCTCCGCCGCGACCGGGTGCGCCTGCCGATGTGGATCATCGGCATCCTGCTGGCCACGGTGGGCACCGCCGCGAGTTTCCCGGCCTCCTACCCCGACGCCGAGGCCCGCGCCGGCGCATTGCTGACCATCGACAACCCCGGCACCACCGCCCTGATCGGGGCCGTGTACGGCGACGGCGACTACACCTACGGCATCATCACCGGCCACAACCTGCTGGTGCTGATCTCCGCGATCGCGGCGCTGATGTCGATCTTCACCCTAGTGCGCCACACCCGCGCCGAGGAGGAGTCCGAGCGGGCCGAGTTGGTGCGCTCGGGCCCGGTGGGCCGCTTCGCTCCCGCCGCCGCGGCGATGACCGTGGTGATCGGGGCAAACCTGGTGCTGGCCCTGGTGCTCGCCCTCGGCCTGGGATCGCTGGGGATCGACACGGTGACCTGGGAGGGCTCGTTCGTGTTCGGCGCCGCGGTCGGTTCGGTGGGCCTGGTCTTCGCCGGAATCGCCGCCGTGACCGCGCAACTGAGCGAGGACGCCCGCACCGCCTCCTCGGCCGCGGGGATGCTACTGGCCGGCGCCTACGTGCTCCGCGCCCTGGGGGATGTCAGCAACGAGACGCTCTCCTGGTTCTCCCCACTGGGCTGGGCCCAGGCCACCGAGCCCTACTACGCCGATGACTGGGCGCCGCTGCTACTCCCGGTGGGAGCCGCCGTCGTCCTTCTCGTCGTGGCGGTGGCGCTGAGCCGCCGCCGGGACGTGGGCGCAGGCGTGCTCGGGACCCGTCCCGGACCGGCACGCGCCGGGGCCGGGCTGAGAGGCCCGTTCGGGCTGGCGTGGCGGTCCAACCGTGGCACGCTGATCGGCTGGACCGTGGGCCTGGGCATCTTCGGACTGCTGTACGGCCCGGTGCTGTCGGAGGCCTCGACCTACCTTGAGGACCTGCCGATCATGGCCGAGTTCATGCCGGACATCGACGCCTCGGGGGAGGAACTGTTCGCCGCCACGGTGATCCTGGTGGTCGCGATCCTGTGCGCGGTCCCGCCGCTGCAAATCGTGTTGCGGCTGCGTGGCGAGGAGACTGCCGGCCGGGTCGGGCCGTTGCTGACCACGCCGCTGCCCCGGTGGCGCTGGCTCGGGGCGAACCTGATGCTGGCTGTGCTCGGCGGGGCGTGGCTGCTGGCGGTGATGGGGTTCAGCATCGGCCTCGGTGCGGGGTATTCGATGGACGACTACTCCTGGGTGGGCACCAGCACCATCGCCGCGGTCTCCTACCTGCCGGCGGTCGGCGTCATCGTCGGTCTTGCTGCGCTGCTGCTGGGGTGGGCACCGCGCGCCGCGGCGTGGTCCTGGGCGCTGGTCGGCCTCGCGGCGGTCGTGGCCTACTTCGGTGGCATCTTTGACCTGCCGCAGTGGCTGATGAACGGCTCCCCGTTCGAGCACGTGCCCGAACAGCCCGCGTTCGACTTCGACGGCCGGCCGCTGGGCTGGCTCAGCCTGGTGGCGGTGGCGTTGTCGGGTGCGTCGCTGGTGGGCATCCGACGCCGCGACGTCCAGGAAGCCTGACCCCTCCCCGGCCCCCGGCGCCCGGTCGGTTACGCAACCGGTGTGGGGGTATCTGCCCGCTCACGCTTGGTATCGGCGCGGGCCTCGGGCGCCGTCCGGCACTCCTCGACGAACCGCAGGGCCCCACCGATCGCACCACCGAGTGCGCTCAACGCGATGAACAGGAGGGCGAGCGCCTCATCCGGTGTGAATCCGGCGTGACCCCAGTCGTCCGGGGCGATCAGCAGCGCGTTGACGAGGCCGGTGAGCGCATCCGTGAAGACCACAGCGGTGCCGACGAAACCCAGAGCCAGCCATCGGCGGCGTAGTCGGTCTCCACGGCTCAGTTCAGCCAGGGCCAGGCACGCACCGATCGCGAATGCACCCAACAGGGTGAGCATCACGCGCTGCCCGGTGGACGGGTCGGGGAACCTGCCACCACCGGTGACGGCCCACCCCCAGTTCAAGATGGCATAGCCCAGCCCGGCCGGGATGAAGATCCAGCCCAGCAGGTTCTGTAGCGGACGGGTGTGACCGGCGCCGTCGTGGGCGCGGCCACCGGAGAGCAGCATCTGCCAGCGCTCACGCGCGTAGAACACCAGGCCCGTGCCGAGCAGGACCGCTTGCAGGACGAAGCCGCCGTAGACCACGGCGAACACCCAAGGTTGCAGGACGTCATCGACCAACGGGCTACCTCCTCCTGAGAGCAGTTGGACGGCCGAGCCGAGGACGAAGCCCCCGGCGACCGGCGCGAGCAGGCCGGCTGCGATCCACAGCGGGAAGGCGATCAAGAACGCGGGGATGCGCCGGCCCACCGGATGGACCAGCAGGATCGCGATGGCGATGGCCACCATGTCCAGCAAGCCTGTGGCGGTGTTGGCCGCGATCGTGGTTCCGGCGAAGTCGGAGCTGTTCGCCCCGATCCCCCAGCCCGAGACCCAGGCGATCTTGAGCAGGATGTAGGGCAGGCAGGCAAGGATCGTGGCGAGGCAGATGCGTTTCCGGAACCGGGCGAGTCGCACCGGGTCGGTGGTCAGACGGGGCCGCGCAGTCGTAGTTGTGGTCATGTGACCCAGCGTGAGGGCAGGGAGGGTCCGCAGGCCTCCCCCGTCGTGGGGAGGCCGTTCCCCCGCACGGGTGGTTCTGGACCGGCAGCCCCGGGCATGACCAGAGCCGGACGGATGGGCTGGTGGGTCCCATCCGCCCGGCCTGGCGGGGTCTGGCTCGGGGGCGTCGCCGTGAGGTTCGACCCCGGGTCGTGGTGGGTCAGGCCGCCTGGGGCGTCTTGACCACGGGCTGCTTGGCGGCTGGAGCCGTCGGGCCGGCCGCGGCGCGGCGCTTCTTGCGCAGCAGCCGCATCGCGTTGACGATCACCACCAGCACCGAGGCCTCGTGGACCAGCATCCCGATCGCCATCGTCACACCGCCGGTGAAGACACCCACCATCAGCGCGGCCACCGTGGCCAGGGCGACCACAATGTTCTGACGCATCACCCGCACGGTGCTCTTGGCCAGGCCGATCGCCTCCGGCAGCCGGGACAGCCGGTCACCCATCAGGGCGATGTCGGCGGTCTCGATGGCGACGCCGGTTCCGGCCGCCCCCATCGCCACACCGATGTCGGCGGTGGCCAGGGCGGGAGCGTCGTTGACGCCGTCGCCCACCATCGCCACGGTGTAGCCCTGCTTCTGCAGGTCGGCCACCGCTTGGAGCTTCTGCTCCGGCAGCAACCCGGCGCGCACCTCATCGATCCCGGTGGCCTGACCGATGGCCTGGGCCACCAGCGGGGCGTCCCCGGTGAGCATCACCACCTTCTTCACACCGGCGGCGTGCAGGTCGGCCACCATCTGCGCGGCCTCGGCACGGACCGTGTCGGCCACCGCGACCACACCGAGAACGGCGTCGTCCACGGCCACGATCATCGGCGTGCGGCCCTGGGCGGCCAGGTCCTCGGCAGCGTCCTCGGCACCCACGGTGTCAGCCACGCCGTACTGGGTCAGCAGGGCGGCGTTACCGATGAGCACCCTGCGGCCGTGGGTGGTCGCGGTGATGCCCTTGCCGGGCACTGGCTCGGTGTGCTCGGGCAGGCCCGGGGTGGACAGTCCCTCGGCAGCGGCAGCCTCCAGGACCGGACGGGCCAGGGGGTGCTCGGAGCCGGCCTCGGCCCGAGCGGCCCAGGTCAGCACCTCGTCGCGGGTGGAACTCGGGTCGAGCACCACCACGTCGGTCAGTTCGGGGCGACCTTCGGTGAGGGTGCCGGTCTTGTCCAGCGCCACCGCGTCGATCTTGGCCGAGTTCTCCAGGTACTCCCCACCCTTGATGAGGACGCCGTCGCGGGCCCCGCGGCCGATGCCGGCCACGATCGTGACGGGGATGGAGATGACCAGCGCACCGGGGCAGGCGATCACCAGCAGGGTCAGCGCCAGCACCACGTTGCCGGTCAGCAGGCCCACCGCGAGCGCCAGCACCATGATCGCCGGGGTGTAGTAGGTGGAGAAGCGGTCCATGAAAGCCGCGGTCTTGGCCTTGGCGTCCTGGGCCTCCTCCACCCGGTGGATGATCCGGGCCAGGGTGGTGTCGGCACCGATGCCGGTGGCGCGCACCTGCAGGAAACCGCCACGGGAGATGGTGCCGGCGAAGACCTGGTCTCCGTGCGCCTTCTCGGCCGGGATGGACTCACCGGTGATGGAGGCTTCGTCCAGGGCGCCGTTGCCGGCGATCACCTCACCGTCGACGGGCACCTTGGCACCGTTCTTGACCAGCACGGTCTCGCCCTCGAGCACCTCGTGGGCCGGGACCTCCACCTGCTGCCCGTCGCGCATCACCACGGCCACGTCCGGGGCCACGGCGACCAGTTCGGCCAGCGCCGAGCGGGTCTTGTTCATCGTGCGCGCCTCCAGGGCGTGCCCGATGGCGAACAGGAAGGTCACCGCGGCGGCCTCCCAGTACTCGCCGATGATCACCGCACCGGTGGCGGCGATGGAGACCAGCAGGTCGATGCTGATGTTCTTGACCATCAGCGCCCGCACGGCCTTGACGGCGATCGGTACCCCGGCGACCACCGCAGCGGCCACCATGAGCAGATCGCCCACACCGTCCAGGCCCATGGCCCGGGAGGTGAAGAACGACATCAGAATGAGCAGACCGGACACCGTGGGAATCATCCACGGCCCGTTCCACCACTTGCGAATCATGGTCATCGTCGTGTCCTTTACAGTCGCTGCCCCGCCCATTTCCTGGGGCCTGATAAGAACGTACGGAAACGGCGCGCAAACGACCTTGACCCCGGTCAAGTCCGGCCCGGGCATGCTGATAGCCGACGACGACGCCCCCGGGCCCGCCGGGGCGTATCGAAGGTGCGCGGTAGCGTCAGCGCACCCGACGCACCTGCCCCCCGGTGGAGCGCACCAGGTCCGCGAAGGTGATCGAGAGCATGGTGAAGTCGTCACCACCGCCCGCCCACAACTGCTCGTGGGTGGCGAGGTCCTCATCGATCACGGTCCGCACCGGCGCCGGGTGGCCGAAGGGCGCGACCCCGCCGACCTGCTGGCCGGTGTGGGCCAGCACGAAGTCGGGACCGGCCCGGCGCACCTTGGCATAACCCAGGTCAGTTGCCACCTTGGCGGCGTCAACGCGGTGGGCGCCGCTGGCGATCACGAGCAGCGGTTCGCCGTCGGCCTCGAAGATGAGGGAGTTCGCGATCTGGGCAACCGTGCACCCCAGCGCCTGAGCAGCCGCCGCAGCGGTGGGCACGTGCTCGTCCAGGCGGACCAGGTCGAACCGCACGCCGGCGCCTTCGGCGGCGGCTCGTACCCGCAGGACCGGGTCGGACTCACCGCCGCGTCGTGGATCGGTGCCGGGTTCGGTTCCGGTGGCGGGTTCGGTGTTCATCGCTCGATGCTAGCGGCCGCACCGCAGCCATTCGGAGGCATCGCACTCATCACCCCGGGCGGCCTACCTAGCCGGTCCCTGCACGCACCGGCGCCCCCCGGCCCCGCCGCACCGCCCCTGGTGTCTGGCCGGTGCTTCGGGTGAAGGCGCGCGTGAATGCGGCGGCCGAGCCGTACCCGGATTCCGCGGCGACCTGGCTGACGCTGGCCGTGCCCTCGCGCAGTCGCGCGTGCGCGAGGTTCATCCGCCACCGGGTCAGGTAGCCCATCGGCGGCTCCCCCACCCGTTCGGTGAATTCGGCCGAGAACACCGAGCGCGACATCCTGGCCTCCCGTGCCAGCGCGGCGAGTGTCCATGCGCGTCCCGGGTCGCGGTGGATGGCGACCAGGGCCCGGCCCAGGTGCTCGTCCTGCAGCGCGTTGAGCCACCCGCGGTGCGCGGCCGGGTCGCGGGCGAGCCAGGTGCGGATCGCCTGCACCACCACGATGTCGGCCAAGCGGGTGGTCACCGCCTCACCGCCGGGGCGCAGGTCGGCCAGTTCGGTTGCCATCATCCGCACGATCTCGTGCACCGGCGCGGCTTGTGGGTCGATGCCGGCCTGGATGTGCAACACGGCAGGCAGGTGGCGCAGCAGTTCCCGGGCGGCGGGTTCGTCGAACCCGACGATGCCGCACAGCAGCAGCGACGACGACCCGTCGCCCCCGTAGGTCAGCACCGAGTAGTGCTCGCTGAGGTAGCGCTGCGGGAGCAGGTCCACCCGGCCGGCGGGGCCTGCCCCGGGACTGCTGGCGATGGTGTGCCCGCGCGCGTGCGGAACCACCGCGAGGTCACCGGGCCGCAACGCGATGTCCTCCTCCCCCGGAACCTGCAGCACCGCCGAGCCGGCTGTGAGCACGTGAAAGCTCAGGGTGTCGGCGAACGCGGGCACCTCCAGTGCCCACGGCTCACGCAACTCGTTGCGGCAGTAGAAGGTGCCGCGCATCCGCAGCAGGTGCAGCGCATCGCCCAAGGGGTCAGAGGGTGCCCAGGAGGGGGAATCGACCATGGTGCGATCGTCGCGCGAGTGAGTCCGATCGTCCTCCTTTCCGGACGAACAGTCAAGGATTCCGGCACTTCGGCTATATCTCATCCGGCTCGTAGTTCATAACGTGATCATGCAATCAACTCAGCGCACAGAAGGGCACACCATGTACGTGATCTCAGGAGCCACCGGACGGGTCGGATCGGCCATCGCGGACCGCTTGCTCGAGAACGGCTCACCCGTGCGGGTCCTCGTCCGGCGCCCGGACTCAGCCCAACACTGGGCGGATCGAGGCGCGGAAGCCGTCGTCGTCGACCTGGCCGACCAGGTCGGACTGACGGGGGCGCTGCAGGGTGCCGCCGGGTTCTTCACCTTGCTGCCGTTCAATCCGATGACGACGGACTTCCGTGGCGACATGACGGCCCTGATCTCCTCGATCACCGAGGCGGTGGTCGACGCCCGCGTCCCGCATGTGACACTGCTGTCCTCGGTCGGGGCTCACCTGCCCGAGGGCACCGGACCGATCGCGCCGTTGCATCACCTTGAGAACGCACTGCGCTCGACGACGGCGACCGTCACCGCGGTGCGCCCGGTGCACTTCCAGGAGAAGGTCACCGACGTCCTCGATGCCGCCCGGGAGCAGGGCATCTACCCGGTCTTCGCCGGATCCGCCGACGTGCCGGTGCCGATGGTGGCCACCCGAGATGTCGGCGCCGTCCTGGCCGAGGCGCTGCTGTCGCCCCCGCGGCGCAGCGAGACCATCGCCCTCACCGGTCCCGCCTACCGCGAGCGGGAGATCGCCGAGATCCTTGCCAGGCTGCTCGATCGCGAGTTGGAGGTGATGACACTGCCCAGGGCTGCATGGAAGGACGCGTTCCTGGCCGCGGGCGTCTCGGCCGAAGCCGCCCAGATGCTGGTCGAGCTGCACGAGGCCGGCGACACCGGTCGTCTCGTCCCGCACGGAGACCGCACGGTGCACGGCACAACCGGGATCGAGCAGACGCTCGCCGGGCTCGTCGCGGTGCCCATCTGATGAGCGTGACCCGAAAGTAGGCGCCCCCGGCCGCCCGGCCGCCGGTGAGGTGGTGCGGCTGCGCTCGCTGCTGCGCTCTCCTTCGACCGGCCGGGCCCGCTAGGGACGGACGGATTTCAATGCGGCAGCAGACCGTCCGGAATCATTTCTAGTGTGGTGGAGAACGGAAGGAGTGGCCATGGAACCGTTCCTCAATGCCACACTGGGAGTGCACGTCGTCCGCGCCCCGCAGGATCCGCCGGAGTGGGACCTGATCCATCCGAGGGATCGCACCAATGTCGCGAACCGCCGCATCGGACGACCTCGGCGTGGTGACGTGCCCGGCTGGGGCGCGTAGCCCCCCGTGGGTGGATGCCGGCACCTCGGACGAGTTGAGAATCGGTTCGGCTGACAGCCTAGCCAGGCTTAGCCAAGCCACCTAGAATACGCGGCATGCAGGTCAACGTGCATGAGGCGAAGTCTCAACTTTCACGACTGATCGAGGCCGTTCTGGCGGGCGAGTCGGTCACGATCGCCCGCGCGGGTAAGCCGGTGGTGGACCTCATCGCACACCGGGGCCCAGACGTCACCATCGGGGTTGCGGGATGGGAAGGCTTCCGGGCCGACCCTGCTGTCTTCGATGGCTCCGACGCCCAGATCGCGGATCACTTCTACGGCGAGCCCGCGCCCGACGGCGAGCCCGCGCCGTGAACGGTGTGCTGCTGGACACCAATCCGCTCCTGTGGGTGCTCGCGGGCGATCCGCAACTCGGCACCGGTGCGAGGGCGCACCTCACCACCTCG
The DNA here is from genome assembly GCF_049724975.1 of Pseudactinotalea sp. Z1732. Classification (NCBI taxonomy): domain Bacteria; kingdom Bacillati; phylum Actinomycetota; class Actinomycetes; order Micrococcales; family Cellulomonadaceae; genus Pseudactinotalea; species Pseudactinotalea sp. Z1732. The sequence goes on along the minus strand of NZ_JBMPQC010000001.1, from coordinate 781,521 downwards.
ACTTCGCCCCGCTTCTCCTCGGCATCGGTGCTGGAGATCACCATCAAACAGATGCTAGGCCGCCTCGAGGTACCGGGTGAGGTCGCAGGCGCTGCCGCAGCGGCCGGTCTGGTCGAGCTCCCGTTCCGCTCCCACCATGCCTCCGGTTTGGAGGAGTTCCCCGATCTGGCCAGGCACGACCCGTTCGATCGCATGCTCTTGTCCCAGGCCCGGCACGAGGACCTGCTCCTACTGACCTCTGACCGCCAACTGCTGGAACTCGGTATCGATCGGGTCATCGACGCCCGCCGCTGACCCGCGGCCCCTCGGGCGCTCCCTCCGCGCTCCCGCGGGAGCGTTCACCCCCGTACCTCCGGGCGCTGCCGGTAGCCGTCGAAGGCACGGCCGCGGTTATTGCGTTGCCACCGGCCCGCTGAGCCCTGTTAGCGTCCGGGCCATGAGTGAGAACGCTCCCGTTCGCTGGACGCAAGCCACGGTCTATGCCGACATGTGGGTCGACCCCGACCAGGATCCCCGTGGCAACGTCGCGCCTGACGGCGAGTTACCAACGCTGCTCTACTACCTCGGCCATTACCGCCTCACGCTGGGCATGAAGTGTGAGGGCCTCGACGCCGACCAGCTCGCGCGGCGATCGGTACCGCCGTCGACGCTGTCACTTCTCGGCCTGGTCCGACACATGGCCCGCGTGGAGCAGTCCTGGGGCTCCCGGGTCCTCGGTGGCGAGCCCGTGCAGCCGGTGTTTTCCGGTGACGGCGAGGATCCCGAGTTCGACGGCGCGATCCCCGACCGCACGGTCGTGACCGAGGCTTTCGCGCGATGGGAGGAGCAGATGGCAGGGACCGACGCCGCCATCGCCCGGTTCGACGATCTCGGCGAACGGGTACCGCTGCCGCGTCATGGTGGTCAACAGGTCGCTGTCCGGGACGTCCTGGTGCACCTGATCGAGGAGTACGCACGCCACTGCGGACACGCGGACCTGCTGCGCGAGTGCATCGACGGACGCGTCGGGCAGTGACGACCCACCATTGACGACCGCGGCTCCCAGCCGGTAGCCGCGCCCGGCGTCAGGGCCGTGGCGTGCGGCGGGCCGCCTCGCTGAGCAGGTCAACGACGCCGGCCCGATCCACATCGGCCGGGGTGTGGAACTTGATGTGGCGAGCCCTCTTCCCGGTCCCTTCCAGCAGACCCTCGGTGTCCTCCTCGGCGAGTTCGGCACCGCTTGCGAACATCAGGTTCACATGCCTGGTCTGCGGGGCGATGGCGGCGATCAGGTACTTGTAAGTGCCCGGCTTGAAGGTATAGCCGAGCAGTTTCGCTGCCGGGTCGGCCTCCTCGATGCCGTCCGGGACCGCGTTGACCACCAACGTGCGCAACCGGTTCACGATCTCGCGAACCGGCGCCTCCAGGCCGTTCGTCACCTGCTCGACCCCCTCATCCATCTCCGCTCCTTTGCTCTCCATGGTGGTCATCCGAGGCCCGGGCGATTGACGCCAGGACAGGTCACTCGGGCCTACAAGGATTCGAGATGCCGGCCCGGCAGCCGCCTCACGGCGGAAGGCCGCTCGTAGCGGCGGAGTTTGGAGCCCGGGGGCTTACACCGGGCCGGCACCAGGTGTAACCAACCATTCCCAGTGACTATTCCGGCACCGTGACCCGGCGGCCTGACTCTCACCCCACCCTCTCAGCCCACCGCGGCGAAGGCCCGCACCGGGAACGTCGCCATGCCCCGCACCGCCGGTGGTGCCGCAGTGAACGTGAAGCCCTCGGTGGGCAGGGCGGACAGGCCGGTGAGGTGCTCCACCACCGGGACCCCGGCCGCCAGCAGCACCGTGTGGGCCGGGCGGGTACCGACGCCGGTGTGGTCGATGTTGACCGAGTCGATGCCCACCAGCCGCGCACCGGCCCCGGCCAGGAAGTGCGCGCCGTCCTCGGTCAGGAACGGGTGCTCGGGGTCGCCGTAGGTTCCGGTTCCCCAGTGCCGGTCCCAGCCGGTGCGCAGCAGCACCGCCCGGTCGTGCACGTCCACCCCGTCGAAGGCCTCCGGTCCGATGGCTTCGCCACCGTCGACGACGACGCCGGGCACCATCGCGCACCGGTGCAGTGGCAGCGCGCTCAGGTCGTGCCCCTCCGGGTAGCGGTGGGCGGGGGTGTCCAGGTAGGTGCCGGTGTTGGCCACCATGTCGATGCGCCCGATGGCGAACTCGGTGCCCGGTTCGTATCGGTCGTGGGAGTCGGCGAACGTCAGGTACTCGGTGATCACCGGCCCCGGCAGGCCGGGGTAGGTGATCATCTCCTCGGTCACCGTGTGGCTCAGGTCGATGAGTTCCATGCACGGATCATGCCAGGGCCCGGCCCCAACCGGGCGCGGAGGTAGCGGCCGGTGTGGGTGTCGGTGCGGGCGAGATCAGGAACCGGGCCGGTGAACTGGACGCGACCGCCGTCGTGTCCACCCTCGGGACCAAGATCGATGACGTGGTCGGCTCCGGCCACGATGTCCAGATCGTGCTCGATCACGACGACGGTGCGGCCGTCGTCGACCATCTCGTGCAACAGCGCCAGCAGCCGGCTGGTGTCCTTGGCGTGCAGCCCGGTGGTGGGTTCGTCCAGCACGATGATGCCGGCGTCCTCGGTCAGTTCCCGGGAGAGTTTGAGCCGCTGCCGCTCCCCGCCGGACAGGGTGGTGAAGTTCTGCCCGAGCGCGAGGTAGCCCAGTCCCACCTGGTCGGCTCTCCGCAGGAGAACGGACAGTTTCCTGTCGTGGAAGAACTCCGCCGCGGTCTCCACCGTCATCTCGAAGACGTCGGCGATGGAACGCCCGCCCACGGTGTACTTCAGCACCCCGGCGCGGAACCGCCGCCCCTGACAGGTCTCGCACGTGGTCAGCACCGGGTCGGTGAAGCCCAGGTCCAGGAAGTTCACGCCGGTGCCCTCACACGCCCGGCAGCCGCCGTCGGAGTTCGGGGAGAACAGCGCCGCGGGTTGACCGGTGCGCTTGGCGAAGATGCGGCGGATCTCATCGAGCATCCCGGTCCAGGACGCGGGGGTGGAGCGGCGTGAGCCGTGGATCGGTGCCTGGTCGATGAGGACGGCGTCCGGGGCGGCGACCGGCAGGTGCCCGTGGATGAGGCTCGACTTTCCCGACCCGGCAATTCCGGTCACCACGGTCAGGACGCCGAGAGGGATCTCGACCGTGACGTCCTTGAGGTTGTGGCTCGCGGCGTTCTCGATCCGGACGAAACCCGTGGGCTCGCGTGGCTCCCGGGGCCGCGCCGCCTGCGATCGCAGTGCACTCCCGGTGGGGGTGTCGGCGCGGCGCAGGTCCTCGAAGGAGCCCTGGAAGATCAACTCGCCGCCGTGCACCCCCGCCCCCGGCCCGATCTCGACCACCTGATCGGCAATCTCCATCACCTGCCGGTCGTGCTCGACGACCACGACGGTGTTCCCCTTGTCCCGGAGCACCTGCAGCATCTGCGCCAACCGATGCACGTCGCGGGTGTGCAGTCCGACGGTGGGTTCGTCGAACACGTAGAGCATGTCGTTCAGGGTGCTGCCCAGGTGACGCACCATCTTGACCCGCTGCGCCTCCCCGCCGGACAGCGTCGCCGTCGCCCGGTCCAGACTCAGGTACCCCAGACCAAGGCTGGTCAGGCGTTCCAACTGGGTCACGACGTCGTCCAGCAGGGCATCGAGCGGCCCCAGGTCCCACCCGCGCAGTTGCCCGGCCAGGTCGCCGACCTGCATGGCGTACGCCTGGGGCAGTGTGAGTCCCTCGATCCCGGCGCTGCGGGCCGCCTCGTTGAGCCGGGTCCCGTCGCACTCCGTGCAGGGCCCGAGCGTGACCAGTCGCTCGTAGGCCTTCTTCGCCTCTCCCTTGAGGGTGGTGGGGTCCTTGGCCAGCTGGATCCGGTGGAACCGCACCAGCACGCCCTCGTAGTCCCCGGGCAGGTCGTGGGCGCCGGTCGGTTCCACCTCACCGGCCGCGGCCTCCAGCAACAGGTGCATCTCGCGCATCGAGTACTGCTCGAGCGGAACGTCGACGTCGAACAGGCCCGAGTCGGCATAGCGCCGCCAGGTCAGCGTGCCGGGCCGGTAGTCGGGGTGGGCGAAAGGTCCCTCCCGCAGGGACGCGGAGGTGTCGATGAAGGCATCGACGTCGAGGATCTTCTCCACGCCCAGACCGTGGCACCGCAGGCACATTCCGGCCGGGTCGTTGAAGGAGAAGGCGTTGGCGTGACCGATCGACGGCGTGGCACCGCGGGCGTAGAGCAGCCGCAGGCCGTCCCCGATGTCGGTGATGGTGGCCACGGTCGAGCGGGGCCCGCCGTGCAGGCGCCGCTGGTCGATGACGATCGCGGCCGAGAGGTTCTCGATGTTGTCGGCATCGGGCCGGCCGTAGGAGGGTAGGTAGTTCTGGGCGTAGGCGCTGAAGGTGGCGTTGATCTGACGCTGCGCCTCGGCGGCGATGGTGTCGAAGACCAGGGATGACTTGCCCGACCCGGAGACGCCGACGACGACGATCAGGGACTTCTTACGCAGCTCGAGGCTGATGTCCCTGAGGTTGTTCTGGCGGACGCCGCCCAGGCGGATGGTGCCGGTGGTCATGGTGCTCCTGTGATCGGGGGACGTGGTGACGGAGAGGTGGCTCATGTAGTGCCGGACCGGAAGCCGCGGGCGGCCAGGGGCAGGAAGACGGCGGTCAACACCACCGGCCACACGATGGCCAGGAGCGAGGAGGCCCGTCCGGTGATGACCTGGCCGGGCCAGGTAGCCGAGCCCACCAGGTCGCGCACCGTGGTGGCGGCGGCCGAGACGGGGTTGACCTCGGCGAGGACGCCCAACCACGTGGGCATGGTGCTCGGATCGACGAACACGCTCGACAGCAGCGCCACCGGCCAGACCAGAATCTGGACATAGGCCACCGACTCCACCGACCTCGCGCGGTACCCGATGTGGAAACCCACCCACAACAGCGCGAACCGGAGCAGCAGCAGGACCCCCGCTGCCACTAGGACGGCGGCGAGGGTGGCCTCCGGGCGCCACCCGATGGCCAACCCGAACACGACCATCACCACCAGACCGATGAGCGAACTGAGCATGTCCGCCAGGCACCGGCCCAGCACGATGGCCGCGGAGTTGATCGGGAAGGTGCGGAACCGATCGTTGATTCCCCGGGAGGCGTCCGCCGCCGCGGCCAGGGTGGTGGTTTCCAGCCCGAAGAGCATGGTCACCGCCAGCATCCCCGGCATCAGGAAGTCCAGGTACGCCACGCCGTCGGGCATCTGCAGCGCCCCGCCGAACAGGCCGAGGAACATCAGCGCCACGAACACCGGGAAGAGCCAGGTGATCGCCACCGTCGCCGCTTGGGACTTCCAGCCAGCGATGATTCGCCGGGCCAGGATCAGCGCGGACCGGAGCACCCCCGGTGGTGAGGGCGGGAGGGGGGACACCTCGGATGGCTTGGACACGGCGGTCACCGGCCGGTCTCCCTCACGGTTGCCTCGCTACCGGTCGCGGCTCCGCCGTCAGTCGCGGCTCGGCCTTCGGTCGCGGCCCGGCCATCAGTCGCGGCCCGGCCATCAGTCATCGACAGGAACACCTCGTCCAGGGTGGGCTTGCGCAGCGCCACCTCGACCGGATGAACGTCTTCCTCGGCGAGTTGCCGGACGCAGTCGAGGACGATGTCACGGGCCGTGGTGTGCAGTTCGGTGACGAGGTCCGCCCCGGGCTCGGCGCGGGCGTCGAACCTGGCCAGGATCGGCCGGGCGCGCTCGGCCTGGTCGGGGCCGGCGAACCGGAGCCGGAGCACCGAGTGGCCCAGGCTGTCCTTGAGGTCGTCTGCGCTTCCCTCGGCGACCACCGCCCCGCGAGCCAACAGGACGATGTGGTCGGCCAGCGCGTCCGCCTCCTCCAGGTACTGGGTGGTCAGCAGCACCGTGGTCCCGTGACCGACGAGCCGGCGCAGCGTGTCCCACACATCGCGCCGGGCCGCGGGATCCAGGCCGGTGGTCGGCTCGTCCACGAAGAGGACCGCCGGACGCACGATCATGCCCGCCGCCACGTCCAGGCGGCGCCTCATCCCGCCCGAGAAGGTGCGCACCGGCCGGTCCTTGGCCTCGAGCAGCCCGAACTCCTCCAGCAACGCCCGCGCCCGGGTGGCGGCGTGGGGTTTGTTCAGGCCGCGCAACCGCCCGAACAGGATCAGGTTCTGGGTCGGGCTCAACTGCTCGTCGACGGCGGCTTCCTGGCCGACCAGGGCGATGCGTTCCCGCACCTTCGACGCCTCGGTGCGCACGTCGAAGCCGGCCACCCGGGCCCGGCCGCGGTCGAACCGCAACAGCGTCGACAGCCCGCGCACCGCGGTCGTCTTCCCGGCGCCGTTGTGGCCGAGCAGCGCGAGCACCTGGCCCGGATACACCTGCAGACTCAGGTCTCGTAGGCCGGCCTCATCGCTGCCGGCATCCTCCTGCGTCTCGGCCGGCTCTCGCGCCTTGGCCCGGAACACCTTGCCCACCCGCTGGGCATCGATCGTCGCGTTCATCCACTCCCTCTCACCGCATGTACGCTGTACCGTACATCGTACGAACACGTAAGGTAGAGGGAAATATTCCCTCTGGCAAGGTGGTATCCGCATGGCCGAGCGCACCGGGGCGGGAGATCCCCTGCGCGTGATCCCGTTGCTGTGGCGCCGAGGCGTCAAGACCGGACGCAGCGGCCTGACCCTGGAGGCGATCGTCGACGGCGCCGTGGCTCTCGCCGACACGACCGGGGTCGATCAGTTGTCCATGCGCAAACTCGCCGAGCGGCTCGGCGTCGGCGCGATGACGCTGTACTCCCACGTGCCGGGCAAGGCGGAACTGATCGACCTCATGGTGGACCGGGTGTTCGCCGACGTCACCTACCCAGCCCCAACCACCGACCCGGGCCGGTGGCGCGGTGGACTGGAAACGGTGGCCGAGAGGAACTGGGAACTGCTGGGCCGCCATCGGTGGCTCATCCACGTCGACACCGCCCGCCCCCCACTGGGCCCGGGCACCATCGCCAAGTACGACGCCGAACTGCAGCCGCTCGTGGACACCGGGTTGACCGACGTCCAGATCGACCAGGCGCTGACCCTCATCCTGGAGCATGTGCGATCCAGCGCCCGGTTGGCCTTCGCGACCGCGGCCCCGCCGACGGCCACGGCCGGTGACGGCGCCGCCGACTCACGGGAAGCCTCCGATCTCGAGTGGTGGCACCAGGCCGGTCCCGTCCTCGCCGGGCTCCTGGATACCGGCGACTACCCCTACGCCGCGCGCATCGGGAACGCCGCGGGGCAGGAGTACAACGCACCCGGCGACCCGCACCGGGCCTACCTGTTCGGACTCCAGACCATCCTGGACGGCATCGAAGCGCTCATCGCCCGTCAGCGGGACGAGCGCGACGCCGGTCAGGCGGGGTGACCCCGACGGCGGACCAGGGGCTTGGGCGCATGGGTTACGCCGTCATCGGCCGCGAGGGTGACGGCTGCGGTCAGCGCACCACGGCCCGGCGCACCAGGAGCGCCATGGCCTGCGGATCGTCGCTGTCGAGCACCAGGTCACCCTGGCCCTCACCGCCGCCCTCCCAGTGGAACTCGATGCCGGGGTTGTGCACATCGGAACCGTCGGCGAGGAAGAAGTGCGGGCTGCCCTGCACCGCCTCGTCGCGACCGCGGTAGTCGCGCATCATCTGCCCGCGGGCCCGGCCGTCGTCGAGCGCGGCGGCCAGCGCGTCGGCATCGACCGACTCACACTTTTCGGCCACGGCGAGGATCTCGTGCAGCATGCTGACCGCGCGGCTGCGCGCGAACAACGCCTTGCGCAACGCCATGTCGAGTTCCTCGGCCGCCGCCAGGCTCTGGGCCTTGGCGGCGTGCACCGCCTCGTTGGTCAGCAGTGTGGTGATCGGCCACTGGGATGCGTCCCGCCGCCAGGCCCGGAAGCCGAAAACGGGGACCATCTCGGTGAAGGTGGGGATCTCGGCGTCGACCAGACCCTTCGGCAGCGGCATGGAGTTGACGTCCTCCAGGAGGAACAGCCGGTGGTCCACCCGGACGTGCTCATCCAGGCCCGCTTCGGCGCGGGCGGCGTAGAAGCGGTGCAACTGCACGGTGGCCCACCCGCACGCCACGTCGGTGTAGAGAACCACCGTGCCGGGCTCGACGTGGACAGTCATGACACGTTCCTTCCCTCGCGACTGCTTGCCCTTGGCAGTGTGCCCCGCCCGGGGCCGGTCGGCATCCGCACGGTCCAGCATCCGCGGGACTGCAGCCCTCAGGCCGACGCCGGGAGGCCGGTGAGCCAGTCGCGCACCGCCCCGGCGATGGCGTCCTGATCCTTCTTCAGGCTGTGGTCCCCGGCCACCGTCACCACGGTGCGCTCGGGCGCAGCCGGGGGCATCCCGAACCGGTCCCGCTCGCCCTGCACCACCAGCACCGGCACCCCGGCGCTCTCCAGTTCGGGCAGCCGGGAGGGACGGTCCTTGGGCGGCTGCAACGGGAACGCCAGGCACAACGCCCCGATCGCGCCGAGGTCGGTGGCGGTGCGGCAGGCCACCCGGGCCCCGGAGGACCGGCCGCCGACGACGACGGGCAACCCTGCGAGGGCATCGTGGCGCAGGTGCATGGCGACCTGGGTCCACGCGGTGTCGAGTTGCCGGGCCGGTGCCGGGGCGCGCCGCCCCGCGACCCGGTAGGGCTGTTCGACCAGGGCCACGTGCCAGCCCAGGTCGCCGGCCACACCGGTGGCGGTGAGCAGGTCCGGGGCGCCGACTCCCCCACCGGCGCCGTGGCCGAGCATGAGCAGGCCCCGGGGCTGGTGCGGCGTGGGGCGCAGGAGCACACGGGCCGGACCGCCGTCGGTGTCGATCAGCAGTTCCTGCTCGCGAACCGCATCGGCTTGATCCGTCATGGCTCGATTCTAGGGAGGTCGCGTGCCGGCACGGCGGGGGCCTACTGTTGCCGGCTGGCCATCTCGTTGACCCACAGCGGCACGTACGGCGAGACGCACCCCGGCGGGGTCGGGTAGTCCTTGAGCACTTCCAGCCGCTCGCCGATCTCGATCGCGCGCTCGCGGTGCCCGGGGTGGTGGATCCCGATATGACCCAGGCAGGTGTTCATCGCCCACTGCAACCGCTCGGGCGCGTCCTTCATCTGCGCCTCGATCAGGTCCAGCAGGCCGGGTAGGTCGAGGTCCTCGGGCGCTTTCACCACCTTCTCGCTGGTGAGCGCCCAGCCGGCGCTGGCGACCACGGGGTCGGGGTCGGCGAACCAGATCTGACGGAGTTCCTCGGCGTGCCGGCTCTTCTTGACCAGGTAGTTGACCAGCCAGTCCTGCACCTTGGGTACGCGTGCCTGGCGCAGCATGGTGTCGAGTTCATCGCGGGTCAGATCCTTGGGTCGCAGGATCAGCAGCGCGACCAGCCGGGCGGCGGCGTCCTCGCTCGCCCACAACTCCCGGGCCAGGTCCACCTGCCCGCGCAGCGGTTTGGCCACGCCACGCAGTTTGGTCAGATTCACCCCGTGCTCGTCGCCGTGCTTGGCGTTCACCTCACGGATCCTGGGGTCCTCGAGTTCGGCCAGTTCGGCCATCACCTCGGCCGCCGTGACAGAAGTCGCTACCTGCTGCGCCATGGGACCTCCTGCGCTCTTGCTGGACTGGGAAACAGCCTACTCCGTGCGGTCCTCACCCTGGCTGGGTGGCACTTCGCTGCCCTCGGGCGGCACCGTGCGGTCCTCGCCCGGGCTGGGCGGCACCTCGCCGGCAGCGCCCTGGCTGGTTGGCACCTCGTGGCTGATCCGGAACCGGCGCAGCGGGCCGTTGACGGCGGCGAGGATCGCGATGCCGGCCACCACGGCCAGCCCCCCGGAGGCGGTGGCGAAGGCGGCGCCGGTGAACCCGGCCACCAGGCCACCGCGGAAGTTGCCCAGTTCGGGTCCGGCCACCCCGATCACGTGCTCGACGGAGGTCACCCGTCCGCGGTGGCTGTCCGGGGTGGCCAGTTGCACGGCGGCGCCGCGGGAGACCACCGAGATGGTGTCGGCGGCACCGGCCACCACCAGGGCGGCCAGCGCCAGCCACAACGGACCGACCAGCCCGAATACGGCGATTGCCGCGCCCCAGACACCCGCCGCCCACAACTGCACCACGCCGGGCCGGTCGGAGCGGGTGAAGGTGCCCGAGACCAGGCCCGCCAGGACGCCGCCGGCCCCGATGGCGGTGAGGAACAGCCCCAGGGTCTCGGGGTCACCCCCGAAGCGTTCCTCGTTGATCATCGGGAACAGCGCGATCGGCATCGCGAGCAACGTGGCCACCAGGTCGGTGGCGTAGAGCCCTCGGAGTACCGGCCTGCGTGCGATGAAACGCATCCCGTCCACGACGGCGTGCACGCCGCGTCCGCTGCCGCCACCGGTAGGCGGCATCGCCGGCAGGCGCATGACCGCGTACAGGGCGACCAGATAGGCCACCGCCAGCACAAGGTAGGGCGGGGCCAGGCCCCATTGCCCCAGGATCACCCCGGCCGCGGCCGGGCCGATGAGTGCGGCGAACTGGAAACTCAGGTGCTGCAGCGCGATTCCCGCGGCGACCAGGTCGCGCGCCAACAGGCGCACCGGGAAGGTCCGCATCGCAGGGGCGCCCAGAGCGCCGGCGCCGGCCTGGACAGCCACCAGCAGCAACAGCACCGGCAGGGAGTCCAGGTCCGCGAGCGCCTGCCCGGCCAGGCCCAGCGCGGTGAGCATCTGGACCACCATCGCCGTCCGCACCAGGTTGCGCCGGTCCACAGCATCGGCCAGCACCCCGCCGAACAGGCCGAACACCACCTGCGGGACCGCCCGGGTCAGACCGACCACGCCGGTCCAGATCGGGCTCTCGGTCATCACCCACACCTGGTAGAGCACCGCGACGAGGGTCATGTTGCCCGCCACCGCGGACAACGAGGTCCCGAGCCACAACCGCCGGAAGGGTGCGCTCACCCGCAGGGGGCGAAGATTGACCAGGCGATGTAGCACGCGCGCCACCGTAGCCGCTCACCCTGGTGGCTGCGCCAAGCCTTTCTCCCGGCAACACCGTTCCCCCGGGCCCGATCTCACTCGGTGGACATCCCCGGCGCACCCGAGTCCTTCGTCCGAGGGCTGCGTAACCTCCCTGAGGGCACGGCCGATCCCCGGCTGTGGCCCGCGCCCCGAATTGTCTACCGAACAGAGCCATCATGACCGCCACCGCCACCCGAGCCACCGAGCCCGAGATCGCCAGCATCGGCGTCGCCGGCAGTTGGCAGGCCGGCACCCACACCCGGGTGGACGCCCGCGGCTTCACCCTCGACGTGGACGAGCCTCCCGCGCTGGGCGGGGCCGACGTCGGGGCGAACCCGATCGAGTACGTCCTCACCGGGCTGTCGGGGTGCCTGAGCGTGGTGGTGCAGGTGGTGGCCGCCGAACTGGGCATCACCGTCAGCGGCATCGATTCCACCGCCAACGGAGACCTGGACCTTCGCGGCTTCCGGGGGACCGCCGAGGTGTCCCCGCACTTCCAGAGCGTGGACGTGCAGGTGCACCTGACCACCACCGCCACCGCCGATGAGGTGGCCGAGCTGCGCCGTCAGGTCACCGCCCGCTGCCCGGTGCTGAACCTGATCACCGACGCCGGCGTTGACGTGCGCGAGACCTGGCACGTCAACTGACTCCCTGAACCCAGAGCGCCCGTTCCGGGGTGGTTACGCCTCCAGCACGTTCGGCAGGCCGAACCTGCCGAACAACTCCGGGGTGAAGTGCACGGTCACGTGCGCCACGCCGGCATCGGTGATGCTGAGTTGCTGCAGCTGGAAGGCGCGGAGCGCGCCGTCGGCGGAGCGTATGTACTGCGCCAGCACGGGCTGACCGTTGGCCGATGTCGGCACCATCCGGATGTCTCCGGCACGCTCGGCCGGGCACCAGGTGCCGATCAACGTGCCGACCTGCTGGGCGCCGGAGTACCAGCCCGGGAACGGGGGCATCTCCCACACCACGTCCGCGGCGAGCAGGTCCACGATCGCGGGAATGTCGTAGGCCTCGAAGGCCGCCATGTAAGCCTCCAGCAGCGCCCGGCGGCGCTCGCCGTCGGGCAGCTGCGGAGCCTCGTCGGGGTCGAGCCGGGCCAGTTTCGCCCGGGCTCGCTGCAGGGTGGAGTTCACCCCGGCCACCGTCATGTCCAGCGCCTCGGCCACCTCCCGGGCGTGCCACGCCAGCACCTCCCGCAACAGCAGCACCGCGCGCTGGCGGGCGTTGAGGTGTTGCAGCGCGGCCACGAACGCCAGCCGGACGCTGTCTGCGCTGATAGCCCGGGTGGCGGGGTCATCGTGACCGGAGCCCCAGAGCACCTCATCGGGCATCGGCTCCACCCACGAGACACCGGTCGGCGGATGCGGTTCGTCCGCGGCATCGGCCGCCGGAGCCCCCAGACCGGTGGGCAGGGGGCGGCGGGGCCGCCCCTTCAGATGGGTCAAGCAGGCGTTGGTGGCGATCCGGAACATCCAGGTGCGCAGCGAGGAGCGGTTCTCGAAGCCGTGGTAGGACCGCCAGGCACGCAGGTAGGTCTCCTGGACCAGGTCCTCGGCGTCATGCACCGATCCGGTCATCCGGTAACAGTGCGCCAGGATCTCCCGGCGCATCGGCTCCAGCAGGGCGGCGACGTCAGGGGCACCCGGCCCGGCCTCACGGGTGCCGGCGCCAACGGCGGAGGGCATGACAGCACCGTAGAACTGCAGGCGGGGCGCTGTCACCCCCCGCCGGCGACGGCGGAAGCCGGCGGTGACCACTGGCGGAGAGGGGTGTCACGGGCTGACGCAGAACTCGTTGCCCTCCGGGTCGGTCATCACGTGCCAGGAGTGCAGGCCCTGGCTGTTGGTCTCGAGGTAGCGCGCTCCCCGCGCCACCAAGTCATCGCGGATGCTGTCGATGTCCCCGCCCGAGGTGATGACGTCCACGTGCCAGCGCAGTTTGCCGACCTTGGGCTCGGGAACCTCCTGGAACACGATCCGCTGCCGGTCCAGTTGACCGGCTTCGGCTTCGGGGCAGATCGCGGCCGCCCCGCGCCAGACCCGTTCGCCGCGGAACATCTGCGTGTCGGCGTCGGTGGCGAAGCCTTGGTCGATCATCGACTGCACGAAGTCGGGATCGGTGGGCTCGACCTGCCACCCCACCAGGGTCTGCGCCCACCAGTGGGCCTGGGCGTGGGCGTCGCGGCAGTCGACGTTGATCTGGATTCGGTAGGGGCCGGGCATCGGTGCCTCCTTATTCGATTGCGTCGGCGCGGCAGTCCCGGTTCGGGACACCGGCTCAAGGGGCCACCATTGTGGCGGCCACCTCTGACACCGGCCCGCCCCGGGGTCTGGCGATCCTCGATATCCTGGTTCGGTCTTGCCCTGCCCTCCCCCACCAGTGCGGCGCCACAGTCTCGGAGGATGCGTGTCCAGGCCCCACCCCGCGGCCGGAGCCACCGAGCTGCCCGGCCACCGCGACCATGGCCCCACCGCGAGCCCGACCGGCGACCAGGAGCGCGTGAGCCGCACCGGGATCCTGCGCCGCACGATCCTTGCCATCACCGCCCTGTGGGTCGCGGTGATGCTGGTGTGGTCGGTGCTGCTGCCGACCTACCGCTCACCCGATGAGGTCGGGCACGTCTCCAACAGCTACGCCCTGCTGGAGAACGGGGAGTGGCCGGGATACCAGGAACTGGAACTCCTCACCTGGGTGGTGCAGGCCCGCCCACCCGAGCACGCCGGCTACCAGGCACTGACCACCGACACCACCGACCTGGCACCCTCCTTCGCTGACCTGCGCGAGCAGAACCTCGGCAGCCCCTGGTCCGGGGAGATCAGCACCACCGGGCAGCACCCACCGGGCTACCACGCACTCCTCGCCGGCGCCCTCGCGGTACTCCCGGCCGATGTTCCCGCCCACGTCACCGTCTGGTGGCTGCGGCTGGGCAACGTCGCCCTGCTCGCACCACTGCCCTTGCTGCTCGCCCTCGGTGCCCGCCGGCTGCGCGCACCCCCGGCGGCGGTGGTCGCAGCCGCTGCCTTCCCCCTGCTCATCCCCCAACTCGGCACGCTCGGGGCCGCGGTCAGCAACGACAACCTCATGATCCTCACCGCCACCGCGGCCACGATCCTGGCCGTGCACGCCGCGACCGGTGACATGCGGCGCCGTATCGCGGTCGGTGCCGGGGTGGTGCTCGCCGCCGCGCTGTTCACCAAGGCCTTCGCGCTCCTGCTGGTGCCGCTGATCGGCCTGGCCTATCTCCTCGGTGGATGGCGAGCGGGCGCCCTCACCCAAGCGGTCCGACGGCTCGGCCTCATCGCCGCCCTCGCCGCCACCACCGGGTGGTGGTGGGTCGCCAACCTGTTCCGGTACGGGACCGTGCAGCCCGCCGGTCACTACCCCCCGCGACCCGAAGGCCCGCTCGACCCGCTCCAGACGCTGCCGGACTTCCTCCTCGAGATCGCGATCCGGGTGCCGGGTCGCTTCTTCTCCTCCCTGGCCATCCAGATCGGACAGCAGCCACCCCCGTTTCCCTACTGGATGACCACGGGCCTGTTCGCGCTGCTGCTCCTGCTCGCCGTCGTCGTGCTCGTCCGCACCGCCTCCTTCGGGATGCGGCGCGCCGACACCGCCTTACTGCTGCTGCCGTTCGCGGCATCCTTCGCCGCGATGATCTCCGGGGTCTGGCCGCTGCACCTGCAGACCGGCCTGATGGTGGGACTGCAGGGGCGGTACCTGTACACCGGGCTCGCCGGGCTGGTGCTCGTGGTGGTGCTCGGCGTCGCCGCGATGCTGCCGCGCAGGGCGCGCTGGGCGGTTCCCGGGGTGATCCTCGCCGGCGGCGGGCTGTACACGCTGCTGAGCATGCGCAAGGTCGCCGGTTTCCACTGGGCCGAACGTGACTCCGCGCTCGGGGACGCGATGGAGGCGCTGCAGGCCTGGGCCCCTGCCCCCGATGCGGTGCTGTGGCTCATCGCACTCGCCGCGGCTGGGGCTGCGGTGTGGGTCGTCGCCTCGACGGTGACGACGGCGCGCCGCGACCTCGCTGCCGCCGCCCCGGTCAGGGCGTAACAGGTTCGTATGGGTGCCCGGCCTCACGTGGCGGACGACGACGGCGAGGGGAGAGTGCGACGTCGTGCACCCTGACGTGGCGCCCGGGCAGGCGCCCCGGCGTGCTCGCAGCCGGATGCCCCGCGCGGTGGTGGTGCTCACCGCGGTCTGGGTGGCGTCCCTGCTGCTGTGGTCGGTGCTGCTGCCCACCTTCCGCTCCGCCGATGAGAGCTGGCACGTCTCGGCCGCCTACTACCAGCTCGAGACCGGGGACTGGCCCGGCTTCCAGCAGATGCCCGAGTTGTGGTGGGTGATCGAGGCCACCCCGCCCGGTCACGGCGACTATGAGCCGCTGCCGGCCCAGGGCCCGCCCGGGGCCGACGCCTCGTTCACCGAGCGGCGCGATGAGACCGTGGCCACCTCAGAGCCTGCGACCAACCGGGCCGGGCAGCACCCGCCGCTGTACTACGCATTGCTCGGGATGGTGATCGAGGTGGCGCCGTCACAGGTGCCGGCCGCCCAGACCGTCTGGACGCTGCGCCTGGTCAGCGTGGCGCTGCTCGGCCCGCTGCCCCTGCTGCTGGCCCACGGGGCGCGGCGCCTGGGCGGCAACCGGCCGGTGACGATCATCGCCGCGGCGCTACCGCTGACGGTGCCGCAACTCGGCGCCCTGGGCGGGGCGGTGAACAACGACAACCTCCTCATCGCCGCGGCCGCCGCCACCACCGTGCTGGTCACCCACACCCTCTCCGGGGATCTGCGCTACCGGATCGCGGCGCTGACCGGGCTGGCGCTCGCGGTCGCGCTGCTGTCCAAGGCGTTCGCGCTGGTGCTGGTGCCGTTCGTGGTGCTCGCCTATCTGGTCGCCGGCCGGCGGTTCGGGCGGTTCGGCGCTGCCCTGCGCGGGCTCGCCCTGGCCGGTGCGGTGGCCGCGCTCGGCGGGTGGTGGTGGGTGGTCAACCTGCTGCGGTACGGCACCGTGCAGCCGGCCGGGCACTCCCGGCCGCGCCCCGACGGTCCCCTTGGCATCGCCGAAGCGCTGCCCGGGTATGCCGCCGAGGCGGCAACGCTGATCCCGATGAGGTTCTGGGCGACCCTGTCGATCAAACGCGGTGACCTGCCGCCCCCGTTTCCCTACGCCTTGACCATCACCTTGTTCGTGGTCCTCGTCGCGGCACTGGTGGCCATCCCGTTGCTCGCCCGCCGGTTCCCGGGCCTGCGCGCTCTGGACGCGGTGGTGCTGGTGGTGCCGTTCTTCGCCTCCCTGGCGTTGGTGCTCGCGGGCACCTTCGGGCTTTACCGGGAGACGGGCCTGGCGGCGGGGCTGCAGGGCCGCTACCTGTATGTGGGCCTGGCGGGGGCGTTCGTCGTGCTGGCCCTGGCTGCGGGGTGGCTGCCCCGTCGTTATCAGCGGTTCGTGCCGATCCTGGTCACCCTGGGTGCCCTGGTGTTCCTGGCGGTGAGCATGCGCAAGGTGCTCGGCTTCCACTGGGCCACTCGGGACTCCACGATGGCCGACGGCGTCGCGGCCCTGCGGGCGTGGAGTCCGGTGCCGGATGTGGTGCTGGCGCTGATCGCGCTGGTGGGGGTGGTCGCGGCGCTCTGGGCGCTCATCGAGGTGTGGCCGGGGCGACTGCGCGAGGCCTCGGGCGCACCCGAGGCGACCTCCGCCGTCGAGCACCACACGACGGACGGCGACCAGTAGCAGCCACCGGTCACCCCCGGGCGACCTCCTCGATCACCGCGATCTGCTCCACGGCCTTGGCCCGCACCCCGGGCAGCGCCCCCGCGATCTCCGCCGCGACCTGCTCGCGCCGCTGCAGCAAGTCGGCGAGCATCTCCCGGAACCGCGCCTCAGTGGCGTCGGCATGGGCGACGGCCAGGCCGGCCTGGCCGAACATCTCCAGCACCTCGCGGTACTTGTGGCTCCACCCGATCACCAAGGTGGGCACGCCCATCGCCAACGCCGAGACCATCGCGTGGAACCGGGAGGCGACGAACACCTCGCAGAGCGAGATCAGATACCGCAACGCCTGCGAACTCAACTCGGCGTCGACGAACAGCACCTTCTCCGGCTCGGCGACGCGGCCATGGATCGCCCGGCACAGCGGCAGGTCGTTGTTGTGCGTCTTGGTGGTCTGCGCCCGGGCGCTGTGCGCGACCAGGAACACCGGCCGGCCCAGATCCTGCGTGATGTGGTCGATCTGGGCGACCACCTCACCGATGTAGTCCTGCCCGCGCGCGGCGGCGCCGGTGTGCAGCACCGCGCTCGGGGAGAGGCCGACGACGTCGCCACCGTCGAAGAAGGCCGTGTCGACGTGCCGGCGTGCCTGGGCGATGTCGTCCTGGCCTACGTCGAGCGCGAACGCCAGGTCCGCGCCTTCATGGACGTTGCGAAGCCCGGCGTCGAGGAGATGCTGGTGGGTCACCGCCCCGCGGGAGATGATCGCCGCCACCCGCGGGAGCATGGCCCGGGCGGCCAGGCGGTTCAGCGGCTCGGCGAAGGGCCCCATCGCCTGCGCCACCTTGACCACCGGGGTGCCCAGGAACAGCGCCGGCAGGATGCTCGCCACGTTGTAGATCAGGTACTTGCCGCGCCCGTCCACGAACGTGATGCCGCCTTCGTCCAGGAGCACGTCGGCTCCGGCCAGCACCCCGATCTCCGGCACCGCCCGCTCGATCAGCCGTCGCAACGGGGGCAGCAGCCGGTGCGCCAGCGCGGCACCGTTCAGCAGCACCCCCAGGCGCACCGGGCTCGCGTCCAGCACGCGCACGTTCCGGTAGGGGTTCAACCGGGCATCGGAGGTGGGGTACATGCTCAGCAGCGCGAACCGGGCGCGAGGGTCGGCGGCGGTCAAGTGCTGCACCGAACTCTCCAGCATCGCCGCCGCGCCCTTGTTGCCCGAGAACGCCGAGCCGATGATCGCGATCTTCATAGTCTGGCCACTTTCATGTCGTGGGGGCCGTCCTGGTCGCGGTGAACCGGAGCGCGCCGTAGATCGCTGCGACCAGGGCGTCCCCGAGGGTGGCGAGCAGCCGCGCCGCCAGGGCGAGCACGATGGCCTGTTCCACCGGCAGGTAGGCCACGGCGAGCAGCACGAACACCGACTCGCGCACTCCGATCCCGCTCGGCACGAACACGGCGAGGATACCGGCGGCACCGGCGAAGATGTAGGCGCTGGCCAGCGGGATATAGGCCGAGGCGGGCACCTCGAACATCGAGATCGCGATCAGCACCAGCCCGGCGCCGTTGACGATCCGGGGGATCAGGTACATCAACTGGTACTTCAGGGCTGACGGCGAGGTGAGGAAGTGCTCGTCGGGCACCTGCCGCTTGAGTACCCGGCGCGCGACCTGGTTGGTGCCCCAGCGCAGCACCGGCCGGCTGGTCAGCACCAGCAGCGGGAGCACCGAGGCGGCGGTGAGCAGCACGATGCCGCCGTCGCCGCCGGCCAGGTCCAGGGCGCCCAGCAACAGCAGGATCAGGCCGGTGGGCACGATCGAGCCGATGATCAGGAACGCGTTCTCGTAGAAGAAGGACAGCGTGGCCAGGGACTTCGGCACGCCCCGCGAGTGCGCCCAGGTCAGTTTGTTCACCACCGAGCCCACCTGGCCGGGAATGTACTTCAGCAGCCAGGACAGGCAGTGCACCCGGATCGCCTCGGCCACGCGGACGGTGATGCCGCCCAGGTGGGCGATCATCCGGCCCCACAGCACCCCGGAGAGCACCACGGCCAGCGCGAACAACGCCAGCGCGCCGGCGACCCACGCATCGGGGCGCAGGTCGAGGCTGCCCAGGGCGTCGGCGTTGGCGATCAGGGCGCGGGTGAACAGCGCGGCCACCACGGTCACGATCGCCACGGTGAGGATCCACCGCAGCGCCCGGCGCCGCCCGGGCGTCACCGGCCCTCACCGCGCAACGTTGAAACGGCGAAGCACGTCGAGGGACTTCTTCGGTGAGGAGGCGACCAGCGCGTCGCGATCGGCGTACCCGACGGCGATCAGGCAGATGACACGTTCGTGGGGGGCTAGGCCCAGGGTCTTCGCCATCTTCATCTCCAGCGGCTCGAAGTCGGGCCAGTTGATCACCGATGAGCTCAGGCCCAGGGTCTCCAGGGCGTACAGGAACCCCATCGTGGCCAGTGCACTGTCGATGTAGATGGCGTGCCGGTCCCGCGGGGAGAAGTAGTTGTCCAGGTTGCCCTTGACCACGATCACCGTGGGGATCTGGTGGTGGTACCCGGCCGTGCCGAACGGGATCGAGGCGACCTTGCGCACCATCTCGGGCTCGTCGAACACCAGGAACTCATACGGGAGCCGGTTGCACGCCGTCGGGGACTCCCGGCCCACCAGCAGGGCCTTGTCGATCAGGTCCCGCGGCACCGGGCGCTGCTGGAACCACCGGATCGAGCGGCGCTGCTTGGCCAGGGCGAGGAGCTGGTCATAGGTGATGTCGCTGGGTTTGATGTCGCGCTGCGGATAGGGGCGCATCGGCACCCCGTTCGTCTCGCCGTCGGGCACTGGGATCGCCGCGAACTGCGACCGGGCCCGATCCACCCCCGGGTCCCCGTCCGGGACGATCTCGAAGTACTCGGTGAGGACCTCGCGCGCCCAGAGCAGTTCGTCGCGCTCGATCGAACGGTCGCCGGCCTGCCCGGCGGCGGCGACGCGGTAGTAGTCCACGGTCTCGGCGATGTAGTCCCGGGCGAACACCGGGCGGCGGGGCTGCATCGACATCCCCTTCTCCAGGCGGTGGATATTGCGCCGCAGTTCCACGTGGGTGGGCCGGGAGGTGCTCAGCGCCCGGTAGTAGGCGCGCCGCCCGGACAGCACCGCGTACTGCTCCCGGTTGAAGGTGAGCAGCCCGGGCACCGAGTAAGCCGTCGCGGGCAGCCGGTGGGAGCCGAACAGGTTGAGCGTGGCCCGGGTTCCGCCCTCGTAGACCTTGCGCACCGCCGGGACGGCGAGCAGGTTCTTGGCCACGCGCTTGAGTGTGGTGATCATCGCGCTCCCCTGAGCCTGTGCGGCACGGCCGGCGACGACGCAGCCCCGTTCGCGCTCGCCCCACCCCGGTCTGTGCTGCCCTGCTCTACGCTGCCCGCACTTTCGTCGTCGTGCTTGTGCGTAGGCGGGTACTGCATGACCTTGAGGCGCTCCAGGGTCTCCTCCAGCAGCACCCGGTTGGTGCGCTGCAGGTCGGCAATCACCAGCAGCGCGAAGGAGAGCAGCCCCCCGATGAGCATCGCGGTCCCGAAGATCAGTGACTGTACGTGTCCGGCGCCGTTTCCCTGCAGCCAGAACACGGCGAACCGCACGAACGGTATCGCCGCGAGGATCAGCAGCAGCGTGCCCAGGGCGCCCAGGATGTAGTGCGGTTTGTGCATCAGGTAGGAGCGCACGATCGCCGAGCCCGAGCGAGCCATGTGCTGGCCGATGTGGCTGAACAGGCGTGATTCGCGGGCTTTCGGATTGGTCTGGACCGGCATCGAGGCGATCCGCAGCCGCTTGTTCCCGGCCTGGATGATGGTCTCCATGCAGTAGGAGAAGGTGGTGACCACGTTCAGGCGCAGCAAGGCGACTTTGGAGTAGGCCCGGAAGCCGCTGGCCGCATCGGGCAGGTCGGTGCCTGCGGCCTTGTTCACCACCGCGGAGCCGACCCGTTGCATGAGTTTCTTGAAGGGCGAGAAGTGCGGGGTGGTGGCGGTCTGGCGGTCGGCGATGACGATGTCGGCGCTGCCGTTGACGAGCGGTTGCACCAGGTCGGCGATGCGTTCCTGCGGGTACTGGTTGTCGCCGTCGGTGTTCACCACGATGTCCGCGCCGTGAGCCAGGGCGTAGTCGACACCGTCGCGGAACGAACGCGCCAGGCCCATGGTGCCCACGTGGCTGACCACGTGCTTGACCCCGTGGGCGCGCGCCACTTCGACGGTCCGGTCGGTGGAGCCGTCATCGATGATGAGGATCTCGATGGACTCGATTCCCGGGATCCGGGTGGGGATGGATGCCAGCACCATGGGCAGCGTCTGCTCTTCATTCAGACACGGCACTTGCACGAATAGTTTCATCTGTCTCTCACTGACTGGGCGGCTCGTGCCCCGTGTTCCCGCGCGACTACGGCCCCTCCCACCATAACCGGTGCGGTTGCCGAGCCCACGGCCGCCCGTCCAGCCACGCCCGGGACCGCCTGCAGACGCTCAGCCCGCCAGGGCGTCGATGCGGGCCACCTCGTCGGCGGTCAGGGAGAAACCGAGAATGTCGGCGTTGGCGCGGATCCGCTTGGGCGTGACCGACTTGGGGATCACCACGATGTCGTGGTGCAGGTGCCAGCGCAGCACCACCTGGGCGGGGGTGACATCGTGGGCATCGGCGATGGCGCCCAGGGTCTGGTCCTCCAGGTTGCTGCTGCGGAACGGGCTGTACCCCTCCACGACGACGCCGCGCTCGGCGGACTCGGCCAGGAACACCGGGTCGTGCACCGACGGCGCCCACCGCACCTGGTTCACCGCCGGGGCGACTCCGGTGGCCTCGATCAGCTCATCGACCTCTTCGATGCTGTAGTTGCTCACGCCCACAGCCCGGGCGAGCCCCTCCTCGCGGGCGGCGAGCAGTTGCTCCCAGATGCCGGGGCCACCCTCCTCAGGTGGTGAATGGATCAGGTAGAGGTCCACGCTCGGTACGTTCAGGACGGCCAGACTGTCATCCAACGCCTCGCGGGCCCGGGCGGCGTCGGCGGGCAACAGCTTCGTGGTGATGAAGACGTCCTCGCGGGGCAGCCCCGAGTCCACCAGCGCCTGGCCGACCTCAGCCTCGTTGCGGTACATCGCGGCGGTGTCCAGGTGCCGGTACCCCGCACCCAGGGCGGTGGCCACGGCGCGGCGGCACTGCTCGCCACTGATCTGCCACGTCCCGAAACCCAGCATCGGCATCTTCACGCCGTCCGGGAGGTGGGCGGCCGGCTCGTGCAGTGGGTTCGACGATCGCATGTTCTCGACGCTAACGCCGTTGCCGCCGGTCCGCACCCGCCGGAAGACGGTCGGCGGGTACCACTGGTAGGCCTCGGAGTTTGGGTACGGCTCGGGTACCGGCCGGCCGGCTTCTTACGCGACAACTCCGGTGTCCGGGTGCGGTACCCAGCGGTAGATCCGCGCGCACGCCAGGGCGAGCCAGAGCCAGCCGGCGGTCACGGCCAGCCACAGCAGCGCCACCCCGGCCGGGGTGGTGGCCAGCGCCGCCCCGCCGACGAACCCGGCCACGATCAGCACCGCGAGGCCGATCGCCGGCCACCGGGGTCCGGGGACCGAGTCCGCGCGCATCCAGGCCGCATACGCCAGCGCCGCCGCGGCCAGGGCGAGGAACCCCAGAGCCCCGAACACCAGGTGCAGGATCCCCCCGGTGGAAGCGGTGGCCTCTGCGGCGTCCGGCGGGAACCCGGCCATCGGGTCCGGCCGGAAGATCGCGCTCAGGATGAGGCCGGCACCGTAGACGGCCACCAGTGCGGAGATCGCGAGCCCGCGCCCGCTGCGGATCGCCCGGAAGATGCCGTAGGCGGCCGCGAGCACCATCAGCCCGCTCAGCACCAGGTTGGCCCGCTGCATCCACCCGCCCTCACCCAGGGTGAGCAGCGAGAGTGCGTGGGCGCTCAGGTCGAAGCCGGGGCGGGTCAGCGCCAGCACCAGGCCGACGATGAGGTAGAACGGCCCGGCCACCACGCCCCAGCCGAGCAGGCTGCGGGTGATCGCGGCGTCGCGGTTCAGTGTGGGTGCGGTATCGGCCATCGTCTCACCTCTTATACTGATGAGTGTAAAAGATGGGAGCCGAACATGGAAGACCCCCGGGTGCTGCGCTCACGAGCCCGCATCATCGACGCGGCCCGGCACTGCTTCGCCGAGCAGGGCTACCGGGACACCAGCGTCGCTGACGTCGCCGCCCGGGCCGGCATCACCAAGCGCACCATCTACAACCTGTACGAGGACAAGGAAGCCCTGTTCCGCACCGCACTCGAGGCCTCGATCGCGATCGCCGAGACCTTCATCGCCGATCTGGTGACCGAGATCGAGAACGTGGCCGAGGCGACCCCGGACCTGCCGCACCTGGCGGTGCGCCTGGCCCAGGACGTGCTGATCGGGCAGGTGACCGACCTGCGCCGGCTGGTGGCCACCGAGTCCGCGGAGTTCCCCGACCTGGCCCAGCAGTACCGCACCAGAGCCCCCGAGGCGGTCCTCACCGCCCTCGCGGCCGCCTTCGCTGAACTCACCGAGCGCGGCCAGTTGGCCGCCGAGGACCCGGACCTGGCCGCCGAGCACTTCGCGTTCCTGGTGATGGGCGCGGACCTGGACCGCCGGATGCTGGGCGCCCCGCCGATGTCACGGGCCCGGGTGCGGCGCAAGGCCCTGGCCGGGGCGCAGACCTTCCTGCGCGCCTACGGCACCCAGTCATAGATGGCCACCGCCGCCGCGGTCCGGGCCTCGGCCAGATGGGTCAGTCGCTAGCGCTGCGCCGCCCGGTAACGCGACGGTGGCACCCCGATCACCTGAGTGAAGGCGCGGGTGAAGTGGGCGTGGTCGGCGAACCCCAGGGAGGCCGCGAGCGCCGAGAGGTCCTCGCCCGCACCGGCGTCCAGGGCGGCCACGGCGTCCTGCAGCCGGTGGCGGCGCAGCACCCAGAGCGGGGAGGCGCCCACGTACCGGGTGAACAACCGTTGCAGGGTGCGCACCGAGACGTGCACGTGCTCGGCGATCGTTGCCAGCGTCACGTGCTCGCGCTCGCGCATCAACTCCACCGCCGCCCGCACCACCGCATACCCCGAATCGGCGCGCACCTGCTCGGCCCGGTGCGCCCAGTAGGTGCTCAGGAAGGTGACGGCGATGTCGCGGCGAGCCTCATCGTCGTCGGCTTCCAGGACCTGCTCGGTGAACCCGGTGACGGCGGGCCCGAAGACCTCCTCGGCGACGACGACGGCGTCGGTCAAATCCCGTACGTCCCGGTCCAGCAGGGCGGCCAGGCCGCCGGGGTGGAAGGCGATGCCGGCCACCCGCCCGGCCACGGGCAGGTCGACGGTGAAGACCTTGGTGACCAGGCCGTGCACGAGCGCGGCCGGGACGGTGCGGTGGTGCAGAATTCCGCCCTCGGCGGCCTCGACGGTCAGGTGGGTGACCGGGTGGGACAGCACCTGCTGGCGGAAGGGCGCGGGTTCCTCGTGGCGCCAGGTGACCCACCAGTAGTAGGCCACCACCTGATCCAGGGGCGCGGGCACGCTCAGGCGACCGGTGTCGAACACCCGGGCGCCGGCCTCCGGCCACAGCACCGCGCCCTGGCGGCCGGCGTTGGCGGCAGGAGGTTGTCGCGGATCTTCAAGCCCCACATGCGTCACTGTAGGGAGGCTGGAGCCCATGAGCACGCACTATCTGCCCGACGGCTTCACCACCCTCAGCCCACTGATCGTGGTCGCCCCGGCGAGCGCCGCGATCGACTTCTACGCGGCCGTGTTCGGCGCCGAGGTCGCGACCCGGATGGACGGCCCGGACGGGTCGGTCTGGCACTGTGAACTGACCATGGGCCACGGCCGGATGACCGTGATGGACCCGAACGAGTCGTTCCACACCGTGGCCAACAACCCCGCGGATGACGACGTCAGTTTCAGCCTGGCGATCTACGTTCCCGACGTCGATGCGGTGCTGCAGGCGGCCCGCGAGCGCGGGGCGCGGGTGCGGGAGGAAGCGGCCGACTTCGAGGTGACCGGGGACCGGTTCGCCTCCATCCAGGACCCGTTCGGGGTGCGTTGGACGATCATGACCCGGGTGCAGAAGCGCACCGATGCCCAGATCCAGGAGGGGCTGGACGCCTGGGCGGCGTCGATGGAATGAGGTCCAGTGCGCCACGCAGATGGGTCACGGCGCCGGTCAGGTCGAGGCGTTCCTGCTCCAGGCGAACATCGCCCTCGGCACGCAACATCGCCAGCGTCGATGCCTCGGCCTCGGTCAACCTGGTCAGTTCGGCACGGGTGGGTTTGGGATCGGGAACCCACAGGTCCCGGTGGCGCTGCAGGGTGCCGGTGTCCATCAGCACTGAAATCACCTGCGGGCAGTGGGCACGGAACCGATCCAGGATCGCGAAGCCATGGCTGTCCAGATCGCCCCAGTACCACAGCCGGGCCCGGCGCAGCCAACCGATAGCCGGCAGCCGGTCCACCGCGTGCCCGCTGCCGAGCACGACGACGACGCCCGGGAAGTGCGGCAACGCCACCAGGGTCTCCAGGTTCTCCACCACCAGCACGCCCGAGGGCTCCACCTGGAGGCCATCGAGTTGACTCGCTGGTGCGCTCAGGTCAAGCAGCCCGGGAGCAGGCGCGAGTGCCGGATCGAGAAAGCGTGCCCGGACCAGGTCGGGCATACCTGCCAGCCCCAGGTCCGCGCGGGCGGTGACGGCCCGGTGCAGCCCGCTGACCAGACCTCGGTGGTTCTTGGTCCACTTGGTGTCCACCCCGCGAATCGGCAACTGGCGGATGTACATCCGGGAGTCCGGGTGGTCCACCAGCCAGGTCAGCACCGCCCGAAGGCGTACGTAATCTTCCTCGGGCAGCGCGGTCAGGGCGGTAGCGTGGCCACGGACAGCCCGGCGCAGCGTCTCGCCCCCGTCGCCGGTGCGCCCTGCCCACTCCCCCAGCAGGTCGGACACCCGGGCGGAGATGGTGCGCCAGTGCCCGCTGCGCCCGGCGATCGCGGCCACCTGCGCAGCATCGGTCAGGTGCAGGCGCACCGGCACCTCCTGTGTGCCCAGGCTCGCCCAGCGTCGTCTTTGCCACACCACTCCGGGCAGGTCGGCCGCCCGCCAGGACGCCACCCAGGCGGCGGCCGCAGCCGGATCGCCCAACGCAACCAGTTCAGTGGGCGGATGCAGCGGCAGGCTGAGTAGCGGTTCTGGCTCTGCCGACGCCTGCCGCACGGAGTCCGGCCGTGCTGAGCCCTGCTGTGCCACCTCGTGCTGCGCCGCCCCTGCCGTGGCGGCGGCAAGCGCCCAGGTGATGTGCTGGCGGTCGTAGCGCACCCGGGCCCGCTCCCGCGCGTTCGAAAGGGTGATCACGTGCGCCGCTTCCGCGGCACCGGCGGCGACGGAATCCCCGATGATGCCTCCGCTGTCATGTGGGCATCTCCAGCGGTAACGTGCCGTAGTCGTACTCGTCGTCCTGCTCAGGTCGCGCCGGCCGGCCGTTACCGGCTGACCGGTCGTGCTCCCCGGCGGGTGCGCTGTTCTCCTCGGGTCCTTCGCCGCGGTCGTACGGCGCACCTGCCAGCGCGGCCACGTCGTCGAAGCCCACCACACCCACGGTGGACTGCTTGCGGTCCGTGCACGTGGCCAGGCCGATTCCGCCGACGTACTCCTCCAGGGTCTGGAGCAACTTCAGCGGGGTGGCCAGGATCATGTGGAAACCGAACTCACGGAAGATGTCCATCGCCATGGAGGTGAAGGCGGTGTCGGCCTTGTCGAAGGCCTCATCGAGGACGACGGTGCCGAACCGTGGCAGGTCCTGCCCTTCGTCGGCGAGTTGGTAGCGCAGCGCGGCCGCCAGGCAGAACACCACCAGTTTCTGCTTCTGCCCACCCGATAAGCCCGAACCGGAGTCGTGCACGGCCAGCACCCGAGCCTCTTCGTCGATCTCCCGGGCGATGAAGCGCACGTGCTTGCGGGTGTCCAGGCACAGGTCCTGCCAGGTGCGGTCGGCATGCTCGGAGGAGGCCAGGCGACCCATGATGCGTGACATCACCTCGAAAGCGGCCTCGGCGTCGGCGCGGTCGCGCGCGCCCCAGGAACCGGTGGTGATGGTCTTGAGGTCGGCGAGGAACTCCTTGGCCGCGGCCGAGCGGTTGTCGGTGACCTTGATGTCCAGGAACCGGTCCACGTCGAACGGCGAACGGCGCAGCGAGGCGTTCACCGGAGCGATCCGGTCCCGGATCTCCTGCGGTGCCCGGCGGATCTGGTTGGCCAGTTGCACCACGTTGCGCTGGGACTGCTGCTCCAGCAGGTCGAAGAACCGATCCTCGAACTCCGGCAGCCGATCGGCCTGTAACCGGTGCAGTATCTGCAGGTAGCCGCCGCGGTCTGCCACATCGCCGGTCAAGTCGGCAGCCAGTGCCGGCCAGCGCCCGCGAAAGTCCCGGGCGATTGCCGTGATGGCACCCTCCGCCCGACGTGCGGCGCCCACAGCCGCATCACGCTCCTCCACGAGTTCGGCGCTGACGGTGGTGGCAACCCGGTCGATGGTGTCGTACGTGACCGTGCGGCGGGTGCGGGCCGCGTGGAAGCGATGTTCGAGTTCCTCCTGATGTGCCACCGGGACCGCGCCAGGGGTTGGCTCGATCTCGGCAAGGACCTTCTGCACCGCCTCCAATTCGGCCTTCACGTGGGCGAGGGCGTCGCGCTGGACCTGCTCGGCCTGCTCGGCCTGCCGCACGGACTCCTTGGCGCGCTCAGCCTCCAATTCTGCGGCGTGGAGGTCGGTGTTGCCGGCACGCAGTTCCTCCAGCCTGGCACTGCTGCGCGCCAGCGCGTCCTCGGCGCCGGGCACATCCATGGCCGACCACTCGCGGCGTTCCAGACGCTCCAGCACCCAAGCGCGGGCCTGGACGACCTGCTGCTCCTTCGCCAGCCGCCCGAGGCGACCGTTGATCTGATCGAGTTCGGTGTGGACCTGGCGCAATCCCTCCAGGAACAGTTCGACCTTGGCGGCGTTGTCGAAACCCAGCACCCACCGGGAGCGGTCATCGATTCGGGACCGGTCATCCTTCTCATACCTGGTGCGGCCGCGCTTGACCTGCCCGGCGCGAGTGACCGCCCGGTCATGCTCATGCAGTTCACCGGCGGAGTCGACGCAGGCGTAATCGTAACTTCTGCTCAGGGTGGCATGCAGCCAGGGCGCCATCGGGCCCTCGGCCACCTCCACCCGGTGGACCAGTGACAACTCGGTACGCACCGGCCGCGGGCTCTCGGTTTGCGCCGGCACACTCTCCAACGACAGCCGTGTACCCAGGTGGTGGGCGTCGACCGCGGCCGTGACGCGCTCGCGGTGAGTCGCCGGTACCAGCAGCACCGTGGCCAACGGCCGCAGCACCCGCTCGATCGCTCCGGTCCACTCGGCGTGCTCACCGCGCACCTGCAGCAACTCACCGGCGAAGGGCAGGAACGACGGCGACAGGCCCGTCGCCCGGCACAGCAGGTCCCGGGCGGCCAGCAGCCGGGCGTCCAGGTTGGACCGCACCCCGCGCAGCGCTTTCAGTTCGGTGTCGATGGCACGCTTCCGCCCGCGCAGGGTCGCGGCCTCGTCGTGGAGTTTCTCGGCCTGCTCCCGCCTGACCGCCTCGGCCTCTTTTGCGCGGTCGGCCTCCCGCCGCGCGGTGGACTGCAGTTCGGTGAACTCATCGAAACTGGTGGGCATGGCCACGCCGACCTGGGCCAGGTCACCGGCGAGTTGGTCGCGGGCGGTGCGGGCCGCAGCCAGGCGCAGTTCGTCGCCTTCAACCTTGAGTCGTTGCATCTCCAGGGCGCTACCCCCGCGCTCGGCCACCACCTGACGCGCCAGGTCCAGGTCGGACCGGGCCTCGGCGGTGGCGGCGGTGGCAGCCTGCAGGTCGTGTTCGGCGCTACGCATCCGGGACCGGGCCTGGGTGCGGGCCTCCTCGGCCAGGGCGTGCTTCCAGGTGTCCCGGAACGGCGCCAGAGCGGTGCGCAACCCCTCGGCCTGCTGAGCGGCTGCGACACGCTGGTCGTGGTCGGCCACGTACTCGGTCAGCGGGGTGAGCACCTCGACCTGGGTACGGGCCTCCACTACGTGGGCGTGCGCCTGGGACAGATCGGCGAACTGCTCCACCGCCGTATTGGCCAGCGCCCGGGTGGGCGGTTCATCGAGCATGAACGTGCGGAACAGGTCGTCGAGATTGTCCAGACTCTTGGCGCCCTGGGTCTTGTGCAACAGCACCAGGGCGTTCTCCCCAGCGATGCCCAGCTGCCGGCAGAAGCGGGCGGAGAACACCGAGTGCCGGTTGGTGACCAGCGCCTGTGGCCAGGTGCTCTTGATCCGCCGCACTTCCAGACCGCCCCGCACGTACGGCTCGAAGTCCGGCAGATCCACCGGTTCCTGGCTCAGCACGTGCAACTCGGTGGCCTCCGCCGGGGTGTTCGCACCCCGGCGGAGGTGGTACAACTTCACCAACGTGACGCTGTTGCCGGTTCCGTCGCTGTAACGCAGCAGGATCCCGCTCCAGGTGGCCCCGCGCCGCAGGTAGTCACTGACTACCTCACCGCTCTCCTCATCGGCGTGGCGGCGCCAGGCGCCCCGGATGTAACTGAGGGTGGTGCGATCGGCGCGGCGGGTGGCCCCGTCTGCCGCGGCGGCATTGAAACGCAACTTGCCGCGCGGGACCAGCACTGCGGCGATCGCGTCCACCAAGGAGGATTTGCCCGAACCGGAATGCCCGGTCAGCAGATACCCCTTCCGCGGGATACCGATGCGGTGGTGGCCATGGAATGTGCCCCAGTTGACCACCTCGAGCCGTTCCAGTCGCCACTGACCGGTGTGGGTGAGGGTCGCGGACATCAGGTGAGTTCCTCCTGTGGCGAGTCTTCCGGTTCCGTTGGTGCGTCGTCGTCCCCCTCCTGCCGGGGCCGGGTTCGCTGCGGACCCGTGCCCGCGGCCGGGGATGCGTCGTCATCCCTTGTGGCAAGCCGGTCGAACTCGGCCTGGACCGCGGCGACCTCCTCAGCCCCGAAGACCAGGCGCAGCACCGGTGAGATCTCGAAGCGGCCCTCGGTGCTGGTGCGGGCGAGGATCCCGTAATCGACCAGTTTGCGACGCGAGGAATTGATCCGTTTGGCGAACATCGCCGGGTCGGCGTCGTCGCGGCCGCGGTACACCTGGAGTTGGTCGGCGATCTCATCGGAACCGACGATGACGCGCTCGCCGCTGCCGGCTTGCAGGAGTTGTTGACGCAGGTGCAGCAGCATGGCCGTGTCCAGAAAGGTCATCGGGGCCGAGCGGACCACACGGGGGGCATCGACCTCCTCCGGTTCAGCGTTGCGCACGAACGCGATCTCGGCCTCGGTGTCGATGATCAGGTCGAGGAACGCGTCGGCCAACCGGGAGCGGATCGGGTACTCATCGCCCAGCAGCGCTGTCCACAGTTGCGGGTGGCGGCGCGCCGAGAGGTAGGGCCCGCGGAGCAGTTGCACCAGGGTGCGCCTGGAGACCTCGCGCAGGGTGCCGGTGTCCCCGTCCCACAGAGGGCTGGGGGCCGCGGCGGAGTCGGTGTCCATCACGCCTGCCAGGGTAAGCCTCGGGTGTGACAGGCGGCCGCGGCCCACCGCCCTCCGGTGCAAGCCTGCCGTCGTGTGCGCTCGGTCGGCTTCACGCCACCGCCGTAGTGAACAGGTACACCGGCACGGTTCCGGTGCGTTCCACACCGGTGGACGAGGTCCACCTCACCAATTCGACCCCGCCCAGGTCGGTGCCGTGCTGCTCGGCGAGGACGAGGAGTCCGACGACCGAGGCCACCCCTTGCGTAGCAGGCCGGGCGGTGAGAACCTCGCCGATGGTGGACGGGCCGGCTTCGGCCAGCACCGCCGCGACATTCCCGGTGAGTTCCTTCATGTCGATCTCCGAGGCCCGAGCCAGTTCGCGCAGCGCGGCCACGTCCACCGGCTCGGCCTCGACGGTGGTGATGTCCTCGGTGACCTCCGAATCGGCCGGGTTGTGCAGACGCAACTCCCCCACCGAACCCATCGGGACCGAGGTCAGGTCCAGGTCCACACCGACGCGGTGGAAGGGACGGACGTGGTCGCTCAGATCCATCGCGGTGCGCAGAGTCCGGCGCAGCAGCCGGTGGATACGCCGGTCCTCGACCAACTCCTGGCTTTGTACGAACCGGCGCAGACTGCGGGAGAACGCAGTCATCACCTGGTGGATCTCCCCGCTGGCATCCTGCAGGCTCGGCAGCATCCTGCGCAGGCGCCGGGCTTGCCGGGGCGGGATCTCCTCGGCGAAGGGGCGCTCAAGCAGGTCGGTCAGGTGAACTTCCAGTTCGGCGCTGCGTTCGGGGTCGAGGATGAGGGAGTAGAAGCCGGTGAAGGTGCGGCCGGCCTCGGAAGCGGCCAGATGATCCACGCCGCGGAAGATGTCCTCCAGTACCGCACCGCGGGAGGACTCCTGTTCGATGAGTCGCTCGCGCAGTGAACGGTTGAGTTGTTCCATCTCGGTACGTACTCGGGCGAAGTCCGCCGGCAGTTCCTCGGTGAGGGCGAGGATGTCGCGGGCCCGTTCCAGGGCCCGGTCGGTCTCGAGCACCTCGAAGTCCCCGGCGCCGACGCGTTCAATCTGGGTCTCGAGGCGGTCGCGTTCCTCGCGCAAGGCCCGCAACCGGGAGGCGGCGTCCGGGTCGGTTTCCACGGCGAGTTCCCGCACCCGCTGCAAGATGGTGGTGAGCCGGGATTCGGTAACGGTCTGACGCCGATCAGTCAGCTGGGTGACGAAACGGATCGCTGTCAGGGCCCCTTCCGACAGTTCGAAGACCTCCTCGCGCGATGTCTCGGCCGCTCGGCGGATGAGGTAGCCGGACTCCCGCCAGGAGGCGCAGTACTGCTGGGCGGTCTGGGGAAGGTCGAAGCCGTGATCGCGCAGCACCGCCAGATCCTCATCGACCTTGCTGAACAAGACCGGGGCGGGCAGCCGCTTGTCCTCCCCCCCGAGGTGCTCGCCGAGGATCGCGATGGCCACTGCGGCGTGCTGGGCACGCAGCAGCGTCCACCCTGGATCGTCGGCGCTGAGGCGCTGGGCTGCCAGCGCCGTGCTGAGCGTGCTCACAGAAGCGACTGTACCGATTTCGGTCAGGCCTTCGGCGGGATTATCCCCGGTGCGCGGGGCGCTGTCCTAGCGGCCCTACTGCGCACCGGGACGCCCCTGACCGGGCGTGAGATTCATCGCCTCGTCAGGGACAACCATAGCCTCGGGGCAGTGCAGGAGGCGCTGAGGACGCTGACCGAACTCGGGTTGGTCGCTACCGAGCAAGTGGGGCGAGCCGGCATCCACACGATCAATCAGGACCACGCCGCCGTTGGGCCGTTGCGCGCAATCCTCAGTCCGATCGGCATGCTTCGGGAAACCGTCGAGAGCCTGGTTGGTGACGCCGAGGTGTCAATGCTCCTCTTCGGTTCGGTCGCTCGCGATGAGGCTACGTCTCGTAGCGACGTCGATCTTGCGGTCATCGCACCACCAGGATGGGATCAGCGCGTGGCGCTCGAGGATGCCGTCCGCGCCCGCCTCGGAATCGACTGCGAGGTCCTGGTCTTCACCCCGAGCGAGTTCGCCGATCTCAGCGCATCTGGCGAACCCGTGGTGATTGACATCCTCAGGGATGGCATCCCTCTTGTCGGAACAATGCCGAGCGGCGTGCGAGGGAGCGTCTGATGGTCACCGCTGGGCAGCGCAATCACGCGAAGGATTGTCTGCGTAAAGCGCAGGAACATCTCGGCTCCGCAGAAGCCAACTTGGCCGCAGGTCGCCACACTCCTGCCGCTGGCGACGCAACCCCGCGCAGCCTCAGCGGAGAGCGCGCTGCGCGAATTGGTGTCGGCAAAGATTGACGTGGAGTATGGAACATCGCTCGTGACCGCCGAAGAGGCCAAGCCGCTCGTGCGCCGCGCCGGAACGCTAGTCGACCTTGCGGTCGCCATCATGCGAGCAGGCGAGTAGTCGCCCCGTATCTCCCCCGAACATCACCAGCTGCCGGCGGCCTCCTGCAGCCATGCCAGCGCCTGCTGGCGCTGACCGGGCTCGAACAGTTCCACGGTCACGCCCGGGATGAGCGCGCCTCCGGCCTTGGACAGCGCCCGGACCACCCCGCCGTCGGTGAGCACCGCCACCCGCTCGAACCTGGACAGATCTCCCAGGCGGGAGAGGGCGAGTTTCACGTCCTCCTTCACCCCGCTGGGGCTCAGGCCCTCCATCCGGCTCAGATCGGCGAGCATCCGTAGGCGCGGATGCTGGTCCAGCGCCGCGTGGATCTGCGGGGAGAGGTGCTCGTAGTCCTCCTCGGTGACTGTGCCCGAGGCTGTCACCTCGATCAGGCCCTCGGGCGTGGTGTGCATCTGCATCATGACGGCCTCCCGTCGTCTGGGGTGATCGTCACCCGCCCAGTGGTGGTCATGCCACTGTCGCCGAACACCGCGGGTGCTGCCAGTGGGGGCGCAGCGCCAACCGCCGAGCAGCGGGGTCAGTCGTCGACGATGAGGATGCCGTTGACGGTGAAGGTCGTGGTGCCGGAGGAGCCGGCGGTCGTGGGCTGCCACGTCTGGGAGCATTCGACGTCGATCACGGCGTGGTCCTCATCGTTCAGGTGGCCGGTGAGCGTGGTGCCGCGGTCCGGGGGGAAGTAGATGTCATGGCCCGCGGTCACGTGGTGGAACGGCCGGCCGGTGTGGCAGGTCAGCGGCCAGTGCTCGACCTCCGTGTGGGTGGTTGTCTCCCGTCTGGGGTGGTGGATGACGGTGGTGACGGTCACCGGTAGCCTCCCGTGCAACTGCATACCGCTGTCGTCGACCTCTGCGGTGAGGTAGCCGCCGTCCTCGGTCTCCCCCCACATCCCACCCAGGGTGGCCTGGCCCTCGAACCGCTGCTCGACCACATGGTCTTCGCACCCTAGGTAGGGAGAGCAGCGTTCGCTTCGGAACGACCCGTGCACCGACCACAACGACCCCGCGCCCGAGTACCGCGTGACGCCGTCGTCAAGGCTGGGCGGCCGCAGATCGTCCTCGTCGAACCCGGGTATGGGGGGTAGGGGGGCGGGCGCGCCGCCGTCCTCGGTCTGTTCGAGGTGAACCTGGAGGGCACCGTTCCAGTGCACCTCCGCGTGGATGGTGACCGGTGTCGCGGTGGGTGGGTCGTCGTACTGACCCTCCATCTCCAGGAGCAGTTCCCCCGCGGGCGGGTCGCAGTGCAGATCGTGGATCCGCTCCACGGTGGCCTCACCCGACAGGGCCGCACCGGGGTCGGTGTGCGAGTTGGACACGATGAGCATGAGGATCCCGGCGACGCAGAACTCGCTGCCGTCCGGTGTGAGGCTGACCGTGCGCCGGCTGTATCTGCCACGCTCGTCGCGCACGATCGCTTCCATCTTGGGCGTGCCCTCGTCCTGAAGTTCGACGGTCACGCGCACCCCGGCCGTTTCCTCGCGCGAGCCCTCGGGGTAGACGATGTGGTACTCATACCCCAGTCCGGGGACGCCGGTGTGGTCGATGGTCAGGGCGTCGTCGCCGAGGTCGTGGTCGGGCATCGGGGGCAGCACGTCATCTGGGAAGTTGGGGTCCAGGTGCACGAACCGGGTACCGATGGGGTTGCCCGCCGGGTTGGCGTTGACCATCCGCATCACGAAATCGGGGAACCTGGTCTCGACCGGCACGTACGCGTTGATCGCAGCCAGCACGTCCTCGTGCGCGCCGCCGGTTCCCGACAAGTCCTGCCAGGTGTTGAAGATGGACTGGGCCCCGGCCGTCTGTTCCATGAACATCGCCCAGAGGGCGGTGGCGTAGGGCTTGTCCGGATGGGTCTCGGCAACCAGCGAGTCGTCCTCCCTCTGCATCCTGTGCAGGTGCCGCAGGTGCTCATCCCCGAAGTCTCCGGGCAGGTAGTACCGCTCCGCCCAGGTTGCGGTGCCCTCGATCAACCAGCGTTCATCGAGGTGGTCGTGGTGGGCGAACTGGAGCACGTGGAAGACCTCGTGCACCACCACACGGGCCAACTCCGAATCCGGACCGGTTCCGTGGTCCTCCAGGACGCCAGCGTCGATCAGGACGTAGCCGCTGGAGGCGGTACGCCCAGCCGGACGGGTCGGGATGGCCAAGCCCCCGGCGCCACTATCGATCCTGCTCACCTCGCCTCGGCGTTCCGGGCCGAGCCAGCCCGCATCGAGCAGGTAGATGTCGACCTTGTCATCGGAGTCCGGATGCGGATCATCAGCGGGCCTGTCCGGCTTCGGGGGGCCCATGCCCTCCGGAACGGGTTTGGTCATTTCCGGCACGGTGCCATCGACGATCCCGATGACGGCCTCCAACGCCTCCTCGGCTCCCACCGTGCCCGCACCGCGGTCGGCGCAGATCCACACCCGGATCGGGACCTGGTCGCTGGCCCGGGTCTCCCAGTCGCCCGGGCACTGCCGGCCGGCTGGGTCGTTGTTCTCGGGGGCGTTCACCTGGGTCCACGTCAGCGCAGCCTGCTGCCACCCCCGCGCCTCGGCGCCCTCGGCGCCGGCCTCAGCGTCTGAGTCCTCGCCGTCCTGGTTGTCGCCGTCGTTCTGGCTGTCGCCTGCCCCGTCCGGGCTGTGGCTGAACGCGCTCTGCGGGTCGGTGGGGCGCAGCAGATACGGTCCCACGGCCTCGGCTACCTCGGCAGGCAGGGTGTCCAACTCCCGGACCGCTTGGTTCAGCGCCGCGGAATCGTGGGAGGCGGACTCCCCGCGGTACTCCCGCGGCAGGCGCGGGTCGTTGAACTGACCCCACACCCGGTACATCAGGCCGGTGGGCTCATCCAGTTGCCCGGCCGCCACGGCGGCCTGAACCAGGGTGGTCGTGGTGGTGGTTGGCGGTTCGTCGTCCGGCGCGTTTGGGGAAGGCAGCAACCCGTCCTCGTCCTCGACGGGAGCCGCGGTGACCCCCTCATCCGGGGAAGCGTCCGGTGCCGGGGAGTCGTCCGGTGCCGGGGAGGTGCACCCGGCCGCCACCAGCGCCAGCAGTCCTGCCAGCAACGCCGCGTATCGAAGTCGCGCGAACCTCATGATCCCCTTCGGCCAGTTCGTCGAACCTGAACGCTACCGGCGGGCGGTGCTGCTCGGAGGCGGAACCGGGGGGTGAGTATGGGCGGGCTCAGCGCCGAGGCGGATGGATGCGGAACTGGACCGCCCCAACTATTCACTCGTTGCTTCTTGAACCGTTCCGCCCTGCTCGACAAGGAGCCTCTCCGAGATCGCGCCGCGAAGAACGCCTTCGAGTCTGCCTCTGACATTGGAACCGAGGCGAGCCACACCGAAGATGCGGGCAGTTTCTCGCAACGCGTCCTCACGACTCATGCCGTGCGCACCCCTGACAGCATCAATCATCGCGTTGCGAAGTTCCGGGGCCCAAGAGGATCATCTCTCAGTTCAATATTCTCCTTCAGGCCAGTGGATACAGGACCGTGTCAACGACCGCTCTCGCGCGAGCGCACAGGCGTACCGAAATTCCCAACGAGGTCGTACACCTTTTGGCGGCGATCGAAACGAGCGTTCAGGGCCACTCCTAAGAATCGGCCTCAATACGCTAGCGATGCGGATCTGAGGTGGCATTGCCTCGGCGCGTCGCCTGCTTTCGATGCCGTTTCTACGGACGCCGCGCCCCGCCGTCTCCCTTGGGTTGGTGCCGGGCTGGAGGTTCGGGTCGGGCGCATGCAGGCAGGTGGTTTCGAGTTCCTCGACGATCGGGGTCCCGCCGGGGCGGCGTTGACGCGGGGCCGCTCGGCCCAGTCCGCACCAACGGTTCCGGCCACATCCGGTGTGCCCCGGTAGCTGCGGATTGACAAGGCGGCGCGACAGGTCTAGGTCAAGTTCACCTTCCGGACTGATCGCGATGGATCAGCACATGCGGATGAGTTACCACCTAGTGCGATCATGGGGTGATGAGCCGGGGCTCCGCAGCAGAAGCCGCGCTGGCCGGGGTGGCCGCGGGGGCGGTGACCCTCGGCATGGCGGAGATCGGCGCTGCCCTGCTCACCCGCACCGGCGGCGCCGGGGCCACCCCGTCACCGCTGCTGGCAGTGGCCGACACGACCGTCGATTACTCGCCGGCGTGGCTGCGCGACATCGCCATCGCCACCTTCGGCGCCGCGGACAAGACCGTGCTGCTGGTCGGGATGGGCGTGATGCTGGCCGTGGTCTGCGCCGGCATCGGGCGTCTTGCGGCCAGCCGGATGACGACGGCGATGCTCACCTTCGTGGTGGTG
Organism: Pseudactinotalea sp. Z1732; assembly: GCF_049724975.1. NCBI lineage: Bacteria > Bacillati > Actinomycetota > Actinomycetes > Micrococcales > Cellulomonadaceae > Pseudactinotalea > Pseudactinotalea sp. Z1732. Next base: position 744,427 of record NZ_JBMPQC010000001.1, on the reverse strand, counting down.
GGTGCGGTGGGGACGACGGCGGTGCTCACCCGTCCTGGGGCGCAGGTGGGCGACGTCGTACCCACCGCGGTCGCCGTCGTCGTCGGCCTGTTCGTGATGAACGGGCTCAGCCGGCCGCGCCCGCAACGGCAGGCCGGGGTGGAGCAGCCGGCCACGAGCACCGACCGGCGTTCGGTGCTGGTCTGGGGCGCCTCGCTGACGGTACTGGGGACGCTGGGTATCGTGGCCGGCCGGGCGCTGCAGGGCGCCGGTCAGGTGGTGCGCGCCGCACGGGAGATGTTCACCGTGCCGGCCGTGGCCGAGCCGGTGGTGATTCCGGCACAGGTCGATCCGGGTGTGGAGGGACTCTCGCCCTGGCGAACCCCGAACGACGCCTTCTACCGGATCGATACCGCGCTAGCGGTGCCGCAGGTGGACCCGGGCACGTGGCGGCTGCGGGTGCACGGCCTGGTGGAACGGGAGGTGGAGATCGACTTCGATCACTTACTGGCCCAGGAGATGGTGGAGGCGGCCGTGACACTGACGTGCGTGTCTAACCCGGTCGGTGGGGACCTGGTCGGTAACGCGGTATGGACCGGGTGGCCGGTGCGCGAGCTCCTCGCCCGGGCCGAGCCGGACCCGGATGCGGACGTGGTGCTGTCCACCAGCGCCGACGGGTGGAGCGCCGGCACTCCGCTGAACGTCCTCACCGACGAGCGCAACGCCCTGCTGGCGGTGGCGATGAACGGGCGGCCGCTGCCGGCCCAGCACGGATTCCCGGTGCGGCTGGTGGTGCCCGGGCTGTACGGGTACGTGTCGGCAACCAAGTGGGTGACAGATCTGAAGGTCACCCGGTTCGCCGACGACGAGGGGTACTGGAGCCCGCGAGGTTGGTCCGAGCGCGGGCCGATCAAGACCGCATCGCGCATCGACGTCCCGGCCGGCGAGCGCGTGCAGGCCGGGGCGACGGTGATCGCCGGGGTGGCCTGGGCCCAGCACCGCGGCATCAGCGCAGTCGAGGTCCGGATCGACAACGAGCCTTGGCAGCAGGCCACCCTGGCCGCCGAGCCCAGCGTGGATGCCTGGCGGATGTGGCACCTGGACTGGGAGGCCACACCCGGTGAGCACGTGATCGTCGTACGCGCCACCGACGGCAGCGGGGCCACCCAGACCGAACGCGCCATGCCACCGGTGCCCGACGGCGCCAGCGGGTGGCACTCGGTGCAGGTCGAGGTCATATAACTGCGCCAAAGCAGCGGCTGGATTACCGCCGGGCGCACGTGGCCACGCAAGAGCAGGTGCGTGCCGTCGTCCTGGTCTTCCTCCCGCTCGGCCGCCCGCAGCCAACGGGCGCGCGCAACGAGCCGCTGCCATCATCACCCCCATGGATCGACCCCGCACCACACCACATCCCCTCTCCCGGGCCTCATGAACACCTGCGCCTTCTGCCGCATCGCCGACCACACCGAGCCGGCGAACCTGGTGCTGGACACCGAGGACGCGTTGGCCTTCCTGGACATCCACCCGCTGTTCAAGGGCCACGTGCTGGTGATCCCGCGCGAGCACCACGTGACGTTGCCGGACCTGCCCCCGGCGCAGGTGGGACCGTTCTTCGCCGCGGTGCAGCGCGTGTCCGCCGCGCTGCCCGAGGCGCTAGGGGCACATGGGACGTTCGTGGCGATGAACAACGTCGTCAGCCAGAGTGTGGCCCACCTGCACTCCCACGTGATCCCGCGCCGCCGTAAGGACGGCCTGCGCGGGTTCTTCTGGCCCCGCCAGCGCTACGACGACGACGAGGCCACCGAGTACGCCAAGCGGATCCGGTCGGCGCTCGGTTGAAGGCTGCGGTTGAAGCCTGCGGTTGAGGCCGACGTCGGCGCCGGGCCCACATGCGGTGCGGACCGAGCACGGCCACAATGAACCATGAGCGATCACACGTACCGAGTAACCGAGATCGTCGGCTCCTCCCCCGAAGGTGTCGACCCCGCGATTCGTAACGGCCTGGCCCGGGCGAGCAAGACGTTGCGCAACCTCGACTGGTTCGAGGTCACCCAGATCCGCGGCCACGTCGAGGACGGCCAGATCGGGCACTTCCAGGTCGGCCTGAAGGTCGGCTTCCGTCTCGACGACGAGTAAACCCACCACGATCCCGCAGGCACACGGTGCCCGGAGGAGCCTGGGCACAGGTGCGGGCGCCCGGCCTCCCGCCCCTCACTCTTCTAGCAACCGCCTCGGCCCCGGCCCGCGACGGCCGTAGACGTCCTCGGGGTTCGCTAGCCCGCACCGGTCGATGGACAGGCACCCGCACCCGACGCAGTCGGTGAAGTCATCGCGCAACTGCTGCAGGTGGTGGATGCGCTCGTCCAACTCCGTTCGCCAGCGCCCCGAGAGCCGCTGCCAGTCCGCTCGCGTGGGTGTCCGCCCGGCGGGCAGTTCGTCGAGGGCCTCCCGCACCTGCGCCAACGGAACGCCCACCCGGTGGGCGATGCGGATCAGCGCCACCCGGCGCAGGGTGTCGCGCCGGTACCGGCGCTGGTTGCCCGCGGTCCGAGTGCTGGTGATCAGGCCCTTGCGTTCGTAGAAGTGCAGCGCTGAGGCCGCCGCGCCACTGCGGGCGGCCAACTCCCCGATGCTGAGTTCGTTGTGGTTCCACGCGGGCGCTGTGGTCATGATCGCTCCAGAATCCCGTTGACCTCAACCATGGTTGAGGGTACACAGTAGTGGCTTCTGCGCCGCTGGGGACCGCCCAGCGGCGCAACCCCACCTGCGCCCGCACGATCCCTCCGCACTATCCCGACCCCAGGGGAGCACCCCATGAGCATGGAGTCCACCGCGTGGCACTCGATGTACACCGCCATGCACGCCCAGAACGACCGACGGCCATTCTCCCGCGCCACCCTGGCCCGGATCGCCGCATTCGCCGTCCCGCACCGGCGCCGGATCGTCTGGTTCACCCTGGTCAGCGTCCTGACCGCCGCCATGGCCGTGGCCACACCCCTGCTGGCGGGGCGCGTCATCGACGCGATCACCCACAACGCCGAGGTGCGCGTCGTCGTCATCCTCGCCGCACTGATCGGGCTCATCGCGCTCGCCGAGGCCGGGTTCGGCCTGGTACAGCGCTGGCTGTCGGCCAACATCGGCGAAGGCCTGATCCTGGACCTGCGCACCACGGTCTACGACCACGTGCAGACGATGCCGGTGGCGTTCTTCAGCCGCACCCGCACCGGCGCGCTGGTGAGCCGGCTGAACAACGACGTGATCGGCGCCCAACGCGCGTTCTCCGACACCCTCTCCGGGGTGGTCAGCAACGTCGTCACCCTCGTGCTGGCGCTGATCGCGATGGTCTCACTGTCCTGGCAGATCACCGTGATGACGTTGCTGCTGTTGCCGGTGTTCGTGCTCCCGGCCCGGCGGATGGGTGCGCGGCTGGCCCGGCTGCGCCGCGAGGCCGCCAACCACAACTCGACCATGAGCACCCAGATGACCGAGCGTTTCTCCGCCGCCGGCGCCACCCTGATCAAACTGTTCGGGCGCCCGGACCGCGAGTCGGTCGAGTTCGCCTCCCGGGCCGCCCGGGTCCGTGACATCGGCGTGCGCTCGGCGATGGTCCAGGAGGTCTTCTTCATCGCCCTGACCCTGGTCTCGGCCCTGGCGCTGGCGCTGGTCTACGGGCTGGGCGGGTTCTTCGCCCTGGACGGGGAGTTGGAGGCCGGCGCAGTGGTGGCCCTGGCGCTGTTGCTGACCCGGCTGTACGCGCCGCTGACGGCCCTGGCCAACACCCGGGTGGAGGTGATGAACGCGATGGTCAGTTTCGAGCGGGTCTTCGAGGTGCTCGACCTGCGCCCCCTCATCAGGCAGAAGCCCGACGCCGTGGCGCTGCCGGATGGGCCGTTGTCGGTCGAGTTCGACGATGTCTCCTTCGCCTACCCCTCGGCCGAGCAGGTCTCCCTCGCCTCCCTGGAGGAGGTCGCCACCCTGGACCCGCGGGCCGGCGCCACGGTGCTGCACCAGGTGAACCTGCGGGCCGAGCCCGGGCAGACCGTGGCGCTGGTGGGCTCCACCGGCGCGGGAAAGTCCACCATCGCCTCCCTCATCCCGCGGCTGTTCGACGTCGACTCCGGCGCCGTGCGCATCGGCGGGCTGGACGTGCGCGATGCCACCACCGACTCCCTGCGCGATGCCATCGGGATGGTCACCCAGGACGGGCACCTGTTCCACGACACCGTGCGGGCCAACGTCGCGCTGGCCCGGCCGGAGACGTCCGACGACGACGTCTGGGCCGTGCTGCACCGGGCGCGGCTGGGTGAGCTGGTCGCCTCGCTGCCCGACGGCCTGGACACCGTGGTCGGTGAGCGCGGGTACCGCCTCTCCGGCGGGGAGCGCCAGCGGCTGACGATCGCGCGGATGCTGCTCGCCCAGCCGCGGGTGGTGATCCTGGACGAGGCCACGGCCCACCTGGACTCCACCTCCGAGGCGGCCGTGCAGGCCGCGCTCACCGAGGCCCTGGCCGGGCGCACCGCCATCGTGATCGCGCACCGCCTGTCCACCATCCAGGCGGCGGACACGATCCTGGTGGTCGAGGACGGGCGGATCGTGGAGTCCGGGGGCAACGCCGCGCTGCTCGCCGCCGAGGGCCGGTACGCCGAGTTGTACCGCACGCAGTTCTCCCGGGGCGAGGAAGTACCGGCGGCACTCTGAGCGGGCAGGCACCGGCCGTACCCATGAGCCGTGAGCCGGCATCGATACGCTGGCTCGATGGCGAACGTGGCGGGCATCCTGCTGGCGGCCGGGGCCGGGCGGCGGATGGGCCGGCCGAAGGCGCTGATGCGCGCGGTCGATGGCACGCCTTGGCTCACCGCCGCCGGCCGGGCACTGCACGACGGCGGCTGCTCGCCCGTCGTCGTCGTCCTCGGTGCCGCTGCAGAAGAGGCGCGGGCGTTGCTGAACGGCCTGGACGTGCAGGCACTCGAGGCCGGCGACTGGGCGACCGGCATGGGCGCCTCCTTGCGCACCGGCCTGGCGTCGCTGGCCGAGGGGGTCGGGCGCCCCGACCGGGATGGGTATGGCGATGATCCGGCGCTGACCACCCCAGACGCGGCGCGGATCCACCTGGTGGACCTGCCCGACGTGGGGCCCGACGTCGTCGCGCGGGTGGTCGACCGCGCCGCGCCCGACGTGCTGGCCCGCGCGGACTACGGCCACGGCCCGGCACATCCGGTGCTCATCGGCCGCGAGCACTGGCCTGGGGTGATCGCGAGCGCCCAGGGAGACCGTGGCGCCCGGGACTACCTCCGGGGCCGCGACGTGCTCGCCGTGGACTGCTCGGACCTGGCCACCGGCCGCGACATCGACACCCCCGCGGACCTGTAACCCGCGCGGCGCCCCGCGCCACCACCCCGCACCACCCCCTCGCGCCGCCACACGCCGTCCGCCACCCGCCACCACACGCCGCAACCGTCCAATTGGATAGTTCCGGCGACCCCATCGCATCCCCACTCGCTGCAACCATCCAATTGGATAGTTCCAGCGAATCCGCCGCACCACCTGACCTGGGGTTGACCCCGGTTTCCGGTCACTGACCAGGCGGGTTCCGCGTGTTCGCGGGCCTGTCGGGGAGGATGTCCGTGATGAGCACGAGCAAGAAGAGGAAGTCGTATACGCCGGAGTATCGGCGTGAGGCCGCGCGTCTGGTGATCGATACGGATCGGACGATCGCCGCGGTCGCGCGGGAGATCGGTGTCGGCGAGCAGCTGCTGGGCCGGTGGGTGCAGCAGGAGCGCGCTCGCGGTGGCAGACCCGAGGCGTCACTGGATGTGGACGAGCGTGCTGAGTTGGAGCGGCTGCGTCGCGAGAACCAGGATTTGCGGATGGACAACGAGTTCCTGGGAAAAGCGGCGGCCTTCTTCGCGTCGAAGCAGAACCCGAGGAGCGGTTCGCGGTGATCGAAGCGGAGAAGGCCGACCCGGACAGCACGATGACTGTCACACGGATGTGTCGGCTGCTGGGGGTGGATCGTCGCCGGTTCTACCAGTGGCGGACTCGGATAGTTGCCGGACCGACTCCTCGACAGCAGCGAGCGGCGGATCTGACCGCGCAGATCCGTGCGTTCCACGCCGCTTCCGACGGCACCTATGGGGCACCACGAATCCATGCTGATCTGCAGGACGCCGGAGTGGCCGTGTCGCGCAAGACGGTCGCGAAACTCATGCGGGTCGACGGGATCAGCGGGATCAGCCCGCGGACCTGGCACCCCGCAACCACGGCGCAGGGACCAGATCCGTTCCCCGTCCCCGATCTCGTCGAACGGCAATTCGACCAGGGTGACCGGGACCGCGCGTGGTTCTCCGACATCACGTATCTGCACACCGGTGAAGGATGGGCATACCTGTGTGCCGTCCGCGACGGGAACACCCGCCGGGTGCTCGGACGCACCGTCGGTGACAGCTTGCACGCCGACCTCGTCGAGGACGCACTACGCCAGGCCGTCGCACTGCGCGGCGATCTGCCCCGCCAGGTGATCTTCCACGCCGATCGGGGTACCCAATACACCAGCGCGCAACTCGCGAACGCTGCTGTCGAGCTGGGGCTGCTCAGGTCGATGGGACGCACCGGAGTGTGCTGGGACAACGCCGCCGCGGAATCGTTCTGGTCCACGTTCAAGAACGAGTACTACTACCGGCACACGTTCGCCACGATCGATGCCGCCCGCCGCGGCACCTACACCTGGATCGACGGCTGGTACAACGCGCGCCGCCGCCACTCCGCCATCGGCTACATCAGCCCGCTAGAGTACGAACGCCGCCAACTCGCGCTGGCAGCCTGACCAACCAACCACCTGACCGGGAATCGGGGTCAGCCTCAACCCGCCGCAACCATCATTGGGCGGTTGCGGCGGGGTGATGTAGCGGCGCGGCTGGCGCGACGGGGTGGCGCGGCGCGACGGGGTGGTGCGGCGCGTGGCGGTGCGGCGGGCGAGCCGCCGGCTCAGGCGGTCGGCTTCGGCGGGCGGTACCCGGTCGGCTCCTCGCCCATGTCCACGATCGCGGCCACCGGGCCGCCGCCGTCGGGCCCTTGGTAGGCAGCCGAGACGGACACGAACACCGCTGGATCACCGGTCACCGAGGCGGTCACCCCACCCACGGCGGCCTTGATCTGGCGGTGCCAGTCCACGTCGGAGTCATCCATCATGGCGTTGCGGCGCCCGCGGACCTGCCCGTCGCCGGAGGTCTCGCACTTGGGGAACACGTTCACCAGGCGCACGTCGATGTCATCGTTAGTGGCCGTTGTTCAGGTGCCCCGCCAACCGGGCGTGGCGTTCGGAACTGGCTTCGTTGAGCCCGGTGATGGTGACCGTCTTGCCCTTGTCGGCGTACTTGGTGGTGATGACATCGAGGGTGGCCACGGTGGAGGCGTCCCAGATGTGGGACTGGGACAGGTCGATGACGACGTTCTTGGGGTCCCCGGTGTAGTCGAACTGGTAGATCAGGTCGTTGGAGGAGGCCCAGAGCAACTCGCCGATGACGGCGTAGACGCGGGTGTCCTCATCGGGGCGGTCCACTTCGATGACCTCGGTGAAGTGGGCCACCCGGTTGACGAACATCACCGCGGCCACCACGACCCCGGCCAGCACCCCATAGGCCAGGTTGTGCGTGGCCACCGTGATCACCACGGTCGTGAGCATCACGGCGGTTTCGCTCTTGGGCATCCGGCGCAGCGTGTTGAGCCGGATGGAGTGCCAGTCGAACGTCGCGACCGAGACCATGATCATCACCGCCACCAGGGCAGCCATCGGGATCTGCCCGATGACGTCGCCGAAGCCCACCACCAGGATGAGCAGGAAGATCCCGGCCAGGAAGGTGGAGATGCGCGTGCGGGCCCGGGAGGCCTTCACGTTGATCATGGTCTGGCCGATCATCGCGCACCCGCCCATGCCGCCGAAGAAGCCGGTGATGATGTTCGCCGCGCCCTGCCCCCAGGTCTCCCGGGTCTTGTTGGAGTGGGTGTCGGTCACGTCGTCGACCAGCTTGGCCGTCATCAGCGACTCCATCACCCCCACCAGCGCCATCGCGACCGCGAACGGGCCGATGATCTGCAAGGTCTCCAGGTTCAGGGGCACATCGGGCAGGAACAACGAGGGCAGCGAGTCCGGCAACTCGCCCTGATCGCCCACGTTCGGGACCGCGAACGCGAAGGCGACGGTGACGGTGGTAAGCACCACGATCGCCACCAGCGGCGCCGGCACCACCGCGGTGAGTTTCGGGAGGAACACCATGATCGCGATGCCCACGGCCACCATCACGTAGACCAGCCAGCTCACCCCGGTCAGGTACGGCAGTTGCGCCATGAAGATCAGGATCGCCAGGGCGTTGACGAACCCGACCATCACGCTGCGCGGGATGAACCGCATCAACCGGGCCACCCCGAGCACGGCGAAGAGCACCTGGATGATCCCGGCCAGGATCACCGTGGCGATGAAGTAGTCCATCCCGTGCTCGCGCATCACCGGGGCGATCACCAGCGCGATCGCGCCGGTGGCCGCCGAGATCATCGCCGGGCGCCCACCCAGGAACGCGATGGACACCGCCATCGTGAAGGAGGCGAACAGCCCCACCCGCGGGTCCACCCCGGCGATGATGGAGAAACTGATCGCCTCCGGAATCAGTGCCAGGGCCACCACCAGCCCGGCCAGCACCTCGGTGCGCAACCTGCGCGGGCTGCGCAGCGTACCGATCACCGAGGTGACGTCCTCGGTGCGCGCCTTGCGGCGCTGCATCGGGGTACGCCGGGGCGGACGCGGGGCGCTCCGGCGGTCGGGCTGGGCAGCAGCAGGCGTGGACAAAGAGACTCCGGGGGTTTCAGCGGCGGTACTCGCCGATGGTCACGGTCACGGCGCGCCGTTGAGCGTCGAGGCGCCCAGGTGCTGGGCATCATCGACGGCACCTGCGCAGTCCGACCGAAACTCTACCCTAACGAGAGGGTAGAGTTTGTGTGAGGTTCCTCGCCCCGCGGGGTGCCGGCCATCGGCGCCATCGCTCGACCCGGTAGAGCGGGAGTGCCAGCCGGTAGAGTCAGGCGACCGGAGAAGGAGGGCTATGGCTGCGCACATGCAGATCGGGGAAGTGGCCGAACGCACCGGCCTGTCCCAGCGCACCATCCGTTACTACGGCGAAGTCGGTCTGGTCACTCCCTCCAGCAGGACCGAAGGAGGCTTCCGGCTCTACACCGACAGCGACGTCTCCCAGTTCGAACTGATCAAGAAGATGAAGCCGCTGGAGTACAGCCTCGAGGAGATGCGCGAGGTCCTCGACGTGATCGCCGAACTCGACGCCGAGCCCACCGCCTCCCGCCGCGCGGAGCTCACGAGCCAGCTCATCGCCCTCCGGGAGGCGGCCACCACACGGCGTGACGGACTCGCGGCCCAACTCGCCGCCGCCGAGTCGTTCATCACCCAACTGGACGAACGCTCCGCGCAGCCCTAGCCGACCCCACACGCGGGCGCCTCCCTGCGCCCGGTGGGCGAGCAGGTTTCGTCAGGGCCTGCCCCGGCCAAGGTGCGCTTGCGGTTCAGTGCGCGTCAGCGCGCCGGCGTCTGTTCCAACCAGGCCCGGATCGCCGCCTCATCACCGCCCAGCGCCGGCGGCGCGAGGCGCTCCTCCCGGCAGCGCTCCCCCTCGGCGTCGAACCAGCGCAGCGGCGGGCCGGGCAGTTGCACGGTGCCGAGGTCGGGGTGCTCCACGTCGATGAGCAGGCCCTGGGAGCGGGTCTGGTCCCAGTCGTAGACCCGGTCCAGGGTGCGCACCTCCCCGGCGGGCACACCGGCGGCGTTGAGCCGCTCCATCAGTTCCGCCAACACCAGGTCGGCGAACGCGGCGTTGACCAGGTCGATCAAATGAGCCCTCGGTGCGGGCAGGTTCCAGGTAGCCGAGCAGGTTCTGGGCGTAGGTGGCCGGTTGCACGATGGTCCAGTGCAACGGGCGAGTGCGCAGCGCCAGTTCGGTGCGGGCTTTGCGCAGGTGGTGCGGCATCGCGGGCACGTACGGGGCCAGCACCGAGTGCAGAATGAGGCGGCGTACCCCGGCCACCACCGCGGCATCGGCCACCCGGGCCCCGATCGCGTCCTCCTCCGGGTGCATGTTCGGGGGCACGTGATAGACCGCGTCGGCACCACCGAACGCCTCGGTCAACGCCGCCGCATCGGTGAAGTGGGCGGTGCGGGCCGCCACACCCTGGCCGCGGAACTCCTGGGCCGCCGACGCGCGCCGCACCAGGGCGATCGGCTCGTGCCCGGCCCGGCGCAGCCCCGCGATGACGGCCCGGCCCGTCTTACCGCCGGCACCGGTGACGACCACGCGCATCGGCACACCTCACAGGTAGTCGTAGGACGAACTGTGGGCACCACCGGACAGGCTGGCATAACCCGGGCCGCGGTCGAAGAACGGCTCGTCGGTGCCGCGGGCGGCCCGCAACTGCCGGCGCAAGCGCTCGATCTGCCGCAGCGGTGCTACATCGGCGCGATGGGTTCACGGACCACTCACAAGGACCGGATGGACCGGCTCCGCGAAGCGGGGGCCACCGAGGACCAGCTAGCCAGGATCCACAGCCCCATCGGCCTGGACCTGGGCGGGCGCACCCCGGAGGAGACCGCGGTGTCCATCGCGGCGGAGATCATCGCCAACCGGTGGAAGGGCAGCGGCGAGTCGTTGTCCCGAACCGATGGCCGCATCCACCACAGCGACTAGACCACAACGCACGCACCGCCCGCGCGCACGCACGGGCGCGCGCACGCACGGGCGCGCGCACGCCCGGGCGCGCGCAACACTCATCTCCCGCACGGCCGGCTGCGTCCCACACCTCACCCGCACAACGCCCGCGCCCTATTCGCGCATCGCGAAGGTGACCGTGCCGCCTGGCGAGCGGGTGTGGTGGTAGCGATGATCGTGGATGAGTCGATGATGTCGGTGGCATAGCGGCACTGCCTGGTCCAGGTCGGTGCGCCCGCCGTCGGCCCACGGTTTCAGATGGTGCAACTCGCACCACGCATACGGTCGTTGACATCCGTCGGCGGCACAGGCGGTGTGTTGGACCGACAGTGCGGTGCGCTGGGATTCGCTGAAGAACCGGGCGCTATGACCCAGGTCCAGCGGCACCGACTTCCCACCCAGCACCACCGGAACCAGACCGGAGTTGCAGGCCAGTTGGCGCGCCTGGGCGGCCGAGATCTTCTCCCCGGTGTCCAGCCCGGCTGCTGCCAGCCGCCCGCGCAGAACCTCTTCATCGAGGGTGACCACGATCGTCGCGGCGGTCTTGGGGCTCAGGTGATCGGTGGGCAGGTGCTCGATCAACTCACACAGTGCCAGGCCGTGGGCGTGGGCCCAGTCGGCCCGCCTGGCTTGGGCCACCCGACCCGGATCAGGCAGACCGACCAGATCGCCCGACTCCTGCGCCGAGGCACCCGCACCGGCACCTCCGGCCCTACCGGCGACACCCGAGCCACCTGCACTACCCGCGCCACCCGCGCCACTCCCACCGCCAGCACCGCCAGCCGCGCCAGCCGCGCCAGCACCGCCAGCACCGCCAGCAGCGCCAGCAGCGCCAGCACCACCCGGGCTACTCCCGACGGCGGCCGGGCTGCCGGACCCGCAATCCTCAACGCCTCCGCTGGCTGCGCCGTCCTGGTCCTTGCGGTTCTCCCGGCGCGGTGCGGTCATGGTCTGGAGCAACTTGCGCAACAGGTGCCCATGAAACACCGGCACGGTGAAGTGGCCCGTGACCGTTCCGTCCTGGTTATCCCGGAGTGTCACCCTGGTGCGCGCCCTGGCCCGCTCCTCCTCGTCGGCCACCTGGCCCTCTTCGTGAGCATCGACCTCATCACGCTGCCTCTCGATGGCTTCCAGCGCTCGGCGAGCCCGTTGCCGCAACACCGAGGGCGGCATCGTCTTGGCCTTCTCAACCAGGTCATCCTCGACCCGTTTGCGTTCCGCGGCGCTGAGATCCGCCGGGAAGTTTCTCTCCCGCACCGACGATCGTCTCGGCGTGCTCCTGGGAGATCTCTCCCCCGTCCAGCGCCTTCTGCGTCGAACTGCGGTCCTTGATCCGAGTGGCCAACTTCGTCTGCCGGCTGGTCTCGCGGCCATCTTCATTGGTGCGCTTCGCCGCCCATGATGCCGTGTCCGCATCCCCGGCCCGCTCGGCCGCCTTGGCCTTCTCCGCCGCCGCCAACACCTTGAGGCGGTAGGCGCACACCCGCGACTCGATCCGCTTGAGGTCCACCAGCAACTGCGCCTGACCCACATCGCTCAGCCCACCCGGATCCATCTGCGCCAACTCATCCAGCGCCGCATGCACGCCCTGGGTGGGCGAGATGGTGGGGAGGGGGTGTACCGCCATAACCCAACATTACTACGAACGCCCGTTCGAATCAAGGGTTTCGAACGCCCTGTTCCAACACCGCTCGTCCTCGCGCCCCGCAGCGCCACCTCGACAGCGTCGCCACCCGAGCGCCACCACCAGCACCGCAGTCCCCGGACCACCACGAGCACCGCAGTCCCAGCACCACCGCGAGCGCCACCGCCAGCACCACCACCAACCCCCTGGCCTACCTCATCGACCGGTACCGATCATGACGAATCCCCAGGCGCTCCTCGGTCCTCATCGCCATGAGTTCGGCAAGGTGCGCCGTAGCCGAGGCGATCAGTCGGCGGCAGAACGCGGCGGGCTCCTCGGCGGCGTCGGGTCGCTCGGGCACGATCTCGTCGACGGCACCAGTCTCGAGCAGGTCCACCGCCCGGATGCGGTGCGCCGCCGCCATGTCCGCCGCACGGTCCGCGGTGCGGTGGATGATCGCGCTGGCGCCCTCGGGCGGCAGCGGCGCCACCCAGCCGTTCTCGGCGCACACGGTGCGATCGGCCGGCAGCAGGGCCAGGGCGGCCACACCGTTGCCCTCGCCCAGGATCGTGGAGACCACCGGCACCCGCACCGTGGCCAGCGCCGCCACCGTGCGCGCGATCTCACCGGCCAGCCCGCCGTGCTCGGCCTCGGTGGTCAACTCCGGGCCCGGTGAGTCGATCACGGTGACCAGCGGCAGGTCCAGCTCCTCGGCCAGGTGGAAGCCGCGTTGGGCCACCCGCAGCGCCGCCGGGCTGAGCGAGGCGTCCCGGCGGGGCCGGCGGTCCTGGCCGATGAGCACACAGGACAGCCCAGGGAACCGGGCCAGGCCCACCGTGATGGTCCCGTCCGACTCCCCGGTCCCGGTGCCGCGCAGCGGAATGAACACCTCCGCCGCGTGCTGCAACAGGTGGTGCAGCCGGGGCCGGTCCGGATTGCGAGTCGCCTGCACCGAGTCCCACGGGGCCCGGTCGGTCGCGATCGTCGCATCGACGAAACGCTCCCCGACCGGCTCCTGGGGCGAGGTCAGCACCCGCAGGGCCTTGACCGCCGTCGTCCGCAGTTCTCCCAGCGGCACCACCCCGTCGATCACACCCTTGCGGGCCAGGCTCTCGGACTGCTGCACGCCCTCGGGCAGCGGTTCGCCGAGCATGATCTCCCGCACCCGGGGACCGAGCAGGCCCACGAGCGCTCCGGGCTGGGCGATCGTGAGGTCGCCCAGGGACCCCCACGACGCCAGTGCGCCCCCGGTGGTGGGGTCGCGCAGGTAGACCAGGTAGGGCAACCCGGCGGCGCGGTGGGCCAGCACCGCCTGGCTGATCTTGATCATGTGCAGGAACGCCGGGGTGCCCTCCTGCATCCGGGTGCCGCCGGACGTCGGCGAGGCCAGCACCGGCAACCCCTCGGCGGTGGCCCGTTCGAACGCCAGCGTGATCCGCTCGCTGGCAGCGGCACCGAGGGAACCGGGCGAGGAAGTCGAAGTCGCCGACGATGACGGCGACCCGGTACCCACCGAGGACGGCCCGCCCGGTCACGACCGCCTCGTCGGCACTGCTGCGCTGGGTGGCCCGCGCGAGCTGGGCGACGTAGGCGGGCCCGTAGTCCGGCTGGGTGGGCGGTGCGTCCCACGGCTCGAAGGATTCCGGATCGAGGACGGTCTCGATCACCTCGTTCAGGGAGATCCTGGCCACGCCCCGCATCCCTTCGCCGGCGAACATCTGTACCGCCTAACGTTAGCCACGCGCGGGCGCCGGGAACATGGGCATCATTGCCAGGACAATCCGGCATCGTTGGGCAGTGTTGTGCCTGACCCGGATGCGGTTGTGCCTGACCCGATGCGGTTGTGGCGTGGACGTCGTCGGTGTCCTTCGGTCGCGACTAACCCAGGTGCCGCTCATCCGGGCCGTTGTAAGCGCTCAACGGCCGGATCAGCGCGTTGGAGGCCCGCTGCTCCATGATGTGGGCGGTCCAGCCGGTGATCCGGGAGGCCACGAACAACGGGGTGAAGATCTCGGTGTCGAAGCCCATCAGGTGGTACGCCGGGCCGGAGGGGTAGTCCAGGTTCGGCTTGATGTCCTTGCGGGAGGTCATCGCGTTCTCGAGGTTGTCATACATCGCGGCGATGTCCGGACGGTCGTAGTGCGCCACCAGGCTGTCCAGGGCTGCCTTCATGCTCGGCACCCGCGAATCGCCCTTCTTGTACACGCGGTGACCGAAGCCCATGATCTTGCGCTTCTCGGCCAGCGCCTGCTCCAACCACACCTCGGCGTTGTCCGCTTCGCCGATCTCGTCGAACACGTTCATCACCGCCTCGTTCGCCCCGCCGTGCAGCGGACCCTTGAGCGCACCGATCGCGGCCACCACCGCCGAGTACAGGTCGCTCAGGGTGGAGGTGACCACCCGGGCGGTGAAGGTGGAGGCGTTGAAGGAGTGCTCGGCGTACAGGATGAGGGAGACACGGAAGGCATCGACGACGACGTCGGCGGGCACCGATCCGAAGGTCATGTGCAGGAAGTTCTCGGCGTACCCCAGGTCCTCACGCGGGGGCACCAGGTCCTCGCCGCGCCGACGGCGCTGGTCATAGGCGACGACGGCGGGCAGCTGGGCGAGCAGCCGCACCGACTTGGTGAGGTCGGCGGCCTCGGAGTCGTCCCCGGCGTCGGGATCGTTGGCACCGACGACGCTGACGGCGGTGCGTACCACGTCCATCGGGTGTGCGGTGTGCGGGATGGAGTCGATCACGGACCGCACGTTGTCGGCCAGGGCGCGCTGGGAGCGCTCGGTGCGCTCGAAGTCGGCCAACTGCTCTTCGGTGGGCATCTCGCCGTGCCAGAGCAGGTAGGCGACCTGCTCGAAACTGCACTGCTCGGCCAGTTCCTGCACCGGGTAGCCGCGGTACAGCAGGGAGTTGGTGTCCGGGTTGACCTTGGAGATGGCGGTCTCGTCGACGTAGACGCCGGCCAGGCCCTTCTTGATCTCGGGGGCTTCGTTGCTCATGTTCACTCCTTCGTTGTGGCTTCGTCCCCGGCATCGCCGGGGGCCGTGCCGGTGGGGGAGGTACCGGGGGTCGGGGCGGGTGTGTAGGTGAAGACCGAGGCGTCGAACGCGTTGTAGGCCTCGTAGTCGATGAGTTCGTACAGGCGGGCACGGTGCTGCATCTGATCCACGACGCCGGCCAGGGTGCCCTGCGCCTGCAGGGTCTCCAGGCCCCGTTCGGCCGCGCCCATGGCAAGTCGCAGTAGCGACACAGGGTAGATGACGATGGCGATCCCGGCACCGGCGAGTTGGTCGCGGGTGAACAGTTCGGACTTGCCGAACTCGGTCATGTTCGCCAGCACCGGGACGTCGACGGCGGCGCGCACCGCCTCGAACTCGGCCAGGTCACGCATCGCCTCGGGGAAGATGGCGTCGGCCCCGGCGTCCACCAGGGCCTTGGCCCGGTCCTTGGCCGCGTCGAGACCCTCGACCGCGCGGATGTCGGTGCGGGCCATGATCAGCAGGTTGTCGTCGCGGCGGGCCTCGGCGGCGGCGCGGATCCGCTTGGTGGCCGTGGCGGCGTCCACGACCTGTTTACCGTCCAGGTGCCCGCACCGCTTGGGGTTGACCTGGTCCTCGATGTGCAGGCCCGCCACCCCGGCGTCCTCCAGGGCGTGTACGGTGCGGGCCACGTTCATCGGCTCGCCGAACCCGGTGTCGGCATCCACCAGGGCCGGCAGGTCGGTGACCCGCGCGATCTGCTGGGACCTGCCCGCGACCTCGGTCAGGGTGGTCAGACCGATGTCGGGCAGGCCCAGGTCGGCCGAGAGCACCGCCCCGGAGATGTAGACGCCGTCGAAGCCCTTGTCCTGGATGAGTTGGGCACTCAGCGGGTTGAACGCACCGGGGAAGCTGAGCAGGTCGCCGCCGGCGAGCCGCTCGCGGAGCCGCGCGCGCTTGACGTGCGCCGGTGTGGAGGCGTGCAACATCAGAAGATCCCGCCCGGGGCGCTCGCGCCGGCCAGCAGACCGGCCGGAGCGGTGATGGTCAACTCGCCCAACTCCGCTCCGCTCAGGTGCGGCAAGCGCTGGGCGACGTCCAGGAACCGCTCGATCTCGCCGTCGTCCAGTACACCCTGCGCCAGGCGGGAGAACTTGGCGACGTACTGCTCCCGGCCGAAGGGGCGGGCGCCGTAGGGGTGGGCATCGGCGACGGCGATCTCCTCCACGATCGTCGAGCCGTCGGTCAGGGTGATCTCCACCCGGCCACCGAAGGCCTTCTCATCGGGGTCCTTGGAGTGGTAGCGGCGGGTCCACTCGGGGTCCTCTGCGGTGGTGATCTTGTGCCACAGCGCGACGGTGTCCTCGCGGGCGGCGCGTTCGGGGGCGTAGGAACGGGCATGGTGCCAGGCGCCGTCCTGCAGGGCGACGGCGAAGATGTAGGGGATGGAGTGGTCCAGGGTCTCCCGGGAGGCGGTGGGGTCGTACTTCTCCGGGTCGCCTGAGCCGGATCCGATCACGTAGTGGGTGTGATGGGAGGTGTGAATCACGATGCCTGCGATGTTGGCAGCGCTGTCAGGGTCGCGGAGCTCGGGCCGCTCGTTGTGCAGTTTGCGGGCCAGGTCGATCAGCGCCTGGGACTGGTACTCCGCGGAGTGCTCCTTGGTGTAGGTGTCCAGGATGGCGCGTTTCGGTGCGCCGGCCGCCGGCAGCGGCACCCGGTAGTGCGCCTGCGGTCCGTCCAGCATCCAGGCGATCACGCCGTCCTCGCCCTCGTAGATCGGCTCGGGGGAGGTCTGCCCGCGCATGGCCCGGTCGACGGCCTCCACGGCCATCTTCCCGGCGAAGGCGGGGGCGTGGGCCTTCCAGGTGGAGATCTGGCCCTTGCGGGACTGCCGGGTGGCGGTGGTGGTGTGCAGCCCCTGGCCGACGGCCTGGAAGATCGTGGTGGCATCCAGACCGAGCAGGGTCCCGATGCCGGCCGCGGCCGAGGGGCCCAGGTGGGCGACGTGGTCGATCTTGTGCTCGTGCAGGCAGATCGCCCGCACCAGGTTCACCTGGATCTCATAGCCGGTGGCGATGCCGCGGATGAGCTCTGTGCCGGTGAGGCCCCGGGAGTCGGCCAGGTGCTGGGCGACGGCGAGGATCGCCGGGATGTTGTCGGCCGGGTGGGAGTAGTCGGCGGCCAGGAAGGTGTCGTGATAGTCCAGTTCGCGCACGGCCACACCGTTGGCCCAGGCGGCCCACTCGGGGCTGACGCGCTCGGACTGGTCCAGGCCGAACACGGTGGCACCGGGGTTGTAGGGGTGCGCCCGGGCCTGGGCCCGGGAGGCCACGGCCGGCGCGCGGGTCAACGAAGCGGTCGCGACGGCGGCGTTGTCGATGACCCGGTTGATGATCATGTCGGTGACCTCATCGGGAACCTCGACGGGGTCGGCGGCGACCTCGGCGATCTTCCAGGCGAGTTGGTCCTCGCGGGCCAACCCGTCGGCGCTGGGGTGGACCCGGACGTCGTGGGTCACCATGTCCGCGGAACTCATGTGGGGTGCTCCTCATCTGTGGTCGAGCGGTGCTAGAGGTCGAGCGGTGCTGCAGGTCAGGCGCTGGTGGCCGCGGGGGCCTCCTTGTCCAGGGCGATCAGGATGCTGGCCAGGCTCGCGCGCAGGTGGATGGCGGTGGCCTGTGCGGCCAGCGTGCCGTCACCGGCGGCGATCGCCTCGGCGATCATCCGGTGTTCCTGCGCCGCCTGCACCAGCCGCTGGTGGTCATCGCGGGAGAGCCGGCGAGCGCGCGCCACCTGCGAACGCAGGGAGACCAGGGCCCGCTGGATCGCGGGGCTGTGCATCGCCGCATCGAGCGCGCCGTCCAGGTCCGCGACCAGCCGGTAGTAGCCGGCATGCTCGGGATCCTGGGGGATGAGCAGTTCGGCGGCCTCGGCGAAGCGATCGGCCAGGGCGGTGAACACGGCGGGCTCCCCCCGCAGCGCCGCCAGCCGCGCCGCCTGGGTCTCGAGCGCCTCGCGCAGTTCGAACAGGTGCCGCACGTCCTCCGGCGAGATGGCCGAGACGGTGTAGGTGCGACCCTTGCCGACCACGCACAGCCCCTCGGCGCCCAGTCGTCTCAGGGCTTCGCGCAGCGGTGTGCGTGAGACCCCCAGCCGCCCGGCCTGGTCGACCTCACCCAGCGCGGTGCCCGGAGGCAGGTGGCCGGAGATGATGTCCTGGCGCAACTGCACGTAGGCGCGTTCGCTGGCGAGCATGGCTCCGACGATAGCCATTCGACTCGCCCTTGTATACATCAGACATGGAATCGGCACTCTCGCCTAGATTGATCGATCCTGATGCATACAACGATCGACCCTGCTCGGTCACCACCGTGCGTGGAGCCCCACCAAGCCGCGGCGCCCGGGGAACCGCCGTAGGCTACGCCGGATGAGCAGGAGCGATCGCCTGTACAGCGCGGTGGTCACACGCGACCCGGAGGCCGAAGCCGACCTGGACGACCAGGTCCGCGCCGACGTGCCGCGCAACGGGATCCGCCTCGTCGGTGCGCACGCGTTGCAGAGCAGCGGAGACCAGACCGTCAACGCTTCCACCGTGCTGCCGTGGCTGTTCCAGGCCATCGGGGTGCCTCCGGCGTTGACCGGTCTCCTGGTCCCGATCCGCGAGTCCGGTTCGATGCTGCCGCAGGCGATGCTCACCCCGCTCGTGCTGCGGGTGCGCAGGCGCACGCTGGTGTTCGTCACCGGTGCCCTGGTGCAGGCGGTCGCGGTGGCCGCGATGGCCTTGGTGGCCGCGATCGGCTCCGGCCTCGGTGCGGGGGTGGCGATCCTGGCCGCCCTGGCCGTCTTCTCCCTCGGGCGCTCGCTGACGTCGATGTCCTCCAAGGACGTCCAGGGCCGCACCCTGCCCAAGGGTCAACGCGGGCAGATCAACGGCCTGTCCACCACCGCCGCCGGAATCGTGGCGATCACGCTGGGGGCGGCGCTGCGGATCCTCGGCGGCGGGGAGTTGGGCGCCGGGCAGATCGCCTGGCTGCTCGGTGCCGGCGCGGTGCTGTGGGTACTGACCGCGCTCGTCTACGCCGGCATCCGCGAGCCCTACGACAAGCCGGACAAGGAAGCCGACGACGACGCGACCCAGGCGGCTGCGTCGCACGGGCAGGGCGCCACCACGGAGCCGGGTACCACCAGGAGCCCGGGTTGGCTGGTGGCCTCGGTGACGTTGCTGCGCGAGGACAAGCCGTTCCGGCACTTCGTCATCGTCCGCAGCCTGCTGCTGGTCTCCGCCCTCAGCCCACCCTTCCTGGTCTCCCTGGCGATGACCTCCGGGGCCGGGGAACTCAGCGGCCTGGGAGGCTTCATCATCGCCTCGGGACTGTCGGCGCTCCTGGGTGGGCCGGTGGCCGGGCGTCTGGCGGACCGCTCCAGCCGCAACCTGATGGCCGCCGGGGCCGGGATCGCCTCGGCACTGCTGATCGCCATCGTGGTGGCCACCCTGCTGCCGGGTTTCGACGGCGCCAGCGGGTGGGGCGTGGCACTGTTCGTGGGCTCCTATTTCGCCCTCACCCTCATCCATACCGGGGTGCGGGTGGGGCGCAAGACCTACCTGGTGGACATGGCCGAGGGCGATCAGCGCACCAAGTACGTGGCCGTGTCGAACTCGGCGATGGGCATCATCCTGCTGGTCGCCGGTGCCCTGAGTTCGGCGCTGTCCATCCTCGGAGTGCACTGGGCGCTGGTGTTCCTGGCCGGCCTCGGCGCCCTCGGCGTGCTGGCGGCCCGCCGCCTACCCGACGTCTCCGCCGGCTGACCCACCCCATCCACATCCCCTACCCCCGCGGCCATGGTCCGCGAGAGCACGGAACGAGGTCCGGTGACTGTAGCCTCCTTCCCATGGTGTCATCTCCCACCCACGGCGAGACTGCGAACATGATCGTTGTCGGCGGTGGGATCGTTGGCCTGGCCACGGCGCGAGAGGCGCTGCTGCGTCGTCCTGGCTCGGACGTCGTTGTGCTGGAGAAGGCCGACGACGTCGCCACCGCCCAGACCGGGCACAACTCTGGGGTGATCCACGCCGGGTTGTACTACTCGCCGGGATCGCTCAAGGCGCGACTGTGCAGGGCCGGAAGGGAACACACCATCCGGTTCTGCGACGAGCGCGGCATCGACTATCGCTCCATCGGCAAACTCGTGGTCGCCACTACTCCAGTTGAGGTGGACCGGATGCGTGGTCTGGCTCAACGTGCGAAGGCCAACGGCCTGGAACTCGAGGAGATCGAAGGCAGCCGGTTGGCCGAGATGGAGCCGAACGTCCGCGGCCTGGCTGCCCTGGTCTCACCGACCACCGGCGTCGTGGACTTCACTCGGGTTGCACGCGCCATGGCGGACCAGATCATCGAATTGGGCGGCCGGGTGGTGACCGGCGCCCAGGTGCAGCAGATCGCTGAACGACCCGACGTCGTCGTCGTCACTACTCAGACCGGGGAGTACCGCGGCGAGCGCCTGGTGGCCTGCGCCGGCTTGCAGGCCGACCGGCTGGCCCGCATGGGCGGGTTGGAAGTGGACTTCCGGATCGTGCCCTTCCGCGGTGAGTACTACCAGTTGCCCTCGCGACGCTCCGACGTCGTACGCCACTTGATCTACCCCGTACCGGACCCGGCACTGCCCTTCCTGGGGATCCACCTCAGCCCGACCATCGACGGACGGGTAACCGTGGGCCCCAACGCCGTCCTGGGTTTCGCCCGCGAAGGCTACCGGCGGGGTTCGGTGCAACTGGCAGACGTGGCTAGTTACGCATTCTTCCCGGGCATGTGGCGCTTCGCCGCCAAGTACGCACGCACAGGGATCACTGAGATGGGTAACTCCCTCTTCCGCCGCCGGTACCTAGAACTGGTCCGCAAGTACTGCCCGAGCATAGAGTTGACCGACCTCCAGCCACACCCGGCGGGGATCCGGGCCCAGGCCCTGCTACGCAGTGGGTCGATCGTGGACGACTTCCTGTTTCGCTCCACGCAGCGTCAACTCCATCTATGTAACGCACCCTCGCCGGCGGCGACCTCGGCGATCCCGATCGCCTCGCTTATCAATGATCGGCTCGAGACGACGGGCACGGAGCGGTGACTCGCCAGCGGAACGCTGCTCGGCGCGCTGGGCGTGCTGGCGGCCCAGCGCCCACCGACCTCTCCGCCGGCTGACCCACAACCCCCGGCTCCGCTGAGACCGCGTCAGGCGGGGTCGTGACCCAGGTGCACCAACTGGGCGCGCACGGTGGCCGTCGCCGCCAGGGCCAGGGTCTCCCCGAGGTCGCCGTAGACGGCGGTGACCACCTCGCTCGCGGTGCGGGCACCGGCGCGCACCGCGGCGTCCACCTGGTCCAACCGCTCACGCCGGTGCGCGAGCAAGGCGTTGAGGAAGTCCAGCGGCTCGGTCACCACCGGGCCGTGACCGGGGGCGATCGTGCGCACCACGCCCTCCCGTGCCAGCGAGATCAGCCGGGTCAGGGAGTCGAGGTAGTCACCGAGGTGACCCTCGGGCCAGGGCACCACCGACGTCCCCCGGCCCAGCACCGTGTCGCCGGTGAGCAGCACACCCTCCTCCGGGATCAGCAGGCACACCGAGTCCGCCGTGTGGCCCGGGGTGGCCAGCACCTCCAGGTTCCACCCGGCCGCCTGGATCCGCTCCCCCTCCCGCAGCGGCGAGTCCGAGTCGGCCCCGCGTACCGCCGAACCGGTCAGCGCGGTCCACTCCGCGACCGCGCCGGTGTGGTCCCGGTGATGGTGGGTCAGCAGCGTCAGCGCCACCGGCCCGGCCGCCTCGTGCACCACAGCGAGGTGCTGCGCCACCCCGGCCGGCCCGGGGTCGACGACGACGCCGCCCCCGGGCGCAGGACCGGGCGCCCGGAGCACCCAGGTGTTGGTGCCCTCCAGCGTCATCGGCCCCGGATTCGGCGCCAGGACCGCCCGGACCCCGGTGCCGGCAGCGCCACCGCGCCACGCCCTCGTCACGCCCGGCCCGCTTCCGGTGCGCACGCCACCGCAGGGCCCGGGCAGGCGCCGCCCGACGGCAGACCGCGGCCGGGTGCGGCTGCGCGCGATCGCCCCGCCACGTCGTCGGCCATCAGCCTCAGCGGGTGACCTTGCCGCTCATGGAGGCGATCGGGGACAGGAACACCGGCCGGGCCAGGACCCAACCGATGACGGTGACCACCAGTGAGGCGGCGAAGACGCCCAAGCCCACCCAGCTGACCTCGTCACGGGCGGCGTACATCACGTTCAGGTTCTGCAGCACACCGGTGGTCAGCACCAGCGTGACGTGCACGATGATGAAGAACACGAAGTACACCATCACCGCGAAGTGAACCTTGCGAGCCGCTTCGATCGGCACCAGTCTGCTCGCGCGCCACTCCGGCTTCCACGCCGGAGATATCCGCGCCCCGGTGATCGCCGCCAGCGGCGCAGCGATGAACACCGTGATGAAGTAGGCCAGCACCTGCAGCCCGTTATAGGCCGCCCACCCGCTATGACTGGGGATATCCAGGGACAGGTACTGCAGCGCGGCCGACAGCGCGTTGGGGAAGATCTCGAGGCTGGTGGGCACGATCCGCATCCAGTGCCCGGTGGCGAAGATCAGCACCGCGAACACCAGGCCGTTGAGGACCCAGAGCACATCCAGGCTCACGTGCAGCCACTTGTCCATGCTGATGCGCTGCGGGCGCTTACCCCACAGGAACCCGGGCTTCTTCGCCGTCCAGTGCGCCTTGGGACGCTGGGTGGTGCGGATCAACCACCCGGTGCGGATGATCAGCACGATCAGGAACATGTTCAGGAAGTGCTGCCAGCCCACCCAGCCCGGGATACCCACCGGAGCGGCCTCCGGCTGGGGAGCATCCCCGCCGTACGTGGCGATGAAGGACTCCACCCCCGCCATCCCCCGCAGCCACCGGGCCAGCAGCACCACCACCACCAGCACCACCAGGGCAGCCGGGATCGCGATCGCCAACTGCTTGCCCCGGCTGCGTTGCCGACCGGTCGTGCTCATCGTGTTCTCCTCCTGGGCCACGGGCCGGTGAGTCGCCCTCGCTGACCCACCGGCCACCATCATGCCGCCTGCTTCGCAGTCCGCGCTGACTTCCGAACGCGCGCCGGCGCCGTCACTGCGTGCGGTGACGCTCCAACGCCTCCAGGAACTGCGGGACCACCTCGAACAGGTCGCCCACCACACCGAAGTCGGCCAGTTCGAAGATGCCCGACTCCGGGTCGCTGTCGACCGCCACGATCGTCTTGGAGGTCTGCATGCCCGAACGGTGCTGGATCGCACCGGAGATGCCCAGCGCGATATACAGCTTCGGGGACACGGTGGTCCCGGTCTGGCCGACCTGCGCCGAGTTCGCCACGTAGCCGGCATCGACCGCCGCACGGGAGGCACCCACGGCGGCGCCGAGGGCGTCGGCCAACTGCTCCACCAGGGCGAAGTTCTCCTTCGATCCGACGCCGCGGCCACCGGCCACCACCACGTCGGCGGCGCGCAGGTCGGGGCGCTCGGTCGCCGCGGTGGCCTCACGCAGGTTCGCCACCGGCGCCCCGTGGCCGGCCTCGACCGACCCGCGGGTCACCGCCGGCTCGGCGGCCGGCGCGGCGCCGGAGATCGCGCCCTCACGCACGGCGATCACCGCCAGTGGGCCCTCGATGGTGGACTCCACGTCCCACTCGCCACCGAAGACCGAGTGCGTGAGCACGAGTTGCTCGTTCTGGGTACGCAGCCCGGTCACGTCCACCGCCAGGCCGGCACCGGTGCGCATCGCGAACCGGGCACCCGCCTCACGGGGCTCCAGCGCATCGGGCACCAGGACCACCGCCGGGTCGTACTGGCCGGCGGCCTGCTCCAGCGCCGCCACCATCGGGCCCACCAGGACCGAACCGACCCCGTCGGACTCGGCAAGGTGCACATGGGCGGCACCCAGGGACCCGAGTCGTGCCACCAACGCGTCACCGGCCCCCGGCGCCGCGGCCACCACCGCGACGGGGGTGCCCAGATCGGCAGCGGCCTTCAGCAACGGCCCGGCCGATGCTGCGACATCCCCGGTCGGGGAGAGGTCGACCAATACAAGAACGTTCGCCATGGATCCTCCCTCAGACCAGGTTCTCTTGGGACAGGTACTCGAACAGCTTCTGCCCGCCGTCGCCCTCATCGACCACCTTGACGCCGGCCTCCCGGGCCGGGCGTTGGGCGGCGGACAGCACCGAGGTGCGGGTGACCGCCTGCTCGGGCAGCCCGGCGATGTCGCCCAGGGACAGCGCCTGGGTGGGCTTCTTGCGGGCCCTCATGATGCCCCGGAAGTTCGGGAACCGGCCCTCCGGGGTGCGCTCGGTCACCGAGATCACTGCCGGCAGGTCCGCGCGCACCTCGGCCACGCCGCCGGTCGCCTCGCGCTCACCGGAGACGCCCTGCGCGGTGATGCTCACCGAGTCCAGGTGGGTCAGGTGCGGCACACCCAGCGCTTCGGCCACCATCGCCGGGACCACGCCACCGCCACCGTCGGTGGACACGTCGCCGGCGATCACCAGATCGAAGCCGACCTGCTTGATCGCCGCCGCGAGCACCCCGCTGGTGCGGACCATGTCCGCGCCGACCAGGCCGTCGTCCTTGACGTGCACGGCGGAGTCGGCGCCCATCGCCAGACCCTTGCGCAGCGACTCCTTGGCCGCCTCTGGCCCCATCGTCATCACCACGACCTCGGCGTCGGCGCCGTCCTTGTAGACCAGCGCGGCCTCGATGGCCCGCTCGCCGACCTCGTCGATCACCGCCTCGCTGGCTCCGCGGTCCACCCGCCCGGTCTGGGGGTCGAGCCTGCGCTGGCCCCAGGTGTCCGGAACGTTCTTGATCAGAACGACAATCTTCATTGGCTCCATCCATCCATTCCCTCGACCTCGTGCATGTGCTGGGTGACCGTCACCGTGCTCCTGCGCCTCCGCCGGTGCGGCGCGCGGCGGGCCACCTCGGTTCAGTCCGGTACCGGTTGAACCCACCGCGCTCCCGGGCGGAGCGCGGCGACGCTCATCTCCTGGACTTCTTCAGCAACTCCCTGGCCATGACCACCCGCTGGATCTGGTTGGTGCCTTCGTAGATCTGGGTGATCTTGGCATCGCGCATCATCCGCTCCACAGGATAGTCCCGCGTGTACCCGTAGCCACCGAGCAACTGCACCGCGTCGGTGGTCACCTCCATCGCCACGTCGGAGGCGAAGGCCTTGGCGGCCGCCCCGAAGAAGGGCAGGTCGGGGGCCTCGATCTCGGCCTTGCCCGCGGCGGCGTAGGTGAGCTGGCGGGCCGCCTCGACCTTCATGCCCATGTCGGCGAGCATGAACTGCAGACCCTGGAACTCCGCGATCGGGCGGCCGAACTGCTGGCGTTCCTGGACGTAACCCAGGGCCAGGTCAAGGGCGCCCTGGGCGATCCCCACGGCCTGGGCGGCGATCCCCACCCGGGTGTGGTCCAGCACCCGCATGGCCAGCACGAAGCCGGCGCCCTCCGGCCCGATGATCCGGTCCGCCGGGATGTGCACGTTGTCCAGGTACACCTCGCGGGTGGGCGAGCCCTTGATGCCCATCTTCTTCTCCGGGGCACCGAAGGAGACACCCTCATCGGACTTCTCCACCACGAACGCCGAGTGGCGCTGGTGCCGGGAGGTGGGGTCGGTGACGGCAAGCACGGTGTAGTAGTCCGAGACGCCGGCGTTGGTGATCCAACGCTTGACCCCGTTCAGAACCCAACTGCCGTCCTCCTGCTTCACCGCGGTGGTCTTCATCGAGGCGGCGTCGGAACCGGCGTCCGGCTCGGACAGGCAGTAGGAGAACATCGCCTCACCGCTGGCCACCGGCGGCAGGTACTTCTGCTTCAGCTCCTCCGAGCCGGCCAGGATGAGCGCGAGGCTGCCGAGTTTGTTCACGCCCGGGATCAGCGAGGCCGAGGCATCCACGCGGGCCACCTCCTCCACCACGATGCAGGCCGCCAGCGCATCGGCGCCCTGGCCGCCGTAGGCCTCCGGGATGTGCGGGGCCATGAAGTCGGTGGCGGTGAGCGCCTCCCGCGCCTCGGCGGGGAACTCGCTGTTCTCATCCGCCTTCGCGGCGTGCGGGGCGATCTTGGTCTCACAGATGTCGCGCAGTGCCGCGCGTAGTTCGACGTACTCCTCCGGCAGCACGAATGCCGGATTCGGTGCGAATGCCGTGTCAGTCATCGGATCTTCCTCCTGGTCGTCCTCGTCCGGCGCGCCCGCGCTGGTACGCAGTTCCATATTGACGGTACCATGTTCCAACTACACGTGGTAGTGCGCATGAGGAGGATGGATGAGCGAGCCGAACCCCCAACGTGAGCGAGTCATCGAGGCGGCGTTCCAGCTCTTCGCCGAACGCGGGTACGAAGGCACGACGGTGGAGGACATCGCCGCCCGGGCCGGGGTGGGCCGGACCACCTTCTTCCGGTTGTTCCGCACCAAGGAGTCGGTGGTCTTCCCCGCCCACGAGCATCTGCTCGCCGCGATCGAGGCCCGCCTGGCCACCGCCACCCCGAGCACCGGCAAGGTGGCCCTGACCGAGGCCTCCGGGCTGGTGCTGAACCATTACCTGGGTGAGGGTGAGCGGGCCCGGCAGCGCTATGGCCTGACCCGGCAGGTCGAGGCGCTCCGGGAGCGTGAGCGCGCCAGCATCCACCAGTACGAGCGGCTGTTCAAGCGCTTCATCCACCAGTGGTGGGGCGGGGACCTGACGTCACTGTTGCGGGCCGAACTCACCGCCAACGCGGTGGTGACCGCACACAACCACGTGCTGCGGGCGTGGCTGCGCGGCTCGATCAGCGCCGAGGAGGCGTTGCCCTGGTTCCGCGAGGTGATCGCCGAACTGGACTCCATGCTCGTGTGGTACGGCGAGCACGGCGACATGGCCGGCGGCGGGCAGCAGATCGGCAGCACGGCCAGCGCGAGCCCCGGCCCGGCGGATGCAGCCGGCGGAGATGCCGACGGCGGTACGCACGGTGTCCCAGCGAGCGAGCCCGACCCGGCGGTGATCGTGATCCGCGACGCGGCCCGCCTGGAGGAACTCCTCCCCCGGATCCAGCGAATGCTCTCCTAGCCCCCGAGCCGGCCGGTTTGGGGCCCCTCCGACCGGTTCGCGGCTGAAGGGCTCAGGGCCGGGTCAACTCCAGGGCCCGCTGCAGGATGGTGTCCTCGTCCAGCAGCACGTCCAGGGCGGCGTCGCCGAGCGGGACGAAACTGTCCGCGCTGGTCACCCGCCCGATCCGGCCGGTGAAACCTCCGTCGATCAACGCGGCCACGACCGCCTCGGAGACTCCCCCGGAGCGGCGGGTCTCATCGACCACGAGCACCGTGCCGGTGGCCTCGGCAGCCGCCAACAGATCCTCCTCCGGCAGCGGCGCCAACCAGCGCAGGTCCAGCACCCGGGCCCGCACCCCGCGGGCCTCCAGTTGCCGGGCCACCCGCAGACTCATGTGCAGCCCGTTCGCCCAGGACACCAGGGTCAGGTCCGCACCGTCCCCGTAGCAGCGGGCCGACCCGATCGGCACCTGCGCCTCCGCCCACCGGTCCGGGCCCGGATAGGGGTCGGTCCACAGCCCATCGCCCTCGGTGTGCAGATCGCGGGTGTGATAGAGCGCGATCGGCTCCACGAACGCGCTCACCGTGCCATCGGACAACCCGGCGGCCACCAGGGTGCGCAGCATCGCCGCCGCGTCTTCGGCCCGCGCCGGCGAGGCCACCACCAGGCCCGGGATGTCGCGCAGCACCGCCACCGAGTTGTCGTTGTGGAAGTGGCCCCCGAAGCCCTTCTGGTACCCGTACCCGGCGATCCGCACCACCATCGGATTGCGGTAGGCGCCGGTGGAGAAGAACTGCAGCGTGGCGGCCTCACCGCGCAACTGGTCCTCGGCGTTGTGCAGGTAGGCCAGGTACTGGATCTCCGGGATCGGCAGCAGACCGCTCAGCCCCGCCCCCAGAGCGACCCCGAGGATGGTCTGCTCATCCAGGATCGTGTCGAACACCCGCGCCGGCCCGAACGCCTTGCGCAGACCCCGGGTCACCCCGTACACCCCGCCCTTTCGGGCCACGTCCTCGCCGAACACCAGTGCACCCGGATGCGCCGCCAGCACATCGTGCAGCGCGGCGTTGATCGACTGCGCCAGCGTCCGCCCGGACCCCTCCTCCGGTAGCGAGCGGCCGAACACCGCCGAGCGCGCCGCGTCATCACCTGCTCGCGGCACCACCCGTGCCACCTCCGCCGGCCGGCGCGGCGCCAGTGGGCCCATCACCTGCTCCCGGCCGGCCAACCGGGGCAGCGCGGCCACCTCCCGGGCCATCCGCCGCACACGCTCCCGGGCGGCCTCGTACCGGTCCAGCACCTCATCGGGCCGCAACACCCCGGCCTGCACCAGCCACCGGGCCGTGCCCAGCAGCGGATCCCGGTCCAGGTCCGCGGCGATGGCCGACGGCGGGCGGTAGGCACTCTCCACGTCCGAGCCGGCGTGTCCCATCAGACGCACCGTGCGTAGGTGGAGGAACGTGGGCCGACGACGACGGCGAACGTACTCGGCCGCGTCCCGTGCCGCTGCGAGCGCCTCGGGCAGGTTCGCCCCGTCCGCCTGGAGGTAGCGCAGCCCGGTGCGGCCGGCGTAGGCGGCGGCGATCCACCCGGGCGGGTTCGGCACGCTCAGCCCCAGGCCGTTGTCCTCGCACACGATCAGCAACGGCATCGGCAGGCCGCGGTGGGCCACCTGGAGAGCGGCGTTCACCGCGCCGGCGGCGGTGGAGTGGTTCATCGAGGCATCCCCGAAGCTGGCGACCACCACCGCGTCGGTGGGCCACGGCGTGGGCACGCCCAGCTTCGCGGCCAGGGAGATGGAGAAGGCGGTGCCCATCGCCCGGGGGGCGTGCGAGGCGATCGTGGAGGTCTGCGGGACCACGTGCAACTCCCCGCGCCCGAACACCTTGTGCCGCCCGCCGGCTATCGGCTCACCGGCGGCACCGACCAGCCCGAGCAGGATGTCGCGCTCACCGTCGATGCCGGGCACCTGGCCGGCGCGCTGGAGATAGAACGCCCCGGACCGGTAGTGCAGCATGGCCGGGTCGGTGGGGCGCAGTGCGGCGGCCACGGCGGCGTTGCCCTCGTGGCCCGCGGACCGGATGGTGTAGAACCCCTGGTTCCGTGCCCGTAGTTCGCGGGCCACCAGATCCAGGTGGCGGGAGGCGATCTGGACCTCGAACAGTTCCAGGGCCTCGGCTGCCGGCAGCCCCAGACCGGCTGGAGCGGCTGACCCCGCTGCACCGGCTAGCCCGGCCGGCGCGGCAACACCGGACACCCCGGCCGGTCCGGCGGAACCGGCCATCTGCCGGACCCGCTCGACGAAGTGCTCATCCGGACCCTGCATCACGGGCACCTCAACGGAACGCGGCGATACCCGTGAGGGCCTGCCCGATCACCAGGGCGTGCATCTCGCTGGTGCCCTCATAGGTCAGCACCGACTCCAGGTTGTTCGCGTGCCGCATCACCGGGTACTCGGCGCTGATCCCACTCGCACCGAGGATGGTGCGACAGGTCCGGGCGATCTCCAGCGATTCGCGCACGTTGTTCAACTTGCCCAGGCTCACCTGCTGGTGCGCCAGATCCCCGGCGTCCTTGCGCCGGCCCAGATGCAGTGCCAGCAGCACGCCCTTGCCGTACTCCAGGGTCATGTCCGCGAACTTGGCTTGGGTGAGCTGGAACCCGGCGATCGGCCGGTCGAACTGCTCCCGCGTGCCCGCGTACTCCAGGGCGGTGAGCAGGCAGGTGCGGGCCGAACCCAGCGCCCCGAACACGATCCCGAACCGGGCCTCGTTCAGGCAGCGCAACGGCCCGGACAGCCCCCGGGCTTCCGGCAGCATCGCCTCGGCGGGCAACCGCACGTCCTGCAGCACCAGTTCGGAGGTGACCGAGGCACGCAGGGACATCTTCCGTTCGATCTCCGGGGCGCTGAAGCCGGGGGTGTCGGTGGGGACGGCGAATCCGCGGATGCCCTCCTCGGTACGCGCCCACACCACGGCCACGTCCGCGATGGAGCCGTTGGTGATCCACATCTTGGTGCCGTTGAGCACCCAGTCGCTGCCGTCGCGGCGGGCGGTGGTGCGCATCCCGGCAGGGTCGGAGCCGTGGTCGGGTTCGGTCAGGCCGAAGCACCCGATCGCCTCGCCGGTGGCCATCCGCGGCAGCCAGTGCTCCTTCTGCTCCTCCGATCCGAAGGCGTGGATGGCGAACATGGCCAGGGAGCCCTGCACGCTGACCAACGATCGGATCCCCGAGTCCGCGGCCTCCAGTTCCAGGCACGCCAGCCCGTAGGCGGTGGCGGACATGCCCGCGCACCCATAGCCCTGCAGGTGCATGCCCAGCAGGCCCACCTCGCCCAGGGTCCGGGCCAGTTCCCGGGCCGGTAGTTGCCCGTCCTCGTACCACTGCGCCACGTCGGGCAGCACGTGCTTGTCCATCATGGCCCGAACGGTGCCCCGGACCTCCTTCTCCTCCTCCGACAGGAGGGAGTCGATCGCGAACAACTGATCCGGGGTCATCGACGCCGGGCGTTGCGAGGAGGTGCTCATCCGAACTCCACCCCCTGGGCCAACGGGAGTTCGCGTGAGTAGTTGACTGTGTTGGTGGTCCGGCGCATGTAGATCTTCCACGCATCGGACCCGGACTCGCGCCCACCGCCGGTGTCCTTCTCCCCACCGAAGGCACCACCGATCTCCGCCCCGGAGGGCCCGATGTTGACGTTGGCGATCCCGGTGTCCGAGCCGGTCGCGGACAGGAACGTCTCCGCCTCCAGCACATCGCGGGTGAAGATCGAGGAGGACAGCCCTTGGGTGACGCCGTTGTGCAGGGCGATGGCCTCGTCGAAATCGGTGTAGGTGAGCACGTACAACAGCGGCGCGAAGGTCTCGGTGCGCACGACCTCGGTCTGGGCGGGCATGTCCACGATCGCCGGCTGCACGTACACCCCGGACCCGGGCCCGGGCACGCGCTCGCCGCCGGTGATCAGCGTGCCGCCGTCCGCGGTGGCCCGGTCGATCGCGGCGGTGAACCGCTCCGCCGAAACCTCCTCCAGCAGCGGGCCCACCAGAGTGCCCCCGTCCAGCGGGGAGCCGATCGGGAGCGTCTCATACGCCGACTTCAACCGCTCGACCAGTTCGTCCTTGACGTCGGCGTGCACGATCAGGCGGCGCAGGGTGGTGCACCGCTGCCCGGCGGTACCGACGGCGGAGAACACCACGCCGCGCACGGTCAGGTCCAGGTCCGCGCTCGGGGCCACGATCGCGGCGTTGTTCCCGCCCAGTTCCAGCAGGGTGCGGCCCAGGCGGGCGGCTACGCGGGGGGCGACCTTCTTGCCCATCGCGGTGGAGCCGGTGGCCGAGATCAGCGGCACGCGCTCGTCGTCGACCATCACCTGCCCGACCGATGCATCCCCCAGCAGCACCGCGCCGAGCCCGGCCGGTGCCCCCACGCGCCGGGCTGCCTGCTCCAGCAGCGCCAGGGTGCCCAACGCCGTCAGCGGCGTCTTCTCCGAGGGCTTCCAGATCACCGGGTCACCGCAGGTCAGCGCCAGTGCGGCGTTCCAGGAGAACACGGCCACGGGGAAGTTGAAGGCGGTGATCACCCCGACCACGCCGAGTGGGTGCCACTGCTCCATCATCCGGTGCCCGGGGCGCTCGGAGGCGATGGTCAGCCCGAAGAGTTGGCGGGACAGCCCGGTGGCGAGGTCACAGATGTCGATCATCTCCTGCACCTCACCGGCGCCCTCGCTGGGGATCTTGCCCGCCTCCAGGGTGACCAGGGTGCCCAGGTCGTCCTTGTGCTCGCGCAGCAGGTTGCCCCACTCGCGCACCAGGGCGCCGCGCTCGGGGGCCGGGACGGTGCGCCAGGCTGTGAAGGCCTCCTGAGCGGTGGTGATGAGGTCGTCGACGTCCGCTGGGGTGTGGCTGCGCAGCCGGCCCAGTTCGCTGCCGTCGATCGGGGTGCGCACGATCAGGTCGCCGTCGTCGTGGAAGGGGTCCTGCGCCCCCAGTCGCGCCAGTGTCTGCTGCGCCAGTGTGGCCAGATCCGTCATGACAGGTCCTTTCCGCAGGAGATGGTTCCGTGGGTGGTGATCAGCGAACCCGCCTGGGTGTCCACCAGGTCGGACAGGGCGATGTCCTCCTGGCGGATGAAGCCGGTATTCGGCAATCGTCCCGTGGCGGCCAATTCCACCATGGACACCGCTGAGGCGGAGGTGATCCAGGAGATCGCCCGCCAGGTGCGCCCGCCGATCTCGATGGGCCGGAAGGCGCGCACGTCGTTGAGGCGTTGCAGCGTCCCCTCACGCACACCCTCCACCGCGGCGTGCAGATGCACCACATCGTCGTTGACCGGCGGCTTGGCGTTGACGAGGATCTCATCGGCCAGTTCGCGCCGGTCGCGCAGGTGCAACTCGTCGAAGAGGAACTGCATCTGCTTGAAGTGGCCCGGGTAGCGCAGCGTCTTGTAATCCAGCCGTTGCACCCGGCCCTCGTAGGTCTGGCACATCGTGCCCAGCCCGCCGGAGGTCAGGGCCGCCTCGAACTCCACGCCCCCGATCACCACGCGTTCCTTCGCGGTCATCGCCGGGACCATCTGGCGGCGGCCGCCGCGCACCACCTCACAGTCGTTCAGGTACTCGTTCACCACCCCCAGGGAGGACCAGTTGAACGCATAGCCGAGTAGGCCGGTGGGGTTCTGCGGCAGCGCACCCACCTTGAGCTCGATGGAGCGGATCTCCTCGAAAACCGCCGCCATGGACGCGCCGATGATGCCGATCAACCCCGGGGCCAGGCCGCACTGGGGGGCGAAGATGGCGGTGGAGTCCTGGGCGAGGTCACGCACCCGGTTGGTGGTCGGGATGTCCTCGGTGAGGTCGAAGTAGTGCACACCCACCTGCCGGGCGGCCTCTGCCACGGCGATGTTGTGCTGATAGGGCAGGCACGTCAGCACCGCGTCGGCCGTGCCCAGCGCCTCGCGCAAACGGTGGGAGTCGGTGACGTCGAGCTGCTTGACCGCGAAGCCCAGGTCCGCCCGCGGACGAGAGTCGTACCCCACCACGCTGAACCCCGAACGCATCAGCAGATCGGCAACGAGTTCGCCGACCTTCCCGATCCCGAGCACGGCAACGGTATTGAACGAACGTTCCACAGTGAACTCCCTCTGATTCGGGCGGGTCCCGCCCTTGTCGGCGTTGCTCCGGTGCAGATGTTACCCAGCACCGTCCGGAGTCTATCGTTGTTACTGATTTACCTCAGGCAGTGTGACGCCGATGCGAGGGGTGCCAGTCGCCCGG
The DNA here is from genome assembly GCF_049724975.1 of Pseudactinotalea sp. Z1732. Taxonomy (NCBI): domain Bacteria; kingdom Bacillati; phylum Actinomycetota; class Actinomycetes; order Micrococcales; family Cellulomonadaceae; genus Pseudactinotalea; species Pseudactinotalea sp. Z1732. The sequence continues at coordinate 710,711 of NZ_JBMPQC010000001.1, read as the reverse complement.
TCGCCCCGTAGCCGGGTGCGCGCCGCTCCTACTGTCCGGAGTCAGTCGGCAGCGGGTCCCGGGGGTCGGCGCAGAGGAAGAAGTCCTCCTCCGCGGCGGCGTGGTATCGGTGCTCGACGCCGTCGGCGGCCAGGACGAGCAGGTCACCCTCGGTCAACACCTGGATGTAGGACATGCCCTCCTCCGGGCACCCGATCGACCCATCCGGCCACGTCACCGACCGCTGCTCGATCACCTCGATGTCCCCCGGGTCGGCGCCGGTGCGCTCGGCCAGGTCCGCCCGCGCGTCCTGCACGCGTGGGTCATCCGGGGAGTCCGCGTCGTCGTCATCCGGGCCGGCGGGGCTTTCGGGCACGGTCCCGATCTCGTCGGGATCATCCCCGGGGTCGCTGCCGCCGGCCCCGCAGGCACTCAGGCCGAGAAGGAGCCCGAACACCAGCACGGCCACGCGATAGCCCCTGGTCGTCATCGCCGATCACCTCCGCCCCGACTATGTCACCGGCGCGGGGATCGCTTCACCACGGTCTCACCACAGACGACGGCGGAACTCACCCTCGGCGAGTTCGGCGAAGGGTCCCGCCGGGTAGCGGGCCCCGGTGTCCCGGTCCTGGCCGAGCAGGTCCGAGCCGAGCGCCACCGGGGCGCCGTCGGGCTGGTCGAACTCGGCATCGACGAACCGCACCCGCGGCAGGTCCTCGCTGGTGATCAGGCCCAGCCCTGCGTGACCGGATCCCTCGGGCAGGAGGAGTTGCAGGTAGCCGGTCTCGCCGTCGTCGTGGACCTGCAGGCTCGCCGCCCCGGCGAGCACCCGCGCGGAGTCCTCCCCCTCAAAGGGCCGGGCCCCGGCGAGGTAGAGGTTCTCGCGAGCGTAGACCGCCTGTGGCACACCGTTGAAGCGGCGGTGGTCCCCGTTCGGGAACCGGCTGTGCACGCGCTGGATGTACTCGGCGAAACTGCCCGGATAGCCGTTGTAGCCGGCCAGCCCGTATCCGGCGTTCGGGTCGGCGAGGATCGTGTCGGGGCCGTAGGCATCGGCGATGTCGCCGCCGAGGAAGATGTTGCCGAGCCACCGGTCGTCGCCGGCCTGGATGAAGGCGTAGCCGGCCACCTGGGTGCTGTGCGGCAGGTGGTAGGGTGTGGCCCGTTCCATCTCCTGCTCGATCCGCACCGACCCGCCCACCAGGTTGTGCACGTACGCGCCGCCCTGGCTCATCGACTCGATCGCGACCGGGGAGGCCAGCACATTGTGGTCCACCAGGTAGGGGCCGTGGCTGACCTCGATGAACAGGTCGCGCTTGTTGGCGTACAGGATGTTGTGGTTGACCCGGGTGCCCTGGGTCTGCCAGTCCAGCCAGATCGCCAGGGTGCAGTCGTGGATCCGGTTCCGGCTGATCTGCACGTCGATCGGGGCGTGCAGTTTGATGCCGCCGATCTCGTGGCCGAAGAACTCCCGCTTGATCGCGATGTTGTGGATGTGGTTGTCCTCGATGGTGGAGAAGACACAACCCAGGTGGCCAACGATGCCGTTCTGCCCGCAGTCGTAGATGGTGTTGCCGCGGATCACGTGGGAGCCGATGTGCTCGCGGTCCCAGCCGTACTGGCGGGCGGTGAAGACCGACTCGATCTGGTACTGATAGCCCGGTTTGTCCCGGCGGGTGGTGGCGAAGTTGTGCCCGGTGGAGGCCTCCTTGCCGATGGAGATCGCCGAGCACTTGGCGTCGTGGATGATGTTGTTCTCGATCACCCAGCCCTTGGCCCAGTTCGGGCCGATCAGGCCGGGCTGGTCGGCCGTCGGCGGGGTCCAGGGGGTGGCGGCCTGGGCCAGTTCGAAACCGCGCACGGTGATGTAGTCCACGTGCGGTCGGTCGGGCAGGAACACCGCCGGGCGCACGTTCACCTCGACCAGGGCCTGGTTGGGGTCCGCGTCCTGGAAGTTCGCCCAGACGGTGGTGCTGTCCCGCCCGACCTCGGCGTACCACACGAAGCGGGTCTGCTCCGGGTCGCGGATGTGGTCGGTGGTGTCGGTCCAGTGGTCGACGGCGGAGGTGCGCAGGGGTGGGTCGGCCACCTCGGCGCGGGAGTGGACCTCGTAGAAACTGCGCCCGTTCAGGTACACCTCGCCCAGGTGCTTGGGCGGAGCCCCGGCGGGGTAGAGGACCCAGTCCCCGGACACGGTTTCGGCGAACGGGTTGAACTCACCGAAGAGGCTGTTGTCGATGTTTGCGCGCCACACCGTGCCCCCGTCGCGCTCCCAGCCGGTGATCTGCTCGGAGCCCTTGATCACCACCTGCTCACCATCGGCGGCCTGGTAGGTGATCCGGCGCCGGTCGCTGCGGCCACCGTGGGCCGGGCGTACCCACTCCCGGTACACCCCACCGTGGACGAGCACGGTGTCACCCGGCTGGGCGATCTGGGCGGCGTGGTTGATGGTGCGCAGAGGGGCGGAGGCCGAGCCGTCGTCCCGGTCGGAGCCGGTGGTGGCGACGTGCAGCACAGCAGACATTGACGGTTTCCTCCGGTCGGTTGTTCGGGTGATCCCCTGGTCGGTGACGGTACGCGGGGTTCGCTGCGTTGACCACACCCCGGTCCCCGCGGGGGTGCGCACACTGCTGGACCTGATGGAGGGGCACCCACCGGCCTCCCACCACATCCAACTCGCCACCCACCTGGTGGCCCGGGACTCCACCCGACCGCTCCCCTAGGCTGGTACCCCACGGCAGATCCAGCGGGAGCACAGGTGAACAGCGCAGACACCAGCCAGGACGAGACCGAGGCCGAGTCCACGCCCACACTCGCATCGCCGGCCGCGCCCGGATCCGCATCCGCGACCCCCGCCGATCACGACTACTCGCCCTGGTTGTTTCCCGGCCGCGCCACCGATGACCAGCGCCGGGCCCAGGCCGACCACCAGCACCGGTTGCGCCAGCAGAATCCGGGCTGGCGGATCGGCACCGACGCCTACCTGAGCCCGCTGGCCTCGGTCCAGGCCGAGCGGCTCGACCTCGGCGATCGCACCTACGTGGCCGCCCACGCCTACCTCACCGACGAGGTGGCGTTCGGTCCGGACTGCTCGATCAACGCCTTCACCGTGGTGCGCGGGAGCGTCCGGGCCGGAACCGGGGTGCGCATCGGCGCACACACCTCGATCCTGGCCTTCAACCACACCATGGACGACCCCGAGGAGTTCATCTTCCGCCAGCCGTTGACCGCCCGCGGCATCACCATCGGCGACGACGTCTGGATCGGCTCACACGCGGTGCTGCTGGACGGCATCAACGTCGGGGACAAGAGCGTCATCGCCGCCGGCGCCGTGGTCACCAAGGACGTTCCGGACGGAGCGGTGGTGGGCGGGAACCCGGCACGCCTGATCCGGTGGCGGGTGCCCCCCGAGGGGCCGACGACGACGGCAGCCGGGCTGGGCGCACCGGCGGAAGCCGGGCAGGGGCGCACCGGAGCCGAACCGGCACGCACCGGACCGGCCGACACCAGGCCCGCGGACGCGGGAAGCGCCGAACCGGACCCTGCCGGAGAGCTGCGAGCGTTCGCCGACCGCGCCCGTGCGCAGGTGCGGGAGTTGATGGAGCGCGCCTTCGATACCGACCTGGGCCTGTTCCGGGACCGCCCCGGCACCGGAGTCACCGTACGGGCCCAGTGCGACGCGATCGAGATCGCCGACCTGCTGCTCGGCCGCGCCCCGGACCAACTCGACGAAGCGGACCAGATCCAGCGACTGACCTCCTGGCAGCGCCCGGGCGGCCAGATCCCCGAACTGCGGCCCGACGGCACCCAGGAGGAGGGTGACGCCGGCCCGCGCTACCACGTCCTGAGCGTGGGGTACGCCCTCGACCTGCTCGGCGCACACCTGCCGCACCCCACGCCGTCGGCACTGACCCCGGCGCAACTACGCGAACAGGTCGGCGCCCTGCCCTGGCGGACCAACGCCTGGAACGCCGGCGACGGCGTCGACGCGCTGGCGACCGGGCTGCGCTGGGACCTGCCGCGCGGCAGGGCCGATCAGACCCTGGCCGATGCGCTGTTCGGCTGGCTGCACCGGCACGTCGACCCGGGCACCGGGATGTGGGGCAGCCTGCGCGACCAGGAACCGCTGCTGGTGGTGAACGGCTACTACCGGCTCACCCGCGGCACCTTCGCCCAGTTCGGGCTGCCGGTCCCCTACCCCGAAGCCGTGATCGACACGGTGCTGCGCCACGCCGGCGACGAGCGCTACTTCACACCGGAGCGGCAGAACGCCTGCAACGTGCTGGACGTAGCCCACCCATTGTGGCTGGCCGGGCGGCAAACCCCACACCGACGCGGCGAGATCACCGCGCTGGCTCACCGGCTGCTCGGCGACGCCCTGGGCACCTGGCACCACGGCTCCGGCTTCGCCTTCGCCGCTCCCGGAGCAGCCGACCAGGGCGCGGCGGGCAACCGGCCCGGCCTGCAGGGCACCGAGATGTGGCTGAGCATCATCTGGCTGCTGGCCGACCTGGTCGGCCAATCCGCCGACCTGGGCTACCGGCCGCGTGGGGTGCACCGGGTGGAGTCGGTGCCGCAACTGCGCACCTAGTGCAGGTGGTCGGGTAGTCAGCGCACCGGCCCGCAGCTGCCGCGTTCCACCAGTCGCGTGGGCAGCCGCACATGCGCCTCGGTCTGCCGGCCCGCGAGCAGGTCGATCAACATCGTCAGGGCCCGCTCACCCATCTGTTGGATGGGCTGTTCCACCGTGGTCAGCGCCGGGGTGGTCAGGGCCGACTCCGGGATGTTGTCGAAGCCGACGATCGACAGATCCTCCGGCACCCGCAAGCCGGCCTCGGCAGCCGCCTCCAGAACACCCATCGCGGACAGGTCGTTCGCGGCAAAGACCGCCGTGGGCGGATTCTGCTCCGCCAGCATCTCCGCCACCGCACCTGCGGCCGGCTCCCCGGTGTAGTCACCGAAGCGCACCAGTGCGTCGTCGACCTCCAACCCGGCGCCCTGCATGGCGGCACGGTACCCACGCTCGCGCTCCCTGGAGGAGTTCAGGTCATCACGCCCGCCGATGAAGGCAATGCGCCGGTGGCCCAGCCCGAGGAGGTGCTCGGTGGCGGCCTTCGCCCCGCCGAAACTGTCGGAGTCCACGGTGGGCAGCGCCGTCGGCCCGGTGTGGGGGTCCACAGCGACCACCGCCACTCCCGCAGGAACCTCCACGATCGTGGGGGTGCACAGGATCGCCCCGTCGATCAAGGTGCCGTGCAGTTGGCTGAGCGAGCGCCGCTCCCAGCCCGCGGTCTCCTGACCGGCCCGGCCCACCGAGTAGGCGAGCAGTTCATAGCCGGTGTCGTGTACCGCCCGGGAGGCACCCTTGAGCAACTCGGTGCTGAACGGCTCGAAGTCGGCCACCAGGATGCCCAGCACATTGGTGCGCAGGCTGCGCAGGCTGCGCGCACCCAGGCTGGAGACGTAGCCCAGATCCTCGATCACCCCACGCACGTGCGCGCCGGTGGCGGCCGCTACCCCGTAGCGGTCATTGATCACCTTCGACACCGTGGCGGTGGAGACACCCGCCACCCGTGCCACATCAGCGATCGTCACTCGCCGCGCAATCGTCATTCCTACAACCTAGCGCGCTCCAGACTGAATCTCGCTTTGCTTATAAATCGTTATCGAAATCGATTGACGAGTCTTTGTTCAACCTGCAAACATTCAAGTCACGTCAAGGACGACCTTGGAGGAGACATGTCACGACGTCGAGTAGCGACAACGATCGCCGCAGCAAGTTTGACCGCGCTGGTTCTCGCCGCCTGTGGCGGCGACAACGGTACGAACGGAGACACCGACCCGGGCAGCAATGGCACGCAGAACGGTGCGGCCGACGGTGAGGAGGTCACCATCACGTGGTGGCACAACTCCAACAATGATCCGGGCCAGTCCTTCTACGAGCAGGCCGCCGAGGACTTCATGGCCGACAACCCGGGGGTGACCATCGAGATCACCGCGATCGCCCACGACGACATGCTCACCCGGTTGGACGCGGCCTTCCAGACCGGCGACCACCCGGACATCTTCATGGAGCGCGGTGGTGGGGAGACCGCCTCACACGCCGAGGCCGGCCTGCTGCGCGACCTGACCGACGACGCCGCGGACACCATCGGCGTGGTGGAGGCCTACACCGGTGGCTACACCGTGGACGAGCGTGTCTACGCCATCCCCTTCACCTCCGGCGTGGTGGGCTTCTGGTACAACCAGGACCTGTTCGAGGAGGCCGGGATCTCCGAGACGCCCACCACGATGGAGGAGTTCAACGACACGGTGGACGCACTCAAGGCAGCCGACATCGAGCCGGTCTCGGTGGGTGCGGGCGAGGGCTGGCCGGCAGCGCACTATTACTACTACTACGCCCTGCGCGCCTGCGCCGAGGAGGCCGTGGTGGCCGCGGTGGAGCAGCACGACTTCTCCGACGCCTGCTGGGTCAGTGCCGGGGAGCACCTGCAGGAGTTGATCGAGACCGAGCCGTTCAACGAGGGCTTCCTGGCCACCCCGGCCCAGACCGGCCCCACCAGCGCATCCGGCCTGCTGGCCACCGAGCAGGTGGCGATGGAGTTGGCCGGGCACTGGGAGCCGGGTGTGATGCAGGGCCTGATGGATGACAACACCATCCCGTTCAACCTGGGCTGGTTCGGCTTCCCCGCCATCGACGGTGGCGAAGGAGACCAGGGCGCAGTCCTCGGCGGCGGTGACGCCTGGGGCCTGAACGCCGACGCCCCGGACGCCGCAGTGGACTTCGTGGCCTACCTGCTCAGCGACGAGATCCAGATCGGCTTCGCCGAGAACGACATGGGCCTGCCCACCAACCCAGCGGCCAGTGACTCGGTCTCGGATGAGGCCCTGGCCGAGTTGCTCACCACCCGGGACGAGGCCTCGCTGGTGCAGCTGTACTTCGACACCGCCTTCGGTGAGAACATCGGTGGCGCGATGAACGAAGCCGTCGTGGACATCTTTGCGGGACAGGGTTCCCCGCAGGACGTGGTCGACGCGATGGTCGACGCCGCCGCCAACGAGTAATACCCGATGGCACAACCGGTTTCCGCCCCGCCGGCCCGCCCAGGTTCTGCACCTGGCGGGCCCGGCGGGGCCTCCCGCACCCGGAAGGGCCGGTCCGCACCGCAGCGCAGGCCACGGTCCTCGTGGCGCAAGCGCGCTGAGATCGCCTTCTTCAGCGCCCCGGCCCTGGCCCTGGTGGCCGTCTTCATCGCCTTCCCGGTGGCCCAGGCGGTGCGGTACTCCTTCTACCGGTGGAACGGCCTGGGACCGCTGGAGAACTGGATCGGGCTGGAGAACTACGCCCGGGCGCTGAGTCACAGCGTGTTCACCGACGCGGTGGTCAACAACCTGACCATCGTGGTGTTGTCGGTGCTGATCCAGTTGCCCCTGGGCCTGGGGATCGCGCTGCTGCTGAACCGGCAGATGTGGGGCCAGTCGCTCCTCCGGGTGATCATCTTCATCCCCTACGTGCTCGCCGAGGTCGTGGCCGGGGTGGTCTGGTTCCTGCTGCTGCAGCCCCGCGGCATGGTCAACGACCTGCTGGAGACGGTCGGCCTGGGTGAGTGGACCCAGTTGTGGCTGGCGGACACCGAGATCGCGCTGTGGACCGTGATGGGGGTGCTCACCTGGAAGTACCTCGGCCTGGCGGTGATCCTGATGCTAGCCGGCCTGCAGGGCGTGCCCCCCGAGTTGTACGAGGCCGCCCAGATCGACGGCGCCTCCTGGTGGAAGGTGCAGTTCAAGATCACCATCCCGCTGCTCGGTCCCACCATCCGCACCTGGGCCTTCCTGTCCATGATCGGGTCCCTGCAACTGTTCGACATGGTATGGATCCTCACCGGCGGCGGGCCGGCGAACGCCACCGTCACCATGGCGGTGTACCTGATCGACCAGGGCACCAACCGCAGCCTGTACGGCTACGCCTCGGCGGTGGCGGTGCTGCTGTTCGCGATCTCCCTGACCCTGGCCGCGTTGTACCAGGTGTTCGTCCTGCGCCGCGACACCACTGACGCACCGAAGCCGAGAAGGAAGAAGCGATGAGCGCGCCCGTGGTCCCGTCCGAGAAGCCGGCCGTCCTGGACGAGCCGGCCACCCGTCGTCGTCGACGGAGCTCCAACGCCTTCGCCGGCGGCAACCCGATCGTGTACGCCATCGCGCTGGTGGTGGTGGCCATGACCGTGGGCCCGGTCCTCTACGCCGCGCTCGGGGGCTTCCGCACCAACGCGCAACTCGCGATGAACCCGGTGGGCATGCCGGACCCGTGGGTGTTCACCAACTACATCGACGTGATCACCTCCGGTACCTTCTGGCGGCTGGCGATGAACTCCACCGTGATCGCACTGGTGACCACGGTGGTGGTGTGCGTGGCCGGAGTGATGGCCGCCTACCCACTGGCGCGGTACACCTTCGCCGGCCGGGAGATCCTCTTCCTGATCTTCACCCTCGGCCTGCTGTTCCCGTTGACGGTGGCGATCATCCCGCTGTTCCTGATGATCCGGGACATGGGACTGACCAACTCCGTCCTCGGGGTGGCGCTGCCCCAAGCGGCCTTCGCGCTGCCGATGACGGTGGTCATCCTGCGCCCGTTCCTACGTGCCCTGCCGGTGGAACTCGAGGAGGCCGCGCTGATCGACGGTGCCTCCCGGATCGGGTTCTTCTGGCGGATCCTGCTGCCGCTGTCCGGCCCCGGTCTGGTCACCGTGGGAGTGCTGGCGTTCGTGGCCTCCTGGAACGCCTACTTGCTACCGCTGCTGATCCTGTCCTCCCCCAGCGCACAGACCCTGCCGCTGGGGGTGGCGAACTTCTCCACCGAGCACGCCCAGGACACCGCCGGTGTACTCGCCTTCACCACCCTGGCGATGATCCCGGCACTGGTGTTCTTCCTGGCGATGGAGAAGCGGATCGTCTCCGGTCTGCAGGGCGCAGTGAAGGGGTGATGCCCGTAACCCACCAGAGGGACTGACCGGCCACTCCGTCCACCGCCGCGGAGTGCGCCTTGACTACACCGGCGGGTAGAAAAGGAGAGATCGATGACGATGACATCCATCAAGCGGGCCGCCGCCATCCTCGGCGCGGGACTGTGCACCGCCGCCCTGGCGGCACCGGCCGTGGCAAGCCCGCCCGGACACGCCGGGCCGCCCGGACAGGAGGGCGAACTCCCACCCGGCCTCGCCGAACAGGACACCCTGCGCTCGTGGGCCCCGGACGATCTGCGAATCGGCACCGCGGCCGCCGGAGGCGGGCATCACGGGAACCAGGACTATCCCGAGCCGTTCCCCAACGACGCCGAGTACCGGGACTTCCTGGCGGCGCAGTTCTCCTCCCTCACCCCCGAGAACCAGATGAAATGGGACGCCCTGCGGCCCGATGCCGACACCTTCGACTTCGCCGCGGCCGATGAGGTCGTCGCCTTCGCCGCCGACAACGGCCAGCACGTGCGCGGGCACGCCCTCATGTGGCACAGCCAGAACCCGGCCTGGTTGGAGGAGGGCGACTTCACCGCGGAGGAACTGCGCGACATCCTGCGCACCCACATCCACACCGTGGTGGACCGCTACGCCGGGCAGGTCCAGCAGTGGGACGTCGCGAACGAGATCTTCGACGACAACGCCGAACTGCGCATGCAGGACAACATCTGGCTGCGCGAACTGGGCCCGGAGGTCATCGCTGACGTCTTCCACTGGGCCCACGAGGCCGACCCGGACGCCCTGCTGTTCTTCAACGACTACAACGTCGAGGGCACCAACGAGAAGGCGGACGCCTATTACGACCTGATCCAGGACCTGCTCGCCGAGGGTGTCCCGGTGCACGGTTTCGGCATCCAGGGCCATCTCGGCCTGATGTACGGCTTCGACGGCCGACTGCAGGAGAACCTCGAGCGCTTCGACGCCCTGGGTCTGCAGACCGCGATCACCGAGATGGACGTGCGCGGTTACGTCGACGACGAGGGTCGGTTGAGCCCGGAACTGCTGGAGCAACAGGCCGACTGGTACAGCCAGGGCTTGCAGGCCTGCCTGAACGTGACCGGCTGCACCTCCTTCACCGTGTGGGGTGTACTGGATGAGCACTCCTGGGTGCCTGCCACGTTCGAGGGTCAGGGCGGCGCCCTGCTGCTGGAGGGCGATTACGAGCGCAAGCCCGCCTTCTGCGCCGTGCAGCAGACCCTGGTGCAGACCAATCCCGGTGGTCACGCCCGGTGGAATAATCACCCGGCACTGGCCGAGTGCCGCACCATGCTCGGCTGAACCACCCACCACCAGTGCCCCGAGCCGGTTCGCACGCGGCCCGGGGCACCGGCATGAACAACGCCGCACGGAAGGTAACCACGAATGAACATCCCCACCGGCTCACCCGCCGGGCACCAGCGCGCCGACGAGCAGAGCCAGGGTGGGCTGCGCGCCCATGCGCCCGACCGGCTCCGGATCGGCGCCGCGGTGGCCGGGTACGGCCGCACCGCCACGACGATGCCGCTGCTCACCGACGCCCGGTACCGGCAGGTGCTGGCCGCCGAGTTCTCCTCGCTGACCCCGGAGAACCAGACGAAGTGGGAGTGGCTCCAACCCGCGCCCGGCGAGTTCGACTTCGCCGCGGCCGACGCGATCGTCGACTTCGCCGCCGAGCACGGCCAGCACGTGCGCGGACACACGCTGCTGTGGCACAACCAGAACCCGGGTTGGATCACCGGCGGGGACCACAGCCCGGAGGAGTTGCGGCGGCTCCTGCGCACGCACATCCAGACCGTGGTGGGTCGTTATGCCGGTCGCATCCAGCACTGGGACGTGGTCAACGAGATCCTCGACGACGACGGCCGGTTGCGTACCGAGCAGAACCCGTGGCTGGGCGCACTCGGGCCGGACATCATCGCCGAGGCGTTCACCTGGGCCCACGAGGCGGACCCGGACGCGTTGCTGTTCGGCAACGACTTCGACGTCGAACGTCACGGCGCGAAGTCCGACGCCTGGTACGCGTTGCTCCGGGACCTGCGGTCACAGGGTGTGCCGGTGCACGGGTTCGGTGTGCAGGGGCACCTGGACATGTCCGCGCCCTTCCCCGAGGACCTGCCCCAGAACCTGAAACGGTTCGCCGACCTGGGCCTGCGCACCGCGATCACCGAACTCGATGTCCGCGGCCCGGTGACGGGTGAAGGCGGCCTCAGCGAGGAACACCTGGATCAGCAGGCCGACCGGTACGCCCGGATCACCCGGATCGCCCTGGATGTGCCCGGTTGTGAGTCACTCACCCCCTGGGGCGTGCTGGATGAGCAGTCCTGGGTGCCAGGCTGGTTCCCCGGCACCGGCGGCGCGCTGCTCCTGCACGGTGACTACCAGCCCAAACCCGCTTACCACGCCGTGCGCGAGGCGCTCGCTGCCGGGTGAGGATCGGCGGCCGGCCCAGCGATCCTCCGCGGCGCTGCACCTGCTTGACCACGGTAGTTGACCAACCTAGTCTGATGGGATGACCACAGTGAAGGTGCAGTACGCGAAGACGCATCTGTCTGCTCTGCTCGCCAGGGTGGAGGACGGCGAGGAGATCGTGATCGCGCGCGGAGACACTCCGGTCGCGCGGCTGGCCCCGTTGTCCTCCGGTGCCACGCGTGATCTGGGTTTTGTCGGCTATGACGTACCGGTGGAATTCTTAGAGGAGTTGCCAGAAAGCGAATTGGCTGCCTGGGAACATTGAGATACCTCCTCGACACCCATGCACTGTTGTGGGCCCTGACCAAGCCGGCGACATTGAGTCCGACCGCCCATGAGGTCATCGTCGATCGGGGCACTACCCTGTTGTCCTCCGCCGCCAGTGCGTGGGAAGTCGCCACGAAATCCCGCCTGGGCAGGCTTCCCCAGGCCACTGGGCTCCTGAGTGCCTGGGACCGAAACCTGCAGCGACTGGGCTGCGAGCACCTGCCCATCACTGATGAGCACGCCATGCTTGCGGGCAGCCTCGACTGGGTTCATCGCGACCCGTTCGACCGCATGCTGGCCGCACAGGCGATCAGCGAGTCGCTCGTGCTCATCACGCGCGATCCGGCATTCGGAACACTCCGCGGCGTCCGCACGCTCTGGTAGCGGCGCACAGCCTCGGGCCGGATTCACCGCGCCGTTCCCAGCGATGGTGAGGGCGAATGTGTCGCACGGGTCAGCGTCCGACGGCGTAGCCCTGCATCCGCCGGGGGTTCGCGCCCGCGTGCAGTAGACCGTCGGCGCGCCGGCCGGCGGCACTGATGAAGCCGAGCGACCAGGGTCCGGCGTCGGTGACGCGGTGCCCACGTCGGCGCAGTTCGGCTAGCACCTGCTCGCCCAGACGTGACTCCACGTGCAGCCCGGCAACCTCGGCCTGGCGCGGGTAGAAGGAGGAGGGCAGGTGCGTGGTGTGCCAACTCGGAGCATCGATCGAGGCCTGCAGGTTGTGGCCGCCGAACAGGTGAGCGATCAGGAACGGGATGGTCCACTGGTCCTGCTGGTCCCCGCCGGGGGTGCCGAAAGCCATCGGCCCGTGCTCGCGCAGCACCATTCCCGGCGACAGGGTGGTACGCGGGCGCCGGCGTGGGGCGATACTGGCCGGGAGCCCCTGCTCCAACCAGAACATCTGCGCCCTGGTGCCCAGGGCGAAGCCGAGCCCGGGGACGACCGGGGAGGACTGCAGCCACCCGCCCGAGGGGGTTGCCGAGACCGCGTTGCCCCACCGGTCCACCACGTCGAGATGGCAGGTGTCGCCCCGACCGGCCCGTTCGGCGCCCTCGATGTCGGCGCCGGCGACCGGGCCTGCGGCGGCGGCGCCACGGTCCAGGGTGGGCTCACCCTGGCCCGGTAACCGCACCCCGGCGTCGTGCCCGGCATCAGCGGCCATCGCCGCAAGCACCGCCTGCCCCAGGTGCGGCGTGGCGCCACCGGGTGAGCCGGGCCGGAAGTCGGTACTGGCTTCGGGCCCTACCAACCTCGCTCGCTGCGCGGCGTAGGCGGGGCTGAGCAGGTCCTGGATCGGGACCTGCACGTGGCCGGGGTCGCCGTAGTAGGCCTCCCGGTCGGCGAAGGCCAACTTGGCCACCTCGGTCACGGTGTGCACCATCTCCGCAGAGCCCAGTTCGGCCGCGCCGATGTCGAGGGCGTCCAGCATCGCCAACTGCTGCAACATCACCGGGCCCTGGCTCCACGGGCCGGTCTTGGCAACCGTGGCACCGGCCACGTCCAGCAGCAGCGGGTCCTCCTCGGTGGCCGCCCAGGAGTCCAGGTCCGCGCCGGTGAGCAGCCCGGCGTGCAGTTCCCCGCTCCCGTCCCACTGCTTGGTGGCGGCGAAGGCTTCGATCGCCTCCGCCACGAAACCGGAGTAGAAGGCGCGCCGGGCAGCCTCGATCTGCTCCTCACGGTTGCGGGAGGCGGCTTCGGCCTCGGTGACGATGCGTTCCAGCGTGGCGGCCAGGACGGGGTTGGTGACCAGAGTACCGGCCTGCGGGGCCGTGCCGCCGGGCAGGTAGACCTCGGCCGAGGTGGCCCAGTGCTCGGTGAACACCGGCGCCACGGCCTTGATCGCGGCGGCCGCGCCGGGCAGCACCGGGTGCCCGTGCGCGGCGTAGCCGATGGCGTAACGCAGAACCTCGCGCAGCGACTTGGTGCCGTAGGCAGCCAGGATGTGCATCCAGGCACCGAAACTGCCGGGCACCGTGGCCGCCAGCAGGCCGGTGCCGGGCACCACGTCCAGGCCCAGGTCGGTGAAGGCGCCGGCGGTGGCCGCAGCCGGAGACACCCCCTGCCCGGAGACCACGAAGGTGCGGCCGGTGGCGCCGTCGTGCCCGATCAGGGGCATCTCCCCGCCGACCCCGTTCAGGTGCGGCTCCACCACGTGCAGCACGAACCCCGCCGCCACGGCGGCGTCGTAGGCGTTCCCGCCGTCCTCCAGCACCGCCATGCCGGTGCTGGAAGCCAGCCAGTGGGTGGAGCCGACCATGCCGAAGGTGCCGAGGAGCTCGGGGCGCGTAGTGAACATGGCCTCTAGTCTGGCCGATCCTGGCAGCGGCTATGACCGATGTCATCGGGAGCAGGTGACAGCAGGGGCTGACCGGTGAGGGTCCAGGCCGAGCACTCTTGTCACCATGCACCCCTCAACTACCCAGAACGCGGTCGTCGCCGATCACGGCACCCCCGCCGATCACGGTGCCGCCCTTGCACCGAGACCACCGGCTATCGCCGTCCGGGGCCTGCGCAAGAGCTTCCCCGGCAGGGACGGGCGCATCCACGCCGTCGACGGGGTGGACCTGACCATCGGCCACGGCGAGATCGTGGCATTCCTCGGACCGAACGGGGCCGGCAAGACCAGCACGCTGGACATCGTGCTGGGCCTGGTCCCACCCGACGCCGGCAGTGTCGCGGTGATGGGGCTGGCCCCCCGTGAGGCGGTCCTGGCCGGAAAGGTCTCCGCGCTACTGCAGACCGGTGGCCTGCTCCGGGACCTGACGGTGGCCGAGACGGTGCGCTACGTCGCCTCCACCTTCACCGCACCCCGCCCGGTCCAGGAGGTGCTCGAGCGGGCAGGGCTGAACGAGTTGGCCAACCGGAAGGTTTCCAAGTGCTCCGGCGGAGAACAGCAACGGTTGCGGTTCGCCCTCGCGCTGCTGCCCGACCCGGAACTGCTGATCCTGGACGAGCCCACCGCGGGAATGGACGTGACGGCGCGGCGGGAGTTCTGGGACACCATGCGTACCGAGGCCCGCGCGGGGCGTTCGGTGGTCTTCGCCACCCACTACCTGGAGGAGGCGGAGAACTTCGCCGAGCGGATCGTGATGATCTCCGGCGGGAAGATCGTTGCCGACGGCCCCACCAGTGAGATCCGGGAACGCAACTCCGGGCGCACCCTGTCGGTGGACCTACCCGAACACGGCGCCCAGGACGTGCTCGACGACATCGTCGCGTTGGACGTCATCACCGATGTCCGCCGCAACGGGCGGCGGGCCTACATGCGCGCCACCGATACCGACGCCGCCGCTCTCGCCTTGCTCAGCGAGGTGGGCGCCAGCGGACTGGAGATCGCCAGCGCCAACCTGGAGAGCGCCTTCGTGGCGCTGACCGGCACCGCGCCGGTGGAGCAGAGCGAGACCAACCATGAGGAGCACCGATGAACGTCACCATCCTGGGACTGGAACTGAAGCGTCAGTTCCGCGAGTTCATGGGCATCTTCTTCATCGTGGTACTGCCGGCGTTCTTCTACCTGATCTTCGGTGCCGCGATGGAGTTCAGCGGCGACCCGGCAGGCAACGGAAACGTCGCGATGTCGATCATGATCGCGATGGCCGCTTACGGGGCGGTGGTGGCGACCACCTCGATCGGTGGGCAGACCGCGGTGGAACGGATGCAGGGTTGGGGCCGCCAGCTCGGCCTGACGCCACTGCGTGACTCGACCTACGTGGGCACCAAGGCACTCGTCGCGGTGGTGATCGCGGCGTTGCCGATAGCCCTGATCTATAGTCTCGGCGCGCTGACCGGCGCCCAGGGTTCGGCCCGGGCGTGGGTGCTCAGCGCCATGATCGTGATCCCCGGCGCCGCCCTGTTCGCCCTGTGGGGTCTGGTGTGGGGCCTGGCGATCAGATCCGAGTCCGCCATCGCGGTGGCCAGTGGATCCACGGTGGTGCTGGCGTTCCTGGGCAACATGTTCATCCCCCTGTCCGGGGCGTTGCTGGCCATCGCCAAGTTCACCCCGCTGTACGGCTACGCCGCTTTGGCCCGCTACCCGCTCACCGAGGGGTGGCTGGCCACGATGAACGGCGACCCGGTCCACGAACCGCTGTGGGTCCCGCTGACCAACGTGATGGCTTGGACCCTCGTCCTGGGCCTGATCGCGATCACCCTGGTGCGCCGCGGCCGCGCCCGGCAGTGAGTGGGTCGTGATGAACCCGGCGAGCGATTCGGAATCGGAGGCGGTCGGCGTCGCGCCGGCTCCTGCCGTTGACGGGGCATCCATGGCAGGATCGACATCAACGATGACTTCCGACCAGGCCGCCCGGCACACCGAGCCCGCCACCAGCATCGCCGAGCGCACCGGCGATGGTTCGTCGGTGCCCGGAGCGGACGAGGCCGACATCGGGACGAACCCGTGGGACCGGTTCGGGTGGGTGATGGCCACCATCTGGCTGCTCTTCCTGGCCTTCCCCATCATGGCCGTCTATCAGAGCGACCACTCACTTCTGGTGCGGGTGCTCGCGATCGGTGGGGTGCTGCTCTACGCCGCCGTCTACGTCGCCGGCTTCGTACGCCTCGGCTGTACCGAAACAGCCGCCCAGGCCACCAGGGTGGGCGTGACGCACCTGAGCGTGCTGACGCTGCTGATCCTGGCAGTCGTGCCCGTGCTCGGGCCCTGGGTACTCAGCCTGGTGGTGTTCCTGGTCGCCCTGAGCGCGTTCACCCTGCCGCTGCGCTGGGCCGGCGTCGTGATGGTGCTCGCGCTGGCAACGGCCATCATCTGGCCGGCGATGATCGGCGAGTTCGATTCGATGTGGTTCTTCGTGGCGATCATCCTCGGGGTGGGTGTGGGCAACGGCCTGGTCCGGGTGCTGGAGGAACGTCAGACCGCCCACCGGGCGCTGGAGGACGAACGCCAACTCGCGGCCGAACGCGACCGGGTGGCCCGGGACGTGCATGACGTGCTCGGTCACTCCCTGACCGTCATCACGGTCAAGGCCGAACTGGCCGAACGACTGATCGAGGTCAACCCCGAGCAGGCTCAGCACGAACTAACCCAGATCCAGGCCCTGACCCGCGAGGCCCTGGCCGAGGTGCGCGCCACCGTGGCCGGGTTGCGCGTGGCCCGGTTGGACGATGAGCTGGAACGCGCCGGTGCGGCCCTGTCCGGGGCCGGTATCAGCGCGGAACTGCCCACCGACACCAGCGCCGTGGACCCGCGGCACCGGATCGTGCTGGCCTGGGTACTACGAGAACTGGTCACCAACGTGGTGCGTCACTCGGCCGCCACCCGGTGCCAGGTGTTGCTCGGCGGTTCCTGGATCCGGGTGACCGACGACGGCGTCGGGGTTCCCGAGGGTGCGACCGGCCACGGGTTGCGCGGGGTCGCCGAGCGCATCGGATGCGGCACGCTGTCCATCAGAACCGGCGCCGGAGGTCGTGGCACCGAGGTGACGGCCACCCTGGACCCGGACGCCGACCCACCCGAGAGCGCCCGCACGGCAGGCGAGCAGGCAGGAACCGGTGGGAACCTGTCCGCCGGGACCGCCACCGCCACCGACCAACCCGAACCGCGAACGACCACCCATGGGTGATGGACCCATCCGGCTGCTCCTGGCCGACGATCAGGCGCTGGTACGCGGGGCCCTGGCCGCACTGCTGAACCTGGAGAAGGACCTGCAGGTGGTGGCCGAGGTGGGTCGGGGCGATGAGGTGCTCGACGCCGTACGCCGGCACCGCGCGCAGGTGTGCCTGTTGGACATCGAGATGCCGGGCATGGACGGCATCTCGGTGGCCGGACAGTTGCACCAGCAGACCCCGGGGGTGCGCTCGCTTATCGTGACCACCTTCGACCGGCCCGGCTACCTGCGCCGCGCGATGGACAACGGTGCCAGCGGATTCGTCGTCAAGGACACCCCGGCCACCGAGTTGGCCGAGGCGGTCCGTCGGGTCCACGCCGGCCTTCGGGTGGTGGACCCGACGCTGGCCGCCGAGTCCCTCTCCGGCGGCCCGAACCCGCTGACGGACCGGGAGAAGGACGTGCTGCGCGAGGCCCTGGAGGGAGCCCCGATCGCCACCATCGCCGCGCACGTGCACCTGTCCACCGGGACGGTGCGCAACTACCTGTCCTCGGCGATCGGCAAGACCGGCACCACCACCCGGGTGGAAGCCGCCCGCACCGCTCAGCGCCGTGGATGGCTGTGAGCCTCGATGAGGACAACCTCGCGCCGTCGTCGCACCGTGCTCGCCCTGCCCGCGCTGCTGGGCGGGACAGCCCTGGCCCTGGCGGCCTGCTCAGGCATCCCGGAGGACGCGCCGAACTCCGAGGACGCCGAGGCAACCGTGACCTTCCGCATCTGGGACGACACCGTCGCGGCCGCCTACGAGGAGTCCTTCGAGACCTTCACCGAACAGCACCCGGAGATCACCGTGGACGTGCAGGTGGTGGCCTGGGAGGACTACTGGGATCGGCTACCGGAGGACCTCGAGGCCGGCACCATGGCCGATGTGTTCTGGACCAACACCGCCAACTTCGGAGCGCACGCCGACACCGGCCAGATGATCAACCTGGACGAGGCGATCGGTGGCGACCACGACGCCTGGACGGAGCCGGTGGCCGACCTCTACCGCCGGGATGGCATCCAGTGGGGGGTGCCGCAACTGTGGGAGTCGACCGCGCTGTACTACAACACCGACCTGCTCGAGGAGGCCGGCGTCGAGCCGGCGAGCCTGCGCTGGGACCCCACCGGAGCCGAGGACACGTTGGTGGGGGCGGCCCAGGCGCTCACCGTCGACGCCGAGGGGAGCACCGCCGACGAGCCGGGCTTCGACGCGGAGGACATCGTCCGGTTCGGATTCAACGCCCAGCACGACGCACAGGCGATCTGGCTGAGTTTCCTGGCGGAGAACGGGGGCCGGTTCCAGGACGGGTCCGGCAGGTACACCTTTGCCACCCCGCCGGGGGAGGCCGCGTTCGGATACGTGGTGGACCTGATCCAGACCCATCAGGTGGCCCCCGCGGCCGAGGACACCAACAACGACCCCGCCTTCTCCCGCGAGTTGTTCCTGCGGGAGGAACTGGCGCTGTTCCAGGCCGGGCCCTCCGCACTGGCGCACCTGGTCGATGCCGGTTTCGACTGGGACCTGGCGCCGAAGGTCGAGGGACCGCGCGGGCGCATCAGTGTGGTGCACGGGGTGGCCGCGGTGGGTAGCGCCCACGCAGCCGACTCCGAGGCGACGATCGAGGTGCTTCGCTGGCTCGGTTCGGCACAGGGTCAGCGGCCGTTGGGCGAGAGCGGAGCGGGCATCCCCGGGGTGGTGGAGGCCCAGGAGGCCTACGCGCAGTACTGGGCCGGTCAGGATGTCGACGTGCAGGTGTTCCTCGACGCCGTCGAGGAAGGGACCACGCCCGCACCGCTCGGCCCCCGGGCAAGCGGTGGATCGAACGAGATCAGCCCGGTGTTCCAGGATATGTTCGCCGGCCGCATCGAGGTGCCCCAGGCCCTGCGCCAGGCCCAGCAGGCGGCGAACGAGGCCATCGCCGACTGATCAGAGCCGCACGTACCGGGACTGGGCGAAGCAGAACGACGATACCGAACCACACCCCCAACCCCCGCCGGCGCCCCAGCAGGTGGTGCGCGCTACCGGGAGGCGGCGTCGTCGTCCGGGGTGCTCACCGCACCTGCTCACGCACCCAGGTGAGTTCCTCGGCATGGCCTGCGCCGGGGGTCTCCAGCACCACCGGGGACTTGGCGGCCGCGGCCAGGGCGCCGAGCGCACCGGGCTCGATCAACCCGTCCGTTGCGTGGATGCCTGCGTGGCGGTCCTGCCCGGAGTTGAAGGCGCCCCGCGAGTTGTTCAGGTGCACCAGGTCGATACGGCCGGTGATAGCCCGGATCCGGTCGGTGAGCCCGTCGAGTTCCTCACCACCGGCGAACGCGTGGGCGGTGTCCAGGCAGAACCCCACCTGCTCGCTCCCGTCGGCCGCGGTCACCGACTCCCACAGCCGCGCGATCCGCTCCACCCCCCGTGCCATGGAGTGGTTCCCGCCCGCGGTGTTCTCGATCAGGAGCGGCACCGGCTTGGGCGTCTGTTCGATCGCCTTGCGCCAATTGTCGAATCCCACCTCCGGATCGTCCTCGGCCCGGACGTGCCCGCCGTGCACCACCACCCCGATCGCCTCGATCTGCCCGGCCAGGTCCATCACCTTGGCCAGGAGCTTGCGGCTGGGGATCCGGATCCGGTTGTTCAGGCTGGCCACGTTGAGCACGTACGGGGCGTGCACCACCAGGGCGATGCCGGCCTGCTGCGCGGCCCGGCGAAGCCCGTCGGCCCCGTCGGGGTGCGGCGCACTCGGAGCCGACCACTTCTGCGGGTCACCGAGGAAGATCTGCACCAGATCTGCCCCGACCTCGCGCGCGTACCCGATCGGATCGTCCTGCCCGGCGTGGGCGCCCACCAGTTGCGTCATGCATCCGAGACTAACCGCCCGTGCCCACACAGGTAGGCCCCGGGACCCACAGGGCACCCTGCCTACCTCGCCGGGCACATCCGCCGGCGGCGCAACCTGCATCGGCTGGACACCACGGGCGCTGCGGCGCCCGAATAGACCGGGGTAGCCACAGCAAGGCCCGGGCGAGCCCAGTGTTCGCCGGGCGATAAAACGTTCCCCAACTCCCGCCGTCGTGCTTACAGTAGAACCCCACACGGGAAAGGAGGTGGTCCGAGAAGTGATTTCTTATAGGACTCGTGAGGTGGCTGCCCGCTAGCAGCCCGTAGCAACGGACCCGACGCGGGTTCGCCCGCGATAGCGCTGGCGAATACCCGGCAGTCACCGCGACGTCCCGTGGAAGGGGCACCCTCGTCCAGTGCACTTCCGGCCCATTCGGGCTGGACCACGGGACGTCGTCATGCCCGGGCCGGGCCACCATCGCGGCCTCAAGATGCGAAACCGCCCACAGGGAGTTGACTGGGCCCGATGAGAAGGATCGCGGTCGCGGCCATGCTCCTGATCCTGGCGCTAGGTGCCTGCAGCGCCGTGCCGGCCGACCCTGACGGCACACTCGACCGCGTCACCGGGGGCACCCTGCTGGTCGGCGTCTCCCCGAACCCGCCCTGGACCGACCTGCCCGAGGGAACCGACGGGGATCCCGCGGGCACCGAGGTGGAACTCGTGACCGAGTTCGCTGCCACACTCGATGCCGAGGTCGTGTGGGTGCCGGGCGGGGAGGAAGCGCTGATCGGGCAACTGGAGCGTGGTGATCTCCACCTGGTGATCGGGGGCCTCACCGCGGACTCGCCCTGGCGGGAGATGGCCGGCCTCACCCGCCCCTACACCGAATCAGCAGACGACGGCGCGCAGATCCCCCGCGTGATGGCCGTACCGGCGGGCGAGAACGCCTTCCTGGTCACCCTCGAGCGGTTCCTGCTGGCGGCACGCTGATGGCACGTTTCGGACACACCGAGTTGCCCCCGCAGGTGCAGGCGGCGCTGCGCCGGGCGGTTCGCCTGGCGTGGATCACGATCGGATTCTTCGCCACGGCGGTGGCCCTGCTGCTGCTGACCATGGGGGACTCCAAGGCGATGCAGGCCGCGGTGGTGGAGAACACGCTCTCCTTCATCCCGCCGATCGCCTTCCTCTTCGCCGTCCGCGCCACCAAGCACCGTCCCAGCCCGCGCCACCCGTACGGGTACCACCGGGCCGTCGGCGTGGGGCACCTGGTGGCCGCGACCGCCCTGTTCGGTCTGGGGGCCTTCCTGCTCGTCGATTCCGCCGGCGGGCTGCTCTCCGGCCATCGCGCCTCGGTGGGCCTGGTGGAGATAGGCGGGCAGGTGGTGTGGTCGGGGTGGCTGATGATCGCCGTGCTCGCCTACACCGCCCTGCCGCCGGTTCTGCTCGGTCGGGCGAAGATGCCCCTGGCCCGGCACCTGCACGATCGCGTGCTGTACGCCGATGCCGAGATGAACAAGGCCGACTGGATGACCACGCTGGGCGCCATCGCCGGGATCATCGGGCTCGGCGCGGGACTGTGGTGGGCCGACACGGCATCGGCGCTGTTCATCGCCGGCAACATCCTGCGCGATGGGGTGCGTAACGTTCGGGTCGCCACCGCCGCCCTCATGGACGCCCGCGTGGAGACCTATGACGGCAGCGGCCCGCATCCGTTGCTCCCGGAGATCGATGAGACCCTGTCCGCGCTGCCCTGGGTCCAGGCCGCCCAGTCCCGGGTACGCGACCAGGGCCATGTGTTCCACGTGGAGTCGTTCGTGGTACCGGTCCAGGGCCACACGCCCACCCTTGCGGAGATGACCCGGGCACGGGAGGCGATCATCGACCTGGACTGGAAACTCGAGGACGTCGTGGTGGTCGTCGTCGCGGAGTTGCCGGCGCGGATGCTGCCCGGAGTTCAGGAGGATGTCTCGAGCACCGGCTACGACGCCTCGTCCTGAGACAGCCTCCCCCCTCCCCGCGCCCACCCGAGGCATGGCAGGGTGGTACACCATGGACTTCCGCATCTTCATCGAGCCCCAGCAAGGCGCCTCCTACGCCGACCAACTCGACATGGCCCGCACCGCCGAGCGTCTGGGCTTCAACGGGTTCTTCCGCTCCGACCACTACATGGCCATGGGCAAGGGTGACGGACTGCCTGGCCCCACCGACGCCTGGACCACGCTGGCCGGCCTGGCCAGGGAGACCTCCTCGATCCGCCTGGGCACCCTGGTCTCCTCGGCCACGTTCCGCTACCCCGGGGTGCTGGCCATCCAGGTGGCACAAGTGGACGCGATGTCCGGAGGCCGGGTGGAACTGGGTCTGGGCACCGGTTGGTACGCGGAGGAGCACAGCGCCTACGCGATCCCGTTCCCAGCCAGACGCTTCGGTCTGCTCACCGAGCAACTCGAACTGATCACCGGGCTGTGGCAGACCCCGGTCGGTCAGCGGTACAACTTCGACGGCGAGCACTACCAGATCTCCGACTCCCCCGCCCTGCCCAAGCCGGTGCAGTCCCCGATGCCGGTGATCATCGGTGGCGGCGGACCCCGGCGCACCCCGGCGCTGGCGGCCCGCTTCGGCACCGAGTACAACGCAGGCTTCCCGAAGCTGGCCGACCTGCCGGAGACGTACGGCCGGGTCCGCGCCGCCTGCACCGACGCCGGCCGGGACCCCGACGACCTGGTCTACTCCACCGCGCTGATCACCGTGGTGGGCCGTGATGAGGCCGAGTTCACCCGCCGGGCCGGGGCGATCGGTCGCGAACCGGCGGAGTTGCGGGAGAACGGCCTGGCCGGGACCGTCCCGGAGGTGATCGAGCGCATCCGCGCCTTCGCCGCCGTCGGTGCCGAGCGCTTCTACCTGCAGATCATGGATCTGTCCGACCTCGAGCACATCGCGCTCATCGCCGACGAGGTCCTCCCGCACGTGGAAGCCTGATGCGCTACCGCCAGATCTCTGCTCACCCCGAGCCCGGCACCGTCGAGCGGCTCACCATCGTGCCGGTGCTGCCCGACGGGACGCTGGGCGCGCTGGCCGGCACAGGCGTCGGAAGCGGCGCGCTGGAAGACACGGCCGCCGGAACCGGCGCGGCCGACGACGGCGCATCCCCCGAGCGCGCACCGCTCACCCTGATCCATGGCGAGGTCGGTGCGGAGGAGGACTGGTACGGCCAGGCGGTCGCGCGGATCAGTGCCGAGCGGGCCGGCTTCGCGGTCGATCGGGTGGAGCTGGTGGCCGCGGAGGGGTTGGCCGGGGCGCTGCACCTGATCGTCTGGGCGGACGGTGACCTGGCGCCGGCGGCCGAGGAGGGTTCCGGGCCCCAGTACCCCGCTCCCCTGCTCGGCCTGGCGCCGGATCAGTTGCGGCTGCGGGTCGCGGCCGATCAGGGCATCATCCCCGGCGGGGCCTCGCCGGCCTGGATCGTCGCGGACGTGGCTGCCGCCATCGCCACCTCGAGGTAGCGCAAGGCGCCGCCGATGATGCGGCCTCGCGTCAGGCCGTGGTGATGGAGGTCAGCACCTCCAGGTAGCGCCGGTAGGCGGCCACGCCGGCCGGGGTGAGGGACAGCCAGGTACGTCCCCGCCTGCCCTCATACCCCTTCCGCACCGCGAGGTACCCGGCCTCCTCCAGTGTGGTGATGTGCTTGGAGTGCAACGAGTCGCTGACCTGGACCAGGTCGCGCAGGGTGCGGAAGTCGATCGAGTCCGCAGCCGCGAGCGCGGCGACCATCGAGAGCCGGACGGGTGCGTGGATGAGGTCGTCGAGTTCGTGGCGGGGATGCTGGACGGTCATGCTCGCAGGACCCGCCAGGCTGCGAGCAGGCACGGGATGCTGGGAGCCAGGGCAAGCGGGATGAACCACGGGGAGTTCTGGGCGCCGATGAAGGTGAACCCGATGGCCACCATCATCAGCACCACGTAAGCCCACGTCATCGGCCGATCCACCCGGGCGGCCTGCCGTCCGACCACCCCGCGCCTGGCTTCCCACACGGTCAGGACCGCACCAACCAGTCCGAACCCGACGGCGATCCAGAACTGGATCGATCGCGGAAGATCCTCCCGCCCGGTTCCCAGCAGGAATGTGGGCGTGAGGATCGCGATCGTCAACCACATCCACCCGTGCCACCGGGCCGCCGAGCGAACCCGGGTACCGATTCGGGCAGCCTGCTGGCGGGCCGCCTGCGGTGAGAACTCCTGCTGGGCCATCTGGGTCACCTCTCGCCGGACTTGAACCTTATTCAAGTAGATGAACGGCGGTCAACGCTTTAGTCACGCTCAGTCGGGCTCGGGCTCGGGCTCGGAGATCGGAACGCTACCGGCCGCCCGCGTGCGGCAGGATGGGTAGATGCGATTCGGAGTGCATCTGGGATATTGGTCGGCCGGCCCACCGGAGGGTGCGGCGGAAGCGGTGCGGGCTGCCGATGACGCCGGACTCGATTCGGTGTGGACCGCGGAGGCCTACGGTTCCGATGCGTTCACGCCGCTGGCCTGGTGGGGAGCGGCGACCTCCAGGGTCCGCTTGGGGACCGCCATCGCGCAGATGTCCGCGCGCACCCCCACGGCCACCGCGATGGCGGCGCTGACGCTGGACCACCTCAGTGGCGGGCGGTTCATCCTCGGGGTGGGCGCTTCCGGCCCGCAGGTGGTGGAGGGCTGG
This sequence comes from Pseudactinotalea sp. Z1732, assembly GCF_049724975.1. NCBI lineage: Bacteria > Bacillati > Actinomycetota > Actinomycetes > Micrococcales > Cellulomonadaceae > Pseudactinotalea > Pseudactinotalea sp. Z1732. The sequence goes on along the minus strand of NZ_JBMPQC010000001.1, from coordinate 685,874 downwards.
TACGGCCAGCCGTACCCCCGCCCCCTGGAGCGCACCCGGGAGTACGTGGATATCGTGCGGCAGGTGCTGCGCCGCGAGGCACCGGTGACCCTCGACGGCGCTCACTACCAGCTCCCCCATCCCGGCGGAACGGGGCAGGGCAAGGCGCTGCGCTCCACCGTGCACCCGCTGCGCGCGGACCTGCCGATCCACCTGGCGGCCCAGGGACCGAAGAACACCGCACTGGCCGCCGAGATCGCCGACGGGTGGTTACCCGCGTTCTTCTCCCCACGGCTGAATGATGAGTACACCGAGTTGCTGGCCACCGGGTTCGCCCGGCGCGCCGGTGACCTGCGCCCGGCCGAGGAGTTCGAGGTGAGCGCCTCGGTGCCGGTCTCGATCGCCGGTGACGCCGAGGCCGCCGCGGACCGGGTACGCCCGCACCTGGCGCTGTACATCGGCGGCATGGGCTCGGAGAGCACGAACTTCCACCGCCAGGCCATCGCCCGGATGGGCTATGAGGCCGAGTGCGATGAGGTGCAGCGCCGCTACGCCGACGGCGACAAGGCCGGAGCGGCAGCGGCGATCCCGCTGGAACTGGTCCAGGACGTGGGCCTGGTCGGAACCCCGGACCAGGTGCGCAGCCAGTTACGCACCTGGTCCGAGACCGCGCTGACCACATTGATCATCCAGACCGACCTGCGCGCCGTGCCCGACCTGCTACCCCTGCTCGGCACACCGCCAGGCTAGGTAGCCCAGCGGCGTTGCCCGCGCTCAGAGCAGGTCCAGGATCGCCACGGCCCGCCCACGCAGGTCGACCCTCGCCTCCTCGGTCAGGGTGTCGGGTGGCTTCGGACTGTCCAGGTGCCGGATGAGCCGGGTCAGCGCCTGCTCTGCGGGCTCTGTCCGCCCGCTCTCCAGGTGCTGCTGAGCCTGGTTCGTGGCGTTCGTCAACCGGTGTGCGATCGGGCCATCGACCGCCCCGGCGGCCCGGTACTCCGCCAGCGCATCCCGCAACGCGATGACCGCCTCGAGCGGATCGGCCGGTCCCTCCTCGGCGTCGGCAGGGACCAGCCGCACGTCGTCGAAGGTTCCCCACGCACCCCCGGGCAGACTGAACGATGCCTGGATGGTGGCCTCGCCGTCGTCGGATACCTCGATCCCTTCCACCGCGGTGGTGCGGTAGTTCTGCCACCCGACCAGTTCCAGCGGCTCGCTCCACTCCCCGGCGGAGGTGGTCGCGGACAGGGTCATCTCCGCGCCGGCGGCGGCATCGCCCTGGGTGACCGCCGAGAGGGCGTACCGCCCGGGCGGTAGGTCCCGGAGGTGCTGGGTGATGGTGAAGGTGTAGTCGCTGCCGTGCCAGAAGTCCACCGCCCGCTCGCCGGCGTTGGTGTTGGACGTCCCGGTGATCTGCGCCCCGGTGCCCTCGATGATCCACATCGAGGTGTCGGGGTCCTCGAAGCTGGGGTTGAGCACGTAGTTGACCAGTTCCACGATCACCGTGGCGGTCACCGACAACCCGGTCTCGGTGGTGCCCTCGACCGTGTAGGTACCCGGGCCGGCGATGTGGGAGGCGTCTGCCCAGGTGACGCCCTGGTCCTCGGTGCTGCGGTCGTTGAACCGCACGCGCACCGTCTCGGGCAGTTCGACCGGATCACCGACGCCGATGATGAGTTCCACCGGCTCGACGGCGGTGACCTCCCTGGGTGCGGTGGCGCCGGTGCGGGCGTAGGTGAAGATGTTCAGGGTCTCCAGCGGGTGGCCGTCGAAGTCGAACAGGGCCTGGTTGTCCCAGGAGGTGCCGCCGTAGTACTGGCCGGCGTCGGCGGGGTCGTAGTCGCTGGCGTGACTGGTGGCCCAGCCCGAACCGTGGGCCTCCCACAGTGCGGCGTTGGCCTCCCACTGATCGGGCGGGCCCACCGGCAGCCAGGCCGGTTCCCAGTAGAAGACGCCGATCCCCTGAGCGTTCACGGTTGCCTCGATCACGTCGCGGATCGCATCGGCCTGACCCTGTTCGGTGAGCGGGTAGTCGTAGGTGTCGGAGTTGACCGAGTTCGGGTGACCGTCGCCGTCGTCGGGGGTGTAGGCCCAGGAGGTCTCGACGACGAGTACGTCCTTGCCGTACTCGGTGCGGATCTCGTTCAGCACGTTGGTGAGGTTGGTCAGGCTGCCGTGCCAGAAGGAGTAGTAGGAGCTGGCGAAGACGTCGTAGTCCACGTCCGCCGCCTGCAGTGCCGCAGCCGCTGCCGCATAGCGGCCCTCGGTCTCGGGGTTGGTGAAGTGCACCGCGATCAGGGCATCGGGCAGCACCTGCCGGGTGGCCTCGGCTCCGGCGGCAAGGACCCGGGCGAGGTTGTCCAGGCCGGTGACGCCAGCGACGCCGTTGTTGGTCTCATTGCCGACCTGCACCATGCCGACGTCCACACCGGCTTCCTCGAACGCCTCGAGGGCCCCGGTGGTGAAGTCGTGCACCGCCGCGGCGGTTTGCTCCACGTCACCGTCGAAGCCCTGCCAGGCCTTGGGCGCCATCTGCTTGGCCGGGTCGGCCCAGAAGTCGGAGTAGTGGAAGTTCACCAGCACGCGCATGCCCGCGGCCGTGGCCCGCTGGCCGATCGTGATGGCGCGGTCGACGCCGACGTTGCCACCGCCGTAGCCGTTGCCATCGGCATCGAAGGGGTCGTTCCAGACCCGAATCCGCACGTAGTTCACATCGTGCGCGGCGAGGAGTTCGAAGATGTCGGCACCGGCCCCGGCTGCGTCATGGAAGGTCACGCCGGACTCCTCCAGGGACAGGATCGAGGAGATGTCCACGCCGTTGATGAAGTCCTCGGGCAGGCCGGCGACGGGGTCGACGTGAATGGTGGACTCCACCGGTCCATCCTGGGAGGTCGCGGCCGGTGGGGCCACCGAGGTGCTCGTGGGCGCGGCGGCGGCCGTCCCCGGGGGAGCCGCGGCACCGGCGGCCAGGGGTGCTGCGAGCAGGGCGCCCGCCGCGGCCAGGACGGCCACGCCCCGGAGTCGGGTGGGGTCAGATGATTCGCGATCGAGGTGAGCCACGATCGATCCCTTCTGTTGAACGTCGATGTTCTGAGCCGGAAGGCCGGAGCACGGGGTGTGCGATCAGCCTTTGACGGGGTGGGCGATCAACCCTTCACGGAGCCGGCGGTCAGCCCGCCCACGATGTACTTCTGCAGGAACAGGAACAGCAGCAGCACCGGCAGGGCCGCGATCACCGCACCGGCGGCGAACAGGCCCCAGTTGGCGTTGAGTTGCTCCGAGACCCAGGTGTACATCCCCACCGCGAGGGTCCAGTTGCCCTCGGAGGTCAGGATGATCCGGGCCAGGATGAACTCCCCGAACGTGGCGATGAAACTCAGCAGCGCCACCACCGCCAGGATCGGGGTGGCCAGGCGCAGGATGATGCTCCAGTAGGTCTGGGAATGGGTGGCGCCGTCGATCTTGGCGGCCTCGTCCAGGTCCCTGGGGATGGTGTTGAAGAACCCGTACATCAGGAAGGTGTTCGAGCCCAGGGCACCGCCCAGGTACACACAGATCAGCGCGACGAGCGAGTTCAGCCCCAGTTGCGGTACCACCCTGCCCAGCCCGATCAGCAGCAGGAAGATCGCCACGAACGCCAGCATCTGCGGGAACATCTGCGCGATCAGCAACATAGTCAGGGAGAGCCGCCGGCCGGTGAAGGAGAACCGGGAGAAGGCATAGGCCGCCGCGGCCCCCATCAGCACCGAGCCGAGGGCCACCGAGACGCCGATGATCAGGCTGTTGACGGCCCAATCCCAGAACCGGGTCCCACCCAGCGCGGTGAAGTTGTCCAGGGTGAAGGTGGTGAACAACGAGGTGGACCCGGTCAGGGTGCCGGTGGTGGCCACCGCGGCGGAGAGCACGTACACCAGCGGGAACGCGGCGTAGAACACCACGATCGCGCCCAGCGGGTACTTCCAGCCGACCTCGGCCCACCACCGCGCGCGCCGCGGGCCGGTCGGGGTCGAATCCGCACCCCTGCCCCGGCCGGAGCCGAGCGGTCTTTCACGAGAAATCGAAGGAGTGGACATCACATGATCTCCTCGAGCTTGCGGGTCTGCCGGAAGGCCAGGGCGGAGATGCCTCCCACAATCAGGAAGATCACGATCGACAGCGCACTGGCCAGACCGAAGTCAGCGCGCCCGCCGGCCACGCCGGAGATCTGGTAGACCATCGTGATCAGGATGTCGGTGTGGCCCAGCACGGCGGTGGTGTCGGTGAACCTGGGACCACCGCCGGTGAGCATGTAGATCAGCGTGAAGTTGTTGAAACTGAACGCGAACGAGGCGATCAGCAGTGGCGCGGTGGAGATCAGCAGCAACGGCAGCAGCACCGAGCGCCAGGTGCGCAACCGGCCGGCCCCGTCCAACGTGGCCGCTTCGGTCACGTCACTGGGCAGTGACTGCAACGCCCCGGTACAGACCAATAGCCAGTACGGGAAACTCAGCCACAGGTTCACCCCCAGGATCGCCAGTTTGGCCAGCCACGGGTCGGTGAGCCACTCCACCCGGGTGCCGAAGAAGAAGATCTGGTTGATGATCCCGTAGTCGGGGTTGGAGTTCAGCATTCCCCGCCACAGCAGGGCGGACAGGAACGCCGGGAAGGCGTAGGGCAGGATGAACAACGTCCGCCACACCCTGCGGCCGCGGATCCGGGTGTCGTCGAAGATCGCCGCCAGCACCAGCCCCATCAGGAAGCTGCTCAGCACGGTCAGCACCGCGAAGGAGAAGGTCCAGGCCAGGATCTTCACGAACGGGCCGGAGTAGTTGGTGTCGGTGAAGGCGGTGGTGAAGTTCTCGAACCCCACCCCCACTCGCCAGCCCACCGGCAGCACCGATCCGTCCTCGGCCTGGAACTGACCCCGGTCGTTGGGGGTGTAGGCCACACCGGTCTCGGTGTTGGTCATGACGTCGGCATCGGGATCCCAGTCCAGCACCGAGGTGTAGACCGCGCCGGTGGAACCGTCCCGGGTGCGGATCGACCCGTCGGTGGCCTCCTGTGAGACCGGCACCCGCAGCGCCACCACCTCGTTCTGCAGTTCACTGAGGATCCGGGCTCGCTCCACCACCTCCCAGCCCGGTACCGCCGTCACCCGCTCGTCGGTGACGGTGGCCTCCGGCTCCTCCGCCAGGGGTTCCTCGGCCGTGCCCACCCGGGCCACGCCGTCGTCGTAGATGGCGAAGCCGAGTTCGCCGTCGGCCTCCAACACGGTCAGGGGGTAGGAGGGGGACTCCGGCGCCCGCCGCTCGTCCTGGATCAGCAGGGCGTCCACGGCCTGGGCCTTGGTGGCGTTGTGGCCGGTGCCGTAGTTGGTGAAGGCCACGTACCCGGTGTAGACCATCGTGAACAACTGGAACACGATGAGGAATACCAGGCCGGGCGCGATGTACTTCAGCGGCAGCGTGCGGCGGGAGAAGTAGACCCAGTTCGCCGCCACCACCAGGATGAGCGAACCGGTGAAGATCCCCCAGGAGCCCTCGGTGTAGGCGGACCAGAGCAGGTAGACCCCGAAGGCGTTCACCAACGCCATCAGGGCCAGTTTCACCGCGTACCCCACCGGGGAGTTCCACTCCTTGGCGTGGGCCGTGCGCACCTTCGACGAGGCGGGCCCCGGTGGCTCGGGTACGGTCTCACCGGGCGGCGCCCCCGCGGTGGGGGGCTGGGAAAACTGGGACATCGACGTCTCCGTTACGGGGCGCTAAAGGGAAGGGCCCGCCGGGCCGGCGTGCGGGTGGTGGTGCCGGCCCGGCGGGTGGTCTGATCAGCCGAGGGTGTCCTCGAGGTTGGTCAGCATCCGCTCCCAGGCCACCTCGGGGTCATCGGACCCGGAGATGATCGCGGCCTGAGCGGCGTTCCAGTGGTCCCACACCTCAGCCATCTCCGGGATGGAGGGCATCGGCGCACCGTTCTGGGAGGAGGCCAGGAAGCCGGCCACGACCTCATCCTCGGCGACCTGCTCGGCCACCTCGGTGAAGGCCGGGATGCGCGGGTCGGCCTCGTGCAGCGCCGTCATCGCCTCCGGGGTTGCGATGAAGTTGACCAGGAAGTCGTTGGCCACCAGGGCGTTCTCGCTCTGTGCCGAGACGTAGAAGCCCTGCACGCCCACGAACGGCGCGGCGGTCTCGCCGCCGGCCGAGGGGATCGGGTCCACGGCCACGTCCACACCAGCGCCGGTGAAGTCGGCGATCGCCCACGGGCCGTTGATGGTGAACGGGGCGTTGCCGTCGGCGAACTCCTGCACCGCGATGTCGTAGGTCCAGTCGGTGGAGAAGACTCCCTCGTCGGCGCGCTCACCGAGCCACTCGGCGAAGGCGTAGCCGCCGTCACCGCCCATGCCCACCTCATTGGTGTAGGAGCCGTCGGGGTTCTGCTCGAACACCGGGGCCCCGAAGGAGGTCTGCATGGCGTAGTAGTTGTAGGCGTCGCCGTCGGCCCCGCCGGTGTTGATCACGAACGGGTAGTTGGTGCCGATCTCACGGCCCAGCTCGATCATCTCGTCGAAGTCCGCCGGGACCGGGTCCGGGGCCAGTTCGGTGTTGCGGATCAGGGCGATGGCCTCCAGGGCGTAGGGCAGGCCGTAGAGCTGGCCGTCATAGCTGAAGCCCTCGATCGCGACGTCCTCGAACTGGCCCTCGTTGCCGGCCAGGTCGACCGAGTCCACCACACCGTTGACGATGAAGGACCCGAGCCAGTCGTGGGCGCCGACGGTGATGTCGGGGCCCTCCCCGGTGGGAACCTGGGCCAGGAAGTCGGCGCGGATGTCCTCGAAGTTCTTCACCACGAGTTCCACCTCGATGCCGGTCTCATCGGTGAAGGAGGCGGCAGCGGACTCCACGGCCGGCTGGCGGTTCTCATCCACCCAGATGAGCAGGGAACCGTCGGCGGCCGGAGCCTCTTCTTCCTCGGTTTCCTCCTCGACCGGGGCTTCGGTCTCCTCGGGTTCGGCCGGCTCACCGTTCGTGTCGCCGTTGCCGCAGCCCACCAGTAGGGCCGCCGAGGCGAGCATCGCGATCGGGATTGCTGTTCTGCGCATGTGATCATTCCTTCACTTGTGAAAGCCGGGCCGGTCCGGTGACGGGCCGTGGCGGGTAGGGGATGGAGGGGCACCCGGGGGTCAGTCGACCTCGGGTGAGTCGGGAACGGGGACGCGCACGACGGCGTGACCGCCGGCGGGTAGGTCCAGCGGACCGGACAACGGGGCATCGGTGAGCAGATCATGCGCACCGGACTCGAACGGCACGGTGGCCCCGACGTGGGAGTGGTTGAGGATGACGACGTAGTCGCTGCCGCTACCGTGCCGGCGCACCACTTCCACCTGCTCGGGAAGGGTCGACGGCGACAGTCCGGCGTCCGCGTAGGCGGCACCCAGGACCGGGGCCAGGTGCTCCACGTCCAGTTTGGTCGCCACGTACCAGCCGGTGCCGGAGCCGTGGCTGTGCCGGGTGATCGCCGGCATGCCGTGGCTGGCCGCCTCGGTGCCTGCCCGGCCGTCCCCTGCGGCGGCGCCACCGGCGCTGCCGGGTGCGGAGTCGCCGTCGGGCGCTGCGGCGGCCGGGGTACCGGCGCCGGCGTCACGGTCCTGGAAGTAGCCGGGCTCGGCCGCCGGGCCGCTGGCGAAGGTGGCCAGCACCTGCGCGCCGTGGGTGATGACCGCTTCCTGCCAGGTGTCCACGGGCAGTTCGCGCACACCGCCGTCCGGTTCGGGCCAGCTGAGCGCAGCCCGCTCACCGGAACGCATCGGCAGGAACTCCTCCACGCTGACCCCCAATGCCTCCCGCAACGGTGTACCGAACCCGCCCTCGTGGACCGCGTCGTGCTCATCGACCACTCCGGAGAAGAACGACACGACCAGTGTGCCGCCTTGGGCGACGTAACGGGTCAGATTCGCCGCTGCCGCGTCGGTGAGCAGGTAGGAGGCCGGGGCCACCACGAGTCTGTAGGCGCTCAGATCGGACTCCGGGTGGGCGAAGTCGGTGGTGATCCCGTCGCGCCAGAGGCGTTCGTAGTAGGCGCGGATGCGCTCCTTGGCGTCCACGTCCACGCTCGGGCGCCACTGGAGGGACTGGGCCCAGTGCGACTCGGTGTCCCACAGGATCGCGGCCTGGGCGCGCACGGTGGAGCCGGCGATCTCGCCCACCTCGCCCAGCGTGGTGCCGAGCCCGCGCACCTCGCGCCAGGTCCGGGAGTCGGTGCCGGCATGCGGGAGCATCGCGGAGTGGAACTTCTCCGCGCCGAAGCGGGAGGCGCGCCACTGGAAGAAGCAGATCGCGTCGGCCCCGCGGGCCAGGTGGCCCAGGGAGTTGCGGGCCATCTCACCGGGTCGCTTGGCCACGTTGCGGGGCTGCCAGTTCACCGCGGAGGTGGAGTGCTCCATCATGATCCATGGCTTGCCGCCACCCACCGAGCGGGTCAGGTCCGCGGCCAGGGCCAGACCGATGTGGCCCTGCGGGTCGGCTGCGGTCAGGTAGTGGTCGTTGGAGACGATGTCCACTTCCTTGGCCCAGGCGAACAGGTCCGTGGTGGGGCATTCGTTCGCCATGAAGTTGGTGGTGATCGGTTGGCGTGCGTGCGCCCGGATCGCGTCGCGCTCGGCGATGTAGCACTGGCGCAACTGGTGGTCGGTGAACCGGGCGAAGTCCAGGCTCTGGGAGGGGTTGGGCACCGATGGCGTGGGGCCGGGCGGGTTGACGTGGGACCAGTCGGAGTAGGCCTGGCCCCAGAACGCGGTGCCCCAGGCCTCGTTCAGTCCGTCCAGGTCGGTGTAGCGGCGTTGCAGCCAGAGGCGGAACTCCCGGGCGGCATTGTCGGAGAAGTCCTCCCCCACCGGGGCTCCGTACTCGTTGTGCACGTGCCACATCACCACCGCCGGGTGGTCGGCGTACCGTTTGGCCAGCTCGGTGGCGATGCGCACCGCGGCGGTGCGATACTCCGGGGAGTTGGGTGAGGCCATCCCACGTGAGCCCGGACCCAGTGGCACTCCGTCACGGGTGCGCACCCGGGCCTGGGGGTAGGCGTGGTAGAACCATGCCGGCGGGGAGGCGGTCGGTGTGGCCAGATCCACCGAGATACCCCCGGCGTGCAGCAGGTCCAGCAGATCGTCGAGCCAACCGAAGTCGAAGACCCCCTCCTCCGGCTCCATGAACACCCAGGAGAACATCCCCAGGCTGACCATGTTCACCCCGGCTTGGCGCATCAGGGCGACATCGTCCTCCCAGACCTCCCGCGGCCACTGCTCGGGGTTGTAGTCCCCGCCGAAAGCCACCGTCGGGACGCCCTCCCACGGGCTGGTGATCATGCACGCTCCATCAACTCGGGGTCACCGGGCCATGGAGAAATCAGCGGCGCCGGCGGCAACTGGGATCGTGCACAGCCTACCGGCGATCGGAGGGAATGTAACCCTTGGATATGGCGCCGTAATCAAACTGTGACCGTGCACAGTCTCACTAGGTGAGTTTTGTCTGAACCGCAGGTCGGAACGGGTCTAAAGTCCCTTCTGTGACCGTGCATCGTCGTCCTACCATTCGCGACGTCGCCGCCGAGGCCGGCGTCTCCCGAGGCACCGTGTCGCGCGTGATCAACGGCGGGCACTGGGTCTCCCCGCAAGCCCGGGCGGCGGTGGAGCGGGCCATCCGGGTGACCGGCTACCGGGCGAACCAACACGCTCGCAGCCTGGTCACCGGCCGGTCGAACTCGGTGACGTTCCTGCTCACCGAGCCACAGCAATTGTTGTTCACCGACCCGACGTTCTCGGTGCTGCTGCGCGGCGCCGCCGAGACCCTGTCCAGCCGCGGCATGACGCTGGTGCTGCTGGTGGCCTCCACAGATGCCGAGCGCGAGCACGTGGCACAGTACGTGGGGGCCGGACACGTGGACGGAGTGCTGCTGATCTCCTCCCATGAGCAGGAGCCGCTGCTGGACTCGCTGCTGGCGCTCAACGTCCCGATGGTGGCCTGCGGAGTGCCACTCGGGGCGGAGGGCCGGGTGCCCTCGGTGGCCGTCGACGAGGCGGGCGGCGCCCGGGCCATGGTGCGCCACCTGCGCGAGCGGGGACGACGACGGATCGCCACCATCACCGGCCCGCTGGACACCCCCGGCGGCAAGTTCCGCCTGGCCGGCTACACCGAGGAACTGGGCGAAGACTTCGATGAGGCACTGGTGGCCCACGGGGACTACTCGGCCGAGTCCGGTTCGGCGGCGATGGCCCGGTTGCTGCAGCAGGCCCCGGACCTGGATGCGGTCTTCGCCGCCTCGGACCTGATGGCCGCCGGGGCACTGACCACGCTGCGCAAAGCCGGAAAGGTGGTGCCCGACGACGTGGCGGTGGGAGGCTTCGACGACTCCGGCATGGCGGGCACCCTCGATCCGCCGCTGACCACGATGCACCAGCCGTTCGCCCAGATCAGCACCGAGATGGTCACGCTGCTGCTGGACATCATCGACGGCGCGGGGCCGAAGTCGGTGACGATGCCGGTGGAACTGGTGGTCCGCGCGAGCACCTGAGCCAGGGATGCGGATCAGCGCGGTTTGCGCGGGCGCCGGGGCGGACGGCGCGCTCGCAGCCAGGCCGGCAGGTACCAGCGCGGCACGTACAGTTGCAGGCCGCCCCACATCGTGGCGGCCAACCCCAGCATCACCACGGGGGCGAACGCCAGGCGCCACTGGCCGGACCGGTCGAACTCGCTGTACTCGATCAAGGGGCCCAGCGCCACCAGCACCATCGCGATGCCGGGCAGGAAGAACAGCACCATCCGCTCATCCAGGGTGCTCCCATCGCCGCGGTGGGCCCACCAGCGAGCGCGGTCGGTTCGACCCGCCCGCGACCAGAGCACGAACGCGGCCAGCGCCGTGCCCGCGGTCGCAGACAGCACCGGCCACATGTGGTTCATCATCGCACCCGGTTGAGGCGGTCTTCAGCCCTCCGTCGGCGGGTTCAGGCCCGCCTGTGCGGCGGCAGCGTGCTCCGGATCGCCGGTGGTGAGGGCATACAGGCCATATCCGACCGGGAAGAAGGACTGCATCTCCACACAGTGATCCTCCAGCCGGGGCCAGGTGTGCCCGCCGGCCTCGGTGAAGGCGCGCATCGTCTCCTCGAAGGTCTGCGCCGGTGCGGTCATCTTCTGCATCATCAGATCCGACGCCGGGTCCCCGATTCCCGCAGTGGTCCAATCGAGCACCCCGGTGATCCGGTGCTGCTGATCGACCAGGACGTGCGCCTGATACAACTCTCCGTGGGTGAAGGCGGTCCACTCCGGCCAGTAGGAGTCGGTGTCGAGCCAGGCGTGCCAGCGCGCCAGGAGGTCATCGGCAACGCGGAACGCGGTGGCGACCTGCTCCAGGTCCGCCCGATGCTTGGCGCGGACCTGTTCCGGGGTGGTGTCCTGAACCTCTGCCTCGGTCAGAGCCCCTCGTGGGATTGCTTGCAGCGCGGCGGCCAAACGACCGAACTCGACCGCATACGTGCGGGAGGCGACGTCGACGTGGAAGGTCGGTTCGCCGTCGTCGATCGTCAGGGCGGGTGCGCCCGGCAGTTCCGGGTAGGCGACCAACTCCTCGTTCGCGACCTGCCACTGCGGGACCGCCACGTCGAGATGTTGCCCCACCACTGCCAGGACGGCAGCCTCGGCACTGATGGACTTCCCCATCCCCGACCGGCGCGGTATGCGTAGGATCCAGCGCTCGCCGTCATCGGCGTTCGCATAGGCCACGCGGTAGTCCAGCCCGGCTTCGTTCAGCCGGATCGAGTCCGCGACGATCGCGAGACCGTGCCGGCGGGCGAGTGCGGTGATCTCCTCGGGGGTGTGCGGGACGGTGGGGGTGCTCATGCCGTCCACCCTCGCCTCCGGGGCCGGCCGGGTGCAACAGGATTGGTCCCGCTGGGACCTCGTCAGCGGCGAAATGACCTGCCATCCCGTTGCCGGCCGCAAAGCGGTCGCCGAAGCCAGCATCAGTCGGCTCAACCGTCGCTTCAGCCGATTAATGCTGGCTTCGACGGGAGGGCGGGGGGTGGCCGGGGGGCTGGGGGTGGGGGTTCCTGGATGAACGTCAGGCCATCATGAGTCGGGTTGGGAGATCCTCACGCGCCCCGGCGCCGCCCGGTCCGTGCGGACCGGATGACCGCGAGCAGCCCTACCAACCCCACGAGTACGAAGCCGGACGTGGGCGCCATGCTCACCCCGATCAGGGCGACCACCAGCAGGGTGCCGCTCACCGACCACGGTAGGGGCCCGGCACGCTCGATCACCGTGATCGCGACCCCGGCTACCAGGCCCACCAACCCGGTCATCAGGAACCACTGGACCACCGCCCGGTCGCCGGTGAAGGCACCCGCCCACCCCTCCCGCGCGGCGTCGGTCAGTTCAGACCCGGCGCCCACCACACCGACCACTGTGTGCAGGACGCACACGCCGATCAACGCCGGTCCCACCAGGGGACGGAGGGGCTGCTCGGGCTTCGCAGGTGCGGAGGCGTGGGGGGTGTCGGTCATGACCCCCATGTTCCCAGCGGCGCCGACGGGTTCGGAAGTGGCAGGAGTCACGGGGTCTTCGCATGGTCCACCCGGGCAACCCTTGCACACATTGTTAACTTCTTGGTTAACTATCATGGTGGAGTCGGTGGCGATGCACGCCAGGTTTCGCGCACTGGGTGATCCCACCCGGTGCGCCATCGTGGAGCGCCTGGCCCGGGGGCCGGCGACGGTCGGTGAGTTGGCGGTGCCTCATCAGATGTCCCTGCCGGCGATCACCAAGCATCTGGCCGTGCTCGAAGCGGCCGGGCTGATCCAACGGGAGCGCACCGGGCGCCACGTGCACTGCGCCCTGCAGACACACGCGCTCGAGGACGTCGCGTCCTGGGCCGACCGACAGCATCGGTTCTGGACCGAGGCGCTCGCGCGCCTGGACGACGAAATCGCCGGATCCGCGACCATTCACACCACGAGTGCGGACCACCCACCCGAGGAGAACCCATGAACACCCGCGCACCCCACGACAGTGTCGTCGTCGAACGCTCCTTCAACGTCCCGCCGCAGCAGCTCTTCGCCGCCTGGACCGACCCCCTATTCCTCGCCCGGTGGATCAGCCCGAACCCCTCCCACCAGGTCCAGGTGGAGGGAGTCGCCGAGCCCGGCGGCGCCTACGCCATCCGGATGGGCCCGAGTTACACCGTGCGCGGCACCTGGCTGACGCTGCGCCCACAGGAGCTGATCGAGTTGGACTGGTCCTGGGATCACGAGGACCTACCCGCCTCCCACATCCGGGTCGAACTCATCGCCGAGTCCGGCGGCACCAGGCTGGTACTGACCCACTCCCGCCTGGCCGATGCCGAGGAGGCAGCCGGGCACGGGGAGGGTTGGCAACTGAACCTGGCGCGCCTGGCCGACGTCCTTTCCGGTACGGCCGGCCGATGGTAGTCGGCTTGCGGCCCATGATTGAGGGCATCTGTGGTTCCCCCTCTGCCTGCTGCTCGTGCCGTCCAGATCGGCACGAGCAGCAGGAGTGGCACGGACGCCTTACGCGACCGCAGTTCCTTCGAGTTCGACCATCTGGCCGGGGATAGCGAGACGGGTCACCCCGAGCATGGTGGTCGTGGGGGCGACTCCTGCAGCTCCGAGTTTCCCGGCGAGCACGCCGTAGTGCGGGAACAAGGCGTCCACGTCGGTGGTGTACACGTTGAGGCGGACGAGGTTCGCCAGGGACATGGAGGCCTCGGTGAGCACCGCTTCGAGGTTGTCCACAGCCAACGCGAGTTGGGCCGCGATATCCCCGTCGTGCTCGGGCCGACCATCCTTGCTCATCGCGGTCTGCCCCGAAATGTACAGGGTGCGGGTATCCCCGGAGACGACCTCACCCTGATTGAACCCCATCTCCTGCGACCACGTCACCGGGTTCACTGCTGTTCGTTCCATTGCCACTCCAATCGTTGCGACTGCGTGCGCCGGCGGCTGGGTAGCCGCCGTCCTTGACGCCCGCCAAACCAGCCTTCCAAGGAATCACGACACCTCATGTCATGTTTTTCGGTCAGAATGACGCTATGCGCGCCGATCGCCTGGTCTCGCTGGTGCTGTTGCTGCGCCAGCGAGGTCGGATGACCGCAGACGAGCTCGCCGGCGAACTCGAAGTGTCCTCACGCACGGTGCTGCGCGACATCGAGGCGCTGTCCACAGCCGGCGTTCCGGTCTACGCCGATCGCGGCCGCCACGGAGGCTTCTCCCTGCTCCCGGGTTTCCGGACCGAACTGACAGGCCTGAACCACGATGAAGCACTCGCGCTGCTCACCGCCGGGTCGGGCCGCGGCGAAAAGGTCTTCGGCCTGAGCACCGCGCTTGCGTCCGCGATGCGCAAGGTGGTCGACGCGCTGCCCGAAGGCCACCGAGCCAACCTCGACGACGCCGCGAAGCGGTTCCTCGTCGAACCCGAATCCGACCTGCTCTCCCGGCGGCTGGTCACCGAGGATGTCGCCAAGGACGTGATGGCCGAGGTTCGCCACGCGGTGCTGACAGGTCACAGACTCCGCTTCCACTACGCCGCGCCAAACAAGGAGCCGCGCTGGCACACCGTTGACCCGATCGGCCTGGTCACCGTCCGCGACCGCACCTACCTGCTGGCCACCAAGGATGGAGAAGATCGCACCTACCGCCTGACCCGGATGCTGACGGCAAAAGAACTTCCGGAACTCGCCCAGCGTCCTGCTCAGGTCGACCTGGACCGAATCTGGGCCGAACGTAGCGCGCAGTTCTTATCCGAGGACCACATCCCTGTGCTGGTTAGGGTTGAGCCCGCACGACGGGAGGAACTGCTGAACACCGCACGCGCCGTCCGAGCCGAGGAACCAGAAGCAGACGGCTGGGTCCGCCTTCACGTGACCTTCGAGGATCTCCGACACGCGGTATGGGCCATCTGGCAACTGGACACCGCGGCTGATGTCCTCAGCCCGCCATCACTGCGCGAGGCCCTCCAGCGGCGAGCGGCAGAACTTGCCGCGCGGTACGCCGACCGCCACTAAGGGTTCACCTCCGGGCGCCGATCAGCATGACCAAGGCTGTGGTTCCGTGGATGCCCCTTGCCACACCGGTACTGCCACGCGACGCCACCACGGTCGCGGCATCACCGCGAATCGCTGCTGGCTGAGCGCGCACTGCGGTGAGCCCTGCATCAGTCATGAGAAACACCGCGGGCGGCGACGGCACACTTCCCCTTGCGCCATCACCGCCCGCGGCGGGTGGAACGGATTGCCCGGACCGGCCTACGCCCAGTCCGGACAATCCGGGTCTAGAAGTCCCAGTCGTCGTCCTCGGTTTCCTCGGCCTTGCCGATCACGTAGGAGGACCCGGAGCCGGAGAAGAAGTCGTGGTTCTCATCGGCGTTCGGGGACAGCGCGGACAGGATCGCCGGGTTCACCGCGGTGGCGTCGGCCGGGAACAGCGCCTCGTAGCCCAGGTTCATCAGGGTCTTGTTGGCGTTGTATCGCATGAAGGCCATGACGTCCTCGGACAGACCCAGCGGATCGTACAGATCCCGGGTGTAGGCCTCCTCGACCTCGAACAGGTCCTGGAGCATCTCGAAGGTGTAGCCCTTCAGTTCATCCTGATGGTCGGCCGAGAGCCGCTCCAGGTTCTTCTGGTACTTGTACCCGATGTAGTACCCGTGCACGGCCTCATCACGGATGATCAACCGGATGAGATCGGCGGTGTTGGTGAGCTTTGCCCGGGAGGACCAGTACATCGGGGCGTAGAAGCCGGAGTAGAACAGGAACGACTCCAGCATCACCGAAGCGATCTTGCGCTTGTACGGGTCGGCGCCCCGGTAGTGCGCCACGATCGTCTGGGCCTTGCGCTGCAGGTGCTCGTTCTCCACCGACCAGCGGAACGCGGCATCGATCTCGTTGGTGGAGATCAGGGTGGAGAAGATCGAGGAGTAGCTCTTCGCGTGCACCTGCTCCATGAACACGATGTTGGACAGCACCGCCTCCTCGTGCGGGGTGATCACATCGGGGATCAGGCTGACCGCACCCTGGGTGCCCTGGATGGTGTCCAGCAACGTCAACCCGGTCAGCACCCGGGTGGTCATCGCCTTCTCGTCATCGGTCAGGGTGGCCCAGGACTGGATGTCGTTGGACAGCGGCACCTTCTCCGGCAGCCAGAAGTTCGACGTCAGCCGCTCCCAGACCTCCAGGTCCTTGGGGTCCTCGACCCGGTTCCAGTTGATCGCGTGGATCGGGCTGATGAGCGGATTGTCGCTGAGGGTGGAGGACTCAGGCGTAAGCGTGCTCAAGGGTTGTCTCCAATGCTTGGTGAACGGCGTCGATGTCCGATGGGGTGCCGAGCAGTTCGAATCGGTGCAAGTGCGGCACGCCCAACTTGCGGGCGATGATGTCGCCGGCGATGCAGAATCCGGCGCCGAAGTTGGTGTTGCCACCCGAGACCACACCGCGGCACAGGGAGCGGTTGTGCTCGTCGTTGAGGAACTTGATGACCTGCTTGGGCACGGCCCCGCGCTGGGTCCCGTGCCCGTAGGTGGGCGTGATGAGGATGTACTCGGTGTCCCCCACGTGCAGGAACTCATCGGTGGGGCGTAGCGGAATGCGCAGCGCCGGCACCCCCAGTCGTTGCACGAACCGGTGGGTGTTGTTGGACACCGAGGAGAAGTAGACGATGCCGGCCATCGTGATCAGGCCGTCCCTGCCGGCGGTCCGGCCGGCTGCTCGATCGTCATCTGGGGTTCCTTCGTCGCCTTCGGGTGTGGGTCGTGTGGGGTGTGGGGCCCGACGGCGGGTGGCCGAGTGCGTCGGCCACTCACCGCTGGTCACGGGTCAGGTGGTCACAGCGTGCAACTGACGCAGCCCTCCACCTCGGTGCCGGTCAGCGCCATCTGACGCAACCGGATGTAGTACAAGGTCTTGATCCCCTTGCGCCAGGCGTAGATCTGCGCGCGGTTCAGGTCCCGGGTGGTGACGGAGTCCTTGAAGAACAGCGTCAGGGACAGGCCCTGGTCCACGTGCTGGGTGGCCGCGGCGTAGGTGTCGATGATCTTCTCGTAGCCGACCTCGTAGGCATCGGCGAAGTACTCGACGTTGTCGTTGGTCATGTGCGGGGCCGGGTAGTAGACCCGCCCGATCTTGCCCTCCTTGCGGATCTCCACCGGCGCGGCGATCGGGTGGATCGAGGAGGTGGCGTTGTTGATGTAGGAGATCGACCCGGTCGGGGGCACTGCCTGCAGGTTCTGGTTGTAGATCCCGTGGGCCATCACCGTAGCCTTGAGTTCGCGCCAGTCGTCCTGGGTCGGGATGTGCACCCCGGCCTCGGTGAAGAGTTGACGCACGCGCTCGGTGGCCGGCTCCCACGCCTGGTCGGTGTACTTGTCGAAGTACTCCCCGGAGGCATAGGTGGAGTCGGGGAAGCCCTTGAACGCCTGGCCGCGCTCGATCGCCAGTTTGTTGGACTCGGTGATCGCGTGGAAGGCCACGGTGTAGAAGTAGATGTTGGTGAAGTCCACCCCCTCCTCCGAGCCGTAGTGGATCCGCTCCCGTGCCAGGTAGCCGTGCAGGTTCATCTGGCCCAGGCCGATGGCGTGGGATTCGTTGTTGCCCAACTCGATCGAGGGCACCGAGTTGATGTGGGTCTGGTCCGACACCGCGGTCAGGGCCCTGATCGCCGTTCCCACGGTCTTGCCGAAGTTCGGGGAGTCCATCGCCATCGCGATGTTCAACGAACCCAGGTTGCAGGAGATGTCTTTGCCGACGTGGGCGTAGGACAGGTCCTCGTGGTAGGTGGACGCGGTGGAGACCTGCAGGATCTCGCTGCACAGGTTGGAGTGGGTGATCTTGCCGGCGATCGGGTTCGCCTTGTTCACCGTGTCCTCGAACATGATGTAGGGGTAACCGGACTCGAACTGGATCTCGGCCAGGGTCTGGAAGAACTCACGGGCCTTGATCTTCTTCTTGCGGATCCGGCCGTCGTCGACGAGTTTGCGGTACTCCTCGGTGACGTTGATCTCGGCGAACGGCTTGCCGTACACCCGCTCCACGTCATAGGGCGAGAACAGGTACATGTCCTCGTTCTTCTTCGCCAGCTCGAAGGTGATGTCCGGGATCACCACGCCGAGGGAGAGGGTCTTGATCCGGATCTTCTCGTCGGCGTTCTCCCGCTTGGTGTCCAGGAATCGCATGATGTCGGGGTGGTGGGCGTGCAGATACACCGCCCCTGCGCCCTGGCGGGCCCCGAGCTGGTTGGCGTAGGAGAAGGAGTCCTCCAACAGCTTCATCACCGGGATCACCCCGGAGGACTGGTTCTCGATCTTCTTGATCGGGGCCCCGTACTCGCGAATGTTGCTCAGCAGCAACGCCACGCCGCCGCCGCGCTTGGACAACTGCAGCGAGGAGTTGATCGCCCGGGAGATCGACTCCATGTTGTCCTCGATCCGCAGCAGGAAGCAGTTGTGAACGATGACACCGTGAACCGAATAGGTGTGGGTGTCTGCCACCTCGAGGTTGTAAACCTCCCCTTCGGTCTCCTCGGTCGAGGTCGTTGTCACCCTGTGGGCGGGTTGCCCGTCGATCCATTCCGCAGGGCTGGGGTGGTGCGGTGTAGCACCTGAAAACTTGTGAAGGTCCTTGGCGACATCAAGAACGAAGTCGTAGTGCGAGCCCGGGTATCCGGTCACATCGATCTGGCTGGTAGGAGTTCCCGAGGCACTCCGGTAGGAACGCGTCCGAGCCAGCACGCCCACCCGTCGAGACACTAATGCCAGTTGCTCAACGAGCCCGACGTTGCTCAACGACATGGTGACGCCGCTACCCGTGGTGCACCCATCGCCCCGGAACGCACCGATGAGCACCTCCCGCTGGAACGCTTGAGGAGCGGTCATCAGGACCGCCGGAAGCGACTTCTGGTCGAATCCGCTGCCGACGAGGTTGAGCATGAATCCGCCGAGCACCGTCGAGTTCAAGTAGACGTTAGTCGAGCCGTCGCGGTTGATCTTGGTGCGAGCATCGAGGCCGAAGAGGCTCTTCCCCAGGAGCACGACGTCCTCGATGTACGCCTCCTCCTTGCTGCCGAAGGTGAAGTTGATACCCTTGGGGCCGAAGACGCCTTCCGTCGTCTGATGACGCAAGACGTATCCTTCGGCTAAGTAGTACCCGACGAACCTGCCGAACTCAGAATCGAGTGGGATCTCATCGATGACCGGGGTCGCGCCGCGATTGACGTCGCCGAACTTGCGAACCGTCTTCGGGTCGCGGTTGAGGCGCACCACCATGCCCTCACGCACCGCGTACTTATCGGTCTCTCCTAGGTAGTCACTCATGTTCAGCGACCGACGCGGGCTCGGCGCCGCCGAAGGGTGCGACATGACGACATAGTCACCGGGCCGAATGTCCTTTGCCGCGACCCACGTCAAATTGCTGGTGGCCCCGTCACGTCCGGCCAGTTCCCTGATCCCCTCCGGCTGGCCCGCCGGCCTGTGAACGAGTAGCGGGTGCTCCGGCGTAGAAGTCAGATCACGCGCGATACCGGCCACGCCCAGGGTCGTCAAACCCTCCCGCGAATGGCGGCTCATGACGCCGGTCACCTTGTGGTAGTTCCCATCGTGCGAGAGCACTTCATCACCTGTGCTGATCTCGTCGATACGCACTGGACCAACACGCGTGTCAACCAGCGCTTCACCAGGGAAGCAGGAGACCGGCTCCCCGCGCTGCTTCTTGCCCGAGTTCAGGAACGTGGGCGTGGCCGGCTGGAATCGGCCGGCCACGATCTCATCGACCATCTCGCGGGCGAAGTCCTCATTGCCGGCGGCCAGCGTCAGGGCCACCATGACGACCCGGTCCTCGAACCGCTCCAGGTAGCGCTTCCCGTCGAAGGTCTTCAGCGTGTAGGAGGTGTAGTACTTGAACGCCCCGAGGAAGGTGGAGAACCGGAACTTCTTGGAGTAGGCGTAGTCGAACAGGTCCTGGACGAACTCGAAGGAGTAGGCGTCCAGTATCTCGGTCTCGTAGTAGCCGTTCTCGATCAGGTAGTCGAGTTTCTCGCGCAGGTTGTGGAAGAAGACGGTGTTCTGGTTGACGTGCTGCAGGAAGTACGCCCGCGCCGCCTCACGGTCCTTGTCGAACTGGATGTTCCCGTCGGCGTCGTACAGGTTCAGCATCGCGTTCAACGCGTGATAGTCCATCGCGGGCTCGGCGAGCTCGATCTCCTCGCGCGTCAGTGTCGCTGCCACAGTTGTTCCCATCCCTCATGGACGCCATGCGCGTCCTCAGTTGTTCCAGTAGTCGAGTTGTCCGGAATCGGCTCCCGTCTCAGGTGCCGGCGCTTCCCGGTTGTGTAGTTGCGGTGCCGTTGTTCAGGTGATGGATAACAGAACCGCCCGGCCGGCTGAGCCCGACGGGCGGTCTGTGGGTGGCGGCCTCAGGCCGTGGCGGCCTGTGGTACCCGGGCCACGAGGGACTTGATCTTGTCGGGCCGGAACCCGGACCAGTGATCACCGTCGGCGAAGACGACGGGTGCCTGCTGGTAGCCCAGCGCCTTCACCGTCTCCAGCGCCTCGGCGTCGAGGCTGATGTCCACGATGGTGTAGTCCAAGCCGTGCTTGTTCAGCGACCGGTACGTGGCGTCGCACTGCACACATGCCGGCTTGCTGTAAACGGTGATGCTCATGCCGTTTCCCCTTCTTCGAATGCTGCCCGCTGGTCTGAGGGTCTGGCGGTTCCGCCACACAAATCACGAGCACGTAACTACATGGATGTTGTTCGCTCGACCACTATACCTAGTGGTGCGGAACTTACGTGGACCCTAGGTGTTGTGTCGTGCCGACGGGCGCGTCGCGCACGCGGCGTGTCCTCCACACCCCCTGCGGGGTCTCCTGTGGACGACGACGGCGAACCTGTGGATAGCGTGTGCGCCGCCTTGTGCACAACGTTGAGATGGCAACGATCGACCCCCTATGGTCCACATCCACAGGTGGAGGAACCTCATCCAAGGAATCTGTGGGTCCACCGCGGTGTGCACAGGAACGCGCGGTGTCCACAACCTCCGACACACCCCGCGCCCGGCGTGTCCGCACCAGACCCGGAGAGTCAATCACCTCCACACCGGGCCGGGCCCGGCCGGACCCGAGTTGCGCCGTCGTGCACATTTTCCCACCGGCCACTGACATCGGCCGTGGACGTGGGCGGCTCCGGCCCGAGGACCGGACCTTCGATGGGTTCCTCTACCCATTCCGCAACCGTCCAGGTGGCAGCACAGTGGTGTCCATGAAGACACCACGCATCATCGCCGCCCTTGTCGTCGCACTCGGCGCCGGAACTCTCGTCAGCGCCTGCACCACCACCCAGTACAACTGCCAGAACAGCGCCTGCACCATCACCCTGAGCGGTTCGGGTGCCAGCACCGAACCGGCCGGGTACACCGTGGAACTGCAGGGCTCGGACGGTCAGAGCGCCGACTTCTCCATCAACGGGCAGGCGGCAACGTGTACCGAGGGCGAGACCGTGGAGGTCGGTGGTTACAGCGCCACCTGCACCGAAGTGGGCGACAACCATCTGGTCGTCGACATCGCCTGATCGACCCCGGAGCGCCCGCGTAGGGCCGGAAGCGGCCGGTCAGGACGGGGCGACGTCGACGAGGACCTTCATCACCTCGGCCTCACCGTTACGACGGATCGCCTCACCCAGCGCCTCCAGGGGGAACCGGGCCGAGACCAACCGGTCAAGGTCGAGATCGGCTGCCAGAGCGATAGCGGCCGGCCATGTATCGGTGTACCGGAACAGCCCCTCGATCTTCAGTTCCCGGCTCTGCACCAGGAACACATTCAGCGCCACCTCCTCGGCTGCCATCCCCACCAGGACCGCAAGCCCGCCGCCGCGGAGGGCACGCAACCCAGCAGCGAGCACGCCCGGCGCACCAGAGGCGTCGATGAAGGCGTCGAAGGCCCCTTCGGGAGCCGTCTCCGTGAGCGGGTCGAAGACCTCGGTGGCGCTCATGTCCTGCGCGACCTCGCGGCGCGGCTGCACCGGATCGGCCACCACGACCTGCGTAGCCCCGAAGCCCCGGGCCGCGGCTGCACACAGCACCCCGATCGGTCCGGCGCCTGCCACGAGAACGCGCGATCCCGGGACCACGGCGGCCTTCCGCGCTGCGGCGATCCCCACCGACAGCGGCTCCAGCAACGCCACCGCGTCGTCGGAGTATCGCTCCGGCACCGGATGGGCGAGGTCCGCCGGCACGGTGACGTACTCGGCGAAGCACCCGTGCACCGGTGGTGCGGAGAGGAACTGCATCTGCGGGCACAGGTTGTACTGGCCGGTTCGACAGTGCCAGCAGTACCGGCACGGCCGCTGCGGCTCGATCGCCACCCGGCGCCCGATCAGTGAGTCGGGCCCGCCAACCTGCTCACCGGTGGCAACGATCGTGCCCGCGGCCTCGTGGCCGAGCACCAGCGGCTCGAGCACCTCCAGATCACCGACCCGACCGTGCTCGTAGAAGTGCACGTCGGAGCCGCACAAACCCACCGTATGGACGCGGATGAGGACCTCGCGCGGACCCGGAGCCGGAACCGGCCACTCCTCCAGGTGCAGTTCCCGAGCCCGGTGCAGCACCGCGGCACGCATGGTTCGCGGGACCGTCGTCGTCCTTCCCGTTGGTGTGTTCACGCAGGCACCCTACTGCGCGCCATCAACAGTCTCGAGGGGGACGAGGTCTCCGCCTGCGCATGCGGAGGCATGGGCCGCTTCCAGGACGGCGACGGTGTGAGCCGCTTCCCTCGGATCCACCGGCACCGGACCGTGCCCACGTATTGCCGCGGCCAATTGGTGGTAGAACTCATCACAGGACTGCAACGGCGCCAAGTCACCGTAATGCTGAGTTGTCCCGTCCGCCCGCTCCAGGCGCAGCGAGGTGAAGTCATCACACATGATCGTGCCCTGCTCTCCGAAGACGGCCCACTTGGGCAGATCGAGCACATTCTCCCGGAAGATCTCGATCCGGGACAGCACCCCACCCCCGAAGCCGAGCCGCAGATCCAGATAGTGCTCGACCTCGTCGCCGGCGTAGGTGTGCATCACTGCCGAGACCGTCTCCGGCGGCCCACCGTGGAGGACGACTTGGTGATCGATCAGATGCGGCGCGATCAGGTAGGACACCCCGCCACCACCTCCTCGATGGGCCCAGGTGGCCAGGTCCGACCCGGCGTGCGGCCGGTCGGTACCCGCGACGACGTACTTGCCGCCATGCATCCGTCGTTCCTCGACGCGCCACACGGGCCCGACTTCGCCCTCGCCGACCAGCCGCCTGATCAACTGGAACGAGGGTTCCCATCGGCGGTTCTGGAAAACGGTCAGAATCCGGCCATGGGCCTGGGCCGCATCGAGCATCGCACCGGCCTGGGCGGTCGTGACAGCCATCGGCTTCTCCACGACGACATGCTTCCCAGCGGCCAGGGCGGCCACCGCGACCGACTCACGCAGATGGTGCGGGGTCGCAACCACGACCACCTCGACGCGGTCGTCGGCGATCAGGCCTTGCCAGTCCTGGTGGGCGACGGCACCGAAGCGGGCTGCCGCCGCTTCCCGGCGCTCGGCACGGGCGCTGGTCACCGCCACCAGCTCGAAGTCGTTCGACCCCGCCAGGGTGCCCTCGGCGTGGTAGTGCCAGCCGCTGTTGCCCAAGCCGATCAGGCCGACGCCGATGCGCTCACCACTCATTCGGCGTCGTTCGCCGCGCTGGTCTCGGCGGCGGATGGCCGGTACCACTCGACCAGCGCCGTCTGGGTCCACCGGGAGTCGCCGGCAGCCAACACATCCTCGAACACCCGCCGCAACGCCGCGGTGAACGGCATCCGCGCCCCGATGCTCTCCGCAGCCGTGAGGGCGTATCCCATGTCCTTGGAGTGCAGCGCCATCGTGCCGCTGGTGCCGTAGCGGCGCTGCACCATGGCCGGCAGTGTGCGTTCCAGCATCCGCGAGTTCGCGCCGGTACGGCGAAGTGCCTCCGGCAAGACCTCCAGGTCCACCCCGGCGTGTTCGGCGAAGCCGATGACCTCACCGATCACCCCCATGCCGACACCGCTGAGCACGTTCTGCACGAGTTTGACGTACTGCCCATGCCCGTGCGGGCCGACGTGCTCGGTGTGCACCGTGACCGCATCGACCCACGGCCGCACGGCCGCCAGCGCCTCGGTCGTCCCACCGGCGAACCCGACCAGGCCCTCGGGACCGTAACTGACCGGGATGTCGAGCACGTGCACCCCGCGGGCATTCCCCTCGGCGGCCAGGGCCTGGGAGCGTGCCGGGTGATTGGTGCTCATGTCGACCAGGTACGCCCCCCGGCGCAGCACCTCGATCGCGCCCTCGTCGAAGAGCACCTGATCCACGATCTGGGAGTTCGGCAGTGACAGCACGAACACGTCGGCCACGGCGGCAACGTCGCGCGCCGACGCTTGCACCGTGGCTCCGGCGCTGCCGGCCCGCTCCCGGGCGTCCGGATCCACGTCGTAGCAGTGCACGACCAGGCCTGCCTCGACCGCTGCGGCTACCAGATCTGCTCCGACGTTTCCGAGGCCGATGAGGCCATAGGTGTCGGTTCTGTCCTCGATGGTCATCGGCTTGCTGCTCCTCCTCCGTCGACGGCGACGGTCGTCCCCGTCATGAAACTTGCGTCATCGCTGGCAAGGAAGGCGATCGCTGCCGCGATCTCCTCCGGTTCGGCCAGCCGACCCAACAGATTCCCGCCCGTAGCACCGCGCATCTGCTCACGCGCTGCCTGTGGGTCGGCATGATCGTTGATGTGCATCTCGGTGATCGTGCCCCCGGGAGCCACCCCCAGCACGCGTACACCCTGCGGTGCCAGGGCCGCAGCCATTGACCGGGTGACTGAAACCAGCGCCGCCTTCGTGGCGTCGTAGATCCAGCGTCCCGCTCGGGACCGGTAGGCCGCCTCGGAGGAGACGGTCACCACCACCCCACGGGCCGCCACGAGAGCCGGGGCCAGTTGGTGGACCAGGTCGGCCATCCCGCGTACGTTCACGGCGAAGAGTTGGTCCCAGCCGGCGAGCCCCTTGCTCAGGAACGGATTCTCCTGGACACCGTCAACATGTACCGCCCCGGCACAGCCGATCAGACCGCCCAGTTGTGGGTACCGGTCCGCGATCTGGGTGACCGCTGCGACGATCGAAGCCGGATCGGCGAGGTCGCAGCCGATGACGGCGGCGCTCCCCGCTGCGCTGCGCACCGCCTCCTCGGTGGTGGTGGCACCGGGAAGGTCCCGGTCGAGCAGGATCACGTGTGCACCCTCGGCTGCGAGCCGCTGCGCGGTGGCTCGTCCGATCCCGGAGGCCGCGCCGGTCACTGCGATGGCACGGCCGGCGAATCGCTGCGGATGCGCGTTCATCACTTGATTCCAGTGGTCGAGATGCCGTCGAGGAGGAGTTTCTGGAATGCCAGGAAGAACCCCAGCACCGGCAGTAGCGACAGCAGGGACATCGCGAAGAGTCCTCCGTAGTTCGAGGTGCCGGACGCATCCACGAACAATGCCAGACCGATGGGCACCGTGTAGTTGCCCTGGCTGGTGAGGTAGATCAGCGGGCCGAGGAAGTCGTTCCACGCCCAGATGAAGGAGAACGCTCCCGTTGTGGCCAACGCCGGCACCGACAGCGGCAGCATGATCTTCAGGAAGATCCGGGGGTGCCCGCATCCATCGATCCGGGCCGCCTCCATCAGTTCCTTGGGGATGAGCCGGAAGAACTGAACGAGCAGGAAGACGAAGAACGCTTCGGTCGCCAAGAACTTCGGCACGATCAACGGCAGGAACGTGTCCACCCAGCCCAGGGAGTTGAAGAGCAGGTACTGCGGGATCAACAACACGTGGAAGGGCAGCATGATCGTGCTGATCATCAGCGCGAACCAGATCTTGCGACCCCGGAACGGAAGCCGCGCGAACGCGTAGGCAGCCAACGAACAGGACAGGATGTTCCCGGTCACGGTCAGACCGGCGATGATGAGGGAGTTGAGGAAGAACGTTCCGAAACTGGTCTGTGCGACGGCGTTCCAGCCCTGGGCGAAGTTCTCCAGGGTTGGATTGGCGACCCACAGACTGTCCTCGACCAGAACCTGCTCCGACGGCCGGAAGGCCGAGGACGCCATCCACAACAGTGGGTAGACCATCACGAACGCGGCAGCCACCAGACCGACATGGATCAGTGTGCGCTGTGTATAGAACGGGATGGTGCCCAGTCGTCGTCGCGCCATCACCGAGGTCGCCGCACTCATGACTCACCATCCCCGTAGAAGACCCAATACCTACCGCTGGCGAAGACCGCCGCGGTCGCCAGTGCGATCACGACGAGCAGCACCCACGCCATCGCCGAGGCGTAACCGAAGCGGGACTCGGTGAACGCCCGCTGGTACAGGAGCAGCGTGTAGAACAAGGTGGAGCCGGCCGGACCGCCACTGCCCCCACTGATGACATACACCTGGGTGAAGGCCTGGAATCCGCCGATGACGGCCAGGACCCCGTTGAACAAGACGATCGGGGAGATCGAGGGCAACGTGATGTGCCGGAAGCTGCGGAACCGGCTCGCGCCGTCCAACGCAGCGGCCTCATAGAGGTCCGCCGGCACCTGCCGAAGTCCGGCGAGGAAAATGATCATCGGGGCCCCGAAGGTCCACACGTTCAGCACCATGATCGTGATGAGCGCGGTGTCGGGGTGTCCGATCCAGCTACGGCCGTCGATACCAACCACCGACAGCACGGCGTTGATGAGGCCCGCCTCACCCCAGACGAATCGCCACAGCACCGCGATCGCCACGGACCCTCCCAGTAGGGAAGGGACGTAGAAGATGGTGCGGTACAACCCCAGTGCGCCGATCCCCTTGTTCAGCAGCGTTGCCACGGTCAGGGCGAACGCCAGCATCACCGGTACCGAGATGCCCACGTACAGGAAGGTCACCTTGACCGACCCCCAGTACGCGGGGTCGACGGTGAACATCAGCCGGTAGTTGTCCAGGCCCACCCAGCGCATCGTCTGGAAGGACCCGGAGTAGTTGGTGAAGGACAGCGCCAGCGAGGCGAGCATCGGCAGCACCGTGACCCCGAAGAACCCGACCAGCCAGGGGGTGAGGAAGGCATAGCCGGCTGCGGTGGTGCGAGCCGACTCGCTCCATGTGCGCCTGGGTCGGCGCGGTCGCGGGCTCGATGCGGCTGACGGCGGCGGTGCCGAGTTGCGCGGTTCGATGTCGATCATGTCAGACGCCTTTCCGGGGTGGGGGCGCGGTGCGCGCCCACCCCGATGTTGCGGCTCAGAGTCCGGAGAGCGCGGTCTCGACCTGGGCCATGAACGCGGCCGCAGCGTCCTCTGACGTCGACTGGCCGAACACCACCTCTTCCCACGCTGTGGACAGCTGGGTGATCAACGGTTGGGTACCGTCCGGCCACACGTCGATCACCGCACCGGATTCGCGCAGGTCGTCATAGAGCGTGATCCGGTCCTTGATCGACTCATCGACGTCCGGGCTCGCCAGCATCTCCTCCAGGATCGAAGTCACCGGCGGCAGGCCGGTCTGCGTCTCCAGGATGAACGCGCCCTCGGAGGAGTTGATGAAGAAGTCGATCAGCGCAGCCGAGTCCACCACGTTCGTGCAGTTGTCCGAGATCGCCCACGAGTTCGCACCGACAACCTGGGCGGGACCTCCGGTGGGCGCGGGGGCCAGCGAGACCTGCCCGAGATCGAGTTGATCCAGCGTCCGTTGGAAGTCGGGCATGTTGTTGTCACCGGTGAAACTGACCAGGTTCCGGCCCGTCGCCATCATGCTCTGCGCGGTGGGCACGCCCTGGTACTCAGCGGTGACCTCACCGGAGGGCGCGGCGCCCTCCTCGACGGCGCGCATCCACAGGTCGAACCAGTCCACCAGCGTCTGTTCGCTGAACCCTGCCTCACCGTCGTCGAAGAGGCTCTCCCCCCGTCCGATTGCGAAGACCTGGAACTGGGTGACCGAGCCACCGCTGGCGCTGATGGCGAACCGATCGTCGGAGATGCTCGGCTGCGTATCGATGGCCCAGTCCACATAGTCCTCCCAGGTCCCGCTTGGATCTGGTGGCGTGCCCCCTTCCTCCTCGATGAGGGGAACATTCAGAAGCGCACCCTCGTACCAGATGCCCTTCGGTATCGAGTAGAGGTTCCCGTCCGGCGCCCGCTGGCTCTCCAGAATCTCCTCCGGGATCCCGGAGACGTCGATGGTGCCGTCCTCGATCAGATCATCCAGTGGGAGGAGTGAGCCCCGGTCCTCGTACCGCGCCTGGTACCGGGACTGCATCGCGGGGATACACGGCAGGTTGTTCGCCGCTGACTGCACCGAAAGACGGTCCCAGTGACCATCGAAGGTGGTCGGTTGGGTCTCGATCGTCACGTCCGGGTTCTCTTCCGAGAACAGGTCGACCACGTCCTGAACCGCGGCGTTACGTTCATCGGAGCCGTACCAGCTGATCGTCACCGGGCCCTCATTGGGCAGGTCGTCGCCGGCGGCACCACTGTCCGAACCACATGCTGCGATGAGCGCGACGGATGCGAGTCCCGCCGCCATCGGTACGACTCGTCTACGGCCATGGATCGGTGCCATGGCCTCGTTGCCATTGTGCTTCATGATCATCCTTATCTCTCGAGATCAGAATCTGATAGGGGCAGATAGCGCGCAGCGATCTCAGCACCTGCGCGAAGGTCGGCGAGCATGGTGTCCTCCTCGATCAGGGGGAGCTCGATGACCACGTATCCGTCGAATCCGGTTGTCAGGATTCGCGACAGAACTGCATCAAAATCGACGGCGCCGGCACCGAAGCGAACGAAGGTGGCCGCTCCGGGTGCTGCGCAGTCCTTGAGGTCCACCTGGACGATCCGTCCGGCGAACTCCTCCACGATGGCGACCAGATCATGGCCTGAGGCAAGGAAGTGCCCGGTGTCCAGGCACATCCCCACCGCCGGTGTCTGCACCGCATCGAACAGGTCCCGATAGTCCTGCGGGTGCTCGATGACGTTGTTGAAGTGGTTCTCCACGGAGATGGTCAGGTTCCGCTGTTCTGCTACCGGACCGATCAACGCCAAGAGGTCGATCAACCGCTCCAGACCGCCTCGTTGCCCGCGACCCGATCCGGTCGCCTTGATCACGCGCACGCCCAGGCGCTCGGCGGCTTCCAGCAGCCACATCCATCGA
The DNA here is from genome assembly GCF_049724975.1 of Pseudactinotalea sp. Z1732. Classification (NCBI taxonomy): domain Bacteria; kingdom Bacillati; phylum Actinomycetota; class Actinomycetes; order Micrococcales; family Cellulomonadaceae; genus Pseudactinotalea; species Pseudactinotalea sp. Z1732. The sequence goes on along the minus strand of NZ_JBMPQC010000001.1, from coordinate 656,669 downwards.
GCCGTCTCCCGGGCCACGTCCGGTGCATCCGGCCCGGGGGCGAACGGGGAGATCTGCAAACTGGCCGGCGTGAGGTCATGCTCTCGGCATCGCGAGACGATGCTGTCCAGACCAGCGGGCGTGAGGTTGCGGGCGTACCAGGCATTGAACTCGATCTGCCGGACACCGACCTGCTTGGCGTGGGTGAAAGTCCGGTGAAAGTCCTCGTCACCGAATCCGTCGAAACAGATGGTGGCGATGCTGACGGTCGCGGTGCTCATCGTGCACCTGCCGAGAAGTCAGGAATGTGCACACGCTCGCCATCGGCCATCGCCGACTGATGGGCGCAGATGCCCACCGAGGTCCAGTTCGCCGCTGTGACGGCGTCGATAGCGGAGGGGCGGGCCTCCACGATGCTGCGCACGAACTCGTGCGCCAGGTGCGGATGCGATCCGCCGTGCCCCCCGCCCTGGATGAAGGAGAGGTGCTCGTTGTCGTCGTCGTAGACGCCCTGCGTGGTGAACCCGGCGATCTCCTCCGGTAGCCGGCCGGCGAAGTCGGGGATCTCGATCGGTTCGGGGTCCTCCCCGACGTGCAGGATGTGACCACCGCCCTCGATCTGCTCCCACTCGAAGGACGCGCGGTCCCCGAAGACCGTGAAACTCTCGACGTACTGGTGGGCCGTCTCGAACAGGGACCGTGCAACCTCGGCGCCGACCGCCGAGTCCTTCAGGGTCAACAACGCACTCTCGACGGCGAACGGGGACCCGTACTTGCCGGCCAACTCCGGTGAGATGCGGCCGGATCCGAGGCAGACGACGCTCTCCGCCAGAGTGCCGGCCAATGCGAGCACCGGTCCGACCGCGTGGGTGGCGTAGTGCATCGGCGGCAGCCCTTCCCAGTAGCCCGGCCAGCCGGCCATTTCCTGGTAGTGCGCGCCGCGCAGGAACTGGATCCTGCCGATGGTGCCGTTGTGGACGAGTTCCTGCACGTGCAGGAACTCCCGGGAGTACACCACCGTTTCCATCATCATGTAGTTGCGTTCGGCTTCTTCCGCCGCGGTCACGATGGCTTGGCACTCCTCCAGGGTCGTCGCCATCGGCACGGTGCACGCCACGTGCTTGCCCGCCCGGAGCGCGGCGATGGTTTGCCCGGCGTGGTCGGGAATCGGGGTGTTGATGTGAACCGCGTCGATGTCCGGGTCCTGGATCATCTCGTCGTAGTCGGTGTAGCGGCCCTGGACCCCGTACCGGTCTGCCGTCTGCTTCAGGGCACCCTCGCTGCGTTGACACACCGCGACCAACTCGGCATCGGGGTGCGCCTGGTAGATGGGTATGAACTCGGCGCCGAAGCCGAGACCAGCAATGGCTACCCGTACCTTCTCTGTCATCGTTGACCTCCTTGCTCTCAGATTAGGAAGCCGACTGACCCGAACTCCATGCGTGATCCAGCATTGAACCTTAGATTTCTTACATGGACGCCATGACGGCATCTCGGCACGTGGCACTGCTCGTCGAGACCTCGAACGCCTACGCTCGCGGTCTCCTCGCCGGGATCCGCAAGTACGTGACCGACCGTCCCGGGTGGTCGATCTACCTTGCCGAGCACTCACGTCACGAGACCGACTTCTCCTGGTTGGAGGGGTGGCAGGGTGACGGGGTCCTTGCCCGCATCGAGAACACGGAGACAGCGGACTTCATCGGGCGGCTCGGGCTGCCGACGGTCGATCTGAGTGCTGCCCAATTGGTACCCGAACTGCCCGGTGTGGAAACCGACGACCGTGCCATTGCCCGCTCCGCGGTCCAGCACTTCGCTGATCGTGGCCTGACCAACTTCGCCTTCTGTGGGGATGCCCGGTTCCGATGGTCGACCAAACGCGGACACTGGTTCAGCGCGCATGTCCTCGCCCGCGGGAGCCAGGCTCACTCCTTCGAGATCCAGCCTTCCGGCATGCGCGCCACAGATCGGGACCGGCTCGCCACCTGGCTGCTCCGCCTTCCCAAACCCGTGGGAATTCTGGCCTGTTACGACATCGCCGGCCAAGAGGTACTCGAAGCCTGCAAGATCGCCGGCCTGTCGGTCCCGGACAGCGTGGCCGTGCTGGGGGTGGACAACGACGAACTCATGGTGAACCTCACCGCACCGCCGCTCTCCAGTATCGAACCCGACACCACCCGGACCGGCTATCTGGCGGCTTCGCTCCTCGATCAACTCATGAACGGGCACCGACTCGAGCCAGGGCTACGACTGATCGCCCCCGTGCGGACCGTGGCGCGGCAGTCCTCGGACATCCTCGCCGTCGACGACCCGCTCGTGGCCAAGGCACTGCGCTTCATCAGGGACCGCGGGCACGCGACCATCTCGGTGGAGCAGGTGCTGCGCCATGTCGGTCTGTCCCGTCGTGCCTTGGACTACCGGGTCCACGACACCGTGGGACGTACGGTCCACGGAGAGATCCTGCGGGTCCGCATGGGGCATGTGGCCGAGTTGCTGACCTCGACCGATTGGACGTTGCCGCAGATAGCCGAGCGCCTGGATTTCAAGCACGCCGAGTACATGGGAGTGGCGTTCAAGAAGGCCACCGGGAAGTCGCCCGGTCAATACCGCCGCGACAGCAACGGCGCGGTCGCGCGGCAGGATTTCGGGGTCCCGGCACCGGAGGACGCGCCAACTGAGCAGACCTGATCCGAAGCATCGGTCGGGGCGGTTCGGGCGTCGTCACCTGAACTTCGTGTCGTCGGCTTGGCCTCACCGCGGTCATACCGTCGTCAGGGCCCCCACGATCGCGGCCAGGGACTCCTTGGCGTCGCCGAACAGGACCTGGGTGCGCTCGGCGAACAGCAGTTCGTTCTCGATACCGGCGAACCCCGGGCGCATCGAGCGTTTCAGGAAGATCACCTGCCCGGCCCGGTCGGCGTCGATGATCGGCATCCCGTAGATGGGTGCACCGGGATCGGTGCGGGCTGCGGGATTGACCACGTCGTTGGCGCCCACCACGACCACGACATCGGTGTTGGGCATCGAGGGGTTCACGTCGCCGGCCTCGACCAGCAGGTCATAGGGCACGTTCGCCTCCGCGAGCAGCACGTTCATGTGCCCGGGCATCCGTCCCGCCACCGGGTGGATGCCGTAGACGACGTCCACACCACGCTCGCGCAACCCGGTCACCAACTCGGCGACGGTGTGCTGAGCCTGGGCGACAGCCAGGCCGTACCCGGGCACCACCACCACCCGGCGCGCATAGGCCAGGGTGATGGCCACGTCCTCCGCATCAGCCCTACGAACCGGACGATCGGAGGTCTCGGTGGATCCCGCCGTCGAACCCCGCAGCGCCCCGAAGAGGATGCCGGTGACCGACCGGCCCATGGCCCTGGCCATGGCGTGGGTGAGGATCGAACCGGCGGCGCCGACCAAGGTTCCGGAGATCAGCAGCAGGGTGTTACCCATCGCCCACCCGGAGGCCGCCACGGCCAGACCGGTCAGAGCGTTCAGCAGGGAGATCACGATCGGCACGTCCGCTCCGCCCACCGGCAGCACCAGCAGCACCCCGACGACCACGGAGATCAACGCGGTCGCGATCCCGGCGCCGACGCCGGCCGTCACCCCCACCATCACCGCACCGGTCAGGCCCGCCAGCACCCCTACCACCATCAGCACCGGGGCGCCGGGCAGCACCACCGGTCGGGAGGTCATCAACCCTTGGAGTTTGGCGAACGTGACCATCGACCCCGACAACGACACCGATCCGGCCACGATCCCGAAGGCGGTGGCCGGGCCCGCCACGGCGGTGCTGACCGCCAGTTCCCCGACACCCGGGCCGGCGGCGGAGAGTTCGGTCAGCTCGCTGATGCCCACCAGGGCCGCGGCGCCACCACCGACACCGTTGAACATCGCCACCAACTGAGGCATCTGGGTCATCTGCACGCGCGCAGCCGCGGGGATCGCGATCGCCGATCCGACCAGCATCGCGGCAAGCACCACGTACAGGTTCATCGCCTCGAACTCGGTGGACAGCATCACCACGACGACGGCGACCACTGCGCCGGCCACGCCCATCAGGTTCCCGTTCCGGGCGGTCCGCGGGGCGGCCATCGACTTCAGCGCCAGGATGAACAGCACGGCGGCGAGCAGGTACCCCAGTGCCGTGACCGTGGGAGGCAGCAGATCCACGACTCAGCCCTCCGCCCGGTCCGGTCGGCGTTCGGCGGAGAACATCCGCAGCATCCGCGCGGTGACCCAGAACCCGCCCACCAGGTTCACCGTGGCCAGGACCACTGCGAGGGCCCCGACGGTGGTGACCGCCCAGTGCTGGGAGTGGGCCGTCACGATGATCGCGCCCACCAGGATGATGCCGTGGATGGCATTCGCCCCGGACATCAACGGGGTGTGCAGGATGGTCGAGACCTTGGAGACCACCTCGAACCCCACGAACGCCGCCAGCACCAGCAGCGTGAGCGTCAGTACCGCGTCCATCACCGGCTCCTGCCCTCGTGGGTGTAACACATCCCGTGGATCAACTCATCGTTGAGGTTGAGGGTGAGGGTGCCGTCCTCGGCGACCATCGCACGGAGCACCTGGGCCACGTTCCGGGCGAACAGCCCAGAGGCGTCCACCGGGAGGTCCGCGGCCGCCGCGGCCAGCCCGAGCAACGTCACCTCACCGCCCCCACGGGTGGAGGGGATGCGCGCCTCCACCCCGGGCAGGGACCCCTCCACGTTCCCACCGGCCGAAGCGGCCAGATCGACGACGACCGAACCCGGGCGCATCGCGGCCACCGTGGCGGCTGCGACCAGTCGGGGGGCGGGGCGGCCGGGCACCGACGCGGTGGTGATCAGGACGTCGGCGTCCATGATGTGGTTGGCCAGGACGTCCTGTTGGGCGTGCGCGGCGCCGGCATCCAGGTCGCGGGCGTACCCGCCCGCCCCGGCCTGCGGGGCGATGCCGACGTCGATGAACTCCGCACCGACCGAGCGCACTTCCTCGGCGGAGTCGGGCCGGATGTCGTTGGCCGCGACCTTGGCACCCAGGCGCCGCGCGGTGGCGATCGCCTGGAGCCCGGCCACCCCCACGCCCAGCACGATCACCTTCGCCGGCGGCACGGTCCCGGCGGCGGTCATGGCCAGCGGGAAGAACCGGGGCAGGCGGATCGCGGCCTCCAGCACCGCCCGGTAGCCGGCGACGAAGGCCTGGGAGGACAGCACGTCCATCACCTGCGCCCGGGAAGTGCGGGGCAGTCGTTCGAAGGACAACGCGGTGATGGATCCGGCGTTCAGGGCCTCGACGATCACCGGATCCACCCCTCCGGTCAGGCCCAGGGTGATCATCCCCGGCGGCAGGGCCGCGATCCGCTCGGGATCCAGGGGCCGCACGTGCACCAGGACCTGCGTGGTCGCCAGGGCGCGGGCCAGATCACCTCCGGTGGCGACGGTGGCGCCGGCGGCAGCGAAGTCGTCATCGGTGTGCAGGGCGAGCGTCCCGGCCCCGGACTGGATGGTCACCGACAGGCCGTGGCGAGCCAACTGGGCGACTACCTCGGGAACGAGGGCCACCCTGGTCTCCGGATCCGGCTCGCGCAGAGCCACCACGGTGCTCACACTGCCCAGGTTAGGGTCGCGGATCGGGACGCGCTGGGGCTTTGGTCCCTGCGTGTGGGCGAGAACCCGTTCAGGCGTGGTCGGTGGTGCCCGCGCGTGCCGCGGCGACCACGGTCCCCGCCTCGGTCACGAGTCGGCGCATCGCCGCGGCGGCGGTGGGCCCATCCTGCTCGCGGATCCCGGTGGCGACGAGTTGGTGCAGCAGCACGGCGATGTCCCGGGGGTGGTCGGGCACCAGGTGCCGGGCGTGGCGGGCTTTGAGTGCCTCACCGATCGGGGCGTCGAGCGCGGCGAACATCTCGTTGCCGCAGTGCTGCAACAGGAGGGAATGGAACGTCAGGTCCGCCGCCAGGAACGCGTCCAGGTCGCCCGCGGCGGCCAGGGCCGCCATCGTCTCGGCCAGTGCCACGAGTTCGGCGCCCACATGCTCCGGCGCGTTCATCGCGGCCAGTTCCGCCGCCTGAGGTTCCACCGCGGTGCGCAACTGGGTCAGCGACACCAACTGTGCCGGTGCGTCCGGCCCGGCGAGGCGCCAGTGCACCACGTCCGGGGCGAACACGTTCCAGTGCGATCTCGGCGTCACCCGCACCCCGACCCGCGGGCGGGATCGGGTCAGGTGCAGTGATTCCAGATACCGGAGCACGTCCCGGATCACGGTGCGGGAGACCCCGAAATCGGCCTGGAGATCCTCGATCCGCAGCGTGGTTCCCGGAGGATGAACACCGGAGACGATGGCCTGGCCGAGTTGATCCAGCACCTGCCGGGACAACGTGTTCGGACGATCGGCCGGCACGGCTCACCCCTTCGTGTCTCCGGCCGTGCGGCCGGAGACGATGCGCTGTGCTGCGTCGGAGGTCGATGACGTGGCGGTCCTGGCGCTGGTACTCATTCGGTGGCGCACCCCGGACGTGCTGTTCAGCGGCAGCGTGGGCACTCCGGTCACGTCGGGTTCTCCGGTCACCACTCGGCGATGCTGCCGTCCTCGCGGTGCCAGCGAGGGGTGCGCCAGCGGTGCGGGTGCCGGCCGAGCTCGCGGACGACGTTCTCATCGATCTGCACGCCCAGGCCGGGCCCGGTGGGGCGGTGGATGTAGCCGTCGGAGAATTCGAACACGGAGGTGTCGAGCACGTAGTCGAGCAGTTCGTTGCTGCCGGTGTTGTAGTGGATGCCGATGGACTGCTCCTGGATCATCGCGTTCGGGCTTGCGAAGTCCACCTGCAGGCTGGCGGCCAGTGCGAGCGGACCGAGCGGGCAGTGCGGGGCCAGTGCGGCGTCGTAGGTCTCGGCCTGGGCGGCGATGCGCCGCACCTCCGAGATCCCACCGGCGTGGGCCAGGTCGGGCTGGACCACACCGACTCCGGCCTCCAGGGCGGTGCGCATCTCACCGCGGGAGTACAGCCGCTCCCCGGTGGCGATCGGGATCGAGGTACCGGCCACCAGGGTGCCCAGGGCGGAGGTGTGCTCGGGCAGCACCGGCTCCTCCACGAACAGCGGGTGCAGGTCCTCCAGCGCGGCGAGCAGCCGGCGGGCGTACGGCAGGGAGACCCGGCCGTGGAAGTCCAGGGCGAAGTCGCCGTCGTCGCCCAGGGCTTCCCGTGCGGCGCCGGCACGTTCGATCACGCCCCGGGTGTCGGCCAGTGTGCCGAGGTGGCCCACCGGGCCGGTGGCGTTCATCTTCACCGCGGTCAGGCCCGCTTCCCGGACCGCCTGCACGGCTTCGCGCACACCGCCGGGGTTGTCCCCTCCGACCCAGCCGTAAACCCGGATCTTGTCCCGGACCGCCCCGCCGAGCAGGTCGTGGACCGGTACGCCGAGTTCCTTGCCGCGGATGTCCCACAGGGCCTGGTCCACACCGGACACCGCCGAGGAGAACACCGGCCCACCGCGATAGAAGCCGGATCGGGTCATGGTGCCCCAGAGCTGTTCGATCCGGGTGTGGTCGGCGCCGATCAGAATGTCCTCGAACGCGTGCACGGCGGCCTGAGCGGTCTCCCCGTGCCCCTCCAGGCTCGACTCACCCCAACCGACGACACCATCGGTCGTCTCCAGGCGGACGAACAACCAGCGTGGGGCGGCCAGGAAGGTCTCCACGGTCTGGATCGGCATGTGACCTCCGTTGCGGACATACCTGCATGAGGCAGTGTTTGGCGACGCGGTGGCGCGGGCCGATCTGGCTGACGCAACTGTCCGCTCGGCCCGATCGGGCTCCCGCCGCTCTGGGCTCACGTATTGATAGCACTATTGATAGCGATCGTGCAATGTCCCCGTCTGAGGATGCCGGCGCGGCCCGGAGCCAGCGTCCGGTCAGGTCCCGCCCTGGGCGGCGATGAGTGCGGCTTCCCGCCGCGCCGCTTCCGGGTCGAGGTACTCCCCGCCCCGTGTTTCCGCGGCCAGTGGGGGATTGGACCGGCGGGCGGTGCTGGACTGGCCCGGGTCGGCGTCAGCACCGGTTCCACCGTCGGCCAGGGACTCGGTGCCGGCGCGATGGGTGGCTCCGGTGCTCGTATCTGCACCTACGGCGAACCGGTAGCGCAGCGGGCGCGCATTGGGCAGATTGAGCGCGGACAGTTCCTCGTCGTCCAGGTCGTCGATCACCGCGCAGAGCGCACGCAGCGAGTTTCCGTGCGCGACGACCAGGACGTCCTCCCCATCGAACAGGCGGGGCGTCAGCATTTGGTACCACCAAGGCCTGATGCGCTCGACCACGTCCTGCGGCGACTCGGTGGCGGTGAGGGCCTCAGCCGGCAACCGGTCGAACGGGGACAGGGTGCGCCACAGCGCCAGGGTGCGCTCGGGGAGGGGTGGTGGCCGTCCGGCATAGGAGCGGCGCCAGAAGCGGAAGCGTTCCGCACCGTGCTCGATGCGCACCTGCGCCTTGCTCAGGCCGGACAGTGCCCCGTAGTTGCGTTCGTTCAGGTGCCAGTCCCGCTCGATCGTGCCGGGGAAGCCGATCTCCTCGCAGATCAACTCGGCGGTACGCCACCCGCGCACCAGTTCGGAGGTGATGAGCGCGTCCGGGCGAAAGCCCAGGTGGCGCAACCGGGAACCGGCCAGGCCGCAGTCGCGGATCCCCGAGGGGGTCAGGCCCACATCCAACACACCGGTGAACAGCGACCGTGCGTTGGCCACCGACTCCCCGTGCCGGACCAGCATCAGCGTCCCAGGCGTCATAGTCCTACCCTGCCACCACGTCCGGTCTCACCCGCACGTGGCCGTACAGTCGCACAGCCGCTCGCATCCGGCCCCATCCGCTCGCATCCGGCCGCTCGAATCGTCCAATTGGATGCTTGTAGCGATCCCGAGCGCCCGGAACTCGCTGCAATCGTCCAATTGGATTAATGTGGCGGGTGTGGGGGGTGGGGGGTGTGGCGCGGGCCGGGGGTCACCACTCGCGTTCCGGCGGGATCAGGGTGCCAGGGTTGAGGTTACGGCTGGGGTCGTTGGCGCGCAGCAGGCCAACCAGCATGTCGGTGCCGGCCTCCCCGATGTCCTGCTCCAGCCACGGCTGGTGGTCGATACCCACGCCGTGGTGGTGGGACAAGGTGCCGTGGTAGTCCACGAAGGACTGCTGGATCGCCGACTTGACCAGGTCGTACTGGATGAGCGGGTCCAGGCCCTCCTTCGGCCGGAACGCGAACGTGAAGTACAGGCATGCCCCGGAGTGGTAGGAGTGCGACAGGTGGCACATGACGTACCCCTTCACACCCAGCTCCTCGTACGCGGTGTAGGCGTTGCGCATCGTGTTGACGTACAACTCCCCCAGCTTCGACCACGGTGCCGCCGTGTCGGAGACGTCCCCGAGGGCGCCCCGGTCCAGCAGGAAGTCCCGCAGGTACGGGGTGTCGAACTTCTTGGCGTCATACATCGCGCCCGGGCCCTTGCCCAGTTTGATCGCACCGTGCTTGCCGACGATCTTCCCGACGATGCCCTTGGTGTAGCGCATGTGAGCGGTGGTGCCCTCATACCCGATGTAACTGATGCAGACCTTGTCCAGGTCCCAGCCGCGCCGGCGCAGCACCTCGAACAGCCCCTCGCCGATCTTGGACGACAATGAGGTCGAGGCCTTGCGGGTCTGCAACGAGAACGCCGTCTCCGGGGCATCGGAGACCCGGGTGATCGTGGGTTCGGCGTCGGAGTTCGCGATCTCCTCCATGGCGGCCAGGCCGGCGGAGAAGTTCGGGAACAGGTAGGCGATCACGTCCCGGTTCTCCGGGAGCCGGTGCACGTGCACCCAGGCCTCGGTGATCACACCCAGGCGCCCCTCCGAGCCCAGGATCATCTCCCGCACGCTCGGTCCGGTGGATGTCGAGGGGAGGGGACGCACCACCACCACCTTGCCCGGCTGGACCATCCGCAGCCCGCGGGTGATGTCGGCGATGTCACCGTACTTGTCCGACTGCATCCCCGAGGAGCGGGTGGCGATCCACCCACCCAGGGTGGAGTGCCGGAAGGAGTCCGGCTGGTGGCCCATGGTCCAGCCGGTCCGGCCGAGTTGTTCCTCCAGGTCCGGACCGAGCGCGCCGGCCTGCACCCGTGCGAGTCCGGCCTGCTCGTCGATCTCCAGCACCCGGTTCAGCCTGCCCAGGTCCAGGGAGATGATCGGGCGGCCCTCCTGGGCCTGCGGGGTCAGGCTGCCGGAGATGTTCGAACCGCCGCCGAACGGGATGAGCACGGCGTCCGCGGTCACGGCGAGGTCGACGAGCGCTTGCACCTCGGCCTCGTTCGCCGGATAGACGACGACGTCGGGCACGCGGGGCAGGATCCCGGCCCGGATCATCACCAGGTCGCGCAGGCCCTTACCGTAGGTGTGCACCACCCTGTCGTAGTCGGTGGTGTTGACATGGTGATCTCCGAGGATGTCGCTCAGGGCCTGACCCACGTCCTCCGGCAACCGGCTGGCGGGGACGTCCAGGTCCTCGAACCTGGGCACCTCCGCTGCAGGTTCGGACAGATCCAAACCGATCTTGTCCTTGACGAACGGGGCGAAACCGGGCTTGTCCGTGTGGTTGAAGGCGATCCCTTCCACGCCCCAGCCCCACCACTTCTGGTGCTGCACTTCGTTCATCGGTGTCCTCCTGCTTCTTCTCCGCCGTCGTCGGGGCCGCCAGTGGCCGCCTCGGAAGTCGTGTGATCCTTGGTTCGGTTCTTCCGGCGCCAACGACGCCAGCGGCCGCCGGAGCCGTCCTTGGTGCCGCCCCCGTCGGTCCCGGGCGCCTCAGCCGGGTCATCCCCGGGTGCCTCCCCCGTCTTGCCGGACCGGGCCGCGTCGTCGTCGGCCGTGCCGCCCGGGTCCCCCGGGCCCGCGGTGGGTTCGTCGCCGCCCGGGGCTGCGTCGTCGTCGGCCTGGTCCTCGCCATGACCGCTGCTGGCGCTGGGAGCGCTCTCGGGCACCACCACGTACGGGGTCTGGTTGGTGAGCATGTGCCGCACCTGGGTGGTGAGGCGTTCGTTCAGGTCCGGCAGGTTCTCCCCGCGGCGGGCCTCGATCGGTTTGCCGATGATCACCTTCACCGGCAGCCGGCCCGGCTTGGGCCAGCTGGCACCCGGGGGCATCGCGTCGTGGGCACCGACCAGGGCCAGCGGCACCAGCGGCACCCGCAGCGCCCGCGCCAGCGCCGCCGCGCCGGGGGTGAACGGGGCCATCTCACCGGTGCGGGAGCGGGTGCCCTCGGGGAAGATCGCCAGCGGGATGTTCTCGCGCAACAGCGTCACCGACAGGCCGGCCTCACGCTTCTTGCCGCGGCCGCGTTCCACGGGATAGGAGTTGAAGAAGAACGAGGTGAGGGTACGGCGCCAGGCCTGCCGGTAGAAGTAGTCGGCCGCCACCGCGGTGGCCAGGTGACGGGTGACGCGCCACGGCAGGGCGGTGATGACGAGCGGGGCGTCCAGGTGGGAGGAGTGGTTGGCCACTACCACGAACGGGGGACGCAGGCCCTCCAGGTTGCCCTCACCGGTCACGGTGACCCGGGTGGTGGAGAACACGATCGGGCGCAGGATGAGGCGCTGTGCCACATACCGGGCCCATCGGTGCCAGGCCCAGTGGTAGCGGTCGGTGCGGCGCGCAGCCCTCATCCACGACCGCGTTTCGACATGAGTTTGCCGGCGACGGCGCGCACCAGCGGGCGGGGCAGGCGGCGCAGGAAGAAGCAGATCAGCCAGAACCGCTTGGAGGGGATGGACTCGACCTTGCCCTTGTCCACGTCGGCCAGGCAGTCGTTGACCAGCCGGGTCGAATCCAGCCACAACGCGTTCGGGATCGATCCGGTGCCGATGCCGGCCCGGTCGTGGAACTCGGTGCGTACCCACCCGGGCACCAGCGTGGTCACCTGCACGCCGGTGCCGGCCAGTTCCAGCGCGAGGGCCTCGGAATAGGTGTTCACCCAGGCCTTGATCGCCGAGTAGCCCCCCAGCGGGATCAACCCGGCCACCGACCCGACGTTGACGATCACGCCCGAGGCGCGCCGCCGCATCGCCCGCCCGGCCCGGCCCCCGAGCACCAGCACCGAGTTGACCATGAGTTCCACGGCGGAGGTGTGCTCGCCGATCTCCGCGGTGGTCAGCGGGGTGTGGATGCCGTGCCCGGCGTTGGAGATGAGCACCTGCACGGGGTTCTCATCGTCCTCCAGCCGCTCGGCCACCGCTTCCATGCCGGCCTCGGTGGCCAGGTCGGCGGTGATGGTGTCCACCGCCACGCCGTAGTCGCGGTGCAGTTCCTGCGCGGTGACGCTCAGTCGCTCGGCGTTGCGGGCCACCAGGATCAGGTCGCAGCCGCGCCCGGCCAGGGCACGGGCGAAGGACAGCCCGATTCCGGAGGTTCCCCCGGTCACCAGCGCGATCCCACCGATCGGTGAGGTCTGGATGTCCACCATTACCGGCCTCCAGCCCGGATCGAGCGCAACACCGGGGAGAACCGTCCCTCCGCCGTCGTCGTCCAGGCCCGTACCGGCCAGCGTTTGGCGCGCGCGTACCGGTACAGGGCCGCGTCGGGGTTCACCGCGCTGGGGTTGCCCACCACGTCCAGCCAGGGCCGGTCGGCGTAGGTGTCGCCGTAGGCGTAGGACTCCTCCAGGTTCAGGTTCTGCTCGCGGGCGTAACGCAGCAGCCAGGTGGCGCGGGCCTCATCCACCAGCGGGGAGGTGAGCAGGTGCCCGGTCCAACGTCCGGCCGGGTCGGTCTCCATCTTCCCGGCCACGATCTCATCGAACATGTCCGCCAGCGGCTCCACGAACACGTCGATCTGCCCGGTCACCAGCACGGTGCGGTGCCCGGCGGCGCGGTGTTCGGCGATGCGCTCCACGGCCTCGGCGTGCAGCCGCGAGCGCAACGAGGTGGCGACGCGTTCGGCGATCACCTTGCGCAGTTTCTCCTCGTGCACGCCGGCGTAGCGGCGCATGAAGGAACGGATGAAGTCACCACGATCGCGCCGTTCGGCCTGCAGGTAGGACGGTGAGGTGGCCACCATCCCGCCCAGGTGCTGCAGCGACTTGCGCGCCCCCTTGGCGGCCAGCTCCACCCAGATGTAGTGCTCCAGCAGGTTCGCCGCGGCCACGGTGCCGTGCAGGTCGAACACGGCCAGCACATCGGTGCGCTCGGGCAGGGTGGCACCCGTGGCCGACCGGGCAGGCCCGCGCTTGTCCCGGGAACGCATCAGACCCGGGACGGTGGGGATGTGCACTTCCTGCAGGTAGTGCGCCCAGTCGATCTCGGTGACGTCGAAGCCGTGCTCGGCGCGGCGCTCCGGCGGCAACGCCTCGTGCAGCGCACGGGTGTTGGCGTCGTCGAAGATCACCTCGGTCTGGGTGTAGGGCTGGTACAGGTCGGTGAACTTGCGCAGTGTGCCGAGGTCCCGCTTGGCCTTGTACAGGGTGGAGATCCACTTGCGGGTGGTGTCGTTGCCGGGCAGCCGGCCCACCGCGTTGTCCGCGGTGCGCACCGCCCACTCCCGGCGCCGCAGCCCGCGCTCCACCACCGGGGCGTTGGGGAAGGACCAGTTCGGCACATGCACCACCGAACCCTCCTCGTCCAGCAGCGGGTTGGCCCGGAAGTACTCCCGGATCAGGCGCAGGATCTGCCCGAAGCGCACCGGGTTGCGGATCCCGGAGGAAACCTGGAAGTACTGCGGCTCCCCTTCCGGGGGCGGCTCGGCGGCAGCGGCCAGGGTGGCGTTGACGACGTGGTCCACCGGGATGACGTCCAGGATGGCGTCGGCCAGGGCCGGGAACTCCGGAAGCAGGCCCCGCCCGTAGGCCGCGATGAGGGGATCGGCCACCTTGAACCCGTCGATCCAGCCCGGGTAGGGGTGCTTCAGGGAGGACTCGATGATCGTGGGCCGCACCACCGACAACCGGCGCGCTCCCCACAGGTCCTCGGCCGCACGCTCCCCCAGCGCCTTGGTGAGGGTGTACACATCGGGCCAGCCCAGCGACTGCGCGCGCGTGCGGGCCGCGCGCACCAGCTGGTCGTTGACCCACTCCAGCCGGGCTGCCTCGGCGGCCTCGGCCACCGCCTGCGCGCCGGCGCGCCGGTGCTCGCTCCGGGCCTGCTTGGTCAGCGAGCCGAGCACAGCCGGGGCCCGCGAGGCCGACTCGGCCTTCTCCCGGAAGGCCAGGGCCATCCGCGTCTCGGTGGCCCGGTCGATGTTGTGCTCCAGGCTCCGTTCTTCGGCCACGCCCTTGCGCAGACCGGCCACGTAGCAGGTGGAGACGTGCACCACGTGCGGGTTCGAGCCGGAGGCGGTCAGGGCGGTGTACAGAGCCTCCGGACCGCCGACGTTGGCGGCGAAGGCCTCATCGATGGGCAGATCGAAGGAGACCGAGGACGCCGAGTGGATCACTACGTCCAGATCTCCGGGTAACTCCGGCACCGAATCCAGGTCACCCTCCAGCACGGTGACCCGGCGCTGTGCCTCGGCGTCGGCCTGCTCGGCCCCGATCTCCTCACGCCACGGCTTGAACACCGCCTTGCGGAGCAACTTGTTGACGCGCATCCGCCCGGTGAGGGTGCCCCGTGGGCGCACCAGCACGGTGATGCGGGTGGAGGGATAGGCGCTGAGCAGTTTCTCCAGGACCGCCTGACCGACGAAGCCGGTGGCACCGGTCAGCAGCACATGGGCACCCTCGAGGGGCCGGGCGGCAGCACGTGAAGGTTCAGAGACGGACACCTCGGCTACTGTACGCGCAGTTGCCAGCGGTTGGTTCCATGTACAACGAATCTGGCGAACTCTGTGCGCAACACCGCGCGCCGGGGTGCGCCGGGCAGTGCGGACAGGGCGGTATCGGCCTGTGCCAGGAGCCAACGTGCCTCCGGGTGGCCGAGCACGTACCGCAGGATCGCCCCGATCCTGCGGGGTTCGGCGTACCGCGAACCCGGCCAGCGCCAGCCGCGCAGGGCCCGGTGCAGCGACCGGCGGGCGGGGGCGTTCGTGCCGGCCCGCCGGTGGATCTGTTCGGTGTAGAAGGCCACGTGCCGCTCGGTGCTGTGCAGCACCGAGCGGGTGAGGTCATCCAACGCCGGCACCAGTTCGGCCAGCCGGATCGTCATCACCCGCAGCGCGAAGGTGTCCGCCAGCCCGGTGGCCAGCTGGCCGGCGATCACCCGTGGTCCCAGGAGGTTCGTCCCGATCGCGGCCAGAGTCGGGAAGAACCGTTCGTGTGCCTGCTCGGCGAGCCGCGCCCGCAGGCCGGGCCCAGGTGCCTCCGGCGGCGGGTGGTCGGCGAGGACCCGGCCCAGCAGGTCGGCGAGCCAGTACTTCTCATACGCCCAGGTAGTCAGGAACGCGGTCACCTCGGCGTCGGCGTGGGTGGGGGTGATCAGCAGGTCCCGCAACCAGTCCAGGGCCGCCTGCTCGACGTCCCGGATGAGTTCCAGTGCCTGCAGCACGCCCGCGGGCAGGTCGGCCTGTGCGAGCGCGGCCTGCCCACCGGCGGCCAGGGTGATCGGGCGCGGGTTGTTGATGAAGTCGGCCATATCGAAGTCTCCGGCGGGACCGACGACGACGAAAGCCCGGCTCGCACGGGGCCGCGGGCTCATCCGGTGATCCCCCGGGCGTCCATCGCATCACCCACGATGGTCAGACCCTCCATGCCGGGCAGTTTCGCGATGTGGGTGTCGATCGCGTCGATCTCCCTGCGTCCTTCTGGGCCGGAGAACAGGTGCGACATCACGTGCTGCACCTCGCCATCGTCCATGATCGAGGAGCCGACCGGCTCCCAGGCCTTGCGCAGGGCGAGCCGGGCGAAGGTGCGGGCACGCTCGGAGCCGGTCAGGCGGGTGCGCGCCTGCGTGGCGTAGAACGCGACGTGACGTGCCTCCTGGGCGGCGATCCGCTTGAGCAGCACCGCCAGGCCCGGGTGGGGTTCCATCGCCGCGAGACGTTTGTAGGCGGCGCCGGCGGACCACTCGTTGACCGCGCCCCAGATCATGTGCACCGCGATGAAGTCCCGGCCGAGCACATTGCCCAGCATCGACTGCTTCACCGGCACCAGGCGCTCGCGCCAGCCGAGTTTGATGCGCTTGGCCTTGAGGTAGTCATACGTGACGCTCACCCCGTGGAGCCCGAGCACGTGCGCGAGCGCCTCCCCGTGCCAGAACTCCTCGCGGTTCCACATGGTCATGAATGCACCCACGTCGGCCGATCGCCGGGAGGGGGTGACCAGTTGGTCCCGCAGGTAGCAGACGGTGTGGTACTCCACCTCGCACATGTACCGCAGGGTTCGCAGCGACTCCGCGCCGAGCGGCTCGTCGACGAAGGAGTCGAAGTCCAGATCCTGCCACCGCACTCGATCGGATGAGCGAGTGAACCTGTCGACATCGAAGACCACCGTCGTCCCCTCGCTACTCGGCGGTCGCCTCGAGGTCCCTGCTGAGCAGGGCGGCCAGGTCGTCCAGGACCTTGTCCGCGCGCGGCCCGTCGGCGTAGAGCGTGACGGTGTCGCCACCCTTGACCCCCAGTGTCATCACACCCAGGATCGAGGACGCGTCCTGGGGGGCCGCTCCACTCTTGGTGATCCGCACCGGGATCCCGGAATCCTCAGCCGCACGGGTGAAGATCGCCGCGGGTCGCGCATGCAACCCCACGGCGGACTTGACCGTGACGGTGCGCTCGGCCATGAGCTCGCCTTTCACTGATCACGGATGGAAGTCTCATCCTAACGGGCTGGTCCCACCGCGCGGGGGGTTCGGCGGGGGCAGGTGATGAGCATCACCTGCGGCCGTGCGGACCCCGGCGCGGGGTCCCACCCGCAGGTTCAGTTGCGAGCGCCGCGGGCACGCACGCCGACCATCTCGTTGAACCGGTCGATCCGGCGCCGCAGCGGTGTCGCCAGGTAGCCACCGAGGGTCACTCCGGCGGCCAGCGCCAACCCGATCATGAACGCCCCGATCAGTTCGGAACTGCCCGCCAGCACGTGGTCACCCTCCACCAGCGCGAACATGCCCCGGTAGATCGCCAGCCCGGGCAGCAGTGGTGTCAGGCCCGCGATGGACAGCACGAGGGAGGGTGTGCGGGTGCGCTCCCCCACCGCCACGGCGGCCAGCCCCACGACCATCGCGGCGACGAAGGCCGAGGCCTCGAAGCCCATGCCCAGGTCGATCGCGCCCCAGCGCACCGCGGTGGAGCCGGCGCCGATGGCCAGCATCAACATCACCGTGCGCAAGCGCCCGTAGGAGGCCACCCCCCACGCGGCCGCGGCCACCCCGCCGCACGCGGCCTGCACCCACACCGACGTCTGAAAGGCCATCGACTCGTTGAGTACCAGGGGGATCCCGATCGCCCGCGCGAGGTTGAGCATCACACCGATGCCGGCCACGAGCCCGATGGTGTTGAGCACCACCTCGAAACTCCGGGCCGCTGCGGTGAGCGGATATCCCTGGATCGCATCGCCGGCCGCACCCACGAGGGAGAGCCCGGCCAACAGCACCACCATGCCGGCACCGACCACCACCGAGGGCGGGAGCAGGTGCGCCGGCCAGCCCAGCATGTCCCGGCCCACCATCAACAGCATCGCCACCAGCGTGGCCATTCCCGCGCCGATCACCTGCTGGAACAGGTAGGGCAGGTTCCGGCGTCGGAAGAACCGCAGCACCCGGTCGATCGCGGCCGAGGTCAGCCCGGCCACGAGTGCCACCAGGATCCCGCCGCCGAGCAGGCCCGCGATCGAGGCGCCCATCACACCCAGCGCCACGGTGACGATCCAGCGCCGGTAGGAGTGCGGGGAGGTGACGATCTGGTCGAATCGGGACTGGGCATCGAGCAGCGTGAGTTTGCCGGTGGCGACGTCGTCGATCATCCGGTGCAGGTCGGTCAGGCGTGAGTAGTCGGCGGTGCGCACCGAGATGATCCGCACCTTGGTGAGCGGGTCGTCGCTGCGGTCGATGGTGGCGGTGATGGAGATGAAGGTGATGTCGATGTGGCAGTTGGTCACGCCGAACCCGGCGGCCATCCGCAGCAGATCCACGGTGGTGTCGGCAACCGCCGCTCCGGTGCCGATCAGCGCCTCGCCCATCCGCACCACCAGGTCCAGCACGTCCCGCTCCACCGGCAACGGCAGGCTGGAGGTACGGCGGGGGGCACTGAACTGCTCGGTGGGCGGGGAGGTCGCGGCCATGGCTGCCCGGGCCCGGTGCCGTAGCGGACGACGCAGCGGAGCCGGTGCGGACGGGGACTCTCCGGCCGATGGCAGGAACGTGGGTGGCGGGCTGGTGGCCGGTGGGGTGGGCATCACCGGGGTGTTGGCCGAGGGCGTGAAGGAGGGCGGAGGCGGCGACGTCGTCTCGGAGGGTGCGGCCCCGGCCGGTTCCGCACCGGAACCGGGCGTGACCGCACGGCGACCGACCGGCACGCCGGGGAGGCGGCGCCCCGGGCCGCGCCGGTTGCCCTGGTCTGCCGAGCCGGAATCGTTCACGCTTAGCACCGTAGAACACCCCGGGCCCGGTTGCCGAGGGGGATTTCGTTCCGTGCCTGGTGATGACCACCACACGTCGGGCCGGCACCGGCATTGCAGGACGCTTCGGGGCGCCCCGCCGCCGCCCCACGCCTCTCACGCAGGCCTCCCCCACCGCCCTCCACGCTGCCTGCGCCGCCCCGAGGACGGGTTCGACCGCCGCGACCATCCGGCCTCCTCGCTTGACCGCACCGTCCCGGTGGACGAGCCTGTGCGTCCATGGACGACGGCGAACTCCGGCGCGCACGAGGCGCCCACCTACGCAGGGTGCTGGCCTGGGCGGGGGCTGCCGTCGTCGTCGTCGGCGGTTGTGCACAGCCGCCCGAGCCGCTGCCCGCGCAGATCGAGTGCACCCACCAGTTCCGGCCCGACGCCGACCGGGACGCCGGCGCCACCCATGACACACTGGTCATCGAGCAGGGCGAGAGCGCCGAAGCCGAGTTCGATGCGATGGCCCTGCAGGTCACCTACACCGCGGGGCAGCCGGACGGGAACGGGGTGCGCGTGGTGGTCACCGGCGATACCGGAGAGCCGCTCAGCGAGTACCTGTACCAGGCCGGTACCGCCGCGCAGACGCTGCACACCGAGTTCGCCGGTGGGCACGGTTTCACCGGCCTGCTCACGACCTACGACGACGACGCCCGGCTCCAGTTCTGGTGCTCGGCGAACCGGGCGGCGGAAACCCCCTAGCGGTGGCGCGGGGTTGCCACCGTAGTGATCCCGACTGACCGGCGCGGCCGCCTCAGCGCCACAGGCGACGGGTGGCCAGCTCGGCGCCCTTGGCCAGGGTGTCGAGCTTGGCCCAGGCGATCTGGGCGTGCACCCGCCCACCGAGCCCGCAGTCGGTGGAGGCGATCACGTTCTCCCGGCCGACCCGGGTGGCGAACCGTTCGATGCGCTGGGCGACCAGTTCGGGATGCTCCACCACGTTCGTGGCGTGGGAGACCACACCGGGCAGGATCAGTTTGCCCTCGGGCAGTTTCACCTCGTCCCACACGGTGTACTCGTGCGCGTGCCGCACGTTGCCGGCCTCGAAGGTGTAGGCGCCGGCGTTGACGCCCAGCACGGTGTCGATGATGTCGCGCATCGGCAGGTCGGTGGTGTGCGGGCCGTGCCAGGACCCCCAGCACAGGTGGTAGCGGATCCTGTCCGTGGGCAGCCCGCGCAGGGCATGGTTGAGTGCCTCCACCCGAACCCGGGTGAACGCCAGGTAGTCCTCCAGTGCGGGCTCGGGCTCGATCTGGTCGAAGTTCTCCGCGATGGAGGGGTCATCGATCTGCAGGATCAGGCCGGCGTCGATGATCGCCTGGTATTCCGGCCGCAGCACCTCGGCCCACGCCTCCAGGAGCTCGTCGTCGCTTCCGTAGTACTCGTTCGCGATCCGTGAGGCCGAACCCGGAGCCAGGGAGGTGATGAAGGCATCGGACACCCCGGCAGCGTCCGCGGCCGCCTTCAGGTGCGCGGCGTCGGCGGCGATCGCTTCTGCCCCGGTGTAGGACAGCGGGCCGGTGACCTTGGGGAATGCCGGCGCCTCCCCCACCATCACCCCGGAGGTGGGGTCGGTGTAGGCCTCCCGGAAGGCCTGTTGATCCCGCCGGAAGGCGAAGCCGGTGAGTTTGGTGCTGCCCGGTTCGGAGATGTGCCGCTCGGTGACCCACTTGGCGGACTCATCCAGTTCCAGACCCGCGGTGCGCTGGAAGATGTAGGACCACCACGCCCCGAAGTCCATCGGCGAGGTCATCGCCTTGCCGTACTCGCCGTCGCCCACCACCGTGATGCCGGTGTCGACCTGGCGCTGCACCAGGTCACGGACCTGCTCGCCCAGGAAGTCGTCGAAACCCGCCACCTCCTCGCCGCCGACCCGGGCGGCGTTGGCCTCGATGAGTTCGGGGGTGCGCGGCAGGGAGCCGGCGTGACTAGTCTGGATCTTCTCGGCGCTGTTCAGCATGGTGGCATCGTGGCACAGCCGGCCACCGGGCTCATCCCGGGTCGGCAGGCCGGGCACGCCCCCTTGGTAGGTAGGCCGGGCTGGGCACGCCCCCTTGGTAGGTAGGCCGGGCTGGGCACGCCCCCTTGGTATGTAGGCCGGGCTCATCCCGGGTCCGTAGGCCGGGCACGCGTCACGTCCACGGGCCCGGCACGCCCCCTTGGTACGTTCGATGCCCGGGGGCGCCGACACGTTCGGCGCCCCGCGGTAACGAAGGTCCGGGCGGACGGGAGCAGGAGGTGGCGCACATGGCGGCACACGACGACGCCGGTGACGCGCACACACCGGCGCACCGGACCGCCGGTGGGGTGCAGTCGGTGAGCCGGGCGCTGGAGCTGCTGGACCTGATGGCCGGTGCCGGTACGGACATGTCGCTGTCCGAACTGGCCGGGGGCACCGGAATGGCCGCAGCGACCACGCACCGGCTGATGCGCACCCTGCTCGCCCATGGCTACGTCCGGCAACTCCCCTCGCGCCGCTACGGGCTCGGTCCGGCGCTGATCCGTCTCGGTGAGCAGGCCGGCCTGCACCTCGGCGCCGCGGCGCGTCCACACCTGGACGACCTGGCGGCGCAGGCCGGGGAGACGGTGAACCTGGCGATGCTGGACCAGGACATGGTGGTCTACGTGGCCCAGGCCGCCTCACGGCACTCGATGAGGATGTTCACCGAGGTGGGCCGGCGGGTGCACGCTCACTCCACCGGGGTCGGCAAGGCCGTGTTGGCCGAACTGCCCGACGCCGCGGTGCTGCGGCTCCTCGAGCGTGCCGGGATGCCCCCGGCCACCGAGCACACCATCACCGGGCCCGAGGAGTTCCTGACCGAACTGGGCACCATCCGCAGCCGTGGCTATGCCATCGACGACGGTGAGCAGGAGGTGGGGGTGCGGTGCGTGGCCATGGCTGTGCCCGAGGCGCCCACCCCCACCGCGGTCTCGGTCTCGGGCCCGGCCGCCCGGCTCGACCTGGCCGGCCTGGAGGCACTGCTGCCCGCACTGCGCCGCACCGCGGGCGTGCTGGCCGAGTTGTACGCCACCGAGGGCCCCTGACCGCCACCCGCACCCGAGGCCGACGGCCACCGCCACGCCACCCGAGGCCGAGGGCGAGGGTTACTGCCGAGGGCGAGCGGTCTACCACTCGTCCTCGGCGCGCAGGGTCGTCCTCGGCGGTTGTTGGGTGGGCCGTCAGCGGGCTGCGGCCTTGGCCTCGCGGCGGCGCCGGTGCAGGATCGGTTCGGTGTAACCACTGGGCTGGGTGGCGCCGGCGAAGATCAGTTCCTCCGCGCTCGCGAAGGCCACCCCGTCGAAGTCCGGGGCCATCGGCCGGTAGTGCGGATCGCCGTCGTTCTGGGCATCGACCACCTGCGCCATCCGCCGCAGGCTGTCCCGCACCTGCTCGGGGCTGACCACGCCGTGGCCCAGCCAGTTGGCCAGCAGCTGGCTGGAGATGCGCAGGGTGGCGCGGTCCTCCATCAGGGCCACCTCGTGGATGTCGGGCACCTTGGAGACGCCCACGCCCTGGTCTACCCAGCGCACCACGTAACCCAGCAGCGACTGCACGTTCAGGTCCACCTCCTCGGCGCGCTCGTCCTCAGACCACTGCCCATCACCCAGCGGGATGGTGAGCAGGTCCGTCAGCGTGGCGGGCTCCCGGCCGGCCAGGTCGCGCTGCCGGGCGGGCACATCCACCCGGTGGTAGTGCAGTGCGTGCAGGGTGGCGGCGGTGGGTGAGGGCACCCACGCGGTGCTCGCCCCGGCCTCGGGGTGACCGATCTTCTGGTCGAGCATGTCCGCCATCAGATCCGGCATCGCCCACATGCCCTTGCCGATCTGACCGTGTCCGGGCAGGCCCACCTGCAGGCCCACGTCGACGTTGTGGTCCTCGTAGGCGAGGATCCAGGGCTGGGTCTTCATGTCCGCCTTGCGCACCATCGGCCCGGCGGCGGAGGACGTGTGGATCTCATCACCGGAGCGGTCCAGGAACCCGGTGTTGATGAACACCAGCCGGTCGCTGGCTTCGGCGATGCAGGCCCTGAGGTTGACCGTGGTGCGGCGCTCCTCATCCATCAGCCCCAGTTTCAGGGTCCGTTCGGGCAGGCCCAGCAACTGCTCCACCCGGGCGAACAGATCCACGGCCAGGGCCACCTCCTGGGGGCCGTGCATCTTGGGTTTGACGATGTAGACCGACCCGTGCCGTCCGTTGCGCCACGGATTGTCCGGATCGAGGCTGGGGAGGGCGGCCAGGGTGGTGAACACCGCGTCCATGATCCCCTCACCGATCTCGGCGCCCGATGCGTCGAGCACCGCGTCGGTGGTCATCAGGTGCCCCACGTTCCGCACGAACAGCACCGCCCGTCCGCTGAGCACCAGGTCCGAGCCATCCGGGGCGGAGTACTGGCGGTCCTCCGCCAGGGTGCGCATCTTGCTGCGCCCGCCCTTGTCGAAGGTCGCGGACAGGTCCCCGCGGTTGATCCCCCACCAGTTGCGGTAGGCGGCGACCTTGTCCGCCGCGTCCACGGTGGCCACCGAGTCCTCGAAGTCGATGATGGAGGTCAGGGCCGATTCGATCTGCACGTCCGCGATGCCGGCGGGGTCGGCCCTGCCCACCTCGGTACCCGAATCGAAGAGGATGTCGATGTGCAGGCCGTGATGGCGCAGCAGCACCGACCAGGGCTGGTCGGGCGGGCCGCCGTACCCGGCGAAGGCACCCGGATCGGCCAAGGGGGTCACGCCGTCGTCGGTGGTGACCTGCAGGTGCCCCTCGGCAACGCGGTACGCCCGGGCCCGGGCGTGCGAGCCGCGGGCGAGCGGCACGAACTCATCGAGCAGGCTGCGCACCAGTTCCACGACCTTGGTGCCCCGCGCGGTGTCGTACCCGGCGGTGGGGATCAGGCCGGGCAACGCGTCGGTGCCGTAGAAGGCGTCATAGAGGGACCCCCACCTGGCATTGGCCGCGTTCAGGGCGTAACGGGCGTTGGTCACCGGGACCACCAACTGCGGGCCGGCGAGGTCAGCGATCTCCGGATCGACGTCGGTGGTGCTCACGCGCACCGGTCCGGGTTCGGGCACCAGGTAGCCGATCTCGGTGAGGAATCGCTGGTAGGCCCCGGAATCGACGGGGGCGGGGTGCTCGCGGTGCCAGGCGTCGATCGCGCTCTGCATCCGGGTGCGCTCGGCGAGCAGGTCGGCGTTCCGCGGACCCAGGTCACGCACGATGGCGGCGAAGCCGGACCAGAAGTCCTCGGGGGCGATCCCGGTTCCGTCCAGGATCTCGGTGGTGAAGGCGTCCAGTTCGAGGTGCACCTGCAGGCCGGCGCGCTGGATCCGGTCGGTCATCGGGGAGTCTCCTTGGTGGTGGGGGTCGGTGGGGTCGCGTCGGCGGCGAGGATGACGCCGGGGTTGAGGATCTGCTCCGGGTCCAGCGCGGCCTTGATCCGCGCCGAGACCTCCAGCACGTCGGCGCCGACCTGGGCGGCCAGCCAGGGCTGCTTGAGGCGTCCCACGCCGTGCTCACCGGTGATGGTGCCACCCAGGTCGATGGCTAGGTCCATGATCTCGCCGTAGGCGGTCTCGGCACGGGCGCGCTGGGCGGGGTCAGTGGGGTCGACCACGACCAACGGGTGGGTGTTGCCGTCGCCGGCGTGGGCGATGAAGGCGATCGGGACGTCCCGGTCCCGGGCGATCTGCTGCACGCCCTCGATCAACTCACCCAGCCTGGGCAGGGCAACACCCACGTCTTCCAGGAGCAGGTGGCCCAGGCGCTCCACCGCGGGGATGGCGAGGCGCCGGGCGTGCACGAAGTTCTCCGCCATCTCTCCGACGGCCTCGTGCGCGTCGGTGGCCCCGTGCTCGGTGAGGGCGGTCAGCAGCGCGGTCACCTCGGGTCCGTCCGGGTGCTGGTCGTCGGTGCCGGCGATCACCAGCGCGGCCGCGGAGCGGTCCAGCCCGAGGCCGAGTTCGTCCTCGACGCAGTTGACCGCCAGTTGGTCCATGTACTCCAGCATCGAGGGGCGGATGCTTCGCGCGGCGGCATGCACGGCGGCGGCCGCCGCGCCGGAGTCGTCGAACCAGCCGACGACGATGCGCGCCCGGGGAGGTTGCGGCAGCAGGCGCAGGGTCGCCTCGGTGATGATGCCCAGCGTGCCCTCGGACCCCACGAACAGGCCGACCAGATCCAGGCCCGCCACGTCCTTGATGCGGGGGCCACCGACCTTGATGGCACGACCATCGGCCAGCACCACTTCCAGGCCGAGCACGTAATCCCCGGTGACGCCGTACTTCACGCAGCACAGGCCACCGGCGTTGGTGGCGATGTTGCCGCCGATGGAGCAGAAGGTGAACGATGCCGGGTCCGGGGGGTACCACAGCCCGTGCTCGCCGGCCGCGCCCTTGAGGTCGGCGTTGATCACGCCGGGCTGGACCACGGCGGTAGCGGTGCCGGGGTCGATCCGGACGGCGCGCATCCGCATCGTGGAGACGACCAGGCCCCCGTCGAGTGCTGTGGCCCCTCCGGACAGTCCGCTGCCCAACCCTCGCGGCACGATCGGGACCCGGTGCTTCCCGGCCCAGCGCACCGCCGTCTGAACGTGTTCGGTGGACTCGGCGAGGACGACGGCGATTGCCGTGCCGGCTGCCGGGTCCAGCGCGCGGTCGCGGCGGTGGGCCTGCAGAACCTCCGGATCGGTCTGCACGATCGACTCCGGCAGGTCGCGGCGCAGCTCGGTGAGGGCATCCATCACATACGATTCCACAATACGGAACACGAATATCGCATAGTTGAATCTATGCTCGAGGATCGCTGCACGTCAAGGGTGTTCGGGGCGGGCCACACCCCGGTGCGGAGTTCATCGAAGGCATGTTCCACCGTGACATCGCAGGCCTCTGTGCACCACCCCGGGGCGCAGGCGGGACCGGCCAGTGCGCGGGGGCCGGGACGAGGTGGGCTGGGGCCGAGGCGGCTCCGGCCGCCGGGCAGGGCCGGGACGATGTGGACCGGACCGAGGCGCTGCAGGACGGGTAGCGCCCGGGCCGCCGCCCCGGGGAGAACTGAGAGGTGGCTCCCGGTGCCGACGACAGGGTGCCGGCGCTGGGGAGCGGCTCAGACCTGGTCGGCCTCGCGGGTGGTGGGGGTAGCGACGCCGCTCAGGGCCAGTTTCTCGGCGTAGTGGCAGGCGACCCGACCATCACCCAGGGTGCGCAGCGCCGGACGGTCGGTGGGACACAACTCGGTCTGCACGTGGGGGCAGCGGGTGTGGAACAGGCAGCCGTCCGGTTGGTTGGCCGGGTCGGGCAGATCGTCGGTCCCGGCGCGCTTGAGCCGTGCCTCCCGGCGGGAGGGGTCCGGGATCGGCACCGAGTGCAGCAGCGTCTCGGTGTAGGGGTGCCGGGGCCGGCGATAGAGTTCGCCGGTCTCCGCCTCCTCGGCGATCTTGCCCAGGTACATCACCGCCACCCGGTCGCTGACGTGCTCGACCACGGACAGGTCGTGGGAGATGAACAGGTAGGTGAGCCCGAACTCTTCCTGCACGTCCACGAGCAGGTTGAGGATCTGGGCCCGGATGGACACATCCAGCGCCGAGACGGGTTCATCGGCGATGACCAGGCGTGGGTTGGTGATCAGCGCCCGGGCGATGTTCAGCCGCTGGCGCTCCCCGCCGGAGAAGGCGTGCGGGTAGCGGGGCATGTACTCGGGCCGGATACCCACCCGGCGCAACATCTCCGCCACCCGGTCCTGGCGTTCGCTGCCCGAGGCCATCTTGTTCACGAGCAGCGGTTCGCCGACGATCTGCTCCACGGTCATCCGCGGGTTCAGGGAGGAGAACGGGTCCTGGAAGATCACCCGCACCTGGGTGCGGTACTTGCCCAGGGCACGACCGCTCAGCGTGGCCAGGTCCACCTGGTCACCACCGGCCTCGCGGTACAGGATCTGCCCGGAGGTGGCATCGATCAGCCGAGCGATCGCCCGGCCCATCGTCGTCTTGCCACAGCCGGACTCCCCGACCAGGCCCATCGTCTGGCCCGGCGCGATGCTCAGGTCCACCCCGTCCACGGCTCGCACGTTGCCGGTGGGGCGGCGGAACATCCCCCCGCCGATCGGGTAGTGCTTGGTCAGGCCCTTGACCTGCAACAACGGCTCGACCGAGGCGGCCGGCGCCTCCTCCGGCCGGCGCGGCTCGACGACGGCGACCGGTCCCACCGTGGGGCGGTCACCCTGGGCCGGGGGACCGGACTCGACCGGCTCGGACGCACCTGCCGGCTCGGACTCCTCTACTCCGGGGGCCTCGGGCACCGAGCCGGGGGCATCGGGGTGGCTGTAGAGATAGCAGAAGGTGCGGTGGTCCTGGTCGAAGTCGGTGGCCGGGGGCATCTCCTGGTCGCAGATCCCGGGCATGGCGAAATCGCACCGGCTACGGAACGGGCAACCACTGGGCCGGTTCTGCGGGTGCGGCACCATCCCGCGCACGGTGCGCAGACGCTGGCGCTCCCCGCCGTCGCGCACATCGGGGATCGAGCGCAGCAGGGCCTGGGTGTAGGGGTGCTTGGGCTCGGAGAAGATCTGCTCCACCGTGCCGCGCTCGGCCACCTTGCCCAGGTACATCACGGTCACCTCGTCGGCGATCTCGGCCACCACGCCGAGGTCGTGGGTGATGAAGAGCATGCCCATCCCGTTCTCGGCCTGCAGGTCCTTGAGCAGGTCCAGGATCCTGGCCTGGGTGGTCACATCCAAGGCGGTCGTGGGCTCATCGGCGATCAGCAGTCTCGGGTCACAGGACAGCGCGATCGCGATCATCACCCGCTGACACATACCCCCGGAGAGCTGGAAGGGGAAGACGTCCATGCGCCGCTCCGGGTGCGGGATCCCCACCCGGCGCAGCAACTCCACACCCACCTCCCGCGCTGCTTCCTTGCTGATCTCCCGGTGCAGGCGGATCGTCTCGATCAGTTGCGCGCCCACGGTGTACATCGGGGACAACGACGACATCGGCTCCTGGAAGACCATCCCGATCTGTCCCCCGCGGACCTGCCGGATCTCCTCCCCGTCGGTGTCCAACGCGGCCAGGTCCACCGGTTCGCCCCCGTCGGGGCTCCACAGCACCTTGCCGTCGACGACCTCCCCGGGTGGCTCGATCAACTGCAGCACCGAACGGGCGGTCATCGACTTACCGCACCCCGACTCCCCCACCACACACATCGTGGTACCCGGGCGCACCGCGAAGTCGACCCCGTCCACCGCCTTGACCACACCGTCGGGGGTGGTGAAGTGCGTACGCAGACCCTCGATGCTCAACAGCGCCCGATCAGCGGCCACCGCCTCACCCCGGGCCTCGGGGTCCATCGTGGTGGCCCCACCGTGGTCCGTGCCCATGGTCACCTCACCGGTTCGTCGCTTCATAGGATCAGCAGATCTTCCCAAAGGTCAGTTCTTGTAGGGGTCGGCCGCATCGCGCAGCCCGTCCCCGAAGAAGTTCATTGCCAGCACGGTGATCACCACCGGGATACCGGGCAGCAGGATCCACGGCGCGGTGGAGACCGCCCGGATGTTCTGCGCCTCCTGCAGCAACACACCCCAGCTCACCGTGGGCGGTTGCAGGCCGAGGCCGATGAACGACAACGCCGTCTCGGCCAGGATGATCGTCGGGATGGACAGTGACAGGTTGGCGATGATGTGGGAGGTGAAGGAGGGCAGCATGTGCCGGAACATCACCCGGGACTGACTGGCCCCATCGGCCACGGCGGCGGTGACGTACTCATCACTGCGCACGGCGAAGAACTTGCCCCGCACCTCCCGGGCCATCCCCACCCAGCCGACCAGGGAGATCACCACCGTCAGGGCCAGATACCGCTGCACCGGTGACCACGACGACGGCACGGCGGCGAACAGGGCCATCCACAGCGGGATCGTGGGGATGGACATGATCAGTTCGATCGCGCGCTGGATGAGGTTGTCCACCCGGCCCCCGACGTACCCGGAGATGCCGCCGATGATCACCCCCAGGAACAACGACAGCAGCACCCCGATCAGACCGATCGACATCGAGATGGTGGTCCCGTGGATGATCCGGGACAGGATGTCGCGGCCGTTGGCGTCGGCCCCGAAGAGATACATCGGCGGCCCGTTGATATCCACCGGCCCGATCAGGCTGCGGTCCCAGGGGATGAAGCCGAACAGGTTGTACTCCTCCCCGCGCACGAAGAAGCCGATCGGGATGATCTCCTCCTCATCCAGGCTGAAGGTCAACGCCAGGGTGTCCGGATCCTGCTCGAAGGTGTACCCGTTCACGTGGGGGTGGAAGGAGCCCTCGTGGAAGAGATTGATCTGCTGGGGCGGCGCATAGGGGTACTCGGAGTTGTGCGCGGTCTGGGAGTACGGCGCCAGGAACGGGGCGAAGATCGCGATGCCATAGATCAGCACCGTGATCACCCCGCACACCAGCGCGACCTTGTGCCGCTTGAAGCCCCACCACACCAACTTGGACTGCGAGGCCAGCGCCAGATCGCGCCCACCCTCACGCTGGGCTTCGGGTTCCTCGGTCTCCGGGGTCTCCAACTCGGTGCCGGTGCGCGGCATGAACGGTTCGGTCATGGTGAGCCCTCCCTCCTGTCAGTACCTGAACCGCACACGCGGATCGAGCCACGCCAGCGCCAGGTCGGAGATCAAAGTCCCGATCACCACCAGCACGGCGCTGATCAGCAACACCGATCCGGCCAGGTACATGTCCTGGGCCATCAGGGCCCGCAACAGCAGCGGACCGGTGGTATTGAGGTTCAGCACCTGGGAGGTGATCGCGTCCGCGGCGATCAGACCGGGCAGAATCCACCCGATGGTGGAGAAGAACGGGTTCAACGCCACCCGGACGGGGTACTTGATCAGCATCTTCGTGCGCGGCACCCCCCGCGCCCGGGCCGCGACCACATAGGGCTTGCGCAACTCATCGAGCAGGTTCGCCCGCAGGATCCGGATATTGGCCGCAGTACCCGCGGTGCCCCAGATCACCACCGGGATCCACAAGTGCGCCAGCAGATCACCCACCCGCGCCAGCGACCACGGCGCGTCCCGGAACTCCGGAGAGAACAACCCACCCACACTCTGACCGAAATAGGTCAGGCTCAGCCACATCAGTACCAGCGCGATCAGGAAGTTCGGCACCGCCAACCCGACGTAGCCCAGGAACGTGAAGGCATAGTCCCCGGCGGAGTACTGCCGGATCGCCGAGTACACCCCGATCGGGAAGGACACCGCCCAGATGAACAGCAACGTCAGCACCGACAACAGGATCGTCAGCGGCAACCGCTCGCCGAGCAGGGAACTGACCGTGCGACCGTAGTCGAAGGAATCCCCGAAGTCACCGTTGAAGATGATGTTGGAGAACCACATCCAGTACTGCACGTACCAGGGCTGGTCCAGCCCGTAGCGCTGGGTGAGCCGCTCCAGCTGGGCCGCCCCCAGACTCCCGTCCCCCTGCGCGGCCAACTGGGCCTGCAGGGTGGTCAGGTAGTCCCCCGGGGGCAACTGGATGATGACGAAGGTGATCACGGAGATGATCCAGATCGTGGGGATCAGGATCAACACGCGCCGCATGATGTACTGCAGCATTCAGCGCACCACCCCATCTGGTGACAACGAGTTCGCCATGAACCGGACCCGGGCTCAGTCCTCGGAGAAGAACCAGGCTGGGATGTCCGTCGGGCCCGGCGTCAGGTACAGCCAACTGTCCGGGTAGGACTCCACGACGTTGCGCAGGTTGTTCTTCCTGATGCCATAACCGTCGGTGGGCAGGGCGATCCCGATGGCGTAGAACTGCTCCTTGGCGATCTCCAGGATCCGCCGGAACATCACCTTCTGTTCCTCCAGATCCGGCTCCAGCGGGATCTGCCAGTACAGTTCCATCTGCTCCAGCGTCTCCGCTGGCGGCTCCTCGACGTCCTCGCCCTCGCCCAGGCTGGAGAAGTAGGCGGACCACTTCACGCCGTAGAGGGATTCGTCGCTGGTGGGGAACCACCAACGAGTTTCGTTCATCTCCACCCGGTAGCCACCGTCCCCGGCCCACACGCCGGCGTCGAACTGGTTCGCGTCGGGGTTCTTACGGTCGTAGAACAGGGTCCGTTCGATCGTGTTCACCTCAGGAAGCCCGGGGGGTTGGCGTTCAGTTCCTCGTTGAAGTACACGTCCTCGATGGCGAACATCACGTCGTCCGCGGTCACCGGCTCACCATCGGACCACCGCATGCCCTCGCGCAAATGCATGGTGAACTCGGTGGCGTCGTCATTGATGTCGACGGACTTGAAGGTGCCCGGCAGTCCCACCTCGGCGAGCGAGTGGTCGGCGCGCATCATCGGTTCATAGGCGATGATGCGCTCCAACCAGGGGTCATCGCCCTGGCCCAGCGCAGCACCCTGGTAGGTGCCGCCGTAGACGCCGAACTCCTGGGTCTCCACGACCAGTCGGTCGGACTCGATCGGCAGGCGCTCCTCCAGCGGGGGCAGTTCCCCGGCCTCGACCTGCTCGGTCAGCAGCGGGGACTCCTTCGGGCGGTCCGGGTCCGGGGCGGCCTCGGCGCCATCGCCCTCGCCGTCGGCATCCGGGTCGGCGGTGCCTCCGCCGCCGCAGGCGGCCAGGGACACGGTCGCCAGTGCACCGCCGCCGGCGTAGAGCATGGTGCGGCGGGAGAGCAGACTCGGGTCGGGTGTGGCTGAACTGGTTCTCGCGTTCATTCCTGGGTCCTCCTTGACTCCGTATCCCGGCACCTGCGCGCGGGATGAAAAACCTTGTGTGTGGATGCCGTGTGTGCTATGAGGGTGTGCGTACGAGACCTCCACCTGCCCAGCGACTATAGGAAAGCCCGCGCACGGAGCAGAACAAAAGCGACATATTCGATCATGATCTGTGGCGCTTCGGGCACTCAGGACGGACCGCTCCCCGGGTCGACCCGTGCGCACCACCCCGTCAGTACTCGACCACAGCCCCACAGGACTCGCGCACCGTCAGCCGGGGGAGCAACTGGGAATGCCTGGGCGCCTCCTGCTCGGCCTCGGTGCGCAACCGCCGATCGATCAGCCGCAGGGCCTCCCGGCCCAGTTCCCGACGCGGTGGTGCGATCGCCGTCAACGGAACCGCGCCGTGCCCGGCCACCACGTCGTCGTAGGAGATCACCGCCAGGTCCTCGGGGATTCTCAGGCCGCGCAGTTGGGCGACCTCCACGATCCGGATCGCGTGCCGGTCCGAATGCGCGAGCACGGCCCGGGCGCCCAGCCCGTGCCGGTGCTCGATGAACTCCTCGATCGCTGCGGTCAAGTCGTCCGGGTCGTCGTGATCGCTCGGCAGCGTCACCGCCGCCACCGGATCCAGCCCGAGTTGGGCCACCGCCTGGTGGTATCCCTCCCGGATCGCCGGCGCAGTGGGAGTCGCCTCGGTCGCAGCGAGCACCACGCTGCGGTGACCCAGCCGGGCGAAGTGGTCCACCGCGAGCAGACCACCGTGGCGGTGGTCGGTGCGCACGCTGTCCAGTTCCCGTACCGCCCGGCTGGCTCCCACGTCGCGTTCCAGCACCACCACCGGCACCGGGATCGACTCCAGCCAGGCCGCGATGTCGGCAGGCACTTGCTCGTGCAGGGTGGGGGTCAGCACCAGGCCCTTGACGCCCAGGGCCAGCAGCCGCTCCACCTGGGTCCGTTCGGCCTCCGGTCGGTAGTCGGAGATGCCCAGCACGATCCGGACACCCAGTTCGGCGGCCACCGACTCCATCCCCGCGATCACGTCCGGGTAGTAGAACGTCGATGAGGGCACCACCACCCCGATCAGGGTGC
This sequence comes from Pseudactinotalea sp. Z1732, assembly GCF_049724975.1. Classification (NCBI taxonomy): domain Bacteria; kingdom Bacillati; phylum Actinomycetota; class Actinomycetes; order Micrococcales; family Cellulomonadaceae; genus Pseudactinotalea; species Pseudactinotalea sp. Z1732. The sequence continues at coordinate 624,367 of NZ_JBMPQC010000001.1, read as the reverse complement.
GCGCCGGGCGTGGTTTGGCGGACTTGCGTTGTGCGGCCACCGCGCCGCCGTGCACACGCTGGACCAGGCCGTCGGCCTCCAACTGACTGATGTCCCGCCGGATCGTCACCTGGGTCACGCCCAGTTCGGCGGCGGCCTCGCTGGCCCGCACGGTTCCGTAGAGGGTGATCTGCCGGAGCAGGTACTCCTGGCGGGCACGCGCCAGCATCAACGGGCCCCGGGAAAGCAGCCGACGACGTCGGTGCGCAGTCCCCCGAGGGGACGGTCGGTGCGGTGCCGGCCGGCGAGTGGGGACGGGCCGGCGAAGCGCGGCCGGCCGGGGCGGTGCGCGCTGCCGGTCCGGGCAGGTGCGGGGCGGATCATGGTCCTCGTCTTCTCTGGCGGGATCCTCGGGCTCAAGCGGTCAGCGACGCGGCGTCGGGCAGGTGCTGGCTGCGCAACGGTGCTCCGCTGAGCCATCGCTGGAGTTCGTTGATGGCGTGATCACTCATCCGACGCGCCTCGTTGCCCAGGGAACCGGCGATATGGGGTGTGATGAGCACATTATCCATCGCGCGCAGGGGGTGGTCCGGCGCCAGCGGCTCGGGGTCGGTCACGTCCAGGATCGCGTACAGGCGTCCGGTGCCACATTCCCGCGTCAGTGCCTCCTGGTCGATCACCACGCCGCGGGCGGTGTTGATCACCGTGGCCCCGTCCGGCAGCAGGGCCAGTTCCCGGGCCCCGATCATGCCCCGAGTCTCGGGCAGTGCTGGGGCGTGCACGCTGAGGATCTCGGAGGTGGCCATCGTCTCGTCCAGGCTGGTCAATTCCCCGCCGAGAGCAGCCACCTGCTCGGGATCGGCGTAGGGGTCGTAGACTCGCAGCGCACCCAGTTCGAGCAGGGACAGCAGGTCCATCACACGGCGGCCGATGCGGGAGAAACCGACGATGCCCACCGCCCGGCCCCGGTTGGTCAGGTCCGAACGGCCCATCCCGGCTTGCCAGCTCTGCACCGAGGTGCGGGCGATGAACGGCACCCGCTTGCCGGCCATGATGATCGCGGCCAGGGTGTACTCGGCCACCGGGATCGCGTTGACGTCAGCGGCAGTACTCACCACGATCCCGCGTTCGTGCACTTCCTCGGTGACCATGTATCGCACGCTGCCGGCGGCGTGCAGCACCGCTCGCAGCCGGGGTGCCGCGGCCAGGACTTCCGGGGTCAGCGCCGGCGCCCCCCAGGAGGTGAGGAGCACCTCGGCCTCCGCCAGCCGCGCTCGGGCGGCCGCGGAGGTCAACTCGTGCACCACCGCTGGTTCCTCCATCGATACCAGCGTGTCCAACCTGTCGAGTTGGTCCTGCCCGAACTGCAGCGCGAAGGACTCGGGGTTCATCACCAGCAGGGCTCGGGGGGGCGCGGACAACATTGCTCCCACAGGCACCTCAGTTCTCGTGACCGGTTTTGTTTAGTTCGATCGCCAATGATCGGCAATTGGTCGTCGCAATCCTAGAGTGGAGGATCCGCAAATCGGCCATGGCGGCCAAGAACCCGGACAGAAACGAACATTTCGGATGGAGGCGGCGTGCAGGAATCCACCACTCCGATGCGCGCATTGTGGGGGGGTCGGGCCGAGGCGCCGGCGCTGCGGCACGTACTGCGAGCCCCCGACCAGGCATTGCCGGTGGCGCCGGCCACCGACCGCGCCGTCTGGGACCTCGGGGCCGGCCGGCTACACCACCCCACCGTGGCCGACCTCATCGAGACCGCGCAGCGAGACCGCGAGCACCCTTGGCCGCACACGCTGGCCACGCTGCTGGCCGACTACGTCCGCGCCGACAACCGGGTGGGCTATGAGGAGCAGATCTTCACCCGGCAGGGCCGGTTGTCCCGTGCGGTCATCGCCGCGGCCGCGACCGGCGAGGCGCACTGGCTCGATGATGTGGCCGACGGCCTGATCCAACTGTGCGAGCAGACCACCTGGTGCTGGCCCGCCCATGAGGAGTCCTTCAGCAAGCGCGGCTGGCTGCTACCCGACCCGGACGCCCCGGTGCTGGACCTGGGCGCCGGTGAGGTCGTCGCCCAGATCGCCTGGACCGATCACCTGCTCGGCGCGTCCCTGGACGAGCACTTCCCCGGCCTGCGCACCAGGCTGCGCCGCGAGGCCCGGCTGCGGGTGCTGGACCCCTACCTGGAGCGGCGGGACTGGTGGTGGATCGGCACCGAGCGCCGGGTGAACAACTGGAACCCGTGGATCTGCGGCAACGTCGCACTGGCCGCCCTCCGGTTGCTCGACGGACCCGAAGAGGCGGACCTGCGCGCCCGGATCGTGGCCCAGACCATCGCCGACGCCGACAACTTCGTGGACTCGCTGCCGGCCGATGGCGCCGTCGATGAGGGCGCCTCGTACTGGTGGGAGGGCGTCGGCCGGCTGCTGGAGATGCTCGACGTGCTGCACCACGCCACCGGAGGCGAGCTCGACGCCGGCGCGATCCCGGCCGTCGGAGCCGCACTGGCCTACCTGCACCGGATGCACCTAGGGAAGGGCTGGTACGTCGGGGTGGCCGACAGCGCGGCCCGCGCCTACCCCGGGGTCCCCTGGAACGTGCCCTACCGCTGGGCGGTGCGCCTCAGCGACGAGCGGGCCCGGGACCATGCCGCCGCCCAGGTCCACCCCGGGGAGCCGCTGATCACCGTGCACCGGCGCCCGACCAGTTCACTGGGCCGGATCCTGCACACGATCACCGACACCGCCTTCGCCGCCGCCGCCGGGGGTGCTGAACCTGCCCCGGAACCCGCGGTGTGGCTGCCCTCGGTCCAGATGCTGGTGCGTCATGGCCCCGCCCAGCGGGAGCCGCGCCTGAGCCTGGCGATCAAGGGCGGGCACAACGGGGAGAACCACAACCACAACGACATCGGCGCCGTGACGGTGGCCCTGAACGGGGTGCCCGTGGTGGTCGATGCCGGACGGCCCACCTACACCCGGCAGACGTTCGGACCGGACCGGTACCAGTTGTGGCCCATGCAGAGCCAGTGGCACAGCGTGCCGCTGATCCGCGGCAGTGGACAACGGGACGGGGAGCAGTACCGGGCGCGGAGCGTCTCGGTGCTGCCCGACGACGACGCGCCCCGGGGCATGGAACTGGACCTGGCCGCGGCCTACCCGCGCGCGGATGTGCGCACCTGGGTGCGCCGGGCGGAACTGGGCGACGGCGAGGTGCGGGTGAGCGATTCCTGGCACCTGGACGCCCCGGACGGTGAGACCGGACCCACCCGGGTGCACTGGATCCTGGCCGGGTCGGTGCGGCTCGTCGAACCCGGGCGCGCCACGGTGACGCCCGTGCAGGGCGAGGATGCTCTCGAACTCACCTGGGATCCGGACCTGCCCGCCGGCCTGGAGGTGCAGGAACTCGATGACCCGATGCTGACCGAGGTCTGGGGGGACCGACTGACCCGGTTGTTCATCGAAGTGGACACCAGCACCACCGGCTCCACCGGCTCCACCGGCTCCACCGGCTCCACCGGCTCCACCGGCTCCACCGGCTCCACCGGCTCCACCGGCTCCACGACCATGGTGATCCGCTGACTGGCAGCCGCTGCGCGTGAGTTTAGCGGCCGCGCTTGGCCGCAGCCGGCACGATGTCGACGGGTGCGGGTGTGGTCTTGCGGCGCCCGGCGCGGGCCTTGGCCTCGGACTGCATCTGCTTCTTGGTGGCCGCGAAGGAACAGATCGGGCAAATGGCCAGATCGTGGCGCTGCGCCGGGCAGTACTCCCGGCCGAAGTAGATGATCTGCAGGTGACGGCGGTTCCAGGTGTCCTTGGCGAAGGCGCGCTTGAGGTCGCCCTCCACCTTCTCCACCGTGGTGCCGGTGGACAGCCCCCAGCGGCGGGCCAGGCGGAAGATGTGGGTGTCGACCGGGAAGGCCGGGATGTCGAACCCCTGAGCCATCACCACACTCGCGGTCTTGTGCCCCACCCCGGCCAGGGACTCCAGGAACTCCCAGTCCGGGACCACCTCGCCCCCGGCGTCCATGATCTGCCCGGCCGCGGTCCAGAGGTTGCGCGCCTTGGTGGGTGCTAGGCCGATCTCACGGATCAGTTCCCGGATCCGTTCCGCACCAAGGGCATACATCTGCTCCGGTGTCGAAGCCTCCGCGAACAGAACCGGGGTGACCTCATTGACCTTCTTGTCGGTGGTCTGGGCGGACAGGGCCACCGCCACCAGCAGGGTGTAGGCGTCGGTGTGGTCCAACGCCGGCACCGGTTCCGGGTAGAGGTCCTCGAGGATCTCGCTGATCCGCTCCACTTTCTCCGCTCGTCGCACCCGACCAACCTACCCGTGCGAGCGCCCACTGGCGGCGCGGTCGATCACCAACGCCACCTGCACCCGGTTGGCTGCGTCGAGCTTGGTCATCGCGTTCGTCAGGTGCGTCTTGACGGTGGCCTCACTGAGGTAGTTCTGGCGAGCGATCTGGGCGTTGGTCAGGCCGGCGGCAACCGCAGTGGTAATCGTCTGCTCCCGGTCCGTGAGCCCTTCCACCCGCTCCCTGGCCTCCCGGCGCTTCTGACCGGAGGTGTCGGCCTGGACGTGGGCCATCACCGTACGAGCCGCTCGCGGGGACAACGCTCCGTCGCCGGCGGCCACCGAGCGGATCGCGGTGATGATCTCGGCCGGGTCGGCATCCTTGGCCAGGAAGCCGTGGGCCCCGGCGTGCACGGCCTCCAGGATCACGTCCTCGCTGTCGAAGGAGGTCAGGGCGATCACCCCCGGCGGGTCCGGTAGGGCCATCACCGACCGGGTCGCTTCCACTCCGCTGACGCGATGCATCCGCAGGTCCATCACGACAACGTCGGGATGATGCTTGTGCACCGCGGGGATGACCTCATCGCCGTCGCCGACATCGGCGACCACGGAAAGATCGGCCTGCTCGATGATGGTGCGCAGTAGCTGACGCACCATCGCGTCATCGTCCACCACGAGTACCCGGATCATTCCGCCGAGTCTAGAACCGACCTCCGACACCGCCCAGCGGCAACGACGCGGCAGCCGCCCCCGGCAACACTCGGCGCGCCGGCACTCTCTTTCGCCCGCCCCGGCTGCCTGCGCACACGTCGGGTGGGGGCGCTACCCCGAGGTGGTCGCCACCCAGGGCAACTCTGCGTGCAGGAGGTACGTGTCGCCGTCGACTCCTGCCTGAAAGGTTCCCCCGAGCATGTGCACCCGTTCGGCAATGCCGCGCAACCCGGATCCGCTTGAGCCCGGCGCCGGCCCCGGCTCACTGCCGGTAGGCCCGACGACGGCGTCTGCCGATCCGAACCGCCCCGGCGCGCCGCTCCATGACCCGGACCCGCCGATCCCCTGTGGGAGCAGGCGGTTGGTCACCGTGACCTGCACGCCCCGCCCGGGAGCGGCACGCAGGTCCAGGTGCACCGGTGCGGTCGGGGCGTGCTTGACCGCGTTCGTCAGGCCCTCCTGCACGATCCGGTAGACCGCTCGGGTCAGCGCCGGCGGGGCCGATTCCGCTCCGGAGACCATGATCATCGGGGTGATGTCCGCTCCGGCGCTGCGGGCATCGTCCACCAGCCCGGGCAGGTCAGCGAGCGTGGGGGCGCCTGCGCCGAGGCGGTCCGAGGCCGCGGAGTCGCGCAACGTGCTGATCAACGAGCGCATCTCCTCCAGCGCTCTGTGCGCGGCCGAACGCATCGAACGGGCCGCCCCGGGCACGTCGGTGCCGGGATCGGCGGCGGTGACTTCCAGCGCCGAGGCGTGCAGGGACACCAGGGACAGGTGATGGGCGACGGTGTCGTGCATCTCCCGGGCGATCAGGTCGCGCTCCTCCTGACGGGACAGTTCCGTGCGCAACTGATGCGCGGCGCGCTCGTGCGCCCGCTCGGCCCGCCGGGCGGCACGGGCGCTCGCGCGATAGCGGCGGGCCATCCCGACCGCTACCGTCAACCCCACGCCCAGCACCACCAGGGCGACATAGCCACCGGCGCCACCCACGCCGGCGGGGCACGCTCGGGCAGCGGGCGATCCGGGCCGGGGCTGGTCATGTCACGCATCGTAGGCATCACCACCCACAACGGACGTCATCCGGTTGGCCATGATTACCACCGCCCGGCTACGACTTTCGGCTGGCCGGGTGCACCGGATCGGACGAAGCGCTGAACGGGTCCGGGCGGACAGGCTCGATGACGTACTGCAGGTTCGCCATCGAGGAACAGGAGCATCATGAGTCAGCATCCACAGGGTCCGCCGCCGGGAACACCTACCGGTCCACCGCACGGTGCCGCGGCACCACACGCCCCTTACCCCGGCCCGGAACAGCCGGAGCCCCCCGCACCTCGCAAGCGGAACTGGTTCGCCCGGCACAAGATCCTCACCGGGTTTCTCGCTGTCCTCGCGTTCGTCGCGGTCATTGGCATCGCCACCTCCGGGGATGGGGACGAGGGCACCGGCGCCGCACCCGGTCAGTCCGCGGAGACGAACGCGGATGCCGCGCAGCAGGATGATGAGCCGGCCGAGGCGCCCGGGATCGGTGAGAACGTATCCGATGGGGACTTCGAGTTCGTGGTCACCGAGGTCGAGACCGGCGTGGACCGGATCGGGTCGGAGTTCCTGAACGAGCAGCCCCAGGGTCAGTTCGTGCTGGTCTACCTCGAGGTAACCAACACCGGCAGTGCCGCCGAGACCTTCTGGACGTCCGAGCAGGGCCTGGTCGACACCGAGGGACGCACCCATTCCGCCGACGATTCCGCCGCCCTTCTCCTCGACGACGGCGAGTTCCTGCTGACCGAGATCAACCCGGGGAACACCGCCCGGACCGCCCTGGTTTTCGATATCCCAGCAGACGCCGAGCCGGCCGCGGTGGAACTCCACGGCTCGATGTTCTCCCGGGGGGTGACGGTGAACCTGCAGTAGCCGCCGCACGGGAGAACCGGGGGGCGTGGCCCCGGGCACCGATCCGGTGTCCGGGGCCACGGGCCGTGCGGCCCGGGTTCGATGACAACGGACCACGGGATCTGTCCGGAGGTCGTCGTCTCACGCGTCAGGGGTGCGGCGGCCGCGCCGCCGGGCCCACACCAGCACCGGAATCAACATCAGGGACAGCACCCCACCGGCCAGGGACAGCGTGGCGAAGTCTGTCGCCGCCACCACCACACCGGACATGGCACCACCACCGGCGCCGGCCAGAGCGATCAGGACGTCGATAGTGCCCTGGGTACGCGGGCGGTTCTGTAGAACGGTGGCATCGACCACCAGAGCCGTTCCGGCGATCACCCCGAAGTTCCAGCCCAGGCCGAGCAGGGCAAGGGCCAGGATGAGCCAGAACAGGGAGTCCCCGGGCGCCAGCGCGGCGGTGAGCCCGGCCAACAGCAGCGTGACTCCCGAAGCGATCGCCATCGGGGTGCGACCGACCTTGTCCACCAGCACCCCGGTGATCAGGGACGGCAGGTACATGGCACCGACATGGACGCCGATCACCAGCCCCACCGCAGCCAGGTCGTGGTGGTGGGCCCGCATGTGCACCGGCGTCATCGTCATGATCGCCACCATCGCGATCTGGCTGAGCACCATCACGGTGGCACCCACGTACGCCCCCGCACCCGCCCTGGGTACCGGTTCGGCCGTGTCCGGACCCGTACCCGCCCTGGGTACCGGTTCGGCCGTGTCCGGACCCGCAGGACCGGGCGCTCGTCCGGGTGCTTCCGTCGTCAGGGGACCTTCCGCCGTCCCGGCACCCTCCGCCGCCCGCGCGTCGCGGCGACGCGCCAGCAGGTACGGGTCCGGCCGCAGGAACATCATCAAGGTTGCCCCGGCCGCCAGGTAGGCCACGCCGGCGAGCAGGAACGGACCGGCCAGCGGCGGAATCCCCAGGGTCGTGGCCAGGACACCCAACGGTTCCACCAGGTTCGGCCCGGCCACCGCACCCAGGGTGGTGGCCACCATCGCGATACTGATCGCCGCGCCCCGCCGCGCCGGGAGGGCCAGGTCCGTCCCGGCGTACCGGGCCTGCAGGTTGGTCGCGGTGCCGGCGCCGTAGACGAACAAGGACACGAACAGCAAGGGCACGTTGCCGGTGACCGCCGCCAGGACCACACCGAGCGAACCGATGCCCCCGGCCCCGAACCCGATCCCGAGACCCACCCGCCTTCCCCACCGGTGGGTGAACCGCCCCACCAGGTAGGCCGCGAGCGCCGACCCGAGGGTGAACAGACCCACGGGGAGCCCTTCCAGCCCGTCGCGGCTGAGCATCTCCTGGGCCAGCAGCGCGCCCACGGTGATACCGGCGGCCAGACCCGCCCCGCCCAGGACCTGGCTGACCACCACCACGGTCAGGGTGCGCTTCTGGACCCGGACCCGGGTCGACTCGTCAAGGTCCGCAGCCGGGGCCGGGCCCACCGGCCGCTCGCCACGGTTCGTGGTCACGCCGCGCCGCCTGCTCGCTCAGTCCTGGTGGTAGCGGCGCTGCAGATCACGAACCTCCTCGGCGAACTCCTCGACCGGGCCCTCCGTACGTATTCCGGGGGCCACCTGAGCGATAGGCAACGGTGCCACCGGCGCGGGCGCCGCCCCGAGTTCACCCCACCAGCCCCGCAACTGATCGGAGGAGGTGGCGTAGACGATCCGGCCCAGACCTGCCCAGGCGTGCGCGGCCGCACACATCGGGCAGTGCTCGCCGGAGGTGTACACGGTCGCCGCCGATCGCTGCTTGGGTCCCAGATGCGCCACGGCCCACCGGGCGATCGAGAACTCCGGGTGCCGGGTGCGATCACCCTCTGCGTCCCGGTTGTGGTCCTCGAACAACACGGTGCCCTGCGATCCCACCAGCAGCGAGCCGAAGGGCGAGTTTCCGCCGTCCAAGGCCGCGCGTGCCAGTTCCACGCATCGGCGCAGGTGCGCGCGATCCACGTCAGTGACCATGGCGCCATCCTGACCGATGCCGCCCCGATTACGGCGGAAGCCACGGCGAGCCGCCGGATGCGAGCCACGTCTCAGGCACCACACCGCCTCGACGCACTCACGTCGAGGCGTGGTGGGTCGAGGGTGTGGTCCGCACCGGGGTCGACGGCGATGCCTGGGCGCAGGGGCGGTGCCTCGGCGCCGGGTCGCCCAGGGCCTGCTGCAGGTCCGCGATGAGATCGACCGGGTCCTCCAACCCGACGGAGATCCGCAGCACGTCCGGATGGGGACGCGCCTCCGGTGCCACCGGGCGGTGGGTCAGGGCGGCCGGGTGCTGGATGAGGGAGTCCACGCCACCAAGGGAGACCGCGTGCCCGATCAGCCGGCACCGCCCGGCCACCCGCACCGCTGCCTCGAAGCCGCCGTGCACCTGCACCGCCAGCATCGCCCCGGGCCCCGACATCTGCGTGCCGACCAGTCCCTTCGGATCCTGACCGGGCAGCCCGGGGTAATACACCCGGGCGACGGCGGGATGTTCAGCCACGACTCTGGCCACCTGGCGGGCACCCTCCTGCTGGGCCCGGACCCGCACCGGAAGCGTCTGCAGACCGCGGTGCAGCTGATACCCGGCCAGCGGGTGCAACAGGCCACCGGTCAGGGCCCGCACCGCCCGGAGCCGGCGGGCCCAGTGGGCATCGGTGGCGATCACACCGCCCACGATGTCGCCGTGGCCACCGAGGTACTTGGTGGCCGAGTGCAGCACCAGTCGCGCCCCCTGCGCGACCGGAGTCTGCAAGACCGGGCTGGCGAACGTGTTGTCGACCAGTACCGGCACCTGCCCGGCCTGGGCAACCACGGCGGCGATGTCCAGCAGTTCCAGGGTGGGGTTGGCCGGAGTCTCGATGATCACCAGGCCGGTGTCGGGCCGCAGCGCAGCCGCAATGCCGTCCGCCCGCGCCCAGGTCACCTCCGTACCCAACAGACCGGTGGCCAGCACGTGGTCACTTCCCCCGTAGAGCGGACGTACCCCGACCACGTGCGGGGTGCCGGCCTGCACGGCGGCCAACAGGGCTGCGGACAAAGCCGCCATGCCGGAGGCGTAGGCGACGGACTCCTCGGCACGTTCCATCGTGGCCAGGGCGTCCTCGAACCGGGCCACGGTGGGATTCCAGAGCCGGGAGTAGACCATCGAGCCGCCCGGCTGTGGACGCCCGCCACCGGCGAGCACCTCATAGGACTCCCCACCCGATTCCACATCGGTGATCTGGTAGGTGCTGGACAGGTCGATCGGCGGAACGTGCGCCTGGCCGAGGTTCTCCCGGCCGGCGTGCACAGCGTTGGTGTCGGGTCCAAGGGTGTTCGGGCGCGACATGGTTTCCTCCTTGCAGACGGCGTCGTCCGTCAGGTCCGTAGGGTGAACGGGTCCTCCCAGCGTGTCACACGGGGGTCGGGAACAACCCCCTTCGGAGAGCCGGGCCCTTAGGATCGGGACACATGTCCACGGTGATCCTGGTCCGGCACGGTCGTAGCACCGCGAACGCCGACGGCGTGTTGGCCGGCCGCACGCCCGGTATCGAACTCGATGAGACCGGGCGGGAACAGGCCGAGCGCACCGGACGGCGCCTCGGCGCCGTGCCCTTGGTGGGCGTCGTCTCAAGCCCGCTGGAGCGCTGCCGACAGACCGCGAACGCGATCCTGGCGCACCAAACCGGCTCCCCGACGGCACCAACCGAGACCGCTCTGACCGAGTGTGACTACGGCGATTGGCAGGGCCGCAAGATCGCCGACCTGGCGAACGAGGACCTGTGGACGGTCGTCCAACGACACCCTGCGGCCGCGGTGTTCCCCGGCGGGGAGTCCCTGGCCGCGATGCAGGCACGGGCGGTTGCGGCGGTGCGACGTCATCTCGCTGCGTTCCAGGCCACGCACGGATCCGCGGCGGTATGGGCGGTGGTCAGTCATGGTGACCTCATCAAGTCGATCCTGGCAGACGCCCTCGGTCTGCACCTCGACCTGTTCCAACGCATCCACGTCCATCCGGCATCGGTGTCGATCGTGCGGTACACGACCGCCAGCCCCGAGGTGGTCGCCATGAACACCGACGCGGGAGACCTATCGTGGCTGCGCGAGCAGGCAAGCGAAGCCCAGGTCGGTGGCGGAGCGGGGCCCGGGCACGCACGTGCCTCCGGCGACTCCTAACATGGAGAGGTGTCCCGCATCGTCCATAGTTTCGACTGGCCCGATCGGTTCGTCGTCGGCACGCTCGGTCAGCCCGGCTCACGTACCTTCTACCTGCAGGCCCGCACCAAGGCCGAGATCGTCAGCGTCGCCTTGGAGAAGGAGCAGTCGGCCGCGCTCGCCGAGCAGATCGACAAGCTCCTCGATCAACTGATGTCCCACCCGGACAACCCCTTCAGCGTTCCGGAGTCGCCACCGGAACGACTTCTCGACGACGACCCGCTGGATCAGCCCGTGGAGGAGCAGTTCCGGGTGGGTGCGCTGACGCTGGGCTGGGACGCCTCGACCTCCCAGATCGTCATCGAGGCCCTCGCGGCCCCCGAGGTCGATCCTGAGACGCTCGAGCCGCTCGCCCCGGAACCGGAGGAGTCCCTCGTGGTCCGGATCCCGGTCGGCGCCGCGCGGGCATTCGCCGAACGCACCCGGGCCGTGGTGGGCGCAGGCCGGCCACTGTGTCCGCTCTGCCGCGAGCCGGTGGATCCGCACGGCCATGTCTGCGATCTGACCGACGGATTCCCGTGATTCCCGCCGACCTTCGAGACGGCGAACTCGTCCTGGAGGGTCGGATCATCCAGGCTTCCAACGCCACCTTCCTCGGCCGGATCGGCACGGTGAAGGTTGTCTACAAGCCGGTGGCCGGCGAACGTCCCCTCTGGGACTTCCCCGGCTCCACCCTGGCCCGCCGGGAGGTAGCGGCCTATCTCGTCTCGGAGTCCTTCGGCTGGGACCTGGTTCCACGGACCTGGCTGCGCGATGGCCCCTTCGGCCCGGGGATGGTTCAGGTGTGGCAACAACCCGATCCGGCCCAGCAGGCTGTCGACCTGGTCCCCACCGACGACGTTCCCGTCGAAGGCTGGTGTCACGTCTTCGACGGCCTGGACGCACAGGACCGTCCGGTCTCACTGATCCACGAGGACTCGCCGGTGCTGCGGCGGATGGCCGTGTTCGACGTCGTGGTGAACAACGCCGACCGCAAGGGCGGGCACGTGCTGGAGATGACCGATGGGCACCGCTATGGCGTGGACCACGGGCTCACCTTCCACAGTGACAACAAGTTGCGCACGGTCCTGTGGGGGTGGCTGGGCCATGATCTGCACGCCGAGGAGCGGGCGGGCCTGGAGCGCCTCCAGGGCGCTCTGGACACCGACTTGGGCGACCCCCTCGGCGAACTGATCTCCGGTTCCGAGATCGCGGCACTGGTCGGGCGGTGCGACCACCTGCTGCGCCACGCGCGGTTCCCCGCTCCCGCGGGTGAGATGCCCCCAATCCCCTGGCCCCCGTTCTGAAGACCACCGACGGCCGCAGGCGGAGCGATCTCAGCCATGGTCCTGCCGCCCTGCCATCCGGGCAGCCGAACACGGGCGGCCACGAAAGATGGTCTCGCGGCCAGCCCGTGAGGTGCCCCCGCTCAGCTGGCGGCGGCCAGCGCGGGCATCGGCGGGATCGTGCCCTGCAGGATGGCCGCATCGATCGTGGCCTCGGTCTCGGCCTCGTCCATCGACAGCACGATGGAGATCTCCGCCACCAGCGGGATCAGGGCGTCGCGCAGGAGGTTCTTCTCACCGAACGACAGACCCTTGCCGTCGAGGCGACGACTGAGGTCGCGGACCAGTCCGGCGATCGTGCGGATGTCACCGCTACGGAACCGGTCGGTGTTGGCCTTGATGCGCCGGGACCAGTTTGAGGGCTCTTCCTCGCTCGGAGCCGCCAGCACGTCGAAGATCTCCCGCAGATCCTCGATGCCGAGCACCGGACGAAGGCCGGTCTCCTCAGCCCGCTCCTCGGGAACCTCGACGACGAGGTCGGTTCCGGACACCTGCAACTTCAGGTAGCGGATGCGCGTGCCCCGTAGGGTGCGCGTGGTGGTCTTCGTGATGGTCGCCGGTCCGTGGTGGGGGTGGACGATGACCTGACCCTTGGTGAAATTCAATGCGTGACCCTTCGACGAACGAGCGCCACACTCGACCGCTTGGGTCGGCTCTTGAGGCCCACCGGCGGTCGTCTCGAGACCCACCATCGGTGGGTGATGACACAGCGGAACTTACACCCCTATGGAGGAACGTACGCGACCGCTGCGAGCCAGCCTTTCTATTCTCTCATGAAATGTGTCGATTTTCCTGACGACTTGATCACTATTCGGCGGCGCGGACCGGATTAGTTCCCGATCGCGGGGTGCCAGATGGTAATGCCGGTGGGTAGGAGGCGGTTCATCCGGAAGTACCGGACGCCGCGGGGGCAAGTGCCGAAGCTGCACGTCACCGCCGTGGCGGCGGCGACGTCGACGCCGCGAATTCGCGCCGGGAGGATCGTCGTGTCCGATTCCACCGGGCATAGGAAGAATCCGGGCCCGAACGGTCCGGAAATGCCGCCATGATTCATGGCCGGCCACTTCGGCCGCCAGGCAACTGCGTTCCTATCGGGGCAGCGCCGTATTGATCGTTCGGCGCATCTCATCCACCCAGCCCAACGCGGTGGGCCAGGCCGATACCACCAGCCAGGTCACGCCGGCATCGGCGTACTCCTGTGCCGGCACGCCTTCGGCCCAGGGGGCGACCACGTCCCACTCGCCGTCCTGCTCCGCCGCAGGTGGCACCTGGTCGAGGTAGGCGACCAGCTCCCGGGGTGTGGGCAACGACTCGGCCATCGGCGCGATGCCGTCCCAGCGGCGCGCGCGGCGCAGGGGCCGAACATTCGGCAGCCCACCTGCAACCCAGATCGGCGGGCGCTGCTGGATGGGCCTGGGCAGGAAGTTCGCCCTGACCCGGTAATGCTCTCCGTCGAAGTCGGTCGGGCCCCGCCACAACTGGTCGATGAGGTCCAGCCCCTCGTCGAGCATCGCAGCCCGCACCTTGCCGTCGGCCTCATCACCCAGATCGGCGAAGTCCAGGTCCGGCGGCTCCCCCAGTCCGACGCCCAGCACCGCACGACCGTTGCTGAGGTGGTCCAGGGTGGTGATCTGCTTGGCCACCACCCACGGGCGCCGCCTCGACAATGGGGTGACCAACGGTCCGAGCACCACCCGCTCGGTGGCCTGGGCCAGAGCGCCGAGCAGCACCCACGGGTCGTGCACCTCCATGCCCTGGGTCCACTGCACGTGGTCCCACAGGAACACCCCGTCCCATCCGGCGTCCTCGGCCTCCCGGCCCAGGGCCATCACAGTGGCCACGTCGGTGAACGGGGGGATGCTCAACGCGTACTTCATACTCCCCCAACCTACGCGAGGCCTCACGGTAAGTTCTGGCTCTGGAGCCCGACCTCATCGCCGCACTGCGCCGCGCGGTCGCGGCAGCGCCGCAGGACGTGACACTACGGGTGCACCTGGCCGAACAGTTGCTACAGACCGGCGACGGCGCCGGTGCGGTAGCCGAGGCCGCCGCGGCCCTGGGGGTCGATCCCTCCAATGAAGAGGCTCGGGCCATCATGGCCCGGGCGTTGCAGCCCGGTCCGCCGGGCTCCGGGGCGGGCACGGAAGCGCCGGGCCCCGGCGCGGCACCGGCAGGCGGGGAACCGGATGGCTTCGACTGGGCCGCGGCCCAGTCCCAGTTCGACCACGACCCCGACGATCCCCTCTTCTCAGACTCCGAGGGCCCGCACACCAGCAGTGCCGAAGGGCAGCACGTCGGGAACGACCGGTACTCGATCGACACCCCGGCCATCACGCTGGCCGAGGTCGGGGGGATGAAGACGGCCAAAGACCGACTCAACGCGGCATTCCTCGCGCCGCTGCGCAATCCCGAGTTGCGCCAACGCTTCGCCAAGACCCTGCGTGGCGGGCTGTTGCTCTACGGTCCTCCGGGATGCGGAAAGACCTTCATCGCCCGGGCGTTGGCGGGTGAATTGGGGGCGAAGTTCCTCTCCATCGGCATCACCGACGTCCTCGACCCGCACTTCGGCCAATCCGAACGCAATCTGCACGACGCGTTCCAACTCGCCCGCCGGGAGGCACCGTGCGTGCTGTTCTTCGACGAGGTGGACGCACTCGGTGGCCGCCGCAGTCACACCTCCACCTCCATGATGCGCACCGCGGTGAACCAGCTGCTGAGCGAGTTGGACGGTGTCGGCACCGACAATGACGGCGTGTTCGTCCTTGCTGCCACGAACCAACCCTGGGAGGTTGATCCGGCGTTACGCCGTCCGGGCAGGTTCGACCGCACCGTGCTCGTGCTCCCTCCCGATCGCGAGGCACGAGCGGCCATCTTCGCCTTCCACCTGCGCACGCGTCCGACCGGGATTATCGATATCAACGCCCTCGCCCGCGCCTCCCCGGTGAACCTCGCTAAGCGGGGTAGGCCGGTGCGAGCGCCGATCCACCCGAGCATTCTTTGAGGCGTCCACGGAGTTTCCCCCTGACCAGGCTCGTCGCCGGCGTCCTCCCTTTCGCTAGTCGCAGGTCACCTGGAGTTCCGCGTTGCCGACGGCGGCATAGGAGCCGTCGTCGGTGCGGACCATCTCGGGACTGGCGGTGATGCGTGACCCCTCGACGTGGAGTCCGGCCAGGTCCCCCAGGACGTCAGCGTGCTCATACTCTCGCTCGGCCTCGCCAAAGGGGTCGTCCGTCCCGATGTACACGTTCAACTGGTTGTTGTCGCCGGAGTCCACGAAGGCCGGTGCCCCGGTGTCGTCAGTGCCCGGCCCGCTGACGATGATGTGATCCCCGGTCAGGCAGGTCTCCGGTGTGAAGGTGACCTCGTAGCCGTCGACAGACACCACACCTTCGGCAGCTGTCGTCGAACTCGCACCATTCCCCTCCTCGGTGCCGTCGGCGTCATCCTCTGGGGTGGCGACGGTGTCACCGCCCCCCTCCCCGGTGCCGTCGGCATCGGCCTCCTCGGCGGAGACGTGCACGGAGTCGCCGGCCCCGCTCTGTGTGTCGTCACTCGCTGCGCCGTCGTCGTCGCCCGAGCCGCATCCCGCGAGCAGCAGCGCGCTGGTGAGCGCGAACGCGGCGGCAGTACTCTTCTTCATGTCTCTCCTGGTCGGTGAAGTGGTGTGAGGAACTGTCAGGGGCAGGTCGCGGCGGCGACGAAGTCGCCTTCCAGTGGTTCTTCGGCGAACATGACCCCGGCCAGCGTGCCGATCGCCGTTGCTTCATCGCCGACAGCACGCACCAGTGGGGACTCGCCGGCGCCCTCCAGCCAGTCAGGTTCTTCACCTTCGTCACGCCCGTGCTGCGCCATCGAGTTGCTGTACTGCGCCATGGCCTCGTCGTCACCGGAGTCGATCAGGTGCGCGAACTGAACGTGCTCGTTCTCGAAGTTGAAGCCGAGATCGGCGCCGATCTCACGACTGAGGTAGAGACGGTGGCCGCTGCCGGTGCTCTCCTCACTCGCACTGACGATGAACTGGCCGCGACCTGGCTCGTCGTTGACGGTACAAGAGAGAGTCGTGAACTCGAAGCGCTCCCCTCCGATCTCGATGTAGGCGGTGCCCGGGGCTGCCGGAGCGACGCCTTCGTGCAGCCCATCGGCATAGAGTTCGTCCAGATAGTCGGTGGACGGCGCCGGTGCGGCGGCGTCCTCATCCTGTTCCTCTGCCTGCTCCGTGGACGACGCGGGAGCGGCGTCCTGCGGTTCTCCGGCCGCCTCCGTCTCCACCGGATCCAGCACCTCACCGTCATCCCGTGCAGTGCTCGAGGCGCATCCGGCGAGCAGTCCGAAGGCCGCTAGCACGGCGGCCGCCCTGGTCATGGTGGTTCCCAGCCTCACAGCGCGACTCCCTCTCGGTTACCCAGACGACGCCCGATCGCGAGCAAGCACGCGCCGAGGCCAAGAGCGAGAATGCTCACGGCTCCAGTCCACGCACTGACCATCGCGACCGCCTTGTCGGCAGCGTGCGCGGGGACCATCCCGACGGTAAGGAGCACCAGCAGCGTACTGCCCGCGACAAGTGCGGGCAGCGGGAACTGAGCAGAGCGACGTCTCGACATATTCAACTTTCCTGAACGGCATTGGCGTAGCGGGGGGCAACGCTAGGCTCGACGTCGCACCAAAGCGATAGTGAAAAGTTGACTATGCCGAGGGTCCGCGGTTTCCGCGCCCTCTCGAAGCCCGGAGAGGACACGACGCGCGTGACCGGAGCGCCACATCAGGACGGCGTACGTCGCCTCCTGGAAGCCGTGGCCGCCGGTCGGGCCTTGATCCTCACCGGACCCGGTGGTGGCGGCAAGTCGTACACGCTGCAGTTGACGCAGGATGCACTGTTGGCTGCCGGCAAGAGTGCGCCCCTCATCGCCGGCCACGTCTCGGGCTCGTCGGTGCCACTGGGCGTCTTCGCGGGCGTGAAAAAACTCTCCGCGACGGTGCTGGAGTCCCCGGCGGCTGTTGTCGATGTCTTTGCGCGCCGCCGCTCGGAGACCGTCTTGTTGGTCGACGATGTGGACCACCTCGACGATGCGTCTCTCTACGTCGTGACTCAACTGATCTCCACGACACGGCTGCCGGCGGTCCTCACCACCCGTTGCCTGAACACCGCACCGCAGTGCATCCAGGACCTCTATGACGGCGGGCACCTCATCGAGACGGTGCGCTCCCCGTTGGCCGAGGCCGAGGCCCGGGCTCTCGTCTCCGACCTCGTCGGCGGCGCGCTCACACCCCGCGCCCTGTCGGAGATCCTCGCGGCGGGCGACGGGAACCCGCTACACCTGCGGGAGATCGTCCGCGGATCGCTGGCCGATGGTCGTCTCACCCAGACCCCCCATGGCTGGGAGCTCATCGGGTCGCCTGCGCTCACGTCGCGGCTGACCAGCCTCACCGCCGAGCGTTTCGAACGACTGTCCGCGACCAATGTGGAGGCCGCGACCTTCATCGCCATGGCCGGGGAGTGCCCGTACGACGCGATCAGTGACGACGACCGCAGTGCGTTGGCTCGTGCGGACGTCATCGAACTCACCGACTGCGGTTGGTTGCGACTGTCGCACCCGCTCGATGCACAGCATCTCCTGTCGACCTGCCCGTCTGCGCTGCGGCACGAGATCACGCACCGTGCAATAGACGTGCTGCGGGGCCCCTCCGCGGCATCACGCCCGCACGCGAAGCGCCAGGCAGACGTTCTGTCCCTCGAGCACGGTTGCGACTTCGAGATCTCATCCATGATCGCGCTGGGTGAGTACGCGCTCGGATCCTTCGATGCGCAACTCGCACTGCGTGCTGCCACCGCTGTTCTCGAGCGCGATCCGGACGCACTGCACGCCCGACGTACCGCTGGTCTTGCCGCCTCACTGCTCGGCCACACCGAGACCGCCGATGTGCACTTCAGGATGGCGACGTCGCTCGCTCGAACAGATGACGAACGGACGTCGGTGGCGCTCGCCCGCGCACAACACCTCGGCGTGCGTCAGTACGATGCGACGGCAGCACGAGAGGTCGTCCGAGAGGCCCTGGAGGTTGTCACCGACCCGACGAGCAGCGCCCATCTGCAGGCCGCGATCCAGCGCTGGGCAGCCGTCGCCGGGCAGTCACACGAGGCGATCGCGGCGCCAGAGGAAGCCGGCAGTCTCGAGGGGGTGGTCAGCCTGATCACCGCCGGGGTCGCCGGTGTGATCACCGGACCCTTGCACCACACCACCGCATTGCTGCCCAGAATGCGGGAGGTCCCCGCCGAACTCCTGGCCCTGGTTCCCGGTGGCGGTTCCCTCGTCGAACTCACCGAAAGCATGGTGTTGTCCTACAGCGGCGACGTTCTTGCCACCAGGCGCCGGTTGAGCCAGGCGATCACTGCGGCCGGAGTGGAGGAGCCAGAGTCCGTAGGCGTCTGGGAGTACGCGCTGGGGTTCCTGGAGTTCCTCTCCGCAGATGCCGAGCAGGCCTACCTCCTTGGTCGTGCCGCCGTCGCTCACCTCTCGTGGCGCGACAGCACCGGCCTCATGCCTGCCGCACAGGCCCTCACTGCCGCAGCCGCGATCGCGACCGGGCGAGACATCGAGGCACGCATGGCACTCGACGCGGTCCCTGAGGCTGCCGCACAGGACCCCAAGGTCGTCATGCTGCGAACCTGGGCCGACGCCTGGCAGGCGAGCGCTGAGCGCCGCGCCGACCAGGGCGCTGACATGCTGCTCGAGACGGCTCGATGGCTCATGACGGTCCAGCACACGTACTTCGCCGGCATGATCGCCCACTGCGTCGCGAGGATGGGCCGGCGAACTGCCGAGACCGCTGCTCTGCTCCGGTCCGCGTCCGAACTCGCAGGTGGTGGCCTCCTGAGGCTGTTCGCGAGCCACGCTCACGCCGTCGCCAACCATGATGTCCCCGCGCTCGAGGACGTCGCCTCAGACGCAACCGAGTTGGGTCTCCGCACGACCGCCGCTGATACGCGGCTCTGGTTGTCACACATCACCGATCGTCGGATCATCTCCGAAGCGGGGGCGCGCCGGCACCTTCTCGCCGCAGACGAGATGCGTGTGCGAATGCCGACCATGGCGTTGTGGAACGCGGCTCCGGTTCGCTCCACACTGCTGACCGAGAGGGAGCACGACGTCGTACGACTCGCCGCCGACCGGTACACCACGAAGGAGATCGCGGAGATCAACAACGTCTCGGTCAACACCGTGACGAACCAGCTGGCGTCCGCGTTCCGCAAGTTGGCGGTGGGCAGTCGAGCCGAGTTGCGCGACCTCCTGCACGCCGGGCGGCGATGAACCCAGGCCCACCGACGACAAACGGCGGAACCCGGGGACTCCGCCGTTCCGTTCTGTGCGCGAGGGGGAACTGAACCGTGAGACCATCACGCCGGCTTCTGTCCGCCCTGCCCCTCGAGTTCGCGCGCCACTGAGGAGAAGACCCAGTGGCGCCACTCGGTCAGCGTCCAGCCGGACTCGAGCACGAAGAGCAGGTAGCACTCCACCGACTCGGTCGCATAGATCACTGTTGCGAGTCGGCCGCGGTCGACGAGCGCGCCGCCCGGTCGGCCACAGATCTGGTCGGCCAGCAGCCGGCTGAACTCGGCTCGCTGTCGCCGCATCGTCCGCATCAACTCCATGACCTCGGGGTCGGCCTCCGCCGCGAGCATGGCCCGGTAGATGGGGGCCACCCGGGCCGTGCGGACGTGCATCTCGTCCAACGCCGCGCGCCAGGCCTCGGTCGCCGACTCGCACCGGGACAGTGCACGGAACCAGGCACGGTCGACTAGCGGCACCGGTTCGCCGTCGCCCGCGAGCGCGACATCATGTGCGGCCGCGATGAGGCCGACCTTCGAGCCGTGGGCGGAGTAGATGGTCTGCACCGCCACGCCAGCCTCCTGGGCGATCTCACCGAGTGTCGTCGCCACGTAGCCCTGGCGGATGAACAGCTCCGTTGCAATACGCACCACCTGCGCCCGCGCCTCATCGTTGCGCGGCCTGCCTCGTCGATGCGTCACACCACACCTCCCTCGTTGTCCCGATCGGGTCCCAGTGTATATTCTGGAATTACATTCCACTATTTCGTTGGAGAAACTACTATGACTCGCATCACGATCGCCTACTACTCCTCGACCGGATCGGTTCACGCCCTGGCGGACGCCATGGCCGACGGCGCCCGGCAGGCCGGCGGAGACGTACGCCTGCGTCGCGTGGCCGAACTCGTTCCGCAGGACGTCATCGATCGCCACCCGGAATGGCGCGACCACCTCGACGCAACCGCCCACATCCCTACCGCCACCGTCGCGGACCTGGCGTGGGCCGATGGCTTCGCGCTCGGCACACCCGCGCGGTTCGGCCAGCCGGCCGCGCAGGTCAAGCAGTTCCTCGACTCGACCAGCGCGGCCTGGCAGCAAGGTGCCCTCGCCGACAAGCCGGCGACCGGGTTCACGAGTGCCTACGAGCGACACGGCGGGCAGGAATCGACCCTCCTGGCGCTGTACCACACGTACTGTCACTGGGGCTCGATCGTCGTCCCGACGGCGTACATCGACGCGGACCTGGCCCACCGGGCCGGGGGCAACCCTTACGGCGTCAGCAACATCGCGGCCGACGGGCCGCCCGATCCGGACGTGCTCGAACTGGCCCGCTTCCAGGGCCGACGCCTCACGGCCATTGCCGGCCTGATCGCCGCTCGACAGGCAGCCGCAGCATGAGCATCACCGACGGCCGCCCCGGGAAGGAGCGACGGCTGGCTGGCCGCCGGAGGGTGGCACTGGCGACCCTGACCGGCGCGAACCTCCTGGTCTTCGCGTCCGTGACCATCATGAACGTGGCCCTGCCCGACGTGCGTGCCGACCTGGGGCTGTCGGCGAGCGCCACCCAGGGAATCGTCACGCTCTACTCACTCACCTTTGGGACGCTGATCCTCCTGGCCGGTCGCCTTGCCGACGTCGTGGGGCTGCGACGGTGCCTCACTGCGGGCCTCACCGGCTTTGCCGCTGCATCTCTGGCGGGAGGACTCGCCGACGACGCCGCCGTCCTGCTCACCATGCGTGCACTCCAGGGCGCGGCCGGCGCCTTCGTCGCTGCCACCGCCGTGTCCCTGATGTCGGTCACGTTCCCCCGAGGCCGCAGCCGCCAGATCGCGTTCGGGACCCTCGGGGTCGTCATGGGGATCGGGACGGCTGGATCGTTCCTGCTGGGCGGTGCGCTGGTCGACCTGCTCTCATGGCGCTGGTGCCTCCTCGTCAACGTCCCGCTGGCCCTCGTCCTCGCCGCCGGGGTCACGTCCACGGCTCCACCCGGCCCCCGTCCGGAGCGCGCCCGCAGGGTGGACGTCGTCGGCGCGGCGCTCATCACCGCGTCCCTCGGCGCCCTCGTCCTGGGGCTGGACCGAACGGCGGCGTGGGCCTGGACGCACCCCGGCACGGTGGGTCTCCTCGTCGCCGGCGCCCTGGGTGTCGCGACCTTCGCCGCCACCCTCAGGAGCAAACAGCATCCGCTGGTGCCGCTGTGGCTGCTGCGAGACCGGAGCCGGGCCATCGCCTACGCCTCAGCCGCCGTCGGGGGGTTGGGCATGTTTGCTGGCATGTTCATCCTCACCGCATTCCTCCAGGAGGCCAAGGAGCTCTCGCCCGTCTGGATCGGGCTCGCCTTCGTCCCGTTCGGGATCGGAGCGGTGACCGCGACCTCGACACTCCCGGCACTGCGGTCACGCGTCTCCCCCGCCAGGGTCCTCGCTCTGGGACTCACGCTCACCGCGGTTGCGATCGTCACGTTCGTCGCCCTCCGACCCGAGTCCGGCTACCTCACCGGCGTCGTGCCGGCGATGTTGCTGCTCGGCTCGGGCGGCACCGTCGTCATGATCACGGCCGGGGACGTAGCCACAGCAGGGGCAGGCGGGGACAGCGGTGTCGCTGGAGCCATGGTCAACTCGGCGCAACAGGTCGGCGCAGCCCTCGGCACCGCCCTGCTCACCGCGGTAATGACCGCGGCCACGCGCGAGCAGCTCACCTCAGGCTCACAGCCACTGGATGCCGTAGTAGCAGGCTACGCACGCGCCGGCCTCGTCGGAACGGCCATCCTCGCCGCGGCAATGGTGGGCGTAGTTCTGCTAGGGAGGACTGCCGATGAGGCCTGGCGGGTTGATCCCACGCAGCAGGCCACGAGACGCCCCGTCGACTGACGCCAGGGTGCGTCGACGGCGCCGGTCACCATCGACGAATTGGCGGCGCGTGCCGGGGCGGCGACCGCGTCGGCGGCGCGTCCTACGAGCACCGGGACCTGATCTCGCCCGAGATGGCAACCAGCGCAGCGACAGCACCCCACGTGCACCCTTGGTCGTCCAGGCCAACTCCGGAAACGCGAGCCCCGGATCGACGACCCGGGGCCTGCCACCTGTGCGCGAGGGGGGAGTTGAACCCCCACGTCCTCTCGGACACACGGACCTGAACCGTGCGCGTCTGCCTATTCCGCCACTCGCGCTTGACTGCTGAACATCCCCACCGTGGTGGGCGATGTTCAGCCCGGTTAGGTTAGCACGCAGGCCCGGTTCGAACCGCATCCCAGGCGCCCGCGTGATACACGCCACTGCCGCCCCGGGCAGCGGGATCACCCTGCCCGCGGCCCGTTTCGGGCGCGGCATCGCCCCACCGGGGGCCCGAGACGTTTACGATCGAGGAGACTAGGTGTATCCGATGACGTCGCGCGCCCCCGTCCGTGAGGGGCACCCGCCGCGTCCGAGCGCAGGGAGGAGGTGCCGCTATGGGTGTTCTGGACCGTTTCGAGAAGGGCGTGGAACGCGCTGTGAACAGCGTCTTCTCCAAGGCCTTCCGATCCGACCTCAAGCCGGTGGAGATCGCCAGCGCCATCCGACGGGACATGGACGACCGCACCGCCGCCCTCTCCCGGGGCCGCACCGTGGTGCCCAACACCTTCACCGTCGAACTGTCCGAGAAGGACTTCGGGCAGGTCCAGGACTGGGGCGAGGAGGCGATGGCCCAGGAGATGGTCGAGTCCGCAACCGAGCACGCCCGGAGCCAGAACTACGTGTTCGTGGGCCCGGTGGATGTCACCTTCGCCCCGGCCGAGGACCTCGAAGCCGGCCGGTTCCGGGTGCATTCCTCCTCCCGCCGCGGCGCCGTCGCCCCGGCCACCACCCCGAACGCCGCCAGCCGCCACCCGATCCTGGACCTCGACGGCCAGCGCTACCTGCTCACCGGACCGGTCACCGTGATCGGGCGGGGCAGCGAGGCCGACATCATCGTCGACGACGCCGGCGTCTCGCGCCGCCACCTGGAGATCCGGATCACCTCCGACGGCGTGATCGCGAGCGACCTGGGTTCGACCAACGGTAGTTACGTCGAGGGGCACCGGGTGGATGCGGCCACCCTGGTGGACGGCAACACCCTGACGATCGGCCGCACCCGGATCCTGTTCTGGTCCGGCACCGACTCCGACCAGTGAGCCCGGCTGGATGAGCGAACTCGTCGTCACGGTGCTGCGCCTGGGCTTCCTCGTGCTGCTCTGGTTGCTGGTGCTCTCCGCTATCGGAGTGCTGCGTCGCGACATCTTCGGCACGCGCGTGTTGGCCCGGGACTCGGTGCATCCCCGGGGTGGCCCGAGTCCGGCTCGGCCGGCGGCACCGGGGCGGCGCGGGCGCGGCACGCCCACGCGGTTACGGGTCACCGGCGGGCCCCTGAACGGCACCACCCTGACCCTGGGGGAGTCGGCGGTGCTGATCGGACGCTCACCAGGGTGCACCCTGGTGCTCGACGACGACTACTCCTCCAACCGGCACGCCCGGATCTTCCCCTCCGAGGGCCGCTGGTACGTGGAGGACCTGGGGTCGACCAACGGCACCTACCTGGGCGCCCAGCCCATCGCCGAACCGGTACCGGTGGGGATCGGGCAGCCGATCCGGATCGGGCAGACCGTCATCGAGTTGCACCGGTAGGCGCGCAATGACGGTTTCGCTTCGCTACGTGGCCCGCTCCGATGTGGGCCTGGTGCGCGACGTCAATCAGGACTCCGGCTATGCCGGCCCGGACCTGTTGGTCCTCGCCGATGGGATGGGTGGGGCCGCGGGCGGTGACATCGCCTCCTCGGTGGCGGTCGCCCATCTGGCCCCCCTGGACGGGGAGTCCCACCGCAGCGAGGACCTGCTGGACCGGTTGCGCACCGCCCTGGGCAACGCGCACCGGGACCTGGTCGCCTACTCTGCCGAGCAGGCCGACCTGCAGGGCCTGGGCACCACGGTGATTGCGTTGCTGCGCTCCGGGACCCGTCTGGGGATGGTGCACATCGGGGACTCACGCGCCTACCTGTTGCGTGATGAGCACCTGACCCAGGTCACCACCGACCACACCTACGTGCAGCACCTGATCGACACCGGCGAGTTGACCGAGGCCGAGGCCGAGGCGCACCCCCAGCGTTCGGCGCTGCTGCGGGTGCTGGGCGATGGTGAGGCCGCGCCGGTGGTGGATGAGTCGATCCGGGAGGCCCGCGCCGGGGACCGCTGGTTGCTGTGCTCCGACGGGCTGTCCGGGATGGTCTCGGCCGAGACCATCGAGCACATCCTGATCGAGACCGCGGACCTGGACGCCTGCGCCGACGAGCTGGTGAACCTGGCCCTGCGCGCCGGCGGCTCGGACAACATCACCGTGGTGATCGCGGATGTGGTCGAGACCAAGGACCTGCCCGACACCTCCCCCCAGGTGGTCGGGGCCGCGGCCACCGACCGGGCCCGGCCCACCCGGGGCGGGGGCGGCGCTTCCAGCCGGGCCGCCGCACTGACCCGGCCGGTCGGGACCGACGACGACGCCTCCGCCCGGCCCGTGCGTCGCCGTCGGCGCGTCCTCACCTGGGCGATCGCCGCCGTCGTCGTCCTCGGGCTGCTGGCCGGGCTCGGCACCCTGGGGTACCGCTGGACCCAGACCCAGTACTACGTGGGACCGAACAACCACCACGTGGCCATCTACCAGGGCATTCCCCAGCGCATCGGGCCGCTGCAGTTGTCCTCGGTGCATGAGAACACCGACATCGCCCTGGCCGATCTGCCCGGTTTCGTGCGCAACCGGGTGGAGCGGACCATGGCCACCAACTCACTGCCCGCGGCCGAGGCGATCGTGGCCGACCTGCGTACCCAGGCCAGACCGGCCGATCCCGATGAGGACGACGAGGACGGCGCAGATCCCGGCAACGGGGAGACCGGCCCCGGTGACGAGGGCGGTTCCGACGACACCACCGAGGACCCCGAGGACGATGAGGACGCCGCTCCCGAGGAACTCGAAGCGAGCGGTCCCTGATGGCTACCGTCACACCCCAGCCGATCAGCACCGGCCGCTGGTCCGAGGCCGGGCTGTTGCTGCTGGCC
This sequence comes from Pseudactinotalea sp. Z1732, assembly GCF_049724975.1. Taxonomy (NCBI): domain Bacteria; kingdom Bacillati; phylum Actinomycetota; class Actinomycetes; order Micrococcales; family Cellulomonadaceae; genus Pseudactinotalea; species Pseudactinotalea sp. Z1732. The sequence goes on along the minus strand of NZ_JBMPQC010000001.1, from coordinate 598,541 downwards.
GTCGCCCTGGGCGTGAGCGGCTACCTGCTGGTCGGTGTGAACATCGAGGGCACGGTGCCCTCGGAACTGCTCCCGATGGCGGCCACCCTGGCCGGTATCGCGTTGGTGGCCCACCTGGTGCTGCGCTGGCGGGCCCCCTACGCCGACCCGGTGCTGCTGCCCCTGGCCCTGGGCCTGAACGGGGTGGGCCTGGCGATGATCTACCGGATCGACTACGCCACCGGGGACGCCGCCGGCCCGCGTCAACTCATCTGGACCGCGCTGGGGGCCGCGTTGGCGGTCACCATCGTCATCGCCCTGCGCGACCACCGGCAACTTCGCCGGTTCACCTACACCTCGCTGGTGGTCAGCCTGCTGCTCCTGCTGCTGCCGATGATCCCGGGGCTGGGCCAGGAGATCAACGGGGCCCAGCTGTGGATCCGCATCGCCGGCTTCTCCTTCCAGCCCGCCGAGATCGCCAAGATCACCCTGGCGATCTTCTTCGCCGGCTACCTGGTGGCCCACCGGGACGTACTGACCCTCGCCGGCCCGAAGATCCTGGGCCTGCAACTGCCCCGGGTGGGGGACATGGGACCGATCCTGCTGGCCTGGGTGGCCAGCGTGGCGGTCCTGGTGTTCCAGCGGGACCTGGGCACCTCGTTGCTGTTCTTCGGGCTGTTCGTGGCGATGCTGTACGTGGCCACCGACCGGTTCAGCTGGATCGTGATCGGCCTGGGCATGTTCGCGGTCGGGGTTCTCGTGGCGGTCAATACCTTCGGGCACGTGGCGGCCCGGTTCGATGTGTGGCTGAACGCCCTGGACCCGGCGGTGTACAACCGGCATCCGGGTGGCTCGGGGCAGGTGGTGCAGGGCCTGTTCGGGCTCGCCTCGGGCGGGCTGATGGGCACCGGCTGGGGAGAGGGCTACCCGGATCTGGTGCCCTACTCCAACTCCGACTTCATCATCGCCAGCCTCGGTGAGGAGCTGGGTCTGACCGGATTGCTGGCGATCCTGCTGTGCTACCTGGTCCTGGTGCAGCGGGCGTTGCGCACCTCGATCGGGGTGCGCGACGGGTTCGGCAAACTGCTCGCCTCCGGTCTCGGGTTCGCGATCGCCTTCCAGTGCTTCGTGGTGGTGGGCGGGGTGACCCGGCTGATCCCGCTGACCGGCCTGACCATGCCGTTCCTGGCCGCCGGGGGGTCGGCGATGATCGCCAACTGGATCGTGCTGGGCCTGCTGCTGCGTATCTCCGACGGCGCACGCCGCCCGGCCGCGGTGGACCGTGAGGTCTCCGACGAGACGGTGCTGTCGATGATGCCGGACAGCGCCGGGGCCGCGGGCCCTGATCGCACAGCGGGTGCGCCCCGCGGAACGGGCGCACGCGGCCCCGGCGATGGCGCCGACGACGGCGATGATCACCCCACCGAGGTGGTGCAGCGACCATGAACACCCCGCTGCGACGCCTCTCGGTGGTGGTCCTGGTGATGTTCCTGGCCCTGATGGGCGGGGCCACCTGGGTGCAGTACGGCCAGGCCGGTGACCTCAACGACGACCCGCGCAACGTGCGCACCGTGTACCGGGACTACGGGCGCGACCGCGGCCCGATCGTGGTGGCCGGCAACGAGGTGGCCCACTCCACCCCGGTGGACACCCCCTTCGGGTTCCAACGCGTCTACTCCGACGGGCCGCTGTACGCCCACGCCACCGGCTACTTCTCGATGTTCCAGATGACCGGGATCGAACGGGCGTCCTCCTCGGTGCTGTCGGGCACCGACGACTCCCTGCTCTGGTCCCGGATCAGGTCCCTGTTCACCGGGAGCCAGCAGCAGGGCGGTTCGGTGGAGCTCACCCTGGATCCCGCCGCGCAGGAGGCCGCGCGCGACGCCCTGGGCGACCAGCAGGGCGCGGTGGTGGCCCTGGACCCGCGAACCGGGGCGATCCTGGCGATGGTCTCCACGCCCAGTTTCGACCCGAACGACCTGGCCGTGCACTCCTCTGCGCAGGTGAACGAGACCTACAACGAACTGGTCGCCGATGAGGCGAACCCACTGATCAACCGGGCCATCGGCGGTGGCCTGTACGCCCCCGGGTCGGTGTTCAAACTGGTCGATGCCGCGATGTTGCTGGAGTCGGGGGAGTACGACCCGGACAGCCAGGTCCCGGCCCCGGCGGAACTGGAACTGCCGCAGACCTCCCACGTGATCCGCAACCCCGGCGGTGGGCCGTGCACCGCCGAGGACACCGTCACCCTCACCTACGCCCTGCAGCAGAGTTGCAACACCCCGTTCTCGGCGCTGGCGATGGAGTTCGGTGAGGACGCGCTGGCCGAGCAGGCCGAGGCGTTCGGGTTCGGCCGGGACCTGGATATCCCCATGGGCGTGACACCGTCGCGGTTCCCCGGTGGAATGGACCAGGCCCAGCTCGCGATGAGCGCGATCGGCCAGTACGACGTGCGGGTCAGTCCGCTGCAGATGGCGATGGTCTCCGCGGCGATCGCGAACGACGGCGTGCTGATGACCCCGCACCTGATCGGCACCGAACGGGGCCCGAACCTGCAGGTGACCTCGAGCACCGAACCGGAGGAGTTCTCCCGGCCCATCTCGGCCTCCACCGCCGCCGACCTACGGCAGATGATGCTCGCCGTCGTCGAGTCCGGCACCGGTACCCCCGCGCAGATCCCGAATGTGGCGGTGGCCGGTAAGACCGGCACCGCCGAGTCCGGTACGGACGCGCCCCAGCACGCCTGGTTCACCGCGTTCGCCCCGGCGCAGGATCCGCAGGTGGCGGTAGCCGTCGTGATCGAGCACGGTGGCGCGGACGGTGATGAGGCCTACGGCGGGCGCTCGGCCGGCCCGATCGCCCGTGCCGTGATCCAGGCGGTGGTGGAGCAATGATCCCGGCCAAGGGGCTGCGTCTGGGCGACCGGTACGACCTGCGCGAGCGGATCGCCATCGGCGGCATGGGCGAGGTGTGGATCGCCTGGGACGACCACCTGCACCGCAACGTGGCGGCGAAGGTGCTGCGCGGTGAGTTCGTCGGGGAGTCACTGTTCCTGGACCGGTTGCGCGCCGAGGCCCGCAACGCGGCGGGGTTGAGCCACCAGAACATCGCCGCGATGTACGACTACGGCGAGGCCGACGGCTCGGGCTACCTGATCATGGAGTACGTGCCCGGTGAGCCGTTGTCGGAGTTGCTGGCCCGGGAGGGCACCCTGACCCCGGATCAGGTCCTGCCGATCCTGGCCCAGACCGCCCGGGGTCTGCACGCCGCCCACCGCGCCGGCGTGGTGCACCGTGATATCAAACCGGCGAACCTGCTGCTCACGCCGGACGGTTACGTCAAACTCACCGACTTCGGGATCTCCCTGGGATCCAACCAGGCTCCGATGACCGCCGCCGGGATGGTGATGGGCACCGCGCAATACCTGCCCCCCGAGCAGGCGATGGGTCGTCCGGCCACCGCTGCCGGGGACATCTACGGCCTCGGTGTGGTCGCCTACGAGGTACTCGTGGGTAGGCGGCCCTTCACCGGCAGGACCCAGGTGGACATCGCCTTCGCGCACGTGAACAAGCCGGTGCCGGCGTTGCCGGAGAGCATCGATGCCCGGGTCCGCGCGGTGGTGGAGCAGATGCTGGCCAAGGATCCAGAGCAGCGGCCCCGCAGTGCCGCCTCGCTGGCGCGGTCCCTGGAAGAACTGGCCCGCTTGCTGCACGTGGACGTCGAACCTCCCGATACCCCCTCCCTGGGGGAGGCAATCCGGACCGCCGGCGCGGCCGGAGCCTCCGACACGGCGCCCGGGAGGGCCGGAACCGCTGTTCCGTCCGACTCCGCCGCCGCGGCGGCCACGAGGTCACCGGAACGGGTCTCGGCCCGACGGCCCCGGCATCTGGGCAGCCCGGCGCACGCGGAGTTCGGCCCCGAGGACCTGCACCCCGACGGCCACAGCGAGCAGCACGACCACGGCCCCTCGCCCCGCTGGCTCCCGCTGGATGCCGGTGGGCCGGACGCTGACCCGGTCGCCGCCGCGCCGGCCGGGCCGCCGCCGGCCACCTCCCCGACCCCGAAGGCCGCACGCGCCCCGCAGCCCCGTTCGGCCCGGCTGGCGAAGACCCGCCGGGCGCTGCGCCGGGCCGCCGAACGCGGTGAGCGCACCACGCCCCCGCGGCGTCGCCGTCCGGGATCGGCTGGTCACGCCCAGCCACTGATGCTGGCGCTGGGCCTGTCGATCGCCACGGTAACCGTCACGGCCCTGGGCCTGCCGCTGGGTAGGCTGGGCGGGTCGAGCGCGGTAGCGGTTGTGGCTGCGCCGCTCGTGAGTGCCCTTGTGATAGCCACCAGAGTCCCCAGAGCGAAGGAATAGTCAGTGGTAGACGACGTACCGCGCGTGCTCGCCGGCCGCTATGAGGTGGGTGAGCTCATCGGGCGTGGCGGCATGGCCGAGGTGCATATCGGGCGTGACAACCGCCTCGGGCGCACTGTGGCGGTCAAGATCCTGCGTGCGGACCTGGCCCGCGACCCCTCCTTCCAGGCCCGGTTCCGCCGCGAGGCACAGTCCGCGGCGTCGCTGAACCACCCGGCGATCGTGTCGGTGTACGACACCGGCGAGCAAGCCGTGCGCAGCGGCGACGACGCCGAGGTGCAAGTGCCGTTCATCGTGATGGAGTACGTCGAGGGTCACACCGTGCGGGACCTGCTGCGGGACGGCTCGGCGTTGCCGATCGAGGAGGCGATCGAGATCACCATGGGGGTGCTGACCGCCCTGGAGTACTCCCACCACGCCTCCATCGTGCACCGGGACATCAAGCCGGCGAACGTGATGCTCACCCCAACCGGGGCGGTGAAGGTGATGGACTTCGGGATCGCCCGCGCGATGGCCGATTCCTCCTCGAGCATGACCCAGACCCAGGCGGTGATCGGTACCGCCCAGTACCTCTCCCCCGAACAGGCCCGTGGCGAGGTGGTCGATACCCGCTCGGACCTGTACTCCACCGGGTGCCTGTTGTACGAACTGCTCACCGGCAAACCACCGTTCGAGGGCGACTCGGCGGTCGCGGTGGCCTACCAGCACGTCAGCGAAGCCCCCCAGCCACCCTCGGTCGTGGCCCCGGACGTACCGGAGGCACTGGACCGGATCGTGATCAAGGCCCTGGCCAAGGATCGGGATACCCGCTACTCCACCGCCGCGGAGTTCCGGTCCGACCTGGAGGCCGCCGCCCGCGACGAGGCGGTCACCGCCCCGGCGATCGGGGCGATGGCTGCCCCGGCCGCAGTGCCGACCCAGGTGCTCACCGGCCCAGGTGCCGCGGGAGCCGGCGCCGTCCAGGAGGAAGCAGGTCCCCTGGACCAGATGGATGGTGCCGAGGAGGACGAACCCCGCTCCAACAAGGCGCTGGTCTGGATCCTGGTGATCGTGGCACTCCTGGCCGCTGCCGGGATCGGGTACCTGATCTGGGATCGGGCCAACCAGGAGGAACCAGCGCCACCGGCCGCCGTCGTCCCGGACCTGGAAGGGATGGATGAGCAGGAGGTGCGGGCCGCGCTGGCCGAGGTCGAGCCGCCACTGCAGCCGAACTTCGAGTACGAGTCCCACGATGAGATCCCCGAAGGGATCACGATCTCCTGGAGCCCCGACACCGGCGAGGAGATGCCCGAGGGCGAGACGGTCGTCGAGGTGCTGATGTCCTCCGGCCCGGACAGCGGGGAGATCCCGGACGTCTCCGGGCTGACCCAGTCCAGGGCCCGCGACATGTTGGAGGGGGAAGGTTTCGAGAACATCCGCACCGAGACCCGCAACGAACCGCGGGTGGCCGAGGACATCGCGATCGGGACCGACCCGCCCTCCGGGGACACCGTGGGCCTCGACACCGAGATCACCCTGATCCTGGGTACCGGCAACGTGGACCTGGAGGACATGACCGGCGAGTCCATCGAGGCATTCCGGGAACACATCGAGGAACTGAACCTCAGTTACCGGGAGCACGAGCAGGAGGACGACGGCCCGCCCGGGATCATCCTCAGCCAGGACCGCTCGGGCACCGTCCCGCAGAACACCACCGTGGTGGTCTACGTCTCGGTGGAGGCGCCACCGGACCCGACCGTGGCGGTCCCGGATCTGGACGGGATGACCGAGGAGGAGGCGGAGGAGGCGCTCGACGAGGCCGGCTTGGAAGCGGAGTTCGAAAGCCAACCGCACGACGACATCCCCGAGGGGAGCGTCATCTCCTGGGATCCGGACACCGGAACCCAGATCGGGCGTGGTGAGACGGTGGTCGTGCAGATCTCCTCCGGACCGGAGGACGGCAACGGCAACGACGGCAACGGCAACGAGGGCAACGGCAACGAGGGCAACGGCAACGAGGGCAACGGCGAGGGCGGCGGCGAGGGCGGCTGACTCGGACCCTCAACCGAGCAGATGAACGACCCGGCCGGTCCGTACCCCGCTGGCCGCGGACTCCCGAGCAGCCGGGCTAGGCCGTCGCCGGCTCCGGCGCATCCAGGACCAGCGGTGCCAGGCCATGACTACGCCCCACCGCGCCCTCGTCGCCGGTGATCGCGAGCCAGTTCGCCAGCAACCGGTGCCCGCCCTCGGTCAGAACCGACTCGGGGTGGAACTGCACCCCGTGCAGCGGCAGCTCCCGGTGCGCCAGGCCCATGATGATGCCGTTCTCGGTGGTGGCGGTGACCGTCAGCTCCTCCGGGACCGTGCCGGTGAGCACGGCCAGGGAGTGGTAGCGGGTGGCGGTGAAGGGGCTGGCCAGGCCGGCGTACACGTCGGTGCCTGCGTGCACCACCGAGGAGGTCTTGCCGTGCATCAGTTCCGGAGAGTGGGCCACCGTTCCGCCATAGAGCTCGGCCAGTGCCTGGTGGCCCAGGCACACCCCGAGCATCGGCACACCGGCCTGGGCACACGCCTCGATCACCGCCAGCGAGGCACCCGCACCGGCCGGGGCACCGGGGCCCGGAGAGACCAGCACGCCGTCGTAGCCGCGCACCGTGCGTGGATCAGTGAACTCGGGAACGTCGTTGCGCAACACGGTGGTCTGCGCACCGAGTTCCTGCATGTACCCCACGATCGTGTAGACGAAGGAGTCATAGTTGTCTACCACCAGGATCCGGCTCATCCGAGATCTCCCACAGTTTGTTCGTTGATCGCCCACCGCTGCGCGGACATCTGACCCGACTTGCTCACTCCGGCTCCGGAACCGGGAACAACGGCTTCGAGTCCTCGGGGACATAGGGCTCATGACCGGGCACCTGGGCGTACTCCAGGGTCAGGTTCCCCTCGAAGCCGGGGATCTCCACGGTCTCTTCCAGTTCCAGCGACCAACCCAGCCGGATCGCGTCGACATACTCCAGGTAGACCTGCACCGAGTGCTGGGCCAGCACCGAGTCGCGCAGTTCCTCGCCGTCGCCGATTGCGGTGATCACGTATGGCGGGGAGTAGGTGTTACCGTCCAGCAGCATCACATTGCCCACGCACCGGATCGAGGTGGTGGCCGTGACCCGGTGGCCCTGGACCGCGATCGCCTCGGCACCACCGGCTCGCAAACCGTTCAGAACCCCCTCGATGTCCTGCTGGTGCACCACCAGATCATCGGGTGCGAAGCCCTCGGGCACCTCGTTGTAGGGCGCGTCCCACAGTTCCACCTGGACGCCCGGGCCCTGCAGATCGATCCGGCCGGCGGCCATCTCCACCTCGGGGCGGCGGGTGGCGTCGGGGTTGCTGGCCTCCTGCAGGCTGATCAGTTCCTCGACCTCGCTGCGCAGATCGCTGACCTCCTCGGCCACCTCCTGCATGCGGATGCTCTCATCGCGGACCAGGTCGCGCAGATCCTGGGGCTGGCGGCCGGCGGCCTGGGCGAACAGGCCTGCGTTGGTGGCGAACAGCATGCCGGCCAGCACCCCGACGGCCCCCAGGGCCAACGAGGCGCGCACCGAGCGCAGTCGCGCCTTGCGCCTGTTCTTCGCCATGGGATCAGTCTAGGTGGCCCAGCCTTTAGGATTGCCCTAGACCCGACCACCGACAGGAGCCGTGGGCATGCCCGAGTCCAAACCCCGGAAGAAGCCGGCCTACACCCCGCCACCACCACCGGCAGGGCCGAAGAAGAGTGCGTCCTGGTGGGCCCCGACGATGGTGGCCCTGATGGTGATCGGCCTGATCTGGGTGGTGGTCACCTACCTGAGCGACTCCAGGTTCCCCGTCCCCGGCATCGGCTCGTGGAACCTGGCCGCGGGTTTCGCGGTGATGATGGTCGGATTCCTGATGACCATGCGGTGGCGCTGAGGGCGGGCTCGCTCGCTGCCCCGGTCGTGCGCGGCCCCAACGCTCCTGAGCCGGCGTAACGCTCGTGCACCGGCGGCGCACATCCCCAGGTGTGCACACACCTGGGGATAATCACACTCGTGTTATTCACAGGTGTGCACACAGGTGTGGATAAATAACATCCATGTGACTTCGCAGGTCAGAGCCACAGGCCCGCGAGAGCGTAGGCGAGCACGGTGATCCCGATGAGCGCCGCCGCAATCGCGGCGGCACCGAGGACCGCACCGGTGGTGCGCCACTTCTTCGGCAGGTACAGGTACAGCACGGTGATCAGCCCGCCCACGATCATCCCGCCCATGTGCGCCTGCCAGGAGATGTTCGGAATGGTGAAGGAGATCACCACGTTGATCCCGATCACCAGCAGGATCTGGCGGTAGTCACCACCAACCCGGCGCAGCAACAGGGCAGCGGCGGCGAACAGGCCGAACACCGCCCCGGAGGCGCCGACGGTTCCCACCCGCCAGAGGTCGTAGGGGGTCAGCACCAGTACCGCCACGCTGCCCCCGAACGCGGCGAGCAGATACAGCGCCAGGAACCGCCAGGTCCCCAGGAACCTCTCCAGGAACGGCCCGGTGATCCATAGCGCGTACATGTTCACCGCCAGGTGCAGCACCCCGGCGTGCAGGAACGCGGTGGTCAGCATCCGCCACGGCTCGACCGAACCCGCCAGCGGGGAGAAGATCAGCTCCCGGCGGGCGGCCCCGCCGTCGGCGAAGTCCAGCAGGAACAGCGCGACGCACAGCCCGATCATGGTCAGCGTCACGTACGGGCGGGTGCGCATCCGCCCCCCGAGCCGGGTCCGTTCGGCCGGCGCGGATCGCTCGGCGGCCGCGGCACAGTCCACGCAGTGCACGCCCACCGGAGCGGGCCGCTGGCACTCGGGGCAGGCCGGGCGCCCGCACCGCTGGCAGGTGACGTAACTGACGCGGTCGGGGTGGCGCGGGCAGACCGGGGCTACCCCGGGTTCACCCGAAGACCCCGAGCCGGGCCCATCGAACCCCCCACGGCCACCGCCCGAACCCGGAACGCCCGGGGAACCCGGGGAACCCGGGCCTGACCCTGGCGGTGGCGCGGGTGGATAAGCGGTCATACGTCAGTCGATGATCTCGATGCTGTTGAGCACCACGTCCTGGACCGGGCGGTCGTTGCGGGGGTCGGTGGAGACCTTCCCGATGGCGTCCACCACGACGCGGGAGCCGGCATCGGTCACGCGACCGAAGATCGAGTGCTTGCCCTGCAGCCACGGGGTGGGCACGGTGGTGATGAAGAACTGCGAGCCGTTGGTGCCCCTGCCCATCTGGACTCCGGCATTGGCCATCGCCAGCACGTAGGGCTCGTTGAAACTGAGTTCGGGGTGGATCTCGTCATCGAACTGGTAACCGGGACCGCCGGTGCCATCACCCAGGGGGTCGCCTGCCTGAATCATGAAATCAGGAATCACCCGGTGAAAGATGGTGTCGTTGTACAACGGCTCGTTGCTCTCCGCGCCGGTGGCGGGGTGGCGCCAGGTGCGCTCACCGGTAGCCAGTCCGGTGAAGTTCTTGACGGTCTTGGGGGCGTGGTTCGGCAGTAGTTCGACGGTGATGTCGCCGGCCGTGGTGTGCAGAATGGCTTCCATGCCCTTATCTTCGCATTGATCGCCGAAGAGAGAATTCAGGCTCGTGTGCACAACTCCGCCGCGAGTGCCACACTAGGACCAGTAGCACAGGTACGACACGACCAGAAACTCGCGCGCCGCGCGGGAAAGGAACTGGGGAGCACATGTCGCGAAAGACGAAGAAGCTCGAGAAGGAACTTCGCAGCCGGTCCGAGGATGCCGGAAAGGCCGCGCGCGAGTTCGCTGATCAGGGCAAGGACTGGGCCACACCGAAGGTCGAGGCTGCGATCGACTGGGCCGGTCCACGGGTGGAGAAGGCCTGGAAGGCCGGCGTCACCGCCACCGCCCCCAAGCTCGCCAGTGCAGCCGGCCGGACCCAGGGCGCGGTGGACGTGGCGCACGACAAACTCGTCGACGACGTCCTGCCCAAGGTGATCGCTGCCCTGGAGGACGCGGCAGCCGCGGCCAAGGCCGGGGCCGACGGCGCGCAGTCCCGGGTGCACAAGGCCGTGGGGAAGGCCGAGAAGGCGCTGAAGGAACAGGAGAAGGCCGCCAAGGGCGGGTCCAAGTGGGGCAAGACGCTGGGCTGGGTTCTGGTGGGTAGCGCCGTGGCCGGTGCCGGGGTGCTCATCTGGCGCCGCACCCAGCCGGTCGACGACCCGTGGGCCGAGGAGTACTGGGACGACGCCGTCGCGCCGGTCGCCGAGAAGCCGAACGTGGCCGCCGCAGCCGCCGAGAAGACCGAGGACCTGCGTGACACTGCGGCCGATGCTGCCAAGGAGGCCTCCCAGAAGGTCGAGGACGTCACCAAGGACATCAAGGACAGCGCGGACGAGAAGAAGGACTGACGACGGCGTAAGCCGGGCCGTCCCGGGCCCCGCCGCCACCCCCTGGGTGGCGGCGGGGCCTTCTTGTGTGCCGGTGATCACCCGCATCGATCCGGTAGCGGCCCGTGATGGAACAATGGGGCGGTGCCCATCTCACAGACTGCTCCCAGCACCGCCAGCCCCGCCGGAGTTCCGGCCCTGACCACCCGCCTGACCGATGCACTCGGCGCCGCGATCACGGCCGCCTACCCCGATCAGGCCGGCGCCGACCCGGTGGTCCGGCCCAGCGACCACGCCGACCTGCAGGCCAATGCCGCGCTCGCGCTGGCGAAGAAGGTGGGCGCCCGGCCTCGGGATGTGGCCGCCGCGGTGGTCGAGGCGCTGTCGGCGCCGGAACTGATCGAGCAGGTGGAGATCTCCGGCCCGGGTTTCCTGAACCTGCGCCTTTCCGATGAGGCGCTGTGGGAGCAGGTGCGCGCCCGAGCGGGCGACGACCGGCTCGGCGTACCGGCAACCGAGACCGGCCGGCGCACCGTGATCGACTACTCCGCACCCAACATCGCCAAGGAGATGCAGGTCCACCACCTGCGGTCCACCATCATCGGTGACGCCCTTGCCCGGGTGCTGGGCTTCCTGGGCTCCGATGTGGTGCCGCAGAATCACCTCGGCGACTGGGGCACCCAGTTCGGGATGCTGATCCAGTACATCGATGAACACCCCGAGGCCAACTGGCGGCTCAGCGACCTGGACCCCGGCCAGGACGGTCCGCAGGCCTCCCCGGTATCGGCCCTGGAGCAGTTGTACAAGAAGGCCCGGGCCGTCTTCGACGCCGACCCCGACTTCGCCGACCGCTCCCGCGCAAGGGTGGTCGCCCTGCAGGGCGGGGACCCGGGCACCGTGACGGTGTGGGAGGAGATCGTCAAGGAGTCCCAGCACTCCTTCGACGCGATCTACGAGCGCCTCGGGGTACGCCTGACCCCGGCCGATTCGGCCGGCGAATCCTCTTACAACGGTGTGCTCGGCGACGTGGCCCAGGAACTGGCCGACGCCGGGATCGCCGAGATATCCGACGGCGCCCTGGTGGTGCAGTCCGAGGAGGTCACCGGCGCCGACGACAGGCCCGCGGTGCTCATGGTGCGCAAGTCCGACGGTGGGTACGGCTACGACACCACCGACCTGGCCACGATCCGGCACCGGATCCGTAACCTGGGAGCCGACCGGATCCTGTACGTGGTCGGCGCCGAGCAGGGCCTGCACTTCCGGCTCATCTTCGAGGCCGCGCGCCGCGCCGGCTGGCTCACCCAGGATGTGGTGGCCGAGCATGTCCCGTTCGGTTCGGTGCTGGGTCCCGACGGCAAACGGTTCCGTACCCGGGAGGGCAAGACGGTGCGCCTGGTGGACCTGCTCGATGACGCCTCCGCAGCCGCCCTCAAGGTGGTGCGCGAGGGCGCCGAGGCCAAGGGAGAGCAGGTCGATGAGGCCGCGCTGGCCACCATCGCCGAGCAGGCCGGCATCGGTGCGGTGAAGTACGCCGACCTGTCCAACTCCCGGGTGAAGGACTACGTGTTCGACGCCGAACGGATGACGGCGTTCAACGGCAACACCGGGGTCTACCTGCAGTACGCCCACACTCGCCTGGCCTCCATCCTGCGGCGGGCCGCCGGGCGCGATCTGGCTGTGCCCGACGCCGCGCAGGTGGCGCTGGACGGTGCGCTGGAACCAGCGGAACGGGCACTGGTGCTGCGCCTGGACACCTTCGGCCAGGCCCTCACCGAGGTCGCCGCCGATCTGGAGCCGCACCGGCTGGCCGGGTATCTGTATGACCTGGCCCGGGTGTTCACCGACTTCTACGAGGCCTGCCCGGTGCTGGCCTCGGAGGGTGCGGTGCGCCAGCGCCGCCTGGTACTGGTGGACCTGACCCGCCGCACCCTCGCCACCGGGCTGGACCTGCTGGGCATCAGCGCCCCGGACCGGATGTAGCCCCGGGCGCGGGTCCGGCGTCCGGCTGACCTCGGTGGGTCAGGAGGCGGCGACGCCGAACCGCTTCGCGCTGCGCGCCCTGGCCTTGGCGGCCTCCACCTCGCGGTTCTTCGGCGGGGCGGAGGTGACCAGGTCAGCGAGCAGATGCTCGGTGACGTGGGCGATCTCGTCCACGGCACGCTCGAACACCTCGGCGTTGGCCTGGGAGGGCTTGGTCATCCCGGCGACCTTACGCACGTACTGCAGTGCGGCGGCGCGGACCTCGTCGTCGGTGGCGTGCGGCTCGAAGTTGTGCAGGGGCCGGATGTTGCGGCACATGCCCCCATGGTGCCACCGCCCGGCGCCCGAGCGGAAGGGTGAACTCGGGGATCTCCTGCCCTACCGGGGTGTGCGGTGTTTCGCCGTGGTGGGCCCGAGCCGCTACGGTCATAGGTATGCAGACGGCCACCTTGGGACGTACCGGACACGACGTGAGCATGATCGGGCTCGGCGCCTGGCAGATCGGCGATGCCTGGGGCACGGTGGCCGACGACGACGCCCGCCAGGTGGTCCGGGCGGCCACCGATGCAGGTGTCACCTTCATCGACACCGCCGACGTGTACGGCTCCGGACGTAGCGAGCGCTTCATCGGGGAGTACCTCGCCGGGGACCATCCTCCGGTGTTCGTGGCCACCAAGATGGGACGCCGGGTGGATCAACTCCCGGAGAACTACACCGAGGAGAACTTCCGCGCCTGGTTGAACGACTCCCGCTCGAACCTGGGCGTGGACCGGATCGACCTGGTCCAACTGCACTGCCCGCCCACCGCGGTGCTGGAGGATGACGACGTCTTCTCGGCCCTGGACGGGTTGGTCGAGGAAGGGCTGATCGCGTCCTACGGCGTGTCGGTGGAGACCACCGAGCAGGCACTGATCGCGATCGCCCGGCCGAATGTGGCGACGGTGCAGATCATCCTGAACTGCCTGCGCCTCAAGCCCCTGGAACGGGTGCTGCCCACCGCGCGCACGCGCGGGGTCGGGATCATCGCCCGGGTGCCGCTGGCATCCGGGTTGCTCTCGGGCCGCTTCGACGCCCGGACCACCTTCGCCGCCGACGACCACCGCAACTTCAACCGCCGCGGAGAAGCCTTCGACATCGGTGAGACCTTCGCCGGGGTGCCCTACGACGTCGGCCTCTCCGCAGTGGCCCACCTACGCGAACTGGTGCCGGAGGGCATGACCCTGTCCCAGTTCGCCCTGCGCTGGGTGATGGACCAGCCCGGGGTCTCCACCGTGATCCCGGGGGCCAGCACCCCCGACCAGGCCCGGGCGAACGCGGCGGTTGCGCAGATGCCCTCACTCACCGACGAGCACTTCGCCGGGGTGCGGCGCATCTACGACGACCTGGTCCGCCCGCACGTGCACCATCGCTGGTGACGCCGGGACCGCCGGCAGGACGCCAGCGCACGCGGCGGTGAGAGCGCTGCCGGCTCAGCGCCCGAGCGCATCACGGCGGCGGCGCAGTGCCGCCCGTTCCGCACCGTTGCGGATCCGCACGATCGCGGCGTCGTAGTAATCCCGCGCCTTCGCCGGCCGGCCGAGCATGGCCAGGACGTACCCGCAGACGGCGTAGTAGGGGGAGTAGCCATCCAGGTCGAGTTCCTGGAGGGCGCGCCAGGCAGCCGCCGGGTCGCCGGCCTCCGCGACCGCTACCGCCCGGTTCAGCCTCACGACGTGGGAGGGCCGAACCTGCAGCAGCGCGTCGTAGAGCAGGACCAGCTGGGCCCAGTCGGTGTCGGCGATGCTGGTGGCGCCGGCGTGTACCGCGTTGATCGCCGCCTGCAGGCGGTAGGGCCCCGCCGGCGCGTGCTGGGGAATCGCCCGCAGCAGTTCCAGCGCCTCCAACACCATCTGCTGGTCCCACCGGGCCCGGTCCTGGTCAGCCAGCAGCACCGCCTCTCCCTCGGGACCGATCCGCGCCGTGCGCCGGGACTGCAGCAACAACAACAGCGCGAGCAGTCCCACCGGTTCGTGCCCGCCAGGGGTCAGGTCCACCACCATGCGGGTCAGGCGCAGCGCCTGCGCACACAACTCGTCACGCCCCAGCCCGGGGCCCTCGGTGGCGACATAACCCTCGTTGTAGATCAGGTAGAGCACGTCCAGCACCACCACCCAGCGCTGCTCCAGGTCGGCTGCCTGCGGCACCTCATACGGGATCCCGGCGTCACGGATCTTGGCCTTGGCCCGGACCAGGCGCCGAGCCATCGCCGATTCGCTGACCAGGAACGCCCGGGCTATCTCCGCGGTTCGCATGCCGCCCAGTAGGCGCAGTGTGAGCGCAACCTGGGCGGGCCGGGACAGCGCGGGGTGGCAGCAGGTGAAGATCAGCCGGAGCAGGTCATCGCTGACCGCGCCGGGCGATGGTGCCGGCTCGGGTTCGTTCAACAGGGCGGCCTCGAGGTGTTTCCGCACGCGGTTGGCCTCCCGACGCATCTGGTCCACCGCCTTGCGCCGGGCGGTGGTGATGATCCAGCCCGCCGGGCTGGGCGGCACACCTTCACGGGGCCACCGCCGGCACGCGACGGTGAACGCCTCGGCCACCGCGTCCTCGGCGAGGGTGAGATCGCCGAGGACGCGGGTCAGAATCGAGACCGCGCGAGCGTGCTCCTCGCGAAAGGTCTGCTCGACGGCGTGGGTTCCGGGCACGGACATCGCGACCTCAGAGGTCGGAGATGGCCGCGATCGGTCGAACCTCGGTGGGCAGGGTGGTGGCCGTCGAGATCTTCTCGGCCCACCCCAGTGCCGTGTCAAGGTCGGGGGCACGCACTACCCAGAACCCGCCCACGTGTTCCTTGGACTCCACATAGGGGCCGTCGGTCAGGTCGACTCCGTTGGCGCCGGAGCGCACCACCGTGGCCACATCGGCAGGATGCAGTGCCGCCGTCAT
Source organism: Pseudactinotalea sp. Z1732 (assembly GCF_049724975.1). Lineage (NCBI taxonomy): Bacteria > Bacillati > Actinomycetota > Actinomycetes > Micrococcales > Cellulomonadaceae > Pseudactinotalea > Pseudactinotalea sp. Z1732. The sequence goes on along the minus strand of NZ_JBMPQC010000001.1, from coordinate 582,910 downwards.
CACCCAGCCTCCCGCGTCAGTGATCTCGGCCTGGATCTGCCCGAGGCGGGCCATCACCTCATCGAGGACTCCCTGCTCGGGCGGGGGGCCGTCCGGTTGCATCAGGCTGATCAGGTAGGGCTTGTACTCTGTCATCGGATCCTCCGTGTAGGTCGCAGACCCCGGCCGGGTTACCGGTGTCTCACCACTGACACGAACGGCCCGGGCCGATCACGACGCTGGTGCCGGCACTCGTTGCCGCCTTCTCCGATCATCACCGGGACCGCCGGAGATGACAACCGGCTGCACGGCAGTGTTAGGTCGTGCTGAACACGCGCGACGAGAGGATTGCCGATGTGCACCGTTGAACCCACCGTGCTGGCCCGCACCTTCGGCCTGGTCGAGGTTCACGCCGATTCCCTGTCGCCATGGGCATGCGTGCACCGCGCCCGCACTGCCGATGGTCGCGACGTCGTCGTCAAGCGCACCGCCCCCTCAGCCCGGCGGGCCGAGGCGATGGCCGGCTGGACCCGTGCCTTGGTGCACGAGGGGGTGCCGGTGGTGACCCCGGTCGAACTCGCGCTGGCCAACCCGGCGCAGGTACAGGACGACTGGTGCGTGGTCTATCCGTTCGTCGCGGGCCGCGCCTATGCCGCGCAGGATTTGGGCGATGTGCGCGCCGCCGGCTCCCTGCTCGGACGGATCCACGCCACGCCCCTCGACACCTCGGTCCTCCAGGCGCTCCGACCCTACGCCTGGCCCGGGACCACGCGGGCGGAGGTGGAGGCGGACCTGGCCACCCTGGGCACACGGCTGCCGGCGATGCTCGGGCCGCGGGCCGGCGAGCACGCGCTGGGCGCCGTCACCGCACTCGCTGACCGGTGGTGGCAGGAGTCCTTCCCGATGTTGCGCAGCGCGGACGCTACGCTCCCGCGGGCGGGTGTGAGCAGCGACTTCAAGGCGGCGAACCTGATCTATGCCCCGCCGGTGCTGGTGGATCCGGACAATGGCGGGCTCGAACCCCGGCTGTTCGATCTGGCGATGGCGGTGGTGTTGTTCCACCACGAGTCCCCGAGTGCCCCCGGCCGCCTGTTCACCGAGACCGAGTGGCAGGCCTTCTACGCCGGCTACGCCGAGCACGTCACGCTGACCCCTGCGGAGCGGGACCTGTGGCCGGCCGCGCTGGACCACATGTTCTGGGAAGAGGGCACCTGGGTGCTGGAGGACAACGACGACGACGCCTGGGCGGATCCGCGCCAGGGCGCCTACCTGCGGGATCTGGCCACGATCAACCCGGCCAGATTCTCGTTGCCGCATTGACCTGGGATAGTGAATCTTCTGATGGACGATGCCGCCCTGCCAGACGACCGCGCCGGCTTCGGTGATCTCCTGGCCGCCGACCGGGAGCAGACGGTACGCCGGATCGCGGCGCTGACCCGGGATTTCACCTCGATCGTCGACAGTGCCCGGCTCAGTGCCACCGACGACGAGCACGACCCCGAGGGATCCACGATCGCGTTCGAGCGGTCCCAGACCACGGCGTTGCTCGACTCCGCCAACCGTCACCTGGCCGAGGTGGATGCCGCGTTGGCGAAACTGGCCGAGGGCACCTATGGACGCTGCGAGAACTGCGATGAACCCATCGCCAGGGAACGACTGCAGGCTCGCCCGGCGGTGCGCACGTGCATCACCTGCGCCTCCCGCCGCCGTTAGTCTCGAACACGTTCGCCAACCCGGCCGCAGTCCTTCCGCTCATGCGCGGCCCGCTCGTGCGGAGAGCACCTCCCGCGGCACAGTGACGGCCCGGCTGAGACGTAGGTGGCTTCCACCGATGCGAAGGTGCCACCACCTGCGCGAGCCTGACGAGACGGCAAGACCGGCGACCACCGGAGGAACTGAGCGTGTGCCCACCATCCCGAGGAGTTCACCATGTTGGCCGCGGTGAATGGTCTCCGGGCAACAAGTAGACGGAAGGTTCACCATGATCACGCAAAGATCACGAGGCGCCATCATCACCGGTGCGGGAAGCGCCCAGGGGATCGGGTTCGCGGCAGCCCGCCTTCTCGGCGCCGGCGGATGTCGCGTGGTGATCACATCAACAACGGATCGCATCTTCGAACGCGTCGCAGAGTTGCGCGCCGCCGGAATTCGAGCGGAAGGGGTGGTCGCCGACCTCACTGATCAGGCCGGTGTGGACGCCGTTGTCGCGTGCGCATGGGACTCGTTCGGGGGCGTGGACATCCTCGTCAACAACGCCGGGATGACTTCCGTGTCCGACTCGTACGCTTCCGGCTCGATCGACGGACTGTCTCGCGACCACTGGCATGCTTCACTCGATCGAAACCTGACCACGTCGTTCCTGATGACCCGGGCGGTGGCGGGCCTGATGCAGGCCGCCGGCTACGGCCGCATCGTCAACGTGTCATCGGTATCGGGGCCTGTCGCTGCCTACGCCGGCGACGTTGCCTACCACGCAGCGAAGGCCGGCGTCGTCGGACTGACGCGCGCGACGGCGATCGACGCGGCCGCGGCGGGCATCACGGTGAACGCGGTCGCCCCGGGGTGGATCGACACTGCATCCGCCTCCGATTACGAGCGGGAGATGGGCGCGGCCACCCCCGTCGGCAGGTCCGGCACCGCAGACGAGGTAGCGTACGCAATCGCGTTCCTCGCCGGTGAAGGCGCGTCATACATCACAGGTCAACTCCTCACGGTTGACGGAGCGAACTCCGTCAGCGAAGAGCGCGGGCGCTGAAGCCCCCTGGTTGCGCCCCGTAAGTGGGAATAGCGGGCGCATGTTCCGGTGTATTCCGCCCCTGCGCGGTATCTGTGTATCGGCACCGTGACACCGTCATACGTCACGGCTCTGTGACAATGCCGGATGATCCGGCCTTGCCATGGCTGCACACTAGGCGTTACCCGGCCGGTTCTCGCCACCCGCCCGCGCACTACAATCGTTGCAATCATGCGGTAAATGGTGGAGCCAGCGGGACTCGAACCCGCAACCCCCTGCTTGCAAAGCAGGTGCGCTACCAATTGCGCCATGGCCCCGTGTGCAGTGGTGGAGCGTCAGTTGTTCCGCGTCGGCACCGGATCGGTGACCTCGTGCCACATCTCCCGGCCGGAGCGCTGCTCCTCGAGCCGACGCCAGACGAGGACGCCGCCGATGGCCGTCACGAGGAACAGAAGCGTCTTCCTCATCGTCCTCACCTTCCGTTCGGTTCGATGGTGGGCCTAGCTGGACTCGAACCAGCGACCTCTTCCTTATCAGGGAAGCGCTCTAACCGTCTGAGCTATAGGCCCGTGGCAACGTCCACGAACTACAGGTGTGGACGCCGACCGAGACTACCCCAGGGGCACCTGCCGGACCAAAACGGAACCGGTGCGAGCCTGATCACACTGTCCGCCCGAGGGCGGATGTGTGGGGCGGTAGGTGTCGCGGTGACGGCCAGGATCAGTCGTCGGTGAGGGTGAGGTGCAGGCCCCCGACCATAGCGGCGACGATGTTGTAGATGAATGCGCCCAGGGTGGCCAGCGCGGTGAGCAGGGCGATGTCCACGATGGCGATCACGGTGGCCACCGACATCACCCGGGAGAACTCCAGATACTCCAGCAGCGGCCCGAACTGGGCCATCGCCTCGGCCTCCTCCAGAAGTCCGCGCATCTGGGCGAAGACCTCCATCTGGTTCAGCACCCACCAGATCACGGCAGTGGCGATGACGATCCCGATGCCGATCGCGATCGACATCAGGAAGGCCAGTTTCATCACCGACCACGGATCCACCCGGGACACCGCCAGGCGCACCCGGCGCGGTCCGCCTCCCCGCCCGGCGGGACGGGCGGTACGAGCACCGGGATCGCGTGGCCGTGAACCCTGGGGCCGACTCGTCGAACCAGCCGACGTCGCCGTGTTGGGTCGGCTGCTGGAGCCACCCTGCACCTTCGCCGTCGCGGTGTGCGGGAAGGCGGTGGTGCGAACCGGACCGGTCGTGGTCCCGCTACTGTCGCTCATCAGTGTCCTTCTTCCGCGTTCTCACCGGCCGAGGTCGCGTCCCCGTCCGCGGTGCTACCCGAAGACGGTACGCCATCAGCGCCGCTCTGTGCAGCGTCGGTTTGCGCCGCGCCGGATTCTGAATCGGCGGGCCCGGGCCCCGCGTCCGCGTCGTCGGCGTCCTCCGGTACGACCTCCCCGGCCACCTCGGCAGCCAGTTCGAGGTTCAGGGCCATGCCGATGATCCGGTCGCCGGCGTCGGGCTTGGCGAAGGTGACACCCTGGGTGGTGCGGCCGGTGCGGGAGACCTCACCCACGGCCGAACGCACGATCTTGCCGCGCTCCATGATCAGCAGCACCTCGTCGTCGGCCGCGGTGATCAGCGCCCCGACCAGGTCACCACGGGCCTCGACCAGGTTGGCGACCTTGATGCCCAGGCCCCCACGGCCCTGCACCCGGTACTCGCGCAGCGCCGTGCGCTTGGCGAATCCGCCCTCGGTGACCACGAACAGGTCATCGTCCTCATCGCGCACCACCACCATGGACAGCAACGAGTCGTCCTCGCGGAACTTCATCCCGGTCACCCCGGACGTGGCCCGCCCGGTCGGGCGCAGTGCCGCATCGGTCGCGGCGAACCGCAGCGACTGACCCTTGCGGGAGACCAGCATCAGGTCCTCATCGGCGTCGACCAGGCGCGCCGAGACCACCTCATCGGGCCCGTCGCCGTTGTCGCGCAGATTGATCGCGATGACGCCGCCGGTGCGGGAGGAGTCGTAATCACCCAGGCGGGTCTTCTTCACCAGACCACGCTTGGTGGCCAGCACCAGGTAGTCGGCCTGGTCGTAGTCGGTCATGTCGAGCACCTGGGCGATGGTCTCATCGGGCTGCAGCGCCAGCATGTTCGCCACGTGTTGGCCCTTGGCGTCGCGGCCACCCTCGGGCACCTCATAGCCCTTGACCCGGTACACCCGCCCCAGCGTGGTGAAGAACAGCAACCAGTGGTGGGTGGTGGTGACGAAGAAGTGCTCCACCACATCATCACCACGCAACTGCGCCCCGCGCACACCCTTCCCACCCCGGTGCTGGGTGCGGTAGGCATCGGTGCGGGTCCGCTTGGCGTACCCGCCGCGGGTGATCGTCACGACCACCTCTTCCTCCGGGATGAGGTCCTCGATGGACAGATCGCCGTCGAAGGGCAGGATGTGGGAGCGGCGTTCGTCGCCGTACTTGTCCACCACTTCGGCGAGCTCATCGCCCACGATGCTGCGCTGGCGCTGCGGTGAGGCCAGGATGTCCTGGTAGTCGGCGATCTCGCGCTCCAGGGCGGCGTGCTCATCCAGGATCTTCTGACGCTCCAGGGCCGCCAGGCGGCGCAACTGCATCTCCAGGATGGCGTTGGACTGCACCTGATCGATGTCGAGCATCTCCATCAGCCCGGTGCGTGCGGCGTCCACCGTGCGCGAGGCACGGATCAGCGCGATCACCTCATCGAGTGCGTCCAGCGCCTTGATCAACCCGCGCAGGATGTGGATGCGCTCCTCCGCGCGCCGCAGCAGCCACCGGGTACGCCGCACGATCACGTCGAGCTGGTGGTCCACCCAGTGCCGCACGAACGCGTCCAGGCTCAGGGTGCGCGGCACATCGTCGACGAGGGCGAGCATGTTCGCCCCGAACGTGGTCTGCAACTGGGTGTGCTTGTAGAGGTTGTTCAGCACCACCTTGGCTACAGCGTCCCGCTTGAGCACGATCACCAGGCGCTGCCCGGCGCGCCCGGAGGTCTCATCGCGGATGTCGGCCACGCCCTGGATCCGGCCGTCGCGGATCAGGTCGGCGATCTTGGCGGCCAGCGTGTCGGGGTTGACCTGGTAGGGCAACTCGCTGACCACCAGGCAGGTGCGCCCCTGGAGCTCCTCCACCTCGACCACCGCGCGCATGATGATCGAGCCGCGACCGGTGCGGTAGGCGTCCTCGATGCCGCGCAGACCCAGGATCTGCGCGCCGGTGGGAAAGTCCGGGCCCTTGATCCGCGCCAACAGAGCATCCAGGAGTTCCTCGGCGCTGGCCTCGGGATTCTCCAGCAGCCACTGCACCCCGGAGGCGACCTCGCGCAGGTTGTGCGGGGGAATGTTGGTGGCCATCCCCACCGCGATCCCGGCCGACCCGTTCACCAGCAGGTTCGGGAACCGGGCCGGCAATACCAGCGGTTCCTGGGTGCGGCCGTCGTAGTTGTCCCCGAAGTCCACCGTGCCCTTGTCGATGTCGCGCACCATCTCCATGGCCAGCGGGGCCATCCGGCACTCGGTGTACCGGGGTGCGGCAGCTCCGTCGTCACCGGGGGAGCCGAAGTTCCCCTGCCCGGCCACCAGCGGGTAGCGCATCGACCAGGGCTGCACCAAGCGCACCAGGGCGTCGTAGATCGCCGAGTCACCGTGGGGGTGGAACTGGCCCATCACGTCCCCGACCACCCGCGAGCACTTGGAGTAGCCCGAGTCGGGGCGGTAGCCGCCGTCGTACATGGCGTACAGCACCCGGCGGTGCACCGGCTTGAGGCCGTCCCGCACGCTGGGTAGCGCCCGGCCCACGATCACGCTCATCGCGTAGTCGAGGTAGGAGCGCTGCATCTCCAGTTGCAGGTCCACCTGGTCGATGCGGTCAGTGGTCGGGATGTGTTCGCTCACTCGGGTCCTTAACTCGGCAGGTCAGAAGAAGGCAGGGGCTGCGCGCGCCGCTCAGATGTCCAGGAAGCGCACGTCGCGGGCGTTGCGCTGGATGAACGAGCGGCGCGACTCCACGTCCTCACCCATCAGGATGGAGAAGATCTCATCGGCCGCCGCGGCCTCCCCGATGGTCACCTGCCGCAGGGTGCGGCTGTCGGGGTTCATCGTGGTCTCCCACAGTTCCCGGTAGTTCATCTCACCAAGGCCCTTGTACCGCTGGATGCCGGCGTCCTTGGGCAGGCGCCAGTTCTTCGCTTGGCCCTCAACCAGCAGGACGTCGCGTTCCTTGTCGGAGTAGACGTACTGGTGCTCGGCGTTGGTCCACTTCAGCCGGTACAGCGGTGGCTGTGCCAGGTACACGTACCCGTGCTCCAGCAGCGGCCGCATGTACCGGAACAACAAGGTCAGCAGCAGGGTGGCGATGTGCTGGCCGTCCACATCGGCGTCGGCCATCAGCACGATCTTGTGATAGCGCAGCTTGGCCAGGTCGAAGTCCTCACCGATGCCGGTACCGAACGCGGTGATCAGCGCCTGCACCTCCTGGTTCGCCAGGGCCTTGTCGATGCGGGCCTTCTCCACGTTCAGGATCTTGCCGCGGATCGGCAGGATCGCCTGGGTCTCGGGGTTACGTCCCTGCACCGCCGAGCCACCGGCGGAGTCACCCTCGACGATGAAGATCTCCGAGATCGAGGCATCGCGGCTGGAACAGTCCTTGAGCTTGCCCGGCAGGCCCCCGCCCTCGAGCAGGCCCTTGCGCCGGGTGGCCTCGCGGGCCTTGCGGGCGGCCATCCGGGCGGCGGCGGCCTGAATCGCCTTGCGGATCACGTCCCGGGACTCGTTCGGATGGGACTCCAGCCAGTTGCCCAGTTCGTCGAAAACCACCTTCTGGGTGAAGGTGCGGGCCTCGGTGTTGCCGAGCTTGGTCTTGGTCTGCCCCTCGAACTGTGGCTCTCCGAGCTTGATCGAGATGACCGCGGTCAGTCCCTCACGGATGTCCTCGCCGGTGAGGTTCTCGTCCTTCTCCTTGAGCAGGTTCTTCTCCCGTGCGTACCGGTTCACCAGTGTGGTCAGGGCCGACCGGAACCCTTCCTCGTGGGTCCCGCCCTCGGAGGTGTTGATCATGTTGGCGTAGGTGTGCACGCTCTCGGAGTACGCACCGGTCCACTGCATCGCGATGTCCAGGGAGATCACCCGGTCGGGATCCTCGGACTCGAAGGAGATCACCTCGGGGTGGATCATGTCGGCGCGCTTGGCACTGGTGAGGTGCTTGACGTAGTCCACCAGGCCACCGTCGTACTTGTAGGCCACCGAACGGGTGCGTTCCTCCCCCTCGGCCGGCTGGTGCGCATCGCCGGCGACCTCATCCTCGACGTCCGTCTCCCGGTCATCGCGCAGCGTCAGCCCCAGGCCCTTGTTCAGGAAGGCCGTCTGCTGGAACCGGGACCTCAGTGTCTCGAAGTCGAACTCGGTGGTCTCGAAGATCTCCCCGTCCGCCCAGAACGTCACGGTGGTGCCGTGCTCGTCGGTGGCCTCACCCTTGGCCAGGTCGCCCTCGGGCACACCCTGGTGGTAGCGCTGCCGCCAGACGTGCCCCTGGCGGCGCACCTCCACCTCCAGCCGGGCGGACAGGGCGTTGACCACCGAGACACCCACGCCGTGCAAACCACCGGAGACCGCGTACCCGCCGCCGCCGAACTTGCCTCCGGCGTGCAGGACGGTCAGCACCACCTCCACGGCCGGCCGTCCCTCCCCCGACATGACGTCCACGGGGATGCCACGGCCGTTGTCGCGCACCCGGATCCCGCCGTCGGCCAGGATGGTGATGTCGATCTGGTCGCAGTACCCCGCCATCGCCTCGTCGACGGAGTTGTCCACCACCTCATACACCAGGTGGTGCAACCCGCGCTCGCCGGTGGAACCGACGTACATCCCGGGGCGCTTGCGGACCGCTTCCAGGCCCTCCAGGACGGTGATGTTGGCTGCGCCGTAATCGGAGCCTGCCGGGTTGGAGGTGTCCTGCGGGGGAACAACGTTCTCGGGTTCCGGCACGCTCGTCTGATCAGCCACTCGTCCTGGCGCTCCTCGTCACATCTGGCGTCCGCACCATACGACTGCACGTCGTAGGTCAGCCACGGCATCGCGCCGTGAATGAGGGCATTTCCACCCCTGGGACAGGTCGCTCGATTCTATCGCGGATCGGCGTCGAACTCGACTATCCACAGACCTTATCCACAGGGAGTTGCCGGGATGTGGTGGTCTTCACCCCCCGGGCGCACGACCGAGCCCGGAAAGCGCGCTCCACACGCCCGGGAGGCGGGTTCAGCCGTAGGTGTCCCGCGGCCCACGACCGCGCACGTTCCGCGGTCCCTTGCGCCACGTAGGGCCTCCGGGACCGAGCACCTGGATGGAGGTCACGACGCCTTCCCCGACCTCCTCGGCGAGGCGGCGCTCGAGTTGGGGCAGCAGCAACCGGATCTGGGTGGCCCAGGCGGTGGAGTCGGCGCGCACCACCAGATCGCCGTCGATGAAGGTCTCCGGAGTGCACCGCTGCGCGATCTGTTCACCGACCACGTCCGGCCACCGTCCGATCACCCCACCGATGGAGAGCGGTTGGCTCCATCCCAGCGTGCGGCTCAGGTCTGCGGTGGTCTCACCCAGGAGCTGCGGGTCGCGTGCCGCACCCGGGGAACCCGCAGCGGCGTTGCGGCCCGCGTCCAGCGGACGACGACGGCGTCCCGGGCTGCCCGGTCGCAGTCCCTTGGCACGGGCTGCTTCGCGCGCCTGCGCCAGCGCGATCCGCGGAGCGTCGTCCACGTCCGGGGCGGGGCCGGCACCGGTGGCTGCCTGGTCCGCGACGCGTCGATCCTGGGCGGGCCGGCCCTCGGCGTCTGGATCCTCAGCGGACACGGGTCAGTGTCCCATCGGCCACGTCCACCCGGGCACCGGCCAGTTCCTCGGGTATGTCGCCGGCCACGGCAGCGGTGATCAGCACCTGCTGGGCCCCGGCCACCATTCCGGCCAACCGGGAACGTCGGCCGGTATCGAGTTCGGCGAACACGTCGTCGAGGATGAGTACCGGCTCGCCATCCGCCTCGAAGGTGTCCTCGGTGCGCAGCAGTTCGTAGCAGGCCAGGCGCAGCGCCAGAGCCAGGGACCAGGACTCGCCGTGGCTGGCGTAGCCCTTGGCGGGCAGACCGCCGATGGCCAGCGTCAGGTCGTCCCGGTGCGGGCCCACCAGGCTCACGCCGCGCTCGATCTCCCGCGTGCGCAACCGGGACATCGCCTCCACCAGCCGCGCCTGGACCAGCGTCGTGTCGGTGAGTTCGGCCTCGGTATCGCTGTCATCGGTGGCGGGCTGCGCCTGGTCGGGACTGTGCTCGACCATACTGGAGCGGTACCCGATCACAGCCGGGCCGGCCCCACCGGAGACGTTGTCATAGGCACTGGCCACGTGCTCGCGCAGGTCACGGATGGCACGCACCCTGGCCGACACCAGCGCCGCGCCACCGGCGGCGGCCTTCTCGTCCCACACATCCAGGGTGCGCAGGTCCCCGCCCCCTCCGGAGCGACGCGCCGCACCGGCGGACTTCAGCAGTGCGTTGCGCTGGCGAATCACCCGGTCGTAATCGCTGCGCACGGCGGCGATTTTGGGATCACGCTGGATCAGAAGGTCATCGAGAAAGCGGCGCCGTCCGTCCGGATCGCCCTTCACCAGGGCCAGGTCCTCCGGGGCGAACAGCACGGTCCGTAGGTGGCCGAGCAACTCGCGCACCCGCTGCACGGGCGAGCGGTTGATCCGACCGCGGTTGGCCTTGCCCGACACGATCTCCAGTTCCAGCACCCGTGGCCTGGTGTCGCGGACGATCTTGGCCGCCACGACGGCTCGCTCGGCGCCGGCACGCACCAGGGCCTGGTCCCCGGCCACCCGGTGGGAGGAGAACGTGGCCAGGTACCCCAGGGACTCGATCACGTTGGTCTTGCCCTGCCCGTTGCTCCCGACCAGCGCCGTGATGCCCTCCTCCAGGGACAGCACCACCTGGGAGTAGGAGCGGAAGTCGGTCAGGGCCAGATCGGAGACGTACATTACCCAGCCACTGTAGATCGCCGCCGCCGGTGCCTCACTCCGCGCCCGCGGTCGCGGTCGGGACCTGCACGCCCGGAATCAGCCTGCGAAGCGGATCGGCACCAGCAGATAGCGGAACTCCTCTGCGTGGTCCTCGCCGTGCTGCTCGTCCTGACCAGTCATCAGGACCGGCTTGGTGGGATGGTTCAACGACAACCGCACGTACTCGGTCCCCAGCGCGCCCAACCCGTCCAGCAGGTACTGCGGGTTGAACGCGGTGGTGATGTCCTCACCCTCCAGCACCGACTCGAGCGCCTCGGAGGCTTGCGCGTCGTCGCCCTGCCCGGCCTCGAGCACCACCTGGCCCTCGGAGAAGGACAGCCGGATCGGGGTATTCCGCTCGGCGACGAGGGCCACGCGCTTGGTCGCCTCGATCAGCTCGGCGGTGTTGGTGACCGTGGTGGTGCTGGTGGACTCCGGGAACAGCCTGCGCACCGGCGGGTACTCCCCGTCCACCAGCAGGCTTGTGGTGCGCCGGCCGCCGGCCTCGAATCCCACGATGTCGGAACCCTCGCCCAGGGAGACGTCGACCGAGCCGCCGCCGGCCATGTTCCGTGCCACGTCGGACAGGGTCCGGGCCCGCACCAGGGCGACCTGCTCGGCCGAGGGGCTGGAGGGGGACCAGGTCAGCTGCCGCATCGCCAGCCGGTACCGGTCGGTGGCCAGCAGCGTGAGTTTCTCGCCCTCGATCTCCATCCGCACCCCGGTGAGTAGTGGCAGCGTCTCATCACGACCCGCGGCGATGGTGACCTGGTTGATCGCCTGGGCGAACGCGGCGCCATCGATGCTTCCGAGTCGTTCGGGCATCTGTGGCAGTTCCGGGTACTCGCCGGTGGGCATCGTCAGCAACGTGAACCGGGCGGATCCGCAGCGCAGTTCCACCTTGGACTCATCCACCTGCACGTCGATCGGCTTGTTCGGAAGCGACCGGGAGATCTCCGCGAGGAGACGGCCCAGCACCAGCACAGATCCGGGTTCACTCACCTCGGCGGGCACCTCGGCCCGGGCCGAGACCTCGTAATCGAAGGTGGACAGCCGCAGCGAGCCCTGGGCATCGGCCTCGAGCATCACCCCGGCCAGCACCGGGACCGGGGGCCGGGTGGGCAAGGTTCGTGCGGTCCAGGTGACGGCTTCGGCCAGGACATCTCGCTCGACCCTGAACTTCACGATGTCGGCCCTCCTGAGCGGGAATTGGGTTCGGGCCGGGTGGGGCCCCTGTCGTTCACGGCTCGCAGGACCAGCGCCTCGACGAGCGTGCGTCCTGTGATCATAGTGAGGATTCGGGGCCGTGGTGGGCACCGCTGTGCGGCGGGGTGGAACCGGCTGTGGATTGTTGCCCCTCATTCAGCGGTTGTTCGGTCCTTGTTCACCCTGTTCGCGAGGCCGGAGCCAACGAGGTTTTGGCACGAGACCCTGATGTTGGTGGTTCACAGCCGGATGATGGAGAGAAGGATCATCATCGTCTTCGGTCCTGGGGATCATGGGGATAACTGCCATCGCCGCAGGTCAGCATGGGTGGCGGGCTGGGTAGCCAGCGCGTGGGGATATGCACAGGGCCACGGGCCGGGTGTGGATGGAGGCGCCGGTGCACAGCGCTCACCCACGACATCGGGGGGTCGGTCCACCGTTCCGGAGCGTCTGTCCACGTCTATCCACACCCCTATCCACAACTGTGCATTCGAGTCACGCGGAGGCTGTCGTGGGACCGGTGATCGCGGCGGATGCGGTCGGCCCCGCGAGGAGACAGCCGTGTGGGAACGCAGCAACCGTGTGGTGCGCTGAGCACCGGACGGGGAGTTAGTTGCGGTGCTGCTGCTTGATCCGGTTGGTCAGTTCCGTGACCTGGTTGAAGGTGGAGCGCCGTTCGGCCATCTGTTGACGGATCTTCTTGTTGGCGTGCATCACGGTGGTGTGGTCACGTCCTCCGAACAACTGACCGATCTTGGGCAGGGAGAGTTCGGTGAGTTCGCGACACAGGTACATCGCGATCTGGCGGGCGTTCACCAGTACCCGGGACCGGTCCGCGCTGCACAGTGCCTCGATGGTGACCCCGAAGTAGGTGGCGGTCTGGGCCATGATCGCCGAGGGGGTGATCTCGGCTCCGTCGTCGTCGGTGATCAGGTCCTTCAGAACCATCTCGGCCAGGGACATGTCCACCGTCTGGCGGTTGAGGTTGGCGAAGGCGGTCACCCGGATCAGGGCGCCCTCGAGCTCACGGATGTTGGAGGAGATCTTCGAGGCGATGTACTCCAGCACGTCACTGGAGGCCTGCAGCGACTCACTGCCCGCCTTCTTGCGCAGGATGGCGATGCGGGTCTCCAGGTCGGGCGGCTGGACGTCGGTGAGCAGACCCCACTCGAACCGGGACCGCAGCCTGCCCTCGAACCCGGTGAGTTGCTTCGGCGGCAGGTCGGAGGTGATCACCACCTGCTTGTTCGCGTTGTGCAGGGTGTTGAAGGTGTGGAAGAACTCCTCCATCGTCTGTTCCTTGCCCTGCAGGAACTGGATGTCGTCGATGAGCAGCACCTCGACCTCGCGGTACCGGCGCTGGAAAGCCTCGGCCTTGTCATCGCGGATGGAGTTGATGAAGTCGTTGGTGAACTCCTCGGAGTTGACGTACCGAACTCGGATGCCCGGGTACAGGTTCTTGGCGTAGTGCCCGATCGCGTGCAACAGGTGGGTCTTGCCCAGCCCCGAGTCACCGTAGATGAACAGCGGGTTGTACGCCTTGGCCGGGGCTTCGGCCACGGCGGTCGCGGCGGCGTGGGCGAACCGGTTGGACGAGCCGATCACGAACGTTTCGAAGGTGTAGTTCGGGTTCAGCCGCGCATGCGGGTCCACCCCGGTGGAGTAGGTGTCGTTGGAGTAGGTGTCGTTGGTGGCCGGGGGCGCCGGCGCGGGCCGCACCGGGCTGGCCACGGTGGGCGTCTCGGGTTCAGCGGTGGCGACCTCTGCCGGCGCGACCTCCTCCAGGGAAGGGTCCACGGTGACGGCCATCTTGACGTTCTGGGACAGTGCCGCGGACAGAGAGTTGGTGATCGAGTCGCGGGCCCGGGTTTCGATGAAGTCCTTGGCGAAGTCGCTCGGCACGGCCAGCAGCACGGTGTCGTCGATGATTCCGAGCGGTTTGGTCAGTCGGATGAACGCCAACTGGGCGCCGCTGAGCTCACCACGGTCGGTGAGGATCTCGATCGCGCGGTCCCATCCGGCTCCGAGGGCACCGGGATCCAGTGATGGTTCAGACACGGCTCCCCCAGGGACACGGATAGACACGGACGATCCACAAGCCTATCCACAGGCTGTGCATGGTGCCCCGCCATAGGGGTGACCATCGGACCAGGACTGTGGACAGTACGTTGTGGCAGCCTAACCCCTCCGCGGGTGCGGGGGCCGCGCTATCGGTATCGGCTGTGAGACCGGCTTCGGTCCGCACCGACCTGGCCCCGGAGGGGGATCGTGTCCGCGGCGCCGAGGCGGTGGAACGGGCCTGGAGTACGGTGGCAGCAGCACAGGAGGCCGGAGGCCTGCGATAGCCGGTGATGCTGGTCACGAGGTTTGACCGCTGGTTCGGCACTCACGTATCGTGGGCCAGTCTGTGCGGCCCAGTGCCGTGTCCTTCAGGGGGTTCGCGTCCACAACGTCGATGCCACCGAGGACGCCGCCGAGTGCCGTGAGAATCTTGACGCACTCCCACTTCCCCCGGCGGTGCGAATCGTCGAACGTCTTGGAGTACACCCGTGAGCAAGCGCACCTTCCAGCCGAACAACCGGCGCCGAGCCCGCAAGCACGGCTTCCGGCACCGTATGCGCACCCGTGCCGGCCGCGCGATCCTGGCCTCCCGCCGTCGTAAGGGACGCCAGGAGATCTCCGCCTGAGTCGCGGTGTTGCCGGCATCGCACCGGATGCGGCGCAGCGCTGAGTTCGCCGACACCATCGGTGGTGGCGGCCGCAGCGCCGGTCGCTATCTGGTGGTGCACGCCCTGCTCGACGACGACCCCACCCCGGCCGGACCGGCCCGGGTGGGTTTCGTGGTTTCCAAGGCGGTAGGTGGGGCGGTGCAACGCAACAGGGTGCGCCGTCGGCTGCGAGCGATCATGGCTGAGATCCTGCGGGACGTGCCCGCGGGCGCCGGCCTGGTGATGCGCGCCCGGCCGCCGGCAGCGTCGGCCACGTTCGGGCAGTTGCGGGCCGATGCCAACGCCCAGGTGAGCCGGGCCGTGCGGCGAGGTTCCAGGACGGTGGCGGCATGACCGCCGGTAGGCCCGGTCTGGCCCCGCGAGTGCTGATCGGACTGGTGCGGGCCTACCAGGCGGTTGTCTCTCCCTGGTTCGCACCGCGGTGCCGGTACTACCCCTCGTGTTCCAACTATGCCGTCGACGCGTTGCGCAAGCAGGGCCTGATCCGGGGGTTCGGGCTGGCGGTGTGGCGGGTGCTGCGGTGCAACCCTTGGTCGCTGGGCGGGGTGGACCACGTACCGGAGCACCCTCGATCAGCACGTACCCTCATAGACAGCCTTCCGGGCCATTCGAAGCGGACGCACCATGACGGCGCGGACCGCGACCTGACGTAGCGAAAGAGCGCTTCTCCATGAGTTTCTTCGACAACCTGCTGTGGCCGATCAAATGGGTCGTGGCCTGGATCATGGTCGGCGCGCACGACTTCCTGACCTGGCTCGGGCTCGATTCAGCCGGCGGGTTGACGTGGGCGCTGTCGATCGTGGCGCTGGTGATCGCGATCCGGATCCTGCTGATCCCGCTCTTCGTGAAGCAGATCAAGGCCTCGCGAGGAATGCAGATCCTGCAGCCGGACATGCAGAAGATCCAGAAGAAGTACAAGGGTAAGACCGACCCGGCCTCACGCCAGGCGATGCAGCAGGAAATGATGGCGCTGTACCGCGAGCACGGCACCACCCCGTTCGCGTCGTGCCTGCCGATCCTGGCGCAGATGCCGATCTTCTTCGCCCTGTTCCGGGTGCTGTGGTCGATGCCGGTGCTGGCCGAGGGCAACTACCCCCGCGGCGATGGCACCAGCATCGGGGGACTCACCCAGGAACTGGCGGTCGAGTTCGAGGCGGCGGACTTCTTCGGCGCCACGCTTTCCTCGACCTTCCTGCACTCCGAAGGCCTCGAGCCGAAGATCGTCTCGGTCATCCTCATCATCATGATGTCGTTGACGATGCTGTTCACGCAGCGTCAGTTGACCATGAAGAACATGCCGGCGTCGGCACAGGACAATCCGATGGCGCGTCAGCAGCGGATGCTGATGTACATCCTGCCGGTGGTGTTCGCCGTGACCGGGGTCAATTTCCCGATCGGTGTGCTGATCTACTGGACCACCACCAACGTGTGGTCCCTGGGCCAGCAGTGGTACGTGATCCGGAACAACCCGACGCCGGGCTCGGAGGCCTACCGCAAGTGGGAGGAGCGCAAGGCCCGCAAGGCGGAGAAGAAGGGCCAGCCCCTGGAGGACAGCGAGGAGGAGCCGGAGCCCGAGAAGCCGCGCGGCCAACGACAGCAGCCAGTGGGTAAGGCTCGGGCGAAGAAGCTCGGGGTGCGCCCCGGGGAGGTGCTCGCGGGTGAGGAGGATCCCGACGACGCGGTCTCCCCTGCCGGGAAGGACGCTGCCGGGAAGGACGTGGCCGGGAAGGACGCTGCCGGGAAGGACGCCCAAGCCCCGGAGGCCGATGCCAAGGGTTCCGCGCCGTCCAATCAGGATGGTTCGTCAACCGGCCAGGATTCGGACCAGCCCGGCAGTGCCCACCATGCCTCTGCCGCCGCCGCGAGCGGCCGGAAGAATCACCCGGGTGGCAAGCCCGGAAATAGCAAGAAGCGCAAGAAGCGCAAGCAGAAGAAGTCCCGTCGCTGAGCCAAAGGACCCGTCACTCCATGACTGAACAGACCGCTGCGCGCCCTGAACCGGCTGACGCCGTCGGCGCCGACACCGCCGATCGCACCACCTCCCGCCTGGAGGAGGAGGGTGAGATCGCCGCGGACTATCTGGAGGAGTTCCTCGACATCGTCGACCTCGACGGTGACATCGAGTTGGATATCGACCACGGCCGAGCCGCCGTCGAGATCGTGGCGGAGTCCGACTCCCAGGCGCGGCTGTCCCGACTGGTGGGCTCCGATGGTGAGGTGCTGGACGCTCTGCAGGAACTGACGCGCCTGGCGGTGCAGACCCGCACCGGTGAGCGCAGCCGGCTGATGCTCGACATCGCCGGGCACCGGGCAGGTCGGCGCCGGGAGTTGACGGAGTTGGCCGAACAGGCGATCGCGCAGGTCAGGAGCACCGGTGAGGAGGTCTCGTTGCCGTCGATGAATCCGTTCGAGCGCAAGGTGGTCCACGACGCGGTCGCGGCGGCCGAGTTGGTGAGCGACTCCGAAGGTGTGGAACCCCACCGGCGAGTGGTGATCAGGGCCGAGTCCTCGTGAAGCCGCTGCGTCGTCCGGTCCGGCGACCGCTGGACCGGAGTTGGTGATGTCCTGGGAGGCCACCAACCCGGAGCGCAGCCGCGAGATCCTGGGACTGGGCTACGCCGGTGCGGTCCGGTTCGGTGAACTGCTCGCCGAGCACGGGGAGGAACGCGGCCTGATCGGACCCCGGGAACTCGAGCGACTGTGGCCTCGTCACGTTCTGAACAGCGCCGCCGTAGCCCCGTTCCTACCGCAGTCGGGCAGCGTGGCCGATGTTGGTTCCGGCGCGGGCCTGCCGGGGATGGTTCTCGCGTTGATCCGCCCGGATCTGGAGTTCCATCTGATCGAGCCGATGGAGCGGCGGGTCGCGTGGCTGACGGAAGTGGTCGACGAGTTGGACCTGGACAACGTGACGCTGCACCAGGTGCGCGCTGAAGAACTGCACGGCCGGGTCTCGTTCGAGGCTGTCACCGCGCGGGCGGTGGCGGTAATGAAGAAGTTGGTGCCGATCACGATGCCACTGGTGGCCCCCGGTGGGTCCCTGATCGCCCAGAAGGGCGGGCGTGCCGCGGCCGAGGTCGCCGATGCGCGCAAGGTCTTGCGGTCACACGGCGGCGGGCAGACGCAGGTGCACGAGGTGGACTTGCTCGGCGATGGTGAGGTCACCCGAATCGTGCAGGTGCGTGCGGAGAAGGCCTGAGGCTCACGGGCCCGATGTGCTCTGTGCGTGGAGCATCGCCACGAAGCGTCGGTTCATCAGCGTAGTACGTACGTATGAATCGCTTCCGGATGGCGCAGGTTGCGTGGGGAACCTGGCGTGGACTCGGCACCGCAGAGGAGCTTGCTCGTGATCTGGTACGCGCCGCACCCGCCGCAAACGGCCGAACTGGTTGGAACAGACGCAACGCAGAGCCGAAGCTCCTCCTGCTAGGTATGCCCGAAGTGCCTGCTGCGGCCGCGGTCGCGGCTCAAGAATCGGCTTGACCCGAGGAAAGTTCAGCCGTCCTTTGGCCGGACTGGCAGGAATCGACGGTGATGCCTGATCTGCACACGTGGATCGGGGCCCGGCATAGGAACTCGGAGCGAGAGGATCCGGTGTTACCGAAGTAGGCGGGAACGCCGTCAGCGATCACAGGAGGGCCACGTCGTCCGGGGGCAGAAGGATGCCCGGAACTCGATCAGGCTGTGCGCATGAACTGTCCCGGAGGGATCGTTGGACGAAGCACCTCCGCCGACCGCGCGAGTTCGGCCTCGTGGACATGGGCTGCTTCAGGATTGATCGCGCCGCGGCCAGTAGGTGTGCACTCAGCGGCTTTCGTAGGTAGCTTCCGGGTTCTTTGCCGCGCGCTGCTGACGGCGTGGTGCGTTCGAGTATCGGTGGCGTCCATGCGCCGGGAGACGCAGGAGGTCCGTGGACCGGTGTGTCGGAACGTGCGCGGTGGGCGAGCGACGAAGGGCCGCTCGCCGTCGATCCGGGGAGCCTCCATCCTGCGATGGAGCGTGGACACGTCGCGACGTTTGGCGTGTCGTTGGTGCCCGACTGGGCGCGCTTCGCTGCCGGGTGCCGGAGCCATGGGGACGCGGGTGTCACGGATGTTTCACGTGGAACCGGTTAGACCTGGGTGGGGCGTGATGTGCAACCGGAACCAGGTGTGCCTGACCTGACTCTGCTCGATCAGAGGATGCGGAGCGCCTCGCGGTGACGTTGACGTTTCACGTGGAACAGCAGCGCCGGATCGCCCCGCGCAGCGCTTCACGTGGGAACAGGCGCATCTGGAGTGCCGCGGTGCGGCGCGGTGCTTCACGCGGATCTGAGCGGGTCCGGCTGGGGCATGGTGGGGTCACGGAGAACCGCGTGGGTCCGGCCGTGACGCGATGTTTGACGTGGAACCCGGGTGGGTCCGCCTGTGATGCGACGTTTCCGGTGGAACCCGGGTGGGTCCGCCTGTGACGCAAGGTTTCACGTGAAACCTGCACACGGCGCCGCACACTGCGGTTACGCTGCAGCAGCCGCGATGCAGGCCTCTGCACCCGGGTTGCCGACCAGTTCGACGATCCACGTGAAACATCGGTGTTCCACACATGAAACAAGGTCGGTTCGAGGATGGCCGGTCATTATCTACGGGACGGACCGAAGGCTGGAAGGAATCTCGGAGCGTACCCAGACGAATCCAGACGCCTGGAGGGTTACGGACGCCGACCCGCGGGGCTGAGTGGAAACTCTGCAAGGCCGTCGCGTTGCCGGAGGCGGTTCCAGCGTGCGCTGTTTCACGTGAAACCAGTGCGCCGATGGCCAGGATCGTCGGTTGCTCCGTCTACCCTGGGAGAACCGCCCCGACCACGTGAGGAAGGCGATGTCGCAGGACCATGGCCACGCTCTTGACCGGCAGACCGAGACGCCGCAGCCCGCAGTTGCGCGCAACGGTGACAATGAGGTGATCGGCCGCGACGAGGCGCATCGCCGAGCGATCTTGGACGCAATCCCCCTGATGGACGAGTCGACACCGCTGGCCGCTGAACTCGCGAACAACGCTCGGCGGCGCGCGGCGTTGGCGGGGCAGACGTTCCCTGTTCCACGTGAAACCAGGATCTTCACCGTCGCCAACCAGAAGGGTGGGGTGGGCAAGACCACGACGACGGTCAACCTCGCCGCAGCGCTGGCCAAGGGGGGCCTGGAGGTCCTCGTGATCGACAACGACCCCCAGGGCAACGCCTCGACCGCCCTCGGCGTCGAGCATCACAGCGGCACCCCCTCGACGTATGACGTCTTGATCAACGATGTGCCGATGATCGACGTGGTCCAGGTCTCCCCTGATATTCCGGGCCTTCTCTGCGTCCCGGCCACGATCGACCTCTCCGGTGCCGAGATCGAACTGGTCTCGCTCGTGGCTCGAGAGAACCGGCTGCGTAACGCGCTCGACGCCTACCTCGCCGAGCGGCAGCGTCGCGGTGAGCGACGCCTCGACTACGTCCTCGTTGATTGCCCCCCTAGCCTCGGACTGCTCACGGTGAACGCCTTCGTCACCGCACGCGAAGTACTCATTCCGATTCAATGTGAGTACTACGCGTTGGAGGGCCTGAGCCAACTGCTCAACAATATCAACCTGATTCGGGGTCACCTCAACCCCGATCTGCACGTCTCGACCATCCTGCTCACCATGTTCGACGGGCGCACGAATCTGGCTCACCAGGTTGCCGAGGAGGTTCGGGAGCACTTCCCCGAGCAGACCCTGCGTACAGCGATTCCGCGGTCTGTGCGGATCTCGGAGGCGCCGAGTTACGGACAAACCGTCATCACCTACGATCAGAACTCCTCCGGCGCGCTGGCCTATCGAGAGGCCGCCCGTGAGCTAGCGCGACGGGGTGCCGCCGGAGCGGCGATCAGTAGTGCACCATCCCAGACTGCCGCGGCCGGCGAGGTCGCGCCCGTCTCGTCCGAAGGAGTCAAGTCATGAGTGAGCGTCGGCGAGCGCTGGGCCGCGGGCTCGGCGCCCTGATCCCGTCCGCCCCTTCCGCCGGGGGAGCCCAGCGGCCCGTGGATGTGTTCTTCCCGGAACAGCCCGGAACCGACCGGGACGCCGAGGGCCCCGAGCCGGCATCGACAGCGCTGCCAGATCGCGATGGCCGCAATGATGTACCGCACCAGGGTTCCGACGAGGCATCGCCGGCAGCCGGCAACGGGGGCCTGGGCCGGCCGGTTGCCACTGCTCTCAAAGCACCGAGCGCACAGGATGACGCGTCTGATCCCGCTGTGACCAGCAACGACACAAACGGTACAGATTATGGCAGTGCAAATGTACAAGATGAATCAGGGCTGCTCGAGGTTCCCGGTGCGCGGTTCGCCGAAGTCCCCGTGGAGTCCGTCGAGCCCAATGCACGGCAACCTCGCCAGGTTTTCGACGAGGACGATCTGGACGAGCTCGCTGCCTCGATCCGCGAGGTCGGTGTGCTCCAGCCGGTCGTGGTGCGCCCGAACGGAACAGGCGCGGACGGACAGGCTCGATATGAACTGATCATGGGTGAGCGGCGGTGGCGGGCCAGCCGGTTGGCCGGTGCGGCGACCGTGCCGGCGATCATCCGGGACACCGACTCCGAGGACATGCTTCGGGATGCGTTGCTGGAGAACCTGCACCGCGCCCAACTCAACCCGCTGGAGGAAGCTGCCGCTTACCAGCAACTCCTGGACGACTTCGACTGCACCCACGAGGAGTTGGCGAGCCGTATTGCCCGGTCCCGGCCGCAGATCTCCAACACCCTGAGGTTGCTCAAGCTCCCACCGCTGGTCCAGCGGCGGGTGGCGGCTGGGGTGCTCTCGGCGGGACACGCCCGTGCGCTCCTTGGCCTCAGCGATGGTGCGGCCATGGAGCGGATGGCCCAGCGAATCGTGGCCGAGGGCTTGAGCGTGCGGGCCACCGAGGAACTCGTCACCCTTGGTGAGGAGCCGATGCGACCGGAGATGCGTCGTCGGCCACGGGCGGGCGCGCACAGCGCAGCCCTGGACGACCTCAGCACCCGTCTGTCCGATCAGTTCGACACCAAGGTCAAGGTCGCACTCGGACAACGTAAAGGTCGAATCAATATTGAGTTCGCGTCCGTCCAAGACTTGAACCGGATCCTGGAAATGCTGTCTCCGGCCGATCCGGGTCTGTTCCGGGTGGAGGAGCCGCAAACCGAGGGAACCGGCACCCAGGGCTGACCCGGGCCCCGCCTGGGCCGAGACCGTGCGGATGGCGGCGCAGCGACGGCGCCGCTCGCCCGGAACCGAATCAGGAACGCTGGGAGCGCGCGGCCTCGGTTGCGATCGAGGCATACAACTCCGCCGGGGGGTGGGCCGAGGCGTCGGCAGCCTGGGGAAGCAGGGAGGTCTCGGTCATCCCCGGAGCCACATTGACCTCCAGAAACCAGGGGGTGCCGGCCGAATCGACGATCATGTCGGTGCGGGAGATGTGGGCCAGGCCCAGTTGCTCGTGCGCCAGCAAGGCGAGACCGCCCGCCGCGCGCGTCGTCTCCGGGCCGAGCCGCGCCGGAACGAAGTACTCCGTGCGACCTGCGTTGTACCGGGCGTCATAGTCGTAGGCACCGTCGGTAGCGATCTCCACCACCGGCAGGACCTGCGGCCCCGCACCGAGATCCACCACCGAGACCGCCACCTCGGTGCCGCTGATCGCACGCTCGATCAGTGCAACATCCCCGTAGGAGAAGCAGGAGACCATAGCCTGCGGCAACTGATCGGCCTCGGTGACCAGGCTGACCCCGAGTGCAGACCCGCCCTGGGCCGGCTTGACCACCAACGGAAGGCCGAGGCGGTCCAGCACGGCGCCGAGCACCGTGTGCGCCCCGGCCTCGCGGAACAGGCTCTGGGGCAGGGTCGCGAACTCCGGGGTCGCCGCACCGGCCCGGGCCATCAGGGTCTTGGCCACCGGCTTGTTCCAGGCGATCCGGGATCCGGCCGGATCCGTCCCGACGTAACGCACCCCGACCAGTTCCAGCAGGTCCCGGATCGACCCGTCCTCTCCGGTGGAACCGTGCAGCAATGGCCAGACCACATCCGGTCGGGTGCTGCGCAGGGAGGCCAGCAGGCCCGGATCCACATCCGAGACGTTGGCCGTCAGGCCGGCGCTGCGCAGCGCCTCGGCCACCCGCCGCCCGGACCGGATGGAGATGTCACGCTCATGGGACAGCCCGCCGGCCAGGATGAGTACGTCCAGTGGTGTGGTCGTCGTTGACTGGGTCATAGTGCCTCTCTCTGCGGGGGTGCCGCTCAGGCCTGGTCCGGGGCCGGGAAGTGCTGGCCGGGGACATCACGGTGCTGCGGAACGCCGGTGCCGAACATGTCGACCAGTTCGGCCTCGGAACTGATCACACCGGCGAGCCGGCGAACGCCCTCGGTGATGCGTTCCGGCGTCGGGTAGCAGTAGGAAAGGCGCAGGTGTGCCCCGCCCTGCCCGTCGGCGTAGAAGGCGGTACCGGGCACGTAGGCCACCCGTGCGGTCACCGCGCGCGGGAGCATCGCCTGGGCGTCGAGCCCCGTGGGGAGGGTGACCCAGGTGTAGAAGCCCCCAGCGGGAACCGTCCACCGCGCCCCGGGCAGGTACTCGGCCAGGGCGGCCAGGGTGGCGTCGCGCCGTTCCCGGTAGATCTGCTGATAGGCCTTGATCTGGCCGCGCCAGTCGGACGTGGCAAGGTAGTTGGCGATGGACAACTGGCTCATCATCGACGGGCACAGGATCGCCGACTCGCTGGCCAGCACCAGCCGCTCCCGCACCGCGTGCGGCGCGAGTGCCCAGCCCACGCGGTACCCGGGGGCGAAGGTCTTGGAGAACGAACCCAGGTAGATCACACTCTCGGGGTCCAGGGTCTGCAGGGCGGGCTCGGGCTCGGCGTCGAACCCGAGCAGACCGTAGGGATTGTCCTCCAGCACCAGGACGTCGTAGCGGCGAGCGATCTGCAGGATCTGGGGGCGTCGGGCAGCCGACAGACTCACCCCAGCCGGATTGTGGAAGTTCGGGACGGTGTAGAGCATCTTGACCCGCCGGCCCGCCCGCCGCAGTCCGGCCAGGGTCTCCTCCAGAGCCTCGGGAATCAGCCCGTCGTCGTCCATCGGCACGTGTACCACGTCAGCCTGATAGGCCCGGAACACCCCCAGGGCACCGACGTAACTGGGAGCCTCGGCGACCACCACGTCACCAGGATCGATGAACACCCGCGTGACCAGATCGAGGGCGTGCTGGGAGCCGGTGGTGACCACCACGTCGTCCGGGTGGGCGCTGATGCCCTCAAGGGCCATCACGTCCAGAATCTGCTCCCGCAGGCCCTCCTCGCCCTGACCCGAACCGTACTGCAGCGCCACCGCACCCCGTTCGGCGAGCAGCCGCTCGGTGCCGCGTGCGATCTCCTCCAAGGGAAGTGAGGCCAGGTTCGGCATCCCCCCGGCCAGCGAGACCACCTCGGGACGGTTGGCGACGGCGAACAGAGCCCGGATCTCCGAGGCACGCATACCGTGCGTACGCTGCGCGTAACTGGACAGCCACGGGTCGAGCCGGGTCCCCCCACCCGCGCCACCGGCCGGTCCGGCCGCCGGGGTGACGCCTGGAGGGTCGGCCTGTCCCGACTCGCTCATCTGCTCTCCGATCGGTGCGGACGTCAGTGCAGGAACTCCTGCAACTCCGAGAGGAAGGCCTGTTTGGGGCGCGAGCCCACGATCGACTTCTTCAACTCGCCATTCTCGTACACGTTGATGGTCGGGATCGACACTACGCCGTAGGCGGCAGCAACGGCCTGGTTCTCCTCGACATCCACCTTGGTCACCTTGAGCCGGCCCTCCAACTCCGTGGCAACCTCCTGCAGGATCGGTGCGAACTGGACGCACGG
Organism: Pseudactinotalea sp. Z1732; assembly: GCF_049724975.1. Classification (NCBI taxonomy): domain Bacteria; kingdom Bacillati; phylum Actinomycetota; class Actinomycetes; order Micrococcales; family Cellulomonadaceae; genus Pseudactinotalea; species Pseudactinotalea sp. Z1732. The sequence goes on along the minus strand of NZ_JBMPQC010000001.1, from coordinate 558,316 downwards.
TCCGCACCACGCGGCCCAGAAGTCGACGACCACCGGCCCCTGGGCCTGCAGGACCTCGTCCTTGAACGTCTCGTCGGTGACGTGGGTGATAGTGCTCATCGATACTCCTGGTGAGGCGTGTGCGGTTGGCACCGGCGCTGGGCGCCAGTGGGGCGGGGTGGTGGACGCCTGGGGCGTTGCCGGGTAGGCGATCGCCGGCTTCCGGCGGGCAGCCCCTGGTTCGTTGCGGCGGACTGGGTGGCGCGTTCGCGGCGCCGAGGCTCAGGTCGCGGCGACGGCGACCGGGTCGGCCTCGGGAGTCTGCGTGGCGGTCCGGTCCGGGGTGCCGGCCGCCTCGAGGTCGGCCAGGTAGCGTTCGGCGTCCAGCGCGGCGGCGCATCCGGTTCCGGCTGCGGTGATGGCCTGGCGGTAGTGGTGGTCCACCACGTCGCCGCAGGCGAAGACTCCGGGCAGGTTGGTCCGGGTGGAGGGGTGCTCCACGTCGATATAGCCCTCGGAGTTCAGGTCCACCTGTCCACTGACCAGTTCGGTGCGAGGCAGATGTCCGATCGCCACGAAGATGCCGGTGGCTCCCACCTCACGGGTCTCACCGGTGACGGTGTCGCGCAGGGTTGCGCCGGTGACCTTGTCGGCGCCGTGGATGGCGGCGACCTCGCTGTTCCACGCGAAGGTGATCTTGTCCGAGGCCATTGCCCGGTCGGCCATGATCTTGGAGGCACGCAACTCGTCCCGGCGGTGCACAACGGTCACGGTCTTGCCGAACCGGGTCAGGAACAGCGCCTCCTCCATCGCCGAGTCCCCGCCGCCGATCACGAGGATGTCCTGGTCCCTGAAGAAGAAGCCGTCGCAGGTGGCGCACCAGGACACACCGCGGCCGGACAGTTCCTTCTCCGCCGGAAGGCCCAGCTCCTTGTAGGCCGAGCCGGTCGCCAGGATCACGGCGTGGGCCGAGATGGTCTCATCGTCGGTAGTGACGGTCTTGACGGGACCGGTCAGGTCCACGTCCGTGACGTCCTCCCAGCGGATGTCGGCGCCGAACCGCTCGGCCTGGGCCTGCATCTTCTCCATCAGCTCGGGACCGAGCACGCCGTCGGGGAATCCGGGGTAGTTCTCCACGTCGGTGGTGTTCATCAGCGCGCCACCGGCGGTCAGGGCCCCGGCGAACACGATGGGCGCCAGTCCCGCCCGCGCGGCATAGACCGCCGCGGTGTAGCCGGCGGGGCCGGATCCGATGATGACGACCTGGTGGATGTTCTGTGACATGTTCTTCCTTCACTGGCGATCTGGGTCTGCCTGCTGCAACGCCCGATATGCGCCGGATTGTTCCCGCCTCAGCGCACGCTGACTTCGGCCAACTCGATCCGGTTGCGCCCGTCGGAGTCCGCTACGGGCAGTTCGGGGAACCACAGCACCACAACGTCGGTCTCGGTGGGTTCGGATAGTTCATAGGTGACCTCGGGACCCATCGCGCCCTCCGCGAGCACCGGGCCCTCGTCAGGGTTGTCGGCGTCGCCGGCCCGGATCTGCACGATTCCACCCTCACCCTGGACGTCCAGGGTGACCCTGCTGACGACGGCGGTCTCCTCCAACTCGATGACGAATCCGAGCCCGGGCTTCATCCCGTAGTTGGGATCGTTGTAGCGCAACGACCGCCAGATCGTGTCGGGATTACCGTCCGCGGCCAGGTAGGCCAGGTCCGGGTTGTCATCCAGGGACCGGACGTCCGCCACCGCGGGGTCGGGGCCCTCGGGGGTCTCCTCCTCCGGTTCGGTTTCCTCCTCGGTTTCCTCCTCGACGGGCTCGGTGGTCTCCTCTTCCTCGGTGGGCGTGGCGACCGGCGCAGGGCGGGCGGCATCATCGGGATCGAAGGAGGTCCTGGCCTCACGCAAGGTGCCCAGCGCGAGGGTGCCCGCGACGACGACGGCGGCGATCATGGTCAGGATCACCACCGGGGTGGGGTTGAACCGCTCCGTCTCGTCCTGCGACTCCCAGAGATAGTCGTCGTCGAAGTCCGCGGGTGGTTCCATCCCGGTGGGGGCGGTGGGGTGCGCCACGGGGTAGATGGCGGCCTGATCCTGCGTCTGCACTCCACTGCTGCCCTGCCCGCTCAGTCGCGCGGTGGCACCAGCGGCGCCGGCGGAGTCGCCCCAGGATTCTTCGGAACGTGCGGCCCAGGGTCCTTCCCGGTCCGTCTCGGCGTCGGAACCGGAGGTCCAGGTGCCGGTGAGTTCCCGGGCCGAGTCGGCGAACCGACGGGACATCTCCGCGGTCTTGTCGGCGAAGGACCGTAGGGCCTTACCGGTGGCCGCCGAGGCCGCGCCGATCGCCGAACCCGCCGATGCCGCGCCGGCGCCGATTCCGGCCGCTGCTGCCGAGAGCGCCCCCTTGGCGCCGGAAGCGCCCGTGCCGGCACCACCGGCCGCGGCGCCGGCAGCGCTCACACCGGTTCCGCCGGCGCTCGCCGCTGCGCCCCTGGTGACGGCCGCCGCTCCCGGTGTTCCGGCTGCCGGCGAGCCCGGTGGGTACACACCCGGGGGCAGATCAGCGGTGGGAGGAAGGTCGGTCAAGGGCTCATCGGGCCGTGGCAGCGCCGTTGCGCCGGTCCAGGTGCTCGTCGACGCTTCCCCAGAAGAGTCGAGGGCCTCGGGGTCGGCGGTGTCTCCCGCCGGTGAGCCGCCGGGGTGCGCGGCCTGCAGGTGCGGTTCGAACGCGGCCCGTTCGTGGCGCGCCACGTAGGTGTCGAGCACATGGGCCGGTGGCGCCTCCTCCGGGGCGATCAGGGCCTCGAACTCGGGCAGGTCGCCGACCGGGGGCGGCGGCTGCGGCGCCCATCGGGACGTGTCGAACGTCCTGGGTTCGGCAGGCCCGCCATCGCCCGCGGCCGAGGTGGGGTCGGGCCGATCGGCGCCGGGACCCGTGCCGCCGTCGTCGTCGTGCTGTCCCGCACCGGCGGCTGCGGCCGCCGATCCGGCCACGCCGGCCACACCGACGCCCGCGAGGACGGTCCCACCAGCCTCGTCAGCGGCACCTGCTGCCCCGGTGTCGTGCGGACCGGCCGCAGGGCCGGGTAGATGCACACGGCCCTCACCCGGCTCCGTCCAGGGCGCCAAGTCGCGCACGAGCTCCCCAGGTGTGAAGGGACCGTCCCGGTGCGGTCCGAAGGTCACCGCGCACAAGGTGTCCAGATCGTCCGGGATGCCCTGCAGCAATTCGGCCGGGGGCACGGGTTGGTCGTTGTACCGCTGGGCCAGCGGTACCGTGCCCGCCAGGTCCGCCGCGCCGGGCCAGTGTCCGGTCAGGGCGGTGTAGAGCAACGCCACCAGGTCCACGGTGTCGGTTCGGGCAGCCTCACGCGCGGACTCGGCCGAGACCCCCGCTGCGGCCGCATCGATCGCCAGGCCGGTGACGAGCACCTGCCCCGAGGGTGTCCGATACAGCGACTCTGGCCCGAGCCGCAGGTGTCGCACGCCGCGTCGGCGGGCCACCTCCAGGGCGGCGGCCGCCTCCCCGATCAGGGTGCGCGCCTGGTCCGGGTCCACCCGGCCGGCGCCGACCAGTTCGGCCAGGCTACGTCCCTGGAGTATCTCGGTGACGATGAAGCCGGTGCCCTCATGGGTCCCCACACGCAGGATCCGCAACAGCCGGTCGTCAGCAACCAGCGCCGCCCGGCGCGCTCCATCCAGGGCTGCCTCACGGTGCGTGCCCGCAACGGTGGAGATGTACACCTGCTTGTCCAGGATCGTGTCGGCGCCCAGCCAGCCCTCGGCGCCCTCCTGCGGTGAGATCAACCGGTACCGCCCGGCCAGGACATCACCAGCCTTCAGGGAGGCAGCCGCGGGCACAGTCATCTGCGTTGCCCTCCCGTTGTCGACTCCGGTGATCCTGCCCCATATCGTACGCATCCCCGAGGACCCCGGGATGCGCGCCATCAGCGGCGCCACCCGGGTGGTCAACGGCGCGGCCAGGGTCCCGATCCGGACCATGAGGTCATCCAGTTCGCTGACCCGCAACCGGCGCAGCGCGATGAAGTACAGCAGCGCCATCAGGGTCCCGAGGACGAGGACCCGTAGCAGCGCCCCGGCGAAGTTGGTCTGCACCCCCCACAGGTGCACCAGCCCCCAGCCCACCCCGGTGGGAATGATCAGCGCCAGGGTCAGCCGTACGTAGGTGCGCAGGATCCGCGCCCCGTCCAGGGTGCGCAGCTTGCGGCGCAACGCCAGGTAGGAGACCAGCGCACCGAACATCAGCGAGACGGAGTTGGCCACGGCCGATCCCACCACCCACCAGTGAACGGGCAGCAGCAGATAGGCGAGGACGCAGCCCACGATCTGGATCAGGGCCATCGGGATCTGGAAGAAGAACAGTGCCTTGGTGTCCTCGTAGGCGAAGTAGACCCGCTGGGTCATGGTCCAGATTGCGATCGCCGGCAACCCGATCACCATGGCCACCAGGACCGCCCCGACAGCCTGGTAGGCCTCGAAGGTTGCCACGTCGAACTGGACCACCTGGATCACCGGGATCGCCAGGACCGCCAGCGCGCCGGCGGCGAACACGGTGAACACTCCGAGCGTGCGCAGCCCCATCGACAGGTCCTCGCGCACCTGTGTGGCGTCCCCAGCGGCGGCGTTGGCGGACAGGCGCGTGAAGATCGCGGTGACCAGGGAAACCGTGATCAACGACTGCGGCAGCATGAAGACCAGGAACGCGGCGTCGTGGGCGGCGTTACCGGCGGCGTAGGTACCGGCTTGCTCCGCGGCGGTGGAGGCTGCGGCGGCCAGGTTGGAGATGGCCAGGAATCCGACCTGTCCGGCCAGCAGCGCCAGGAATGCCCACCAGGCCACCCGTCCGGCGCTGCCGAGACCGGAACCGCGGATGCCCCAGCGGAACCGGAACTTGAAGCCCGAACGCGTCAGTGGGATCACCAGGATCGCCGCCTGGGCCACCACGCCCAGGGTGGCCGAACCGGCCAACAGGGCGATCCTTCCGGCGGTGAAGGCCGCCGCCGGGTCGGGGTCGGCCGGGTCGAAGGAGCCGAAGACCACCAGGTAGATGATCAGCCCGATGATGGCGAACAAGTTGTTCACCGCCGGTGCCCACATGTACGGGCCGAACACCGACCGGGCGTTCAGCACCTGCCCCAGCAGGGTGTACATGCCGTAGAAGAACAGTTGCGGTAGGCACCACATCGCGAACGCGACCGCTACCGAGGCCCACGGACCGGAGCGGAACTCCGCGGCGTACAGGGTCACCAGAACGGGTGCGGCCAGGGTGAGGAGCACCGTCACCACGGCCAGCACGGTGCCGGCCAGGGTGAGCAAGCGGTTGACGTAGTCCTGCCCACCATCGTGCTGGCGCATCGCCCGCACGATCTGAGGCACCAGGACTGCGTTCAGCACACCGCCTGCGATGAGCATGTAGATGATGTTCGGGATCTTGTTCGCCACCGCGAAGGAGTCCGCGGCGCCACCGAGGGTGTAGATCGCGGCGATCAGCAGCGCCGAACGCACCAGCCCCAGCACCCGGGAGGTCAGGGTGCCGGCGAACATCACCGCGGCTGATCCGGCCAGCCCGCCTCGTCTGCTCATCGCCTCTTCTCTTCGCTACTGGCCCCTCCGGGCACGGATGATGATGTGCTCCCGGCGCCGGAAACCCCGTGGGCACCGGGGTTCTCAGCACCCGAGTCCATCTTCCTGGGAGCAGATGCTGCCGGGCCGGCCGGAGATGTCCCGGACGCCGCAGACGCCCCGGCCGGTCCAGCCGGGTCGAACCGGCGCTTACCGGAGCGGATGGTGCGCACCAACCCGATCAGGAACGCCACGGCGAGCAGCACCGCCACCACGGCGGTGCCGATGTCCTCCCAGTCCGCGCGCACCCGGACCACGAAGGAGGCGCCCTGCCCCACGACCTCGCCCTCGGGTTCGGTGAGCAACTGCACATCCAGTTCCACGTTGCCGTTGGCCACCGCCTGGATCGGTACCCTGACGGTGGTGATCGTCTCCGGGTCCAGCACCGCCGTAATGGGTTCGGAGGCCCGCAGCCTAGGATCCTGGGGTTGCAGCGCCACCGTGACCTGTGCGGGCACCGGTAGGTCGTTGGCCACCGCGACCGGCAGTTCTCCGCTGTGGTTGATCAGCAGCACCGAACTGCCCGGTTCCACCCGGACCGCCCCGGTCAGTTCGGCACCGAGGTCCGCGACCCGTTCCAGCAACTCATCCCGCGCCCCGGCCTCGTTCGCCCATGACGCGCTCAGGGAGGTCAGCAGCCCCGGTTGCACCTGGTCGAGCAACCCCTGCCGATCGGGCAGGGTGGCGGCGAGGTTCGCCATGTCGTCGTGCATCTGCTCCAGGTCCAGCACCTCCTCCGGTGCCAGCCGGTGCGGGTCGGGCAAGGTGGCCGTGGCGGCCGTGCGCGGCTCGCTCCCGCTCCCGGGAGTGCGTCCGAGCAACTCGCGCAGGTTGGCCAGGTCCATCCAGGGCGCGTCGGCCAGTTCCCGGAGGTGACCGTCAAGGTCCGCTTCGGACACGTCCCGGGGGAGGGTGGCGAGGAAACCGGGCCCGTCCTCGCCGGACTCGCGCATCGCCGCAGCGGTGTCGGCCAGGAGCAGCTGGCGGGCGGTGAGGGAGTCCAGTTCGGCGCCGGAGGCGTCGTGGCCGGTCAGCAGGGCCGAGATGCGTTCATCAGGAACGACGGCGCGCACCTCCCCGGCGGTGGTGCTCACCTGCGTGGGACTGCCGGGCAGGCCTGCCGGGGCGTCGGGGGCCAGGGTGTCCTCGGGGGTCACCACGACCTGGGCGTCCTCCCCGGCCAGGGCGGCCAGGGTGGTGCCATCGATCCGGCCGCCCGGCCAGTGCACGTCCGTCAGTGGCGCGATCCGGGCTTGGTTCAGCAACGCTGCACCGCGCTGCTGCCCCAGGCGCCACAGGGTGAGGTCGCCGGCGTGGGCCAGTGCCGGCAGGTCGGTGTCGGCGTAGTCCAGCCCCACCACGTCGCGCCTGGCGGTGTGTTCGACCAAGTGGGTGGCCAACTCGTTCGGGTCGGCGCCGGGACCACCCGCGCCGGCGCCGGGGGTCACGTCGGTGGTGTCCTCGCCGGCGGCGCCGTCGTCGTTCTGGTCGCCACCGGCCGCATCGTCCTGACCTTCGCCGTCGGTGCCGCCCCCGCCCGGGGCGTCGTCGTCGGTGCCCTCGGAAGCCTCCGGCGCATCCTGGTCGGTGGGGTTCGATGGTGGGTCGTTGTCATCGGATCCGGGGCCGGTGTCGCTCTCGTCGGCCGGCGTGGCCTGGTCCGGATCGGGGACGCCGGCCTCCTCCGCGCCCAGTTCCAAGGGGGTGGCCGGCACCGGGGGTGCCGATTCCAGCAGTGCTGGATCCAGTGCCCAGGACATCTCCGCCCCCGAGGTCGCGCGGAGCACCGGCAGCAGCCGTGTCGCTGCCACGTCGCCGACCGGGCGGCCCTCGCTGGCTGCCTGGTGCCACTCTGCGCCGGTGGGCGTCAGCGGGGTGAGCACGCTCAGTTCCGCCGGGGACCGCAACGGTGACTCACTCGGGAACCACAGCAGCAGGCTGCGGGCCGATCCGGTGGTGGGCGCCGCCTCCTGGATGCCGGTCACGTCCACCTCGATCCCGCGCGGGCCCCAGGCCGAGGTTTCTGCGAAGGTCGGTGACGAGGGCATCGTGATCGTGAACGCGGTGGTCGAGTGTGGCTCGAGGTCCTCCTCCAGTTCCGCGGTGAACGGGGTCGCCGTGGCGATCAGGGCGGAGGTGGTGCCGTCCTGCCAGGCGTCGACGGCTGCCCGGGTGGTGAGGACATGGCGCTGCATGATCAGTTTCACCGAGGGATCGGTCACCGTGTCGGAGGAGTCGTTGTGCACCGTGGCCCGGATCGTCAGTTCACCCTCTGGTCGCAGCACAGCGGGGGACATCGAGGTCAGTTCCACCCGCAGGGGTTCGGTTCCCTCCTGCGGGTTCGCGGCAGCGGGTGGTGCGGTGAGTGCCAGGCCGAGCCACAACACCGTCACCAGCACACACCCGGCCATGGATCGGGCGCGGGACGGGACGTTCATCCGGCTCCGGCCGGTGCGCCGTGGGTGTTCACGACCGCCCGGCCAGCACGTCCCGGGCGGTGGCCACGATCCTGCGCTCGTTGGGGTAGGCAAGGCGTGAGCCTACTTCGTCCAGGAGCACCCAGGCGACGTCCTCGGCCTCCTGGTCCGGGTCGTTCTCGATCGTGAGTTCCCCGCTCACGGCGCACAGCAGGTAGTGGTGGACCACCTTGTGCACGCGCCGGTCGGTTCCGGCGAACCAGTAGTCGATGGTGTCCAGGTGCCGCAGGACCTGACCGTAGATCCCGGTCTCCTCAGCGATCTCCCGGACTGCGGCCTCGGCGGCGGTCTCCCGGCCTTCCAGGTGGCCCTTGGGCAGGCACCACTCCAGCCGTCCGGCCCGATTGCGGCGCGCGATGATCGCGGTGACCGCCAGCCCGTCGATCACGTCGACCACCACCCCACCGGCCGAGGTCTCGTCGACCACCGGCAACCGGTGCCGGACCGGCGCACGGCGCCGCACCGGGCCCGGTTTCGGGACCCGTCGCCCGGGAGTGGGAACGGCGGCTGACATATCAATACTCTAACGAGAGTGCCCGCGCCCGGGGCGCTGCCGGGGTCTGCGGCCACGTCGCGCTGCCTGGCGTGGCCCCGCTCTGCACCGTTCCCAGTGTCCGGAACGGCGCGGTGGTGAGCCAGAACATACCCCGGACCGAGCGCGAACGGGCCGCGGCGTGGCACCCTTGGTGCTCGTGTCACCGAACCCGCAGGATTCCTCCATGGCAACCCCCCAGGCTCCGGCACAGTTGTTGCACACGGCGTTGAGCACGATCACCGAGATGGCTCCGGAGGCGATCGAACTGGGCCGCGCCTTCGCCGACGCCGGGCACGAACTTGCTCTGGTCGGTGGGCCGGTCCGGGACGCCTTCCTGGGCAAGGCCTCCTCGGACCTGGACTTCGCCACCTCCGCCCGCCCGGAACAGACCGAGGAGATCCTGCGCGCCTGGGGCACCGGGCTGTGGGACATGGGACGGGACTTCGGTACCCTCGGCGCGCGTCGGGGGGACACCGTGGTGGAGGTGACCACCTATCGAACTGAGAGTTATGACCCCGGGTCGCGCAAGCCCGCGGTGGCCTACGGCGACTCCCTCGACGGGGATCTGTCCCGGCGTGACTTCACCGTCAACGCGATGGCGCTGCGGTTGCCGGATCTGGTGTTCGTCGACCCCTTCGACGGCCTGAGTGCCATGGCCGACCGCGAACTGCGCACCCCGGTGGGCCCGGAGCAGTCCTTCGACGACGACCCGCTGCGGATGATGCGCGCGGCCCGGTTCGCCGCCCAGCTCTCCTTCGACGTCGAGCCGGACGTGCTGGCAGCGATCTCGGCGATGGCGGACCGCCTCAGCATCGTCTCGATCGAGCGGATCCAGGCCGAACTCGTGAAGTTGCTGATGGCCCCGGCGCCCCGGCGCGGGCTGGAACTGATGGCCTACACCGGCATCGCCGACGTGGTGCTCCCGGAGCTGCCGGCCCTGCAGATGACCATCGATGAGCATCACCGGCACAAGGACGTCTACGAGCACTCCCTGACGGTGCTGGACCAGGCGATCGATCTGGAGACCGGGCCGGATGGGCCCGTACCCGGTCCGGACCTGGTGCTACGCCTGGCCGCGTTGCTGCACGACATCGGCAAACCCGCGACCCGCCGGATGGAACCGGGCGGCGGGGTGAGCTTCCACCATCACGAGATCGTCGGCGCGAAGATGACCACCAAGCGCCTGCGTTCGCTGCGCTTCGACAAGGCCACGATCTCGGCGGTGGCGAAGCTGGTAGCGCTGCACCTGCGTTTCCACGGGTACGGGGAGGCGAAGTGGTCCAACTCGGCGGTGCGGCGCTACGTCACGGACGCCGGCGACCAGCTCGAACGGTTGCACCGCCTGACCCGGGCCGACTGCACCACCCGGAACAAGCGCAAGGCCGCACGGCTGGCCGCGGCGTATGACGATCTGGAGGAACGGATCGCACAGTTGGCCGAGGAGGAGGAACTCAAGGCGATCCGCCCGGACCTGGACGGCCGGGAGATCATGGCACTCCTCGGGATCGCACCGGGCCCCGCGGTGGGCAGGGCCTACCAGTACCTGCTGGGGCTGCGGATGGAGCACGGTCCCCTCGGACCGGAGCGCGCCGAGTCCGAACTGCGTGCCTGGTGGGCCGAGCAGGGCGAGGCCGAGGGCGGCTAGCACCCGCGGCCTGTCCCGCTGGGAGCGCACCGGCGACCGTGTGCTCCATCGACGAGGTGGCCGCGCGCCGCCGCCCAGGGGCCCGCGAGAAACTTCGCGGGCTGTACCGGTCTACCCGGGTCAGTCAGCCTTGCCGGGGGCGCCGACCGGTGCCGACGGAGATGGGACGCCGCGCAGCCCCAGCCCGATGGCCAGGGCCGCCAGCGTGAGCACACCGGCGCTGATCGCAGCGATCGTCGTCAGGCCGGCCCCGAAAGCGTCGAAGGCCACCCGGACGAGGTGGTCGGCCTCGGCAGCCGGCAGGCGCTCGGCGACCGCGGCCGCCTCGCTGACCGTGTCCGCCGGGTGGGCCTGCCCGACGGCGGAGTCCCCCAGCCGGGAGCGGAAGATGACGGTGGCGATGGTTCCGAAGATCGCGATCCCGAATGCCTCACCCAGCACCATGCCGGTCTCGGAGACGCTCGCCGCGCCACCGGCCCGCTCGAGCGGCGCAGTCGCCAGGATCAGGCTGTTGGCTATCGTGCCCACGATCCCCACCCCGAAGGTGAGCACCGTGTAGCCGCTGATGAAGGCCACCACCGAATCGGTGTGGTCGATCGCGGCGATGGCACTCATCCCGGCGGCGGCGATCGACAGGCCACCCGGGACGAGCCAGGACGGGCGTAGATGCCGGGCCATCCCGTTGGCGAACGCGGCCCCGGCGAAGGAGCCGGCCAGCGTCGGCAGCACCGCGAGTGCGGCGCGGAAAGGGCTCAACCCCAGCACCGTCTGCAGGTAGGTGAAGGCCAGCAGTCCCAGGCCCACCATCACCAGGGCGGCCAGCGCGTTTGCCAGCACGGATGAGGTGAAGGCCGCGTTCCGGAACAGGGTGACATCCAGGAGCGGATCCTCGGAGCGCCGTTGCCGCCGCACGAAGAGCGTCAGCAGCACGAACCCCAGGACCAGCGTCACGCCGGTGGTGACGTCGGGACGCTCATCGGCGAAGCGTTTCGCAGCCAGGACCACCGCGACGATGCCGACCAGGGACAGGCCGGCGCCCGGAAGGTCGAACCCGGCAGCCTCCGGATTGCGTGACTCCGGCACCAGCAACGGTGCGAGCACCAGCAGCAGGGCCATGACGGGCAGGTTGACCAGGAAGACCGAGCCCCACCAGAAATGCTCCAACAGGAAGCCCCCCAGCACGGGCCCGGCAACCGCGCCACCCGTGAAGGCGACCGTCCAGACCGCTACCGCAGTGCTGCGCTGGGTGGGGTCGGTGAACATCGCTCGCACGAGAGCCAGCGTGGAGGGCGCCAGTGTCGCCGCACCTACACCCAGCAGGGCCCGTGCGGTGATGAACGTCTCCGGTGTGGGGGCGTAGGCGAGCCCGAGTGATGCGAGCCCGAAGGCGGCCGCACCGATCAGGAGCAGCCGGCGCCGTCCGATCCGGTCGGCCAGGCCGCCCATCGTCACCAGCAAGCCGGCCAGCACGAAACTGTAGATGTCCATCATCCACAGCCATTGCCCGGCCGTGGGCTCGAGGTGGGCTGTCACCGCTGGGCTTGCGACGAACAGGATCGAGATGTCCATCGACACCAGAAGCGCCGGAACGAGGAGGACGGCCAAGCCGAGCCAGGTGCGCCTCGTGGCGGGACCAGGGGAGACCGTGCGGCGGGAGTAGCGTGTACGTACGTTCATATAGCCGAGTGTACGGACGTACAGATGCGTGTCAAGACGTACGTACAAGAACATTCGCGGTAGCCTCGTACCTGCCGGCCGGCCGATCCGACCAGCCCGAAGCGACGTGAAGACCGGAGGACGATGAGTCAACGCGAAGCGCTCCTTCAGGGCGCGAAGAAGTGTCTGGTGGACAAGGGCTACAGCCGAACCACTGCCCGGGACATCACGGCTGCTTCGGGCGCTCACCTGGCCTCGATCGGGTACCACTTCGGCTCCAAGGACCGGTTGATGAACCTGGCCGCGATGGAGATGTCCAGCGAGTGGGGCGACCGGATCGAGCGCGCGGTCCGTTCGATCGGCGGCGAGAGCGCCGGGGAGCGGCTGGCAATGCTGGTCTCCGAACTGGTCAGGGCCCTCCCGGGCTCCCGGGACCTGCACTCGGCCGCCCTGGCCGCGATTGCTCAGGCCCCCTTCGACCAGGAACTGCGGGATGAACTCACCTCAACCTATGGCCACACCCGCCGGACGCTCGCCTCGGTGGTACTGGGCACGCCACAGGTCGAGGAGGGATCGGCCGCCGAGCAGGGCTTGGGCACGCTGGTGTACGCGCTCGTGATCGGCCTGGGCGTGCAGGCCCTGACCGACCCCGACTCCCTGCCGGCTCCGGAGGTTGCCGCCGACGCGGTGCGGGCCCTGGCCGCCGCGGGTCGCTAACCCTCTCCCGCGGGCTGCGGCGCGGTAGGCACGCGCCGGTAGGCCAGCACCAGCAACAGATAGACCGCGCCCAGTGCGGCGAAGGTTGCCCGGGAGTACCCGGTGTCCGGCAGCACAGCGGCAGCGAGGGCCGCGGCCCCCACGAACGCGGCGTTGTAGAGGACGTCGTAGAGGGCGAACGCCCGCCCGCGCACATTGTCGTGGGTATCGCGGTGCACGATCGTATCGACCGCGATCTTGGCCCCCTGCACGCTGAATCCCAGGAGCAGCGCCGCTGCGGCGATCACCCACTGCACCGGGGCGGTGGCCAGCACCCCCTGACTGAGCGCCCCGATACCCAGGCACACCAGCACCCACCGGGCGGGACTGACCAATCTGCGCGCCGCCGGAGTGAGAATGATCGCCAGACCATTACCGGCGAAGGAGATCCCGACCAGCAGCCCGAACATCGCCAGCCCTGCCGAGGCGTTCGCCGGATCCACCAGCAGGTTCCGGGAGATCAGGATCAGGGCGATGAAGTTCAGCCCGTACAGGAAACGGTGCCCGGCCATCACGCCCAGCCCCGCACCCGTGGTGCCCCGGGCGATCAGGTACCGCGCGCCGTCGACCATCTCGGTGAGGGTGGCGCCCACATCCCGCCCGACCTGCGCCCACGTGGTGGACCTCATCCGGGACCGTTCCGGCCCCAACCGGTCCCGGCCCAGCCGAAGCGCGAGCAGGGCGGCGGCGACGAAGAACAGCGCCGCACCGGTCAGGGCAGCGGCGTCCAACGCTGGGCCCTGCCGCATCACCAGACCGAGAGCGAAGCCCACGGCGGCGCCGACGACGGCGGAGACCGCGCCCAGGGTGGGGGTCAGGGAGTTGGCGATCAGGAGTTGTTCCCGGGGAACCACCCGCGGCAGCCCGGCCGAGAGTGCAGCGAGCAGGAACCTGTTCACCCCCAGGGTCACCAGCGCGAGCACATAGACAGCCGGCCCCACCCCGAGGGTGGCCATCAGGATCGCGAGCGCTCCCGCGAGCAGCACCCGAACCGCGTTTCCCACCAACAGCACCTGACGGCGACGCCACCGGTCCAGCAACGGGCCCACGAACGGCCCGACCACCGTGAACGGCAGCAGCAGCACCGTGAACGCTGCCGCAACCGCTCCCGCCGTGGCCAGGTTCTCGGGGTTGAAGAAGAACAAGGTGGCGAGCCCGGCCTGGAACAACCCGTCGCCGCACTGGGAGACCAGCCGGACGGTGAAGAGTCTGCGGAAGTCGGCGTATCGCAGCAGCGTGCGCAGATCCTGCACCACCTGGAGGCCAGCCACGGGGCCCCACGATAGTGCCCACCCACGGCCCCGGCCGCCGACCCCGCAGCACGCGGAGGCGGCCCGGATACGCCACCATGGGCAGATGGACTCACTCACCCCGCGGCAACTGGCAGACCGCTACGTGCACCGCCTCGCTGAATTGAACCCGATCGTCAACACCGGCCTGGGCCTGTTCCCGCACGACGACGCTCTCCCGGACTTCTCCCCGGCCGGCCACGACGAGCGCACGACCCTGGCCAGTGAGACCCTCGCTGAACTGGACCGGATGGATTCCACCGGCTGGGACGACCTGGAACGGCGCTGCACCACGCTCCTGCGGGAGCGTCTGGGTGTGATCATCGAGTCCCACGACGCCGGGGAGCACCTGCGGGAGATCCGGAACATCTTCGGTCCGCCGCAAGCGGTACGGCAGGTATTCTCCCTGATGCCCACCGGCACCGATGAGGACTGGGCGGTGATCGCCCGCCGGATGGCCAGGGTTCCCCGGGCCTACACCTCCTGGCAGGCGAGCCTGGATGAGGGCCGATCCCGCGGTCTGCTGGCCGCACCCCGCCAGGCGCTGGCCCTGGCGGACCTGATCGACCAGTGGGTGCAGACCGGGTGGTTCGCGGACTTCGTCTCCGCCGGTCCCGAGCACCTGCGTGCGGATCTGGATGATGCCGCCCGGGCCGCCGGCGAGGCCGCCGCCCACCTGGCTCGGTACCTGCGCACCACGTACGCGCCGGAAGCCGAGGGCACGCCCGACGCCGTCGGCGAGGAGCGCTACCGGCTGAACGCGCGCCGTGTGATGGGCGCCGACGTCGACCCGGCCGAGGCCTACGCCTGGGGCTGGGCGGAGTACCAGCAGATCGACGCCCAGATGCGCGAGCTGGCCGAGAGGATCCTGCCCGGCTCCACCCCGGTGGAGTGCATGCGGCACCTCGATGAACACGGCACGGTGATCCACGGCGAGGACGAGGTCCGCCGGCGCTTGCAGCAGATGATGGACGAGGCGATCACCGAACTCGACGGCACGCACTTCGACATCGCCGAGCCGATCAGACGCGTGGAGGCGATGATCGCTCCGGCCGGTTCGGCCGCGGCTCCCTACTACACCCGCCCGTCCCAGGACTTCGCCCGCCCGGGCCGCACCTGGCTACCGACGCTCGGCCGGGAGTCCTTCCCGATGTATGACCTGGTCAGCACCTGGTACCACGAGGGCGTACCGGGCCACCATCTGCAGTTGGCGCAGTGGGCCTATATGGCGCCGCAGTTGTCCACATTCCAGACCTCGGTGGGCTCCTCATCCGGCGTCACCGAGGGATGGGCGTTGTACTCCGAACGGTTGATGGACGAGTTGGGCTATCTCGATGACGAGGCGCGGATGGGGTATCTGGATGGCCAGATGATGCGAGCGATCCGGGTGGTCATCGACCTGGGGATGCACCTGGAACTGACGATCCCGGCCGACTCCCCGATCGCCCCGGGACAGACCTGGACGCCCGAACTCGCCGAGCGATTCTTCGCCGCGCACTCCGGACGCTCTAGGGACTTCATCTCCTCGGAGGTCGTGCGGTACCTGGGCTGGCCCGGTCAGGCGATCAGTTACAAACTTGGCGAACGGGCCTGGCTGGCCGGGCGGGAGGCCGCTCGGACCGCCCACGCCGAGCGCGGCGAGGAGTTCGATCTGAAGTCCTGGCACATGAAGGCGCTGTCCCTGGGCGCCCTCGGCCTGGACGATCTGGAGGCCGAGCTCGCCCGGCTATGAGCCTCAGGCGGGGCGGACGCAGGACCCTGCCTCCAGCCGGAGTGCGGGTCAGGACGCTGCCACCGGAGCGGTGGCGGCGTCCAGGACACCCTCGAAGGCCGCCACCAGCCGCTCGACGGCCGCGGTGTCACCGGCGACCGCCACGGATTCGAGAGCGACGCTCTGATAGAGCACACCGGTCCAGGTTGAGGAATCCCCGGTCACAGTGGCCTGCGGGTTCGGGGCCGGGCCGCGTTCGATGGACAGTTCCTGCGCCCATCGGAGTCGATAGGCGTACGGCTCGGCGTTGCCGTCGACGCGGGTGTCGTTGAGGTGCAGGGCCAGGTCCAGGGGCGGATCCATGCGCATCCGGGGCGCCATCGTCAGCATCGACTGGACGGTGGCATCGGGTGTCAGCCCGCACCCGGCGACATCCCGTACCGGTGATTTCAGCGCCCACCACGCCAGGGACTCGAAGACGGGGCGTAGTTCGGCCGCCCAGTCGGTGATGGCGTAGGCGGTGACGCCCGCGGGGGCCGGAAGGGTGACCCGCTGCACCAGGCCGGAGCGTTCGAGTTCACGCAGCCTGGCGGTCAGGACTGCGGGTGTAATGCCCCGAAGGGTGGCTTGTAGTTCGGAGAAGCGCTTGGGGCCGAGCATGAGTTCGCGCAGTGCCGGGTAAGTCCACCGGTCGCCGATCAACTCCATGGCATGGGAGGTGGCACAGGCGTCGCCGTGGGCGGCATAGGTGCGCTTGATCGGCATGTCGTTCCTTCCGGGCTATCGACAACGACGTGTGACCTATGTTAAACATAGCGCGACGTACGGACGAACAGCCCCGCAGCAGGGAGACTTCCATGACCAGTGCCATCGAGCAGTCCGGTCCAAGCAGCCACGGCGTGGTGGACTCCGCCGACGGAACTCCGATCGCATGGAGCCGTACCGGCGCCGGTCCCGATCTGGTCATGGTCCACTGCGTGGGCGTGTCACGGATGACGACGCCGCAACCGACCTTGCCGGACGCCCTGGCCGCACACTTCACCGTGTGGACCTATGACCGGCGCGGCACGGGTGAGAGCGGCAACAGCCTGCGGTACGACGTCCAGCGCGAGGTGGAGGACCTGACCGCCGTGATCGACCTGGCCGGCGGTCCGGCCACCGTCTACGGATTCTCCTCCGGCGCCACGCTCGCCCTCATTGCCGCCGAAGCCGGTGCGCCGATCGAGCGGCTCGCCCTGCTGGAGCCACCGCTGCTCGACGAACCTGATCCCGACCATGACTTCAGGTCCGAGGGCGAGCGCCGTCTCGCTCAGGGACCCGAGGTGCTGCACCAGTGGTTCCAGACCGAGGTCGTCGGCGTTCCCGAGGAGGTCCTGGCCGAACTGGGGCCGCCGTCGGAGGCGAACCTGAAGGACGCGCCGTCGCTGCTGCACGAGCTGACCTTCCTCCCCGGGACGCCGGCACGGCGGTTCGCGTCCGTGGCCCAGCCCACGTTGATCGTGGCCTCGAGCGCCACCGCACCCGAGATGTATGAGTACGCCAACGGGTTGGAGGAGGCGATGCCGCACGCGCAGGTGGAGATACTGCCGGGTGAGTGGCATGGCGTGGACGACACGACCCTGACCCGCTCGATCAGCCGGTTCGCCGGCGCTGCGAGGTAGATTCGCGCCCGCCCCCCGGCGCCGCAAAGAGCACCCGGCGGTACCGCAGGGCACGCGACGGCACCACACCCCAGCGGACCGCACGCTCGACGACGGCCGCTGTCAACGGCGGATCTGCAACACTGCTGCGTCCACCGACGCCGGCACCACGAACGCCGCCCCGGGAAGATGTCGACCCACCCCGACCTTCCACTGCCGACCGCGTCCTTGCCTGGCGTGACACCTCGAGCGCGCCGGCACCGGCGGTCGCCGGCTCAGCCCGCGGGCCGCACCGCGCTGCAGGACCAGGTCCGCCGAACGCAGACCGCGAGCGGCGAGCAGGGTGCGCACAAGGTGGGTTGTCAGGGCGAACGGGGGATTCGCCACGACCCGGAAGGGACGGCCGGGCACGTAGAACTCGCGCAGGTCGGCTTGGACCACCCGAGCTCGGCCCGCGACCCGGGCACGCAGGTCCTCCACCCGCTCCGGGTGCAGTTCGATCGCGACAACCTCGGCGCCGGAGGCGATCAGCGGTAGCGTCAGCGCACCGTTGCCGGCGCCCAGGTCGAACACCAGGTCCCCGGCGCCGACCCCGGACTCGGCCACGATCCGCCGGGCCCAGTCAGGACGTAGCGGATGCCATCCCCACGCGCCGCGGCGCCCGTTCCCGGACACGACGCACCATCAAGAACATATTCATGGGCATCACGGTAGGAACGAAGCGTGCCGCAGCGCCACGTATTTTTCCGCCCGGGGCCGTGTGCGCCGCGTCGACCGCGGCTCAGCGCTCGGCGTCGCCGGCGATGAACGCCTCCACCATCGCCCGGCCGGTCTCGTCGTCGTACTGCTGCGGCGGGGACTTCATGAAGTACGCCGACGCCGAGGTGATCGGCCCCCCGATACCCCGGTCCAGGGCGATCTTGGCCGCCCGGATCGCATCGATGATGATGCCCGCCGAGTTCGGGGAGTCCCACACCTCGAGTTTGTATTCCAAGTTCACCGGCACCTCACCGAAGGCGCGACCCTCCAGGCGCACATAGGCCCACTTGCGGTCATCGAGCCACTGCACGTAGTCCGATGGGCCGATGTGCACGTTCCGCTCACCCAGATCGTGACCCACGTTGGAGGTCACTGCCTGCGTCTTGGAGGTCTTCTTCGACTCCAGCCGGTCCCGCTCCAGCATGTTCTTGAAGTCCATGTTGCCGCCGATGTTGAGCTGGTAGGTGCGGTCCAGCACCACCCCGCGGTCCTCGAGCAGTTTGGCCAGCACCCGGTGCGTGATCGTGGCGCCGACCTGGGACTTGATGTCATCACCGACGATCGGCAGGCCGGCGTCGGCGAACTTGCTCGCCCAGTGCGGGTCGGAGGCGATGAACACCGGCAACGCGTTCACGAACGCCACTCCGGCCGCCAGCGCCGCCCGGGCGTAGTAGCGGGCCGCGTCCTCCGACCCAACCGGCAGGTAGCACACCAGCACATCGGCGCGTGCCTGCCGTAAGGCGGCCACCACGTCCACCGGTTCGGCGTCGGACTCCACGATCGTCTCGCGGTAGTACCGGCCAAGCCCGTCCAGGGTATCCCCGCGTTGCACCGGCACGTTCAGCGGCGGCACATCGCAGAGCGAGATGGTGTTGTTCTCACTGGTGCCGATCGCCTCGGCCAGATCCATCCCGACCTTCTTGGCGTCGACGTCGAAGGCGGCCACGAACTCCACGTCCCGCACGTGGTAGTCGCCGAACTGGACGTGCATCAGGCCCGGCACCGTCTGGTCCGGATCGGCATCGGCGTAGAAGTGCACGCCCTGGACCAGTGAGGCGGCACAGTTGCCCACACCGGCGATCGCTACCCGAACTGAACTCACTGTTGCTCCCTATGGTCGTGCCGGGCCCGAGGGCCGGCGGTCGGCTCGCCTTGCAGGTTAATGCCAGATGTGGGCCCGGTCACGATGGGCGGGCAGATCGTGTGAACTGGCGGTGAAGACCGTCACGCTCCGCTGTCCAGCCACGCCCGATCAGCGCATACTGGGTGAAGGCCCTCGGCAGCGAGGGCTCGCCCGTGCGCGGGCGCAGGAGTTGAGGACGAGGAGTCGCCGGTGCCGCAGGAGCACGGCAGGGACGCAGGGCCCGCACGCCGCAGCGTGCACGAACGAGGCGCACGCCCGGCGACGTACCCGCAGAGCGCCCCGCCGGTGAACCAGCGACTGGCTGGTCAGCGCCCTGAAGGTCAGCAGCCGGCCGGAAAGCCCGCGTGGCGATCCACCGCAGGCTCTGCGGGCGCAGGGACGACGGCGATCGTCGGCGCGGCCGGGGGCGGTACCGCGCGGCGTGGTAGTTCCGTCAAGAGTGGCGCGAGCACCACCACCAAGGCACGGACCAGGGCGGCGACGACGAGCAAGAGTTCGGCTGGCTCCGGGGGCCGGGGCAGCGGCGGATCCGGTGGCGGCCCGGGCGGTGGTCGCGGCGGCGGCGGTTCCGGCAGCGGCAAGTCCGGCAACGGTCGGGGCAGCAGCGGTGGTGACGGAAAGGGCGGGTTCTGGAACTATCCCCGCCGCGGAAAAGGGCCGGTGCTGCGCTGGTTGCCGGGCTGGCGGTTCCTGGTGGGTGCCTTCCTGACCCTGGTCGCCCTGGGCGTGGGCGTCTTCGTGGCCGCTTACCTGACCATCGACATCCCCGAACCCGAAGAGTTCGCGATGTCGGAGACCTCCACCGTCTTCTACGCCGACGGAGAGACCCCGATGGGCTCCTTCGCCGAGGTGGACCGCCAGATCATCGATCCTGCCACGCTGCCCGAGCACGTCGGTCAGGCGGTGGTGGCCTCGGAGGATCGACGGTTCTACTCCAACGTGGGCGTGGACCCCATGGGGATCCTGCGCGCGCTGTGGAACAATGTGCGCGGTAACCCCACCCAGGGTGGCTCCACCATTACCCAGCAGTACGTGGAGCGGTACTACGTGGGCCAGACCACCAGTTATGCGGGCAAGTTCCAGGAGGCGATCCTGGCCCTGAAGATCGACCGGGAGCAGTCCAAGGACGAGATTCTGGGCAACTACCTCAACACGATCTATTTCGGCCGGGGTGCCTATGGGATCGAGCGGGCCGCCCAGGAGTACTTCGACAAGCCCGCCGAGGAATTGACCGTGGAGGAGTCCGCCGTGCTGGCCGGCATCATCCCGGCACCCTCGCGCTGGGACCCGGACATCAATCCCGATCAGGCCCAGGAACGGTTCGGCCGCACCCTGCGGTACATGGTGGAGACGGGCTTCATCACCCAGGACGAGGCGGATGCGGCCGAGTTCCCCGAGGTGGCCGAAGCCGTACGCACCAACGTCTACGCCGGCCCGAACGGACACCTGCTGGCCATGGTGCGCGACGAACTGGTCGCGGCCGAGTTCACCGAGGCGGAGATCGACGGCGGCGGGATGCAGATCACCACCACCATCGATCAGACCATGCAGGACGCTGCGGTCGAGTCGGCCCAGGACCTGCCCGAGGACGCCCCGGAGGAGTTGCGGGTGGCCCTGAGTTCGGTGGACAACGAAACCGGTGCGATCCTGGCGTTGTACGGGGGCCGGGACTATCTGGAGGTCCAGCGCAACGCCGCCACCCAGGACACCGCCCAGGGCGGGTCCACGTTCAAGGTCTTCACCCTGTTGGCTGCCCTGGAGAACGACATCACGCTGGAACAGCGCTACCCCAGTTACTCCCCCATGGAGATCGACGGGTATGACGCCCCGGTGCGGAACTTCGACTCACCACGCAACCGCGGCAACATCGACCTGGTCCACGCCACCTACGACTCGGTGAACACCTATTACGTGCAGCTCAACCAGGAGGTGGGACCGGAACAGACGGTGGATATGGCCCACCGCCTCGGGCTTCCCGAAGACACCGCGGGCCTGGAGCCGGTGATCTCGAACGTGCTCGGGAGCGCCTCCCCGCGCAATATCGACATGGCCAGGGCCTTCGCCACCATCGCCTCAGGCGGTGAGCGTCACCAGAACTACATCGTGGCCGAAGCCACCGGCCCGCAGGGCAATGTGATCTACACCGGTGAAGGTTCCGCTGAACAGGTCGTCGACACCCAGGTCACCGCAGATGCCACCTACGCGATGAGCCAGGTGGTCGAGCGCGGTACCGGTTCCACCGCCAACCAGTTGGGCCGTCCCGCCGCAGGCAAGACCGGATCGTCCAACGACTACCGGTCCGCGTGGTTCGTGGGCTTCGTCCCGCAGATCACCACCGCGGTCTCGATGTACCAGGTGGGCGAGGACGGCTCGGAGGAGGCGATGGGCGGCTGGGGCGGCCAGAACGTGATCTCCGGCGGCAGTTTCCCCACCCAGATCTGGACCGACTTCATGACCGTGGCGGTGGCGGACCTGGACGTGGAGCAATTCCCCGAGCGCTCCCAGCCGGTCGCCCCGCCCGCTCCGCAGCCCACCCGGCAGCCCACCCAGGAGGAGACGCAGGAGCCCGAGGAGGAGGAGACCGAGGAGCCCGAGGAGGAGGAGCCTGAGGAGCCCGAGGAGGAGGAGACGGAGGAGCCCACGGACGAGCCCACCGAGGAGCCCACCGAGGAGCCCACCGAGGAACCCACGGAGGAGCCGACCGAGGAGCCCACCGACGACCCCGGCAACGGCAACGGCGGCAACGGCGGCAGTGGCGGCGGCAACGGCGGGGGCGACGGCGACGGCGATGGCGACACCGACGCGGAGGGCCTCTCGGTGCCCCCGTTGTTCGGCCGGGACAACGACTGACGCCGTGGCGAAAGCCCTCTGACGTCGCGGCACCTGCCCTGACCTCGGCGGATACCGCTCGCGAACTCGAGACACTTGCCGCGTAGTCGGCGTTCAACACTTAGGTGAGGAATGCCACGCCCGCAGGGCCGCCGTCGTCGGCTATCCTCGGGGGTGGCCTCCGTGCGCCCTGCGCACGCCCGGGCCTTCGCATCACCCTCCTGTCACGGAGAGACCGTGACCGCCAAGTCCAGAGGAGGTGGGTTGAAAGCATGCGCAATTACGAAATGATGGTGATCCTCGACCCCGAGGTCGATGAACGCACCGTGGCTCCGTCGTTGGAGAAGTTCCTCAACGTCATCACCAGCGGTGGTGGCACCATCGAGAAGGTGGATGTCTGGGGCCGGCGTCGCCTGGCCTTCGAGATCGACCGTCGTTCCGAGGGCATCTACGCCGTCATCGACATGATCGCCACCCCCGAGCTCGCTCAGGAGCTCGACCGCCAGCTCGGCCTGAACGAGTCCGTGCTGCGCACCAAGCTCATCCGCCCGGAGACGCGCAGCAAGCGCGCCGAGGACTAAGGAGCGCCGCATGGCTGGAGAAACCGTCATCACCGTGGTCGGCAACCTGACCGCGGACCCTGAACTCCGGTTCACCCCCTCGGGTGCAGCCGTTGCCAACTTCACGGTCGCCTCGACCCCGCGGCAGTTCGACCGCCAGTCGAACGAGTGGAAGGACGGCGAGACGCTGTTCCTGCGCTGCTCGATCTGGCGCGAAGCCGCCGAGAACGTGGCCGAGTCCCTGACCAAGGGGATGCGCGTCATCGCCCAGGGCCGCCTCGTGCAGCGCTCCTTCGAGACCCGTGAGGGCGAGAAGCGCACCGTGGTGGAACTACAGGTCGACGAGGTCGGCCCGTCCATGCGGTACGCCACCGCGAAGGTCACCCGCGCCCAGCGTGGCGGCGGAGGTGGCGGTTACGGCGGCGGAGGCGGCGGTGGCTACGGCGGCGGCGGCGGAGGCCAGCAGAGTTCCGGCGGTGGCAACCAGCCCGACGATCCCTGGGCATCCGGCGGCTCCACCTTCGGTGACGAGCCCCCGTTCTGATACGAACCATTCATTCTTGCCGGGCCCGTGCCCGGCACCCGCACATCAAGGAGTACCCCCATGGCTAAGCAGCCGCCCCGCACCAAACCGGTGGTGAAGAAGAAGGCCAACCCGCTCAAGGCAGCCAAGCTCGAGAACGGGATCGACTACAAGGACACTGCGCTGCTGCGCAAGTTCATCTCCGACCGCGGCAAGATCCGGGCCCGCCGGGTCACCGGTGTCACCACCCAGGAGCAGCGCCAGATCGCTCGGGCCGTCAAGAACGCGCGCGAGATGGCCCTGCTGCCGTACTCGAGCTCGGCTCGCTGAGGCTGAGGAGAAGAAGACTATGGCGACCAAACTGATCCTCACCCATGAGGTGACCGGCCTGGGCGCACCAGGCGACGTGATCGAGGTCAAGGACGGGTACGCACGCAACTACCTGCTGCCCCGTGGACTGGCCACCGGCTGGACCAAGGGCGCCGAGCGCCAGATCGAACAGATCCGCCGGGCCCGCACCAAGCGAGAGATCGCGACCGTGGAGGACGCCCGCGCGGTGCGAGACGCACTGCAGGCCAAGACCGTGGTGGTCCCCGTCAACGCCGGCGCCGGCGGGCGCCTGTACGGCGCGGTGACCACCTCCGAGATCGCCGAGGCCATCTCGGCCGCCGGTGGTCCGAGCGTGGACAAGCGCAAGGTGGAGGTCGATCAGCCGATCAAGTCCTTGGGCGAGCACACCGTCCAGGTTCGCCTGCACACCGATGTGTCCGCGACCGTTGAGGTCCACGTCGTTCCGGCGTCCTGACCCACGCTTGATCGCGCGTGCAGCGCGCAACCACGCGGCCCGGTGCCCCTTGCGGGTGCCGGGCCGCGTGCTGTGCGGGCTGCGTTGGCGCACCGCCAATCCTGCAGGCTGCCTCCCGGACGCCCAGCACCTCCTCCGCACCGATGCGGTGCGCCCGGGCCCGCCTCCTCGGGGCAGTTCTGCCCATGGTCCGGGCGGGGCGCGCCCGCCAGAGTGGGTCCGACACGAACTCCCGACGAAAGGTCATCATGCTCAAGAAGTTCAGCGCCGTCCTCCTGGCCGGCCTCCTCCTCCTGGCCGCGTGCAGCAATGCCGTGGGGCAGTCCGAGGTCGAGGAGACCACGGGCAACAGCCTGGAGGGGCTGATCGGAGAGCGCCCCCATGTGGAGTGCCCAGGTGACCTGGATGCCGAGATCGGTACCGAGATGACGTGCGTGGCCTCGATGGAGGGGGAGCCTGATGAGTACGAGGTCTACCTGGTGGTCAGCGAGGTGGACGACGGCACCGCCTACTTCGACATCGAGGTGGCCGAACAGCCGATCGGCTGAGTTCCCCACCGGCTGAGCGCGACCCATCGGCCTGAGCCCGGCGCCGCCGCCGGCTCAGGCCGATTCGCGTACCAGGAGGCGGTGCGACACCTTCCGCGCGGTGCCTTCGGTTTCACCGGGGACGGTCCTGCCGTCGAAGATCTCGATCGCCAGGTCCACCGCGTGCTCGGCCACCTCGTCGAGGTCCAGTGCCAGGGTGGTCAGTTCCGGCGAGACCACCGTGCCCAGGCTCAGCCCGTCGATTCCGGCGACCCGCACCTGGTCAGGCACCGCGATCCCGGCCCGGCGGAAGCCCTTGAGCAACCCGCACGCGGTGAGGTCGTTGAAACCCAGCACCGCATCGGCCGCGGCGGCGCCGGACTGGATCTCGGGCACCAGTGCGGCTGCCACGCTGATCCCTCCGGCCAGGTCATCACCGCCGGAGCGGGTGGGGTCCCCACCGGCCCCGGGCTCCGGGTAGGTCAGCACCCGCACCGGCACCTGGTGCCGGGCCATCGCGGCGGTGAACTCCCGGGCCCGCGCGTTCCCGGACCCGGGCACCGCCATCACCGGGTGGCGCACCCCTGCCCCAGCCAGGTGGTCGGCCAGATCTGCCATCGCCGCGGCGGCATCGAAACGCACCACCGCATGGCCGGACCCCGCATCGCCGTCGATCACCACCAGTGGAAGCAGGTCACCCCGGTGGTCGTGCGGGATGGCACCCAGATAGCCGACGACGGCGTCCGCCTGCTCACCGAGATCGGCGAGCAGTTGCTTCGGGCTGCTGGCGTGCCGGGAGTCGGCCAGCACCACGTTCCAGCCGCGCCGGGCCGCCGCCCCCACCACGGCCGAGGCCAGTTCTGGGTAATAGGGGTTGATCAGGCTGTGCACCACCAGGGCGATGGTGCGGCGCTGCCCGCTGACCAGGTCCCGGCCGAACCGCGAGGGCCGGTACCGCAACTCCCGGGCCACCTGCAGCACCCGCTCCCGGGTGGCCGGGGCGATCTCGGCCATGTCGTTCATCGCCCGGGTCACCGTCTGGCGGGACACCCCGGCCGCAGCCGCCACATCGACGATCGTGACCCTGCCGCGCGCGGCCATCGGCTCAGGCACCCGCGCGCGGAGCGCTTCCGCGCGACTCCCCGGCCCCCGCTCCCGGTCCCGGTGTGGGGCCGGAGCCTGCCTCCTCCTGGTCACGCAGGTCCAGCCAGGCCACGTCCTCGGCGCTCAGTTCCACCTGCAGCGCCAGCATCGAGGAGCGGAGTTCGGCCAGCGAGCGTGGGCCGATCAGGGCGAAGGTGGGGAAGGACTGGGCGAGCACGTAGGCCAGGGCGATCGCCGTCGTCGGGACGTCCCGTTCGGCGGCCATCTGCGACGCGCGGTGCAGCCGCTTGAAGTTGTCCTCGGAGTAGTAGCAGCGCACCAGCTCGGCATCGGAACGATCCTGGGGATGCGCCCGGCCGGTGAAGAAGCCGCGCGCCTGCGCCGACCACGGCAACAGCGGGAACCGTTGTTCCTCGAGCCAGCGCCGGCTCTGCGGGTCGGACACGTGCTCGCATCCGGTCCAGGGCACATCGAGGGCACGGGCCAGGGAGAAGTGGTTGCTCAGGGCGGCGAAGCCCTGCATCTGGTGCTCCTGCGCCCAGGTGTTGGCCCCCTGCAGGCGCGCCAGTGACCAGTTCGAACCACCGAAGGAGCGGATCCGCCCGGCGCTGATCTGTTCGTCCAGGGCCTGGACGAACTCACCGACCGGTACCTGGGGGTTGTCCCGGTGCATCAGGTACAGGTCGGCGTGGTCGGTGCCCAGACGCTCCAGGGACTCGGTGAGCTGGCGCCCGATCGACTCCGGGTCGCAATGCGGGGTGTGGGCGCCCTTGACGATGAGGCGGACCTGATCGCGCAGTCCCCGGTTGCGCAGCCACTGCCCGACCAGGCGTTCCTGCAGCCCGCCACCATAGATGTAGGCGGTGTCAAAGGTGGTGCCGCCGCTGGCGAAGAACGCATCGAACAGGGCCGAGGCGTGCGCAAGGTCGGGCTGGTTGTCACAACCCAGCACCAGGCGGGAGAACTCGCCGGCACCCTCGATCGGTGCGCTCGGGATGCCCCCGGTGGTGGGGGCGCTGACCTCCCGTAGAGGCGGGATGTCGGCGGTGTCGGTCTCGAAGGGGTAGCGCAGCCCGAGTGCGGCCCGCCAGCGGTCCAGGCCCTGGGATAGTTCCAGGGAGTGGTCAAGGGGGAGTTCGGGCACCTCGCCGGCACCGGCCGCGGCGGCCCGGGCCAGCGCGTCGGCCTCCAGGGCGTAGGTGTGTGCCTCACCGGCGGTCACCACCTCCGGTTCGCTCCCGAGCAGGGCGATGGTGGCCGCGGCGTCACCGGGCTGCAGCAACCATGGGTCGGTGATGGTCACGGTGCCGGCGGTGCCGTGCACCGCGATGGTGGAGGGGGTGTGCATCCGGATGCCGGTGCGGATGGTGGCGGTCAGGCCGCCGGTGAAGCCGAGCGTGGCCAGTGCCCACTCATCGACGCCACCGCTCACCTGCCCGCGGGCGTCCAAACGTTCGGGGGCACCGCAGACCCCGCTCGCGCGGGCGACCGCCTGGGCGAAGGAGAAGGGGTACCCGCCCACGTCCAGGATGCCGCCACCGGCGACGGCCGGATCGAACAGCCGCCCGGTACCGCCGGCCCGGAAGGAGAAGGCTGCGTCCACGTGGTGGACCTCCCCCAGCGTGCCGTGGCGCACCAGGTCCAGCACGTGGGTGATCAGCGGGTGGAAGCGGTACATGTACGCCTCCAGCAGCACCTTTCCGCTACTGCGTGCCGCTTCAACCACCGCCATCGCGGTGCCGTGGTTGGGTGCCAGCGGCTTCTCGCACAGCACGTGCTTGCCCGCCGCCAACGCCATCAGGGTCAGTTCCGCGTGTGTGGTGTGCACGGTGGAGACATAGACGGCGTCCACCTCCGGGTCGGTGAGGACCTGCTCGTAGGTTCCAGCGCTGCTTGCCCCGAACTCCTCGGCGAAGGTCTGCGCCCGGCCGGCGTCGGTACTGCCGACGGCGGTCAGCCGCCCGTGCCGGCTGTGCGGGAGTTGGGAGGCGAACCGCCTCGCGATCCGGCCCGGTCCCAGGACCGCCCAACGGACTGTGGTGGGCATCTGTGCTCCGTTTCCTACTGCGTCGTGCATTTCCGTGAACGTTCACGGACCAGCGTAGACCCGCCCGTCGCCACTCCGGAAGAGGCCAGGGTTGCCCTCGCAACGGCGCGCGGGCCGAGCGGCGCCTGCAGGCGCTCGCAGCACTCACGGTCGGTGCCGGGCCGGCACTCGACGACTACGGGGCGGGCCGGTGCGGGACCTACCCGCGTGCCGCCGTCGTCGGGTTGTTACGTCGCGCCCAGCACCATCCAGGCGGTGCCGCGTGCGCGGATCCCGGTGGTGATCGCCCTGGCCAGCATGAACGCGCCGGCGAAGGCGCTCCACAGCCAGATCAGGCCGGGCACGCCCGGGGGTGCGAAGTACCACACCAGCCCGAGCAACGGCAGGTAGGCCACCAGCGTGATCACACCGGCCCAGGCCAGGAAGCGTCCGTCGCCGGCGCCGATGAGCACGCCGTCGAGCACGAACACCCATCCGGCGATCGGCATCAGCACCCCGATCACCACCAGTCCCCAGGCGCCGGCCTGCTGCACCTGGGGGTCGGCGTTGAAGAGGGGCGTGATCAACCAGCCGGTCCCGGCGAAGACCAGGCCGAGCACCGCCCCGGCGGCAGTGCCCCACTGCAGCGACCTGCGCATGATGCGCCGGACCGACTCCACGTCGCGCCGGCCCAGGCCGTGCCCGATCAGCGCCTGCGCGGCGATCGCGAGGGCGTCCAGGCCGAACGCGGCCAGGCCCCACATGGCGTTGACGATCTGGTGGGCGGCCATCGTGACCGCCCCGAGGTGAGTGGCCGCGGCGACGGTCAGCAGCACCGCGATGCGCAGCGTCAGGGTACGGACCAGCAGCGGCATCCCTGCGCGGGCGTTGGCCCGTATCCCGCCGAAAGCGGGTTTGACCGAGACCCCGTGCGCGCGGGCTCCGCGCACCACCACCACGGCCAGCACCACGCCCATCCCGATCTGGGTCAGGGCGGTGGCCAGGCCCGATCCCGCGATGCCAAGCCCCGCCCCGTGTACCAGGCCGATGGAGCCGATGGTGTTCACGATGGCCCCGGCGACGGCGACGACGAAGGGGGTGCGGGTGTCCTGCAACCCTCGCAGGGCGCCGGTGGCGGCCAGCACCACGAGCATGCCGGGGACGCCGGGCAGGGAGTAGCGCAGGTAGTCGATGGCGTGCGGGGCCACCGGGGCCGGGGCACCCATCAGGGTCACCACCCAGGGTGCGGTGACGAACCCGATGGTCATGGTGATCAGGCCGAGTGCGAGCGCCAGCCACATCCCGTCCATCCCCATGGCCAGTGCCTTGGGGGTGTTCCCGGCGCCCAGTTGGCGGGCCACCGCACCCGTGGTGGCGTAGGCGAGGAAGACGAAGATCGCCACCGCGGTGACCAGCAGCGTCGAGGCCAGGGTGAGGCCGGCGAGTTCGTTCACGCCCAGGCGGCCGACCACGGCGGAGTCGATCAGGACGAAGAGTGGCTCGGCGACCAGTGCGCCCAGCGCCGGCCAAGCCAGGGACAGGATGCGACGATCCAGTGCCCGGCCCCGGTCGGCGTGTTGGGCGGGCGTGTCGTCCACGGATCCTCCGACTTCTTTCCATACACAGCATCCACAGGGACTTTTCGTTGTGACGGCACGCTTCTGAGGTGTTATCCACACCTGTGTCCCCGCCCTGTGCACAACGAGGGGCCGCACTGTCCACACGGTGTCCACAGCCTAGATGGTCTTCGTGCACAGGGCGGGAACACCGGGGTTTGGCGTTCGGCCGGTGGGGCCCTAGCCTCGCGCTGGGTGGGTATCCAGGCGTCGCAGGGAAGACGGCGCCGGGGTGGTCGCCCGGGAAGACCGGGAGTGCACCCGGAAAGGCCGACGACGCCAGGCCGGGTCACATGGGCACCGCACCGGTGCGGCCCGACCCGTGTCAGTGGTCGGCTGTAGAACATGAGTACGGAATTTCAGCGAGGACGGCGAGGGGCACAGTGAGACGGAACCAGGGGGTGGGCCGATGAGCCTGGCAGAGATGGCTCCCCCGGGGGAGTCCTTCGACAAGACCCCACCGCAGGACGTGGCGGCCGAACAGAGCGTGCTGGGCGGCATGCTGATGTCCAAGGACGCCATCGCGGACGTGCTGGAGGTGGTGCGGGGCACCGACTTCTACCGCCCGGCGCACGAGGCGATCTACGAGGCGATCCTGGACCTGTACGGCCGGGGTGAGCCGGCGGATGCGGTGACGGTCTCGGCGGAGTTGACCAAACGCGGTGAACTCGGCCGGATCGGCGGGGCGCCCTATCTGCACACGTTGCTGTCGTCGGTGCCCACCGCAGCGAATGCCGGGTACTACGCCCGGATCGTGCGGGAGCGCGCGGTGCTGCGCCGACTGGTGGACGCGGGCACCCGGATCGTGCAGTTGGGCTATGCCACCGATGGCGGGGACGTCGACGATCTGGTGAACACCGCCCAGGCCGAGGTCTACGCGGTCACCGAGCGTCGCACCAGCGAGGACTACGTCCCGCTGAAGGACATCATCAACGCCACCATGGAGGAGATCGACGCCGCCTCCCACCACGGGGACGGCATGGTGGGGGTGCCCACCGGCTTCGTCGACTTCGACGCCCTGACCAACGGCCTGCACGCCGGGCAGATGGTCGTGGTCGCGGCCAGGCCGGCTGTGGGAAAATCAACCCTGGGACTGGACTTCGCGCGCGCGGCCTCGATCAAGCACGGGATGACGTCGGTGATCTTCTCTCTGGAGATGAGCCGCAACGAGATCTCCATGCGGATGCTCTCGGCGGAGTCGCAGGTGCCGCTGAACAACATGCGCAAGGGCACGATGCGCGACGAGGACTGGACTCGACTGGCCCGCACGATGAGCCGGGTCTCCGATGCCCCGCTGTTCATCGACGACTCTCCGAACATGTCACTGATGGAGATCCGCGCGAAGTGTCGCCGGCTCAAGCAGCGACACGACCTCAAGCTCGTGGTGATCGACTACCTGCAGTTGATGAGTTCGGGTAAGCGGGTGGAGTCGCGCCAGCAGGAGGTCTCGGAGTTCTCGCGGGCGCTGAAGTTGCTGGCCAAGGAACTGGAGGTGCCGGTGATCGCGATCTCCCAGCTCAACCGTGGCTCGGAGCAGCGCACCGACAAGCGTCCCCAGATGAGCGACCTTCGCGAATCGGGCAGTATCGAACAGGACGCCGACGTCGTGATTCTGCTGCACCGCGATGACATGTACGAGAAGGAGTCGCCCCGCGCCGGTGAGGCGGACATGATCGTGGCCAAGCACCGTAACGGCCCCACCGACACCATCGTGGTGGCCTTCCAGGGCCACTACACGCGCTTCGTCGACATGGCGCAGTGACCGTGCCGTCGCGATTGTCGAGAGATGCCGCGACGCCGGCACATCTACCCCGACCCGCACAGGGAGATGCCGCAGTTCTGGTCTCGAAGCCCTTGGGGCCCTCCTCGATCTGAGGCATGTGGTGGTAGGCGGCGACGAGTGCGTAGGGCCCAAGTAGGGCGTCTGAGTGCAGTTGGACCACACCGATCACCGACGAGGTCTGCTTGACCACCCTGCAGGATCCACTGAGGTCCGCCGGCGGCACGTACTACCATCGAGGGTGAGAGGCTCGGTGGAGGACTTGAGCGCAACTCTGGTGACGGCAGCGCGGACGGCGTACCAGCGCCGTGACTGGCATGCTGCCCGCGAAGGCTTCACCAAGGCAGAGGCTCAGGAGGACCTGGCCGCCGAAGACACGTTCCTACTCGCGGACGCAGCCTGGTGGCTCGGTGAGGTCGAGGAGTCCTTGGCGGCCGCAGAACGCGCCTATCGCCGCTACCTCGAGGGCGACCTACCCGCGCGGGCTGCGATGGCCGCGATTCACATCGCGGTCGACCTGTTGCTCCGCGGCGACACGGTGCTGGGCTCCGGATGGCTGAGTCGCGCCCAGCGGCTGCTCGACGATCACCCCGACTGCGCCGAGCGTGGCTACCTGATGTACATCCTCGAGGTGGAGGCAGGTCTGGGCGGGCCGGTCGGCGATGACGTGGTGGCGAGCGCGGCCGGCGTAGCGGATCTCGGCCGGCGACACAACGACGCCAACCTGGTGGCCCTGAGCATCGTTGGGCACGGACGAGCGCTGGTCAAGCAGGGCCGCACCACCGAGGGGCTCTCGCTTCTGGACGAGGCAATGGTCGCGGTGCTCACCGAGGATCTCCATCCGACGTGGGCGGGAAACATCTATTGCCACCTGATGGCTGCCTGCCACGAACTGGGAGACGTGCGCCGGCTGGTTTCCTGGACCGGCGCCACCACGCAGTGGCTCGACAGCCTGCCCGCGGCCGTGCTGTTCACCGGGATCTGCCGGGTGCACCGCTCCCAAGTCCTGCAGGCCAGTGGCGGATGGTCTGAGGCCGAAACGGAGGCCGCCAAGGTGTGCGCGGATCTGGAGCACCTGCACGTCGCGAGCGCCGCCGAAGCGCACTACCAGGTCGCCGAACTGCGGCGGCTGCGCGGGGAGTACGACGACGCAGACGTTGCCTATGAGCAGGCCCGTGCCCGGGGTCGCGATCCCCAGCCCGGCCTGGCTCTGCTCCAGTGCGCGCGCGGCCAGCACGATGCAGCCCTGGCCGGCCTCACCATCGCCGTCGGGTCCGCCGTGGACGCGCTGCGGCGTCTGCCGCTGCGGGTCGCCCAGGTCGAGGTCGCGCTGGCCGCCGGTGAGGTGCAGGTCGCGGAGCAGGCAGCCACGGATGTGGCCGGCATCGCGGCTCGTTACGCCACCTCGGGGTTCACTGCCACCGCACACGCCACCCGTGGCGCGGTGTACCTGGCCCAGGACCGCCTGGAGGAGGCGGTGGGCGAGTTGCGCGAAGCGCACCGGCTGTGGAGCGAACTCGGTGTGCCGTATGAGTTGGCCCGGGTGCAGGCCCTGCTCGGGCGTGCCTGTCAGGCCCTGGGAGACCTCGACGGCGCCCGCCGGGAACGTGCGGCGGCGCAGCGGGTGTTCGCCGAACTCGGCGCAGTCGGTGACCTCGAGCAGGTGACGGCCCTCGATGGGACGAGCCGAGGCGCCGGCAAACTCACGCCGCGCGAGGTGGAGGTACTGGCCGTGGTCGCCCTGGGGGGCACCAACCGGGAGGTCGCGGCGGAGCTGTTCATCAGCAGGAAGACCGTGGCCCGGCACCTGTCCAGCATCTTCGCCAAACTTGGCTGCTCCTCCCGCACAGCGGCCACCGCCTACGCCTTCGAGCAGGGCCTCGTGCCGCGCTCACCGCGCTGACCGCCCGACCGTGTCCTGACGGCACTGACTGCGCGCGCCTACCCGGCGCCGTCCGTGCGCTGACCGGGTGACCTCGCCGGTGCTGTGGGTCAGATGACCCATGACAGGTGCGAGGTTGGGCAATCGGCCCGATGCGCGTCGTCGACGTCGACTCCTAGCGTGAGGCAATCGGTCACGAGAAGGGACTCCTCATGTTGGATCTGCGGCAACGACTCCGGGGCGAGGTCATCGACGCCGATGACGCTCGCTATGACATCACCCGCGCCCTCTACAACGGCATGATTGACAAGAAACCCCGGATGATCATCCGCTGCACCAGTGCCGCGGACGTGATCAACGCCGTTGCCTACGGGCGCGAGACCGGGCTGCCGATCGCCATCCGTGGCGGCGGGCACAACGGTGCCGGCTTCGCCAGTTGCGACGACGGCCTGATGATCGACCTCTCGCCGATGAAAGGGGTGCGGGTCGACTCGGCGACCCGCACCGTGACGGCCGGACCCGGGTGCACGCAGGGCGACGTCGACCAGGCCACCCACCCGTCCGGGCTGGCCGTGCCCGCCGGCATCGTCTCCTCGACCGGGGTCGGGGGTCTGACCCTCGGCGGTGGGCACGGGTACCTCACCCGCCAGCAACGTCGTCCTCGCCGACGGCCGATTGGTGACCGCCAAGCCCGAGGAGCACCCGGATCTGTTCTGGGCGGTTCGCGGTGGTGGCGGGAACTTCGGGGTGGTGACCAGGTTCCTCTTCCGCGCACACCCGGTGGACACCGTGTTCGCAGGGCCGATCTTCTTCGACGTCGCCCACGCCCGGGAGGTGATGGCCTGGTACCGCGACTTCCTGCCCAGGGCCGCACCCCGGTTCTCCCCCTTCCTGGGACTCAAGCGGGTGCCGTCGGTGCCGCCGTTCCCGACGGAGATCCGGGGAAGGCA
Source organism: Pseudactinotalea sp. Z1732 (assembly GCF_049724975.1). Classification (NCBI taxonomy): domain Bacteria; kingdom Bacillati; phylum Actinomycetota; class Actinomycetes; order Micrococcales; family Cellulomonadaceae; genus Pseudactinotalea; species Pseudactinotalea sp. Z1732. The sequence continues at coordinate 524,478 of NZ_JBMPQC010000001.1, read as the reverse complement.
GTCATGCGTCCTGGTGTGCTGCTACGACGGGCCGGAGGACGAGGCTCGTGAGGCGATGCGCCCGATCCGTGACGAACTGCCCACGCCGTTGCTGGACGGCTGCACCCAGATGCCCTACCCGGCGCTGCAGTCCATGTTCGACCCGCTGCTCCCGCCCGGACTTCAGTGGTACTGGAAGGGCGATGTGGTCAAGGAATTGCCCGACGCCGCGATCGATGCCCACTTGGAGCACTCCGCCCGGGCACCGGGTGAGAAGTCCCTGATGCACCTGTACCCCATCGACGGGGCGGTGCACGACGTCGATCCCGCCGACACCGCGTGGCAATTCCGGGACGCCACCTGGTCCATGGTCATCGCTGCCATCGACCCGGATCCCCGGCTCGCGGAGCCACTGACCCGCTGGGCCCGCGCGTACTGGGAGGCGATCCACCCGTTCACCGTCGGCGGGGCGTACGTGAACTTCATGATGGATGAGGGTCCGGATCGGGTGCGCGCCACCTACGGCGACAACTACGGCCGGCTCCTGCAGGTCAAGTCCGCCTACGACCCGAGCAACCTGTTCCATGTCAACCAGAACATCCAGGGGTGAGGGTCATGCCGAGCAGAATCGACTCGATCGAAGCCACTCCAGAAGGCCCGGCCTCCGCGCGTGCCGCACCGTCGGGAGTTGCAACGGCGTCGACCCCGGACTCCGACCGGCTGCAAGCGTTCATCGAACGCTACGGCGCCGACCAGGCCGCCACGATGCACGCCGCCACCGTGGTGCTGGGCGACCGGCTCGGGCTCTATGCCGCACTCGCTGCCCATGGTCCCTGCCCACCCGAAGACCTTGCGGAGGTGACCGGCTGCCACCCGCGGCTGCTGCGGGAGTGGCTCAACGCCCAGGTGGCCAGCGGGTACACCGAGCATGACCCCGCCGGCGGTACCTACTGGCTGACCCCTGAACAGGCGGCGTGCCTGGCGGATCCGGCCAGCCCGACCTACCTGATCGGTGGAATGCTCGCGGCCAGTTCCAACCACAAGGACGTCGACACCCTCGCCCGCGCCTTCACCTCCGGCGGCGGCCTCGGGTGGGGCGGGCACCACCCCGACCTGTACGTGGGCACACAGCGTCTCTTCGGGCCGGTCTATCGCGCCAACCTGGTGCCCCATTGGATCCCCGCACTGGAGGGCATGCAGGCCCGGCTCGAGTCCGGGGCGCGAGTGGTCGACGTCGGATGCGGTCATGGCGAGGCCCTGATCCGGCTGGCCGAGGCCTACCCGGCCTCTCGGTTCGCCGGATTCGACAATCACGTCGCCTCGATCGAGGCGGCACGCACCGCGGCAGCCGAGGCCGGGGTCAGCGACCGCGTCACCTTCGAGGTGGCCACCGCGGAGGACTTCCCCGGCCGCGACTACGACCTGGTCTGCGTCTTCAATGCCTTGCACGAGTGGGGCGATCCAGTCGGTGCGGCGCGGCACATCCGTCGCGCCCTCGCACCGTCTGGGACGTGGATGTTCACCGAACCGCGAGCCGACGACGACCCGGCCGAGAGCGTGCGGGCGCGCACCTTCTACTCCGTCTCCACCATGGTGTGCACTCCGAGCGCGCTCGCCCAGGGCGCCGAGGCGGCCCTGGGCGCCCAAGCGGGGCAGGCGAAACTTGAGCAGGTGGCCGGTCAAGCCGGGTTCACCCGGTTCCGGCGGGCGGCCCAGACCCCGATGTTCATGGTCCTGGAAGCCCGGCCCTGAAGGTGGTGGCCGTGACCCGGGACGTGGACACCGCCCCTCGCACTGCTGAGCGGGATGTGGCGCGATTGGTTCCGCTCGTGGCCGCCGCGATGACCTCGCAGTCATTGTTAGCGGTGCTGACTCCCTCGCTCGTGGCTGTCGCGACCGACCTCGGTGTCGAGGTCGCGGCGGCCGGACAGGCCAGGTCCCTCACCGGCGCAGTCGCTCTTGCAGGAGCCCTAGCCCTGCTGGTCTCGGTCTCGGTCTCGTCCTTCGGGGTGCGACGTCTAGCCGTGGCCGGTGCGTTTCTCGTTCTTGCCGCCAGCGCGTCGGTGGCCACGGCGACCGGCCCGATCCACTACCTGGTCGCCCACGTGCCGGTGGGACTGGCGATCGCCACCCTGCTTACCGCGGGATTCGCCGGACTCGGCGGCTTCACCGGAGGCAGTCGGGCGTGGGCCGCCGGTTGGGTGACCGCAGCCCACGGGTTTGCCTGGGTGATCGGGAGCCCGATCAGCGGTGCCTTGACCGAGCACATCTCCTGGCGGTCCACCCACGTGTTTCCCGCGATCCTGGCCCTCGGTGTCCTCACGCTCGCCGGGCGCTTCGCCGGCCCGGCGGGCACCGTGAGTCGCGGTGGGTTGGCCAACATGCCACGGCCCGCCTACCGCTGGGCCGTGGCGGAGACCTTGGCGTACATGGGATGGGCGGGTGTCCTGACGTACGTGGGGGCGCTGTTCGTGGTGGGACTGGGGACCACCGAAGGGCTGACCGGATGGGTGCTGTCCGCCGGGGCAGTGAGCTTCGTCATCGCCTCGGTCCTGGGTGGCCGACTCGCCGCGGCCGGAGACCTGCGGGTCACGGTGTACGTCCTGTCCGGACTGCTGGCCGTTGCCGTCGCCGGGGTTTTCGGCAGCGCTCTCCTCGATGGCGACGCGCGCCCGCGGTGGCTGGTCGGTGCGGTGGCCTACGCGGTGGCCAACGCCATCGCGGGCGCCCGGATCGCCACGACGAACGTGCTGGGTATGGCTCAGCACCCGGAGCGGCCGGAACTGATGATGACAGCTCTCGCCGGTGCCATTCAGGCGGGCTACCTGCTGGGTGCTGCGCTGTCCGGCCTCGCCCTTGCCGTCGGAGACTGGGCCGTGTCGGGCCTGGTGCTCGCACTGGTGATCGCGGCCTCGGCGGTGCTGACCGCTCTGAGGCCGAGCCCTAATCGGAACGAACCATAGTCGCGTGAGGGCTCGCCGCCGGCGCCATGATCCAGGCAGTGGCGGGCACGGTGCAGTGACCCATCGACTCGGCTTGCGCTGGGGCTAGGCAACGGCCTGCCACTTCACTGGTAGGACCACCAGCGCACCCCGGTCACACAAGACGTGCGCGCTTGTGTGGTCAGCGAGGCGCAGCGGGTGGATCGGTGGTGTGTCGTTCCGCCTCGGCGATGTGCTTGATCGCCGCGAGGGTGCGCGGGATGCCTTGGTGTGCGGCGCGGGTGCGTTCCTCGATCTGGGACGGCGCCTCCGCGCCATACCGCCTGGCGAACATCTCCAGCCCGGCTGGCAGGAATTCCCAGTGCTCGGTGACCTCGGTCCCGCCGTCGACGGGTCGCAGCGCGTAGCCCCACCGAACGTAGCCGTCGCCTACCTCCCAGGCGAACGCCCGGCCTGGCTCCGCCGCGACCACCGTTGACCGTGTCTGCCAGGAGCGCTGCGGTGTCTCATTGAAACCGGTGAACTGCGCGCCGACGCCGGTGTTGTCGGGGTCTTCCCACTCACAGCGACGGCAGATCGGGCTCCATTCACCCGTGCGGGTGACGTCGCTGACCAGGGCATAGATGGACTCCGGTGAAGCGGCGACGGTGATCGACTCGGCGTAGCTTCGCTGCATAGCCTCCATCATCTCGTATGCGCATCGCCGCTGGGGGACGGGTGAGGCCCTACGCACTCAGGGCTCGGGTTGACTCCCCTGGCCGAGCGGGTCTGAGTCAGCTCTCGCCCGGTTGGTTCAGGAACCAGCGATGACCGAACGGGTCGATGAAGACCGCTACCCGCCCGGCGGGCGGACTGTCCTCGGGGCCGCGCGTCATCGATGTCCCGGTCGCGACGACGCGGGCGGCGGCCGCGTCGACGTCGGTGACCGTGAGATGCAGCGACACCGCCGACCCGCGGGTCGGGTCGGGGGCGGCTACCCCAGCGGAGTCGAACTGGTCGGAGATCATCCAGCGCGCCTTGCCGATCGCGAGTTCGCAGTGGCCGACCCGGCCGTCCTCCATGACGATCGGCTCGTAGGTGACCTCTGCGCCCAGCGCGGCGACGTACCACTCGATGGCGGCTCGGGCGTCGGCGACGCAGAGATATGGAGTCAGCTCGGTCATAAGGTTTCCTGTTGGTCGCCGGCGTGGACCGCCCCGTGCACCACCCGGACGCCGTCGTCGATACCCCGCCGTCGGGGCTCGGTGTTGGTCACGCTCACCACGTTAGGACATCACGTCACCTCAGGCGCAACTTTCCCGTTGACAAATCGGCAAGGAGCCTGACTACGCGCGCTTGGAGCGTCCCCTACCCGGTCGCAGGCGACCGCGACCACCTGCTCCGCTGGAGCCAGCACGACGCCCGGAAGGCCGCCCGTCACTACCAGTACTCGACAAGAACGAGTCTGGACGGAACTCTTGAAGTTCGTTCCGCAAGCCGATCCTGGGGAGCATCAAGGATGTTGGACAGGTTCTCTCCTGAGGAGAGGATCAGTACATGTCCCCGAAACGACGGAAGGTCAGCCCGCAGTTCAAGGCCGAGGCCGTGCAGATAGTGCTGCCCTGACGTCGTTACTGGCCGAGCAGGTCCAGTTGACGCGCGCCGGTTCATGGGCAGGACCGGAGTGTGCTGGGACAATACCGGTTCGCCACCCGGGCTCGGGCCCGGTTTGCCATCGCGGGATACATCGAGGTCGACCAACTTCCGCAAAGTGTCGAACCCGTCGTCTGCAATCTGTCGTCTGCGCCATCTGCATAATGTCGACTAGAGGCTCTGCGAACTTGCCCACCGTATGAACGGCATCGGCGCAGTTCTGATCGAGGGGCCGAAGGCGTGCGGTAAGACGGCCACGGCGTTGCGCATCGCCAAGTCCACAGTGCGATTAGATGAGGATGAGTCAGCCCGGATGGCCCTGACGCTGGCACCCGACCAACTGTTCGACCAGCCCACCCCAATCCTCTTCGATGAGTGGCAAGTTGAGCCGGCAATCTGGAACCGTGTCCGCCGGAACATCGACGACCGCGGCCAGCGAGGGCTCTACATCCTCACTGGATCGGCCACTCCGAAGGACGACGCCAAGCGCCACTCCGGCGCCGGCCGCATAGGCACACTCCGAATGCGCCCGATGAGCCTGTTCGAGTCGGGGCACTCCAGCGGCGATGTCTCCATGCGCGACTTGCTCAACGGCCACACCCAGACGGGGTCGGGCGCGGCCCTCAACTTCGAGGATCTGATTCGGCGAATCGTGATAGGCGGCTGGCCGAGCCTGATGGATGCCGATGAGCACGAGGCCCGCTCGTGGCTGCGCAACTACCTCACCCAGATCGCAGAGGTCGACATCCACGCGCTCGGTGCCCGCCGTGACCCCCGCAACATCAACCGCCTCATGGCCGCACTTGCTCGTTCCGCCGGGCAGGCCGTCAAAGTCACCGAGTTGGCGAAGGACGTTGGAGGCCCTGAGGGGCCAATCGCACGAGACAGTCTGTATGCATATCTGGATGCCTTGGAGCGGCTCCATTTGACCGAGAATGCTGAGAGTTGGCGCCCGCATATGCGCTCTCGGACCCGGCTTCGCGCAGCGCCTATTCGATATTTCGACGACCCTTCGGTAGGGCTGGCTGCATTGGGGATCGGAAGTGCTGAACTTCTCGCAGATCTCAGGGCCACTGGTTTCCACTTCGAGTCCCTCGTTATGAGGGATCTGCGCATCTACACCCAGCCACTGGCTGGCACGATCGGTGCATGGCGGGACTCTGACGGCAACGAGGTCGACGCGGTCGTCAGTCTCCCTGATGACAGGTGGGCGGCGTTCGAGGTCAAGATGAGCCCTACTGCTGTCGACGAAGCAGCCGCGAGCCTGCTCCACTTCGCGTCGAAGATTGACGTCAGCAAACACGGCGCACCAGGAGCACTGGGTGTCATCACTAGCACCGGGTACGCCGGAAGGCGCCCTGACGGAGTCCATGTCATTCCGATATCGGCGCTGGGCCCCTGAGCCGACACTTCGCGCAAGTCCCGTGTGTCTCGAACCTGGTGTCACAACTGCAGCCAGCCCCAGCCCATGGCCTTTGGTATGTCGTCGGTTCCTTTGGCCCTAGTCCGTCGTCATAGGTCTGTACCTGTCATCGAAGTTGCGGTGTTGAGTGCGGCGCCGCCGAGCGGCATGTCACCCACGACCACGGCCACGTGCCCAGGCCATCGTGGCCCACCTGCTCCAACTGAACCGGCGGGTAGTTCAATGCTGGATGTATGGGCGTGGGCGGCTGCGTCAGTGCACCTGGGACGCCCCCTCCGCTAGCCGGTCGGCGAGGTCGGTGCCCCAGGACCGGGCCCGGTCGATCTCATCGGCAAGGAGCGGCCCCTCGTACCCGTGGACGTAGAAGCTCTCGGGTTCGACGAGGAGCGTGGCGCCGTGCCGACGGAGCAGCTTGGCGGCCTTCTTGCTCGCGGCGCCCGGCAGGTTGGGGTGGCGGACGTGGGTGTCGAAGGCCGCCACAGGAGGCCGGATCTGGCCGGCCGCCTCGATCCATTCCCGCAGCCCGGCGTCACCTGGGTGGCCTCCGCGTCGGGCGGCGTCCTCGCGGGTCTGCGGGCGGCTCAGGCCGAAAGCGTGTGTAGGGGCGCCGACGACGAGAAGGTGGGTGTCCAGGGTGTCGGCGGGCGGTGCCGCACCGACGTCGAGCACTGTGACGTTGACGCCGGCTTGAGTAGTCACGCCGACGGCAACCGCCTCAGCGACTGCCTTGGTGTTCCCCCAGGCAGATTCGTAGACGATGGTGACATCCATGGTCGGTGTGCTCCTCTCGTACAGAAGGCCGACCTGCACGAGCACCACAGCCACCCCGGTCCTCCTTGAGGTCGAGCGTTGTGTGGTGCCGGTAGGCCGTTGGCTCGGTCAGAGTGTTCACTGGACTCCTCGGTCACTCCCACTCTCCTCCGCGGCCGCGCGGACGCAACCGACTAAAGTCCTTGGCATGCAGACGTCGCCGGTAATCCCGGCGCGCGGGCGCGCCGCCATCGGCGTAGAGCGCAGGTATGGGCCACGGTCCCGCTCGCAGGGCCGTCGACCGTGGTTCACTGGCGTCGTGCCGACATCGGTGCTCCGGGACCCGATCGGGCCCCGGGACCCGAGAGGAGCGACGATGACCGGCAACAAGGGCTTAAAGGTGACAAACACCAAGCCCGGAGGATGGCTGCTGATCTCCGGCATCGGAGGGCTCGGCCACATCGCCGAGCAGTACGCGGTCGCCATGGGGCTGAACAGCCGACGCCACCTGGGACGAGGGCACTCATGAGCGTGATCGCCAGCGCCATCTACGTCGACGGCCTACCGGTCGCCACACCGGACAGCCTGGAGCAGACCCTCGAACTGCTTCATCAACATGGTGGCATGGCCTGGGTGGAGCTCTACCGGCCCACCTCCCAGGAGGTCAGCGTCATCGCGGACGAGTTCGGCCTGCATGGGTTGGTCGCGGAGGACACCGACAAGGCGCACCAACGGCCCAAACTGGAAAGATACGGCCACACCCTGTTCACGGTGCTGCACCCTGCTCGATACCTCGAGGATGTCGAACAGGTCGAGTTCAGTGAACTGCACGTATTCACCCGTCCTGGTCTCGTCGTCACCGTCAGGCAACAGGCGGCACCTGACCTCGGACGGGTCAGGCACCGGCTCGAGACCGACCCGGACATTCTCCGTCTCGGTCCCGGGGCGGTGCTCTACGCGATCCTGGACGAGGTCGTGGACCAGTACGGCCCGGTGGTGGTCGGCCTGGAGAACGACATCGACGAGATCGAGGACGAGCTCTTCGACAGCGACCCGGCGGTCTCACGCCGAATCTACGAACTCTCCCGTGAGGTCATGGCTTTCCAGCGCGCCACCCACCCCTTGGTGGGCATGCTCGAAGGGCTCGAGCAGAGTTTCGTCAATGACGACGTGGACGTGGAGTTGCGTCACCGGCTTCGTGACGTCCATGACCACACGTTGCATGTGGTTGAACGTGCCGACGCGTTTCGGAGCCTGCTGCAGAACGCCCTGGCAGTCAACGCCACCCTGGTGGCCCAGCAGCAGAGCGAAGAGACGCGTCGAGTCACCGAGGCCACCTACCAACAAAGCGAGCAGGTCAAACGGATCTCCTCATGGGGGGCGATCCTCCTCGCCCCCACCCTGGTCGGCACCATCTACGGCATGAACTTCCACCACATGCCAGAGCTCGATTGGGCCTACGGCTACCCCCTCGCCCTGCTCGGGATGGTCGCTCTCGGTGCGGTCCTGTACGCCGTGTTCAAGAGGCACCACTGGCTATGAGTCCCCTTGGTGCGGGCCGTGTCGGACGCACCCGACTAACGAGGCACTTGCACACCGAGTAGGAAAGGTAGTCGCTGGTGGTGTCGGGCTCTTCCCGACGCCCGAGCCGACCACATTCGGTGGCGCGGCCGGGCCGATCCCTTGGGGAGGTGCGCCATGAGCGCACTACTTGTCGGGTACGCCCGATGCTCCACCGATCAGCAAGACCTCACCGCGCAACGCGATGCCCTGCTCAGCCTAGGCGTCGAGATCGAACGCATCTACGTCGATCACGGCCTGACCGGCACCAACCGAGAACGCCCTGGCCTGCGCGAGGCCCTTGCCGCGTGCCGGGCTGGGGACACCCTGGTGGTCACGAAACTCGACCGCCTGGCCCGGTCCCTGCCCGATGCGCGGGCGATCGCGGACGAGTTGACCGCCCGACAGATCAGCCTCTCGCTCGGCGGCTCGGTCTACGACCCGACCGACGCAGTCGGTCGTCTCCTGTTCAACGTGCTCGCCATGGTCGCGGAGTTCGAGTCCGACCTGATCCGGCTGCGCACGGTCGAGGGCATGAAGGTCGCCAAGGCCAAGGGTCGGCTGAAGGGCAAGCAGCCCAAACTCAGCCGAAAGCAGGAAGCGCATCTGGTGTCGCTGGTGCACAGCGGCGAGTACAGCACTCTCGAGGTCGCCGAACTTTTCGGTGTCGGCCGCTCTACCGTCTATCGCGCCATCCAACGCCAACGGCTGGCAGCCAAGGCCGAGCTCGCGGACGCGTCGGCACGAGGCTGAACGTCCACCTTGGCGGCGTCCCGCTCCGGACACCCTCGCGGGACGCCGTCAAGCGAGTTTCCCTCGAAGCCAGCCACGAGAGCGGCATCCTGATGAAGGATCCGGCCGCGGGACATCCGGACATGGCAGGCTGGGGTTCTCGGCCTCTACGAATGCACGTGACGTACTCAGTTCGGCAGCCGGCGTACGCCATAGCGCAGGTGGAGCACTCGGTTGCCCTGAATGATCAGGTCGGGATCGTCCAACAGGTGCTGAACATCGACCGACCCGAAGAAGCGCTTGCCCGAGCCGAGCACGACGGGGACCACGTCCATGCGCACCTCGTCAACAAAGCCCGCGGCGAGGAACTGGCCGCCGACGTCTCCGGCCGCGACCTCGACGGTGCGGTCACCCGCGAGGTCCCGCGCCTTGGCCACCGCTGCCTCGATACCGTCGACGAAGTGGAACGGCGGCCTTGGGTCCCAACCCTCGGGGGGCGGGCGGTGGCTGACGACGACGACGTGGTCAACCCCAGCCGGCGGCGCCCCGTCCCAGCCGTCGGTGATGTCGAAGACGTGGCGCCCGGCGATCGTCACCGCAAGCTCGTCCCAGTAGGGGCGAACGTAGTCGTAAGACGCCTGCGACACCTTCAACACGCCGCTCTCATCCAGCGCCACCTCACCGCTGACCAGCCACTCGAACAACGGCCCGGGGTCGTCGTTCTCGGCTGCGATGAAGCCGTCGACCGACACCGACGCGTACATGACTACCTTGCTCATGGGGACTCCTTCGATGGGGGGATCTGTCCCTGCAGTCTGCGCGCGTCGAGTTGCTCGCTCTTGTAAGAATTCAATCGGCCGGCAACGGCCAGCCGTCGAGCACGTGGCCGGGATGCTCGCGCAGGAAACGCCTCCGGACCTCGACGTACCGGGTCGGCGTGAAGCCGGTGAACTCTCGGAACTCGTGAGCGAAGTGCGCCTGGTCGAAATAGCCGGCGCGAGCGGCGAAGTCTGCCCAGTCGATCGGGTCGGCGGGATCGAGGGCGAGCACGGTGGTGGAGAAGCGGTGGGCTCGGGCCAGCCGCTTCGGCGTGACGCCGATGACCTGCTGGAAACGTCGTGCCAGAAGGGTGCTGCTGACACCTCTCGCCACGATGAGATCGCCGATCGGCACCGTCCCACCGGTCGCCGCGATGGCGGCGCTCGCATGGCGAACCAGATCCAGCCCGGGGATATCCCGCAACTGACGCGTCAGCGCCGCCTCGAGCAGGGTCAGCATCTGGTCGGGTTCGGCCACTGCAGCCAGCTGGTCTCGCAACTCGGTGATGGTGGGCCGGCCCCACACCTGCTCGATGGTCGCCGGCCGGTCGCGCAACTCGTCTGCGGCCATCGGCAGGAACGGTGCCAGCCCCCACGCCTTGAAGTGCACGCCGACCGACCGGCTGGAAATCGGGTAGCTGAAGTCCCACGCACGGGTGGGCGTGCTGACCACACAGCCGTCGGCGTACTCTGCCGCCTCGACGGCGTTGCCCGCACGGATGTGAAACGGCGCCCCGAGATTCACGATGAGCAGCGGCGCCGGCGCCGCCGGCAGCGTCAACCGGCGGTACGGCGGCTCGCCCGCCAGGTAGTAGATGTCGTGGACCAGGCCGTCGAGCGGCGGCCGCGGCGCCCTGGACACGTACTCCATGCGTACAGCATTGCCGACCACGCAGCTGAGGCGCGAATAGCAGGAACTACCCAGGACTCGCCGGTCCCATTGCTCTTCCCCGCACGTCGATCCCCCTACGGGGCCGGCCGGCCACCGAGAGGCGAAAGTGCAGCCGGAGAGTCAAAACTCATCCGAGGTGTTGCGCGATGTCTAGGGCGTGTCTGCTAAAGATTTCGAGGCTGGTCAGCGATCGTGGAGCTCATGGTTCGTGATGGAGTGATTAGTGATGAGTTGTGGGCGGCCCTGACGCCGGCGTTGCCACAGGATTCGGGCCGGCGTGGTCGTCCGTGGAACGACCACCGGGTGATGCTGGAGGGGATCATCTGGCGGTTTCGCACCGGTTCGCCCTGGCGGGATCTGCCGGTGAAGTTCGGGCCGTTCCAGAGCGTGTGGGAACGGCACAAGCGGTGGTCACAAGACGGCACCTACACCCAGATGCTGGCCGCTGTGCAGCAGGAAGTGGGCCTGGACCCCAAGGAGGCGGAGGCGATTTTGTCGATCGACTCCACCAGTGTGCGTGCCCATCAGCACGCGGCCGGTGCCCGCCGGGACTCGGTTGTCACGGACCCAGAGCAGGACACAGGGGGCAGAATCGAATGACAAGAATTCTCGCCTCGTGCCCGGTGAGCCGCCGGATCATGCCCTGGGTCGCTCCCGCGGCGGGCTGACCGCCAAGGTCCACGTATTGGCCGATGCCTCCTGCACTCCGGTGCTGGCCCTGGCCGGTGCGGGCCAAGGTGGAGACAACCCGATGCTCGCCCCGCTGGTGCAGGCCCTGCTGACCACCGGGGCCAGGGGCGACTTTCGTCTGCTGGCAGACAAGGCCTACTCCCACCCCAGTACCCGGATATATCTGCGCGCCAAGGGCATCAAGCACACCATTCCCGAACGATCCGACCAGATCGCTCGCCGCAAGGCCAAGGGCTCCAAAGGTGGACGTCCACCGGGCTTCGACGCCGAGGTCTACAAGTTACGCAATACCGTCGAGCGAGCCATGAACCGGCTCAAACAGTGGCGGGGCCTTGCTACTCGATACGACAAGTACGCCATCACCTACCTTGGCGGCATCACTCTGGCGATGATCATCGGGACCTACCGGGCCAAGAAATAGCAGACATGCCCTAGACCCCAACGCGACGAGTGTTGCCGAAGTCCGGAGAGTTGCACCTGAGGTGCATCCCAATGCAGCGGCTCGCGGCATCCTCAGGAGAAGCCACTGTCTTGCCTCAAGGGAAACTCGAGGCTAGGCTTTCCTTGAGGGAAAGAGAGAGTGGGGAGAAGGCCGTGGGACTGCCGGAAGGGGCGCCGAAACGCAGTGAGGCACAAGCCACGCTCGACGAGGTAGAGAGGGTTCGCTCGGTCAACGACGAGCGGCTGCGTCGTCCCGGCCGGTACTGGACGATGCTCGGCGGCTTTCTCGCGGTGTTCGCGATCGCACCCCTCATCATCGACCGGGTGCCGGACCCGTACGGCTACCTCCTGCCGCCGGCGCTGATCCCGCTCATCGCGGCAGTGAGCATGTGGGGGGCACCATCGGCGAAGCCCCGCTATCGGCTCAAGGACGCCAAGGTCTCCCAGCTCGTCGTGCTCGTCGTTGCGTGTGGAGTGTTCGTTAGCATCAACTCAGGGCTGTACCGGGCGTTCGAGTTGTGGTGGGTACCGGTGTGCGCTGCGGTCCTGGCATTCGCCGTCGGGGCAGTGGGAGGCCGTCGGCTGGATCGCTCGTGGGCGCGGGCGGCGAGCCGCGGTGAGTAGACCCGAACAGGATGGCGCCGCAGCCCCAGGCGGCTTCGCCGGCCTCGACCCTCTGATCCACCCCCTGCAACGAATCAAGATCTGCGCGTTTCTCGATCCAGTCGAGGAAGAAGAGTTCGGCGAGCTACGCGATCTACTTGAAACCAGCGACTCCGCACTGAGCAAGCAACTGTCCGTGCTAACGGAGGCTGGCTACGTCGAGCAACGACGCACGTCGCGCGGCGGCCGCAGTCGAGTACGGGTGCGCCTGACTCCAGCGGGGCGTCGTGCATTCCGAGGCCACCTCGACGCGCTGGCAGTGCTCGCTCAAGAAACCTGACGTGACGAAAGCCTCGCACGGGGGTGTTGTCCATTTGCGACACATCCGTTGCGCACGGTCTGCCCCAACGCGACGCTCGACGGGTACTGAGGGCGAATGTCGTACTCCGCCCCGGTGAAGGATACGTGCCGAGGGCTGCCCGAGATCGTGCTAGCCGGCGTTTCCGTAAGACGAACCGCCCACGGGGGATCGACAACTGGCACCGTTTGGTGCCAAACTGGCACCATGAGACGAATGAACTTGCGAGACGTGCCTGAGGATGTGTATGCGGCGCTAGCTCAGGCGGCCGAGGCCAACCGACAGTCGCTGTCGGCGTTCGTCGTCGAGCGGCTTACCGAGGTCGCGAGGGTGACGCGCCTCGACGACTACGTCGCGTCGTACCAGCCCCCTGAGGGTAGCGGTGTGACCATCGAGGACGCGGCCGCCGCGGTGCGGGAGGTGCGCGAGGCGTCATGACCCTTGCCGTTGTCGACGCTTCCGCCCTGGTCGCCTTCTATGCGGCCGACGATCCGCGACGGGAGGCAGTTGCGGCTCGGCTGGCGGCTGGTGACGCGCTGTTCGCACCGGCTCACTTAGACGCCGAGATCGTGTCAGCACTGCGCGGCCTGAGCCGGCCGAATACCACGCTGCGGGCGTCCGTCCCGGCGGCGTTGCGGCACCTGGCGGGTTTCCCCATCCGGCGGATGCCGCTCGCACCGCTGCTACAGCGGATCTGGGAGTTGCGCGAAAACCTCACCGCTTACGACGCGGCGTACGTTGCCCTAGCCGAGCGGCTGGACGGCAATCTCATTACCTGTGACAGGAAGTTTGCCGGGGCAAGCGGACCGCGCTGCTCGTTTCAGCTGATCACCTGACTGCTCGTCTCGATGGTCGATCCTCGATTGGCGAGTGACGCACTTGGCCACGTAGTCAAGTCAGACCGCGCGTTGAACTTCGGAGGGTGAGAGCGCGAGCCAGTACCGGTGCCGGTGGGTGGTTCGTCCCCGCGTAGGCCGGGGAGCGAGAGGACGCAGGGCGTGCTGCATAATCATGTCTGGTCCGCCCTGGCCGCGATTCCGGCATGGGACAACAGCATCGAGTTGACTTCTCTGTATGCGCACCCAGACCTGTACGGGGCGACGAGCCCACCCCAAACTAGACTTCCGAATACGTTCCGAATACGATGGGTGGCATGACTCTCGCAGCCGACCACCCCGCGTACACCCGGCGCTCCTCGGACCTGAGCAAGCACTCGGCCGAGGTCTTCGCGGAAGCCGAGGACCACCCTGTCACGGTGACCCGCCGCGACGGCGAGTCCCTGGTGCTCATGTCCCAGCGCGAAGCCAACGCCCGAGCCGAGCTCCTGCACATTGCCGCCACTCTAATCACGGTGACGCTCGAGGAAGGGCCGCTGAGCGAGCGCATGGCGAGCCGGTACCCGTGGATGTACGCGCTGAGCTCCCAGGACCGGGAGCAGTGCGCCCGGGACCTTATCGACGCCGCGAGGGCGTCCTTCTCGACGCAGCAGCCGCACCTGGCAATCGCCCAGCTCGCCAGCTGGCGTGAGACGGCCACGGCGATCGCCGCAGGCCTGGGCTCGCAGCCGGTCGAATGGCTCGACGAGAACGACGACGCCGTCGTCGTCACGGTCGTCGAGCGCCCCTGAGCATGCCCAAGGAGACAGTCGTCCCGCGACCGCCGAAGAAGTCGGAGTACGTGCTGAAGTACGCCACAAAGCAGTCCGAGAAGGGCTGGCGCGACCTTGTGGCGACGATCAGGAACCCCATGAGTGAGACCTGGGACTTCCTGACCCGTACACCCCTGATGACGACCCCGACCAACTACGAGCTCAAGGGACCCCTGGCCCTGATCACCCGGGGCGGCCAGACCTTCCAGCGCTGGCAGCACAAGCCCACCCTGAAGGGGACTGCGCGGGTGTGGTTCTACGTCGACGGCAGCACCGTCTACCTGGAACAGGTCCACACCGCACATCCCAACGAGACCAAGTAGCAGGGCATGGGAAGCTTCACCCCGCGGGTGATGCGCCTGCTCTCGGACAGGCTGACCGGTACGCCGGTGCGCGAGATCGACGCGCTGTTCGAGGACCGGGGAGTCGCCCTCGGATCGCCGCAGCCGCGCGAGAACGACGAGAGCGTCCGGCGCGAGCGGATGCGCCGATACCTCACGAGCCTCGACCTGGACGATGCCGTCGGAGTTCAGCGCCTGACCGAGGTGTTCGGCGACGTGCTGCAGAAGATCATCGAGGACAACCCGACAGGCTGGGCCAGCAACGACGGGCTACGGGACAAATGGATCCGGATTCTGCGCGAGGACGCAGGCTCGGCGACAGCGTCGACACGGATCCACGGCTCGCCGTGAGCACCGCCAAGGCCCTGATCGAGTCGACCGCCAAGTGCGTTCTCACCGCACGCGGGCAGAGCTACACCCGAGCAGCGAAAGTGCCTGCCCTGGTTAACGCCGCCCAGGAATCGCTCGGCCTCGCCCCCAAGTCAGTCAGCGACGAGGACCGCGCGCTTCGCCAAGCCCTGCAGTCGCTGGTCACCCTCACCCAGAGCGTGGCCGAACTCAGGAACAGCGTCGGCATCGATCACGGAGCCGAGGATGTGCCGAGATGGGTGCGTCCACGACACGCCCGCCTGGTCGTCGGCGCGGCTCAAGTCTGGTGCCAGTTCATGCTCGAGACGCTCGCCGATCCCGATGCGCCCTGGCGTCGCTCGAAGTCCTGACCACAGCCAGCTTCGGATGCAATCGACCTCGCTGCCGCGGTTCGTCTCCTGCCCGCCGAATGTCTCGGCGGGTTTGGTGACACCAGCGGACGAACGCCTGAAACCAAGTGCTCCGGCCGCTCGCGGCGTCAACCACCAGACCGTCTTGTGTTCGAGCCGATCCGCGCAACTACCGGCAAGTTGGCGAAGCACGCACTGGCAGATGCTGTCCGACCGCGTCCTGCTCGCGGAGCGCTGATCGCCGGCCAACGGACGCCACGAACCTGCGGCTCACCCACGGGATCGTCGACTCCCGAGCGGCCGCCCTGTCCCGTGGCTGGACGACATACGACGACACCGGCGGCTCATCGTTGATGGGGTTAACCATCGTGCTGCAGGGGTGTGCCGAGCGGACGTCCGCAAGCGTAACCGCGTCGCCTTATACCGATCCTTCACCGGTAGGGAGCGCGGCAGCAGGTTGAGGAGCCGGCCTCGCGTTGGGGTACACCCTGCGCCACAGACCTGTGGCGGGCGGTCGGAGTTAAAACGCCCCAGGGCCAAGCGAACTGTACGCATTGGGGTGAGTCTGGGATCGTTGCTTCAGTGATCCGACGGACGACCCTTGAGGACCTGGCCCAGGCCCACGTACCGTGGCTGAAGCCGGACGGCTGGCGGCCGAACGGTCACTCGTTCGTGGAGTTGGCGGGCGATCAGATCGTGGGTGCGGCAATGCGATGTCCGAACCGCGTGCACCCGACACGAGAAATCGCGTGGCTTCAGCTACCCAGGACAGGGCCGAGCGGCCTTCTCGATGCGCTCGTGGACGTTGGTGGCCTACCGATGTCCATCAAAACGCGGCCGTGCAGTCGAGAGCAGGCCGCGGTGCTCTCGGTGGGAGGAATCCGGTACCAGCACTGCCCAGCCGAACTCGTGTCCACTGGATCGGAATCACTCCAGGCCTGGTGTGAGGCCAACCATAATGCACCGGTTGAATCTGCCTCTGGGTGGACGAACGAGAACCTCAACGACGCGTGGACGCGCCTCTATGAGGTCGTGCATGCCTCATGGTCTCCAACCGCCGAACGATCGGCGCTTCTCGCCGAGTTTGGACCCATGATCGCCGAGGAACTCAATACCGAGCGCTCGACCCTGAGCCTCATCGAAGGGGGCCTGGTCGCCGCGTGCTTCGTCTTCGGCACGTCAAACGACACCGAACTCGAGGCCATCACCGAGGCCCTGGTACCGAAGCACCCAGGTGCTCGACGGGCTGTCGCTGCGTGCATGGCCAAAGTCCTCGAGGAGGCAGCCGGAGTTCCGGTGATGTTCGATGGCCATCTCAGCGATCCACACTTCTATCCGCTCCTGCAGACCCTTCCGGAGGTCCAGGCGAACGAACTCGCCCCACTCGACCTCCTGGAGATCTCATCACGCTCGCCGTTGTCCACCGGCTCAGAACGAGGCCCGTCCCATTAGGGTGCACCCCGCTGCATCCTCCATTCGAACGGACGAAATGTTGCTTGGCGGTTATGTGGCGAGGTCCTGTCGCCGCTGCAGGTCGGCGTCCGTCCGTTCCGACTTCGCACCGATCGCGGACTTCACAAACTGACATCCCGGTTGACGTTCCGCTTACGAGACGAATTCGATGAGACCTACGAGGGGCATCCTTTGCCGCTCGCGAACACAGCGAGCAGTCCCCGGGGCGCATCTGCCACTGGGCCCTACGACACAACTCCGCTCGCGTGCATTGTTTGGCGCGAGGGTTGTCACTCAGGGTCGCCGTCGGCTACCCATTCCAGGAGGTCACCCGGTTGGCAGTCGAGTACTTCGCACATCGCCGCTAGGGTGCTGAACCGGATCGCCTTCGCCCGACCGTTTTTCAGGACTGCGACGTTCGCCGGGGTGATCCCTACTCGTTCGGCGAACTCAGCCACCGGCATCTTCTTCTTGGCCAGTTCAACATCGATGCGAACGACGATGGCCATCAGATGACTACATCCATTTCGCTTCTGAGCGTGGTGGCACGGACTAAAAGTGTGCGCATAACTGTCATCAGCAGAGCAAGCCCCAAGCCTGTCAGGGCACCACCGATCAACATCAGGCCCCACAGCGGCGGGCCCGCTACAGTCGCTGACTGGTAGGCGATCGTCGCCATGCAGACGAGGCTGCTGCCGAGGAAGGCTCCAATGATTCCGTCGACCCAGCCGAAGGCGCGGGTTGAGAATACCTCACCGCTTCGGACAAACCCCAGTAGCCGCAAGGTGCAGATGATGCCGACCTGGACACAGATCAGACCCAAGATCGCCAGCGTCAGGATGGGCCAGCGCATATGGGCCTCATCTGGCAGATCGCGCGCCACCACCCCAGACAGCCAAGGCAGGCCAACTAGTTGGACCGCAGCGATGACGACCAGGGCAGCCACCAGCATGGCTTGCAGGGCAACGACGACGAAGCGATTACTCATGCCCTCGAGCGTAACTAGCGTTCGATCGAAAGTCGATAGATATCTATCTTGCTTGCAGCGGTTGGTAACCGGGCTCCCGCACGAACACTGAACAACGGAGGGAGCCACCGTGCCGTTGGGCGATGGTGGGTAACACTTACGGTCCTGGGGACATGTACAGGGTAAGTCCGTCCGAGGGAGGAGTTGACGTGCCCGATGGCTCGCGCGAGCAACGCTTTCAAGCCTTGTTCGATGCCAGTTTTGACGACCTCACGCGGTTCGTCCGGCGGCGAATCCGTGAGGGTGATGACGTTGTTGCCGAGACCTACCTGGTTGCCTGGCGGTCGCTGGAGCAGGTCCCGCTCGGTGAGGGTGAAGGCAGGGCCTGGCTGTTCACCGTGGCGCATAACCTCATGGCCAACCAACGCCGCAAGGATGCCCGCTTGGTGGCGTGGGAGCCCTCAGATGTTCCGTCCGAGGACGAGTTCGAAGCAGCAGACACCCGCATCGACCTCTCCCGCGCATTCTCCCGACTGAGCCCAGAGGACCAGGAGGTCCTGGCACTGGTCGTGTGGGAAGGCTTGACCTCGGCCCAAGCCGCCTCGGTCCTGTCCATCACGGCACGTGCCTTCCGTGTCCGACTGCATCGGGCCCGTCGCCGACTACGAGTTGGGATGCATCGACCCCACTCAGCCCCCACACCCATTCTGAGGAGCAGTTATGACGTACCTCGATGAACTCAGGCGCATTGATCCGGCCGGACCTGCCGATTCGGCTGCGCACAAGCGACCCGAAGCGCAACGACTTGCCGAGCAGATCATGGCGCACCCGGTTGAGCCTGCCACCATCCGGCGCCAAGGCTCCAGGCGCATCCTGCTGCTGGCAGGT
This sequence comes from Pseudactinotalea sp. Z1732, assembly GCF_049724975.1. Classification (NCBI taxonomy): domain Bacteria; kingdom Bacillati; phylum Actinomycetota; class Actinomycetes; order Micrococcales; family Cellulomonadaceae; genus Pseudactinotalea; species Pseudactinotalea sp. Z1732. The sequence continues at coordinate 505,643 of NZ_JBMPQC010000001.1, read as the reverse complement.
GCAGCCGCCGCGGCGGTAGTTGGCGCGCTGGTCTTCGTCCCCGGGCTGACCGGTGACGATGCCTATGCCACGTGGACCGCAGTGCCCACGCCAGCTAGCGCTGATGTTAGTTCCGCCGCCGCCGAAGCCTGCAGTATGTTGATGGGCGAGGTCAATGCAGCGGCTGAAAGTGCCTCTGGCAGTCCCACTGCGGTGCCCGGCAGCAGCGATGCGGAAATCGTCGAACAACGCGGGGTGTTCACCTACGTGGTGCTGCACTCTGCCTCTGCTCGCGCGGGCTGCCTATTTGAGGGTGACCTTGAGGACCCAACCGCGTACTCCGGCTCGCTCATGCACGTCGGCAACTACGACGAGCCGGAGCCAGATGGGATCAGTGCAGCAGTCCTGACGAACAGCGAACACGACGGGGAGCACTTGGTCTTCATCAGTGCCCGATCCGGCCATCTGGTCCAAGGTGCTGAGTTGCACGTGCCCGGCACACCTGAACCCGTGCATGCCAGCATCGACGATGGAATTCTGGCAGCCTGGGTGCCTTCATGGATATCTGACGCGCGGGACATCACCCTACGGCTGCACCTGGCTGACGGCTCCTCCGTCGACCTCGATCAGGAGCAGATTCATACTGCGGGACACGCAGACTGATATGCGCGCCCAGCCGAGATCTTGTTCCGGCGCAGTGACGCGCGTCCAGTTTCAACGAGCCTGCTGATAGGTCAACGTTCCGCAGGCGGATGGACAAATGGAACCTTGTCAATCTTCCCGGCAGCCCGGCGTTGCTGCTATGTCGGGGGTATGCGGCATAGTGCAGGGCAACAGCGAGAGACGGAACCCAGCGCGTGACCGACCCCCAGAACCCCGACCAGGATGCCCCAGCCTCAACGGTGTTAGAAAGTGGTGCTTCATTGACTGCTGAGAGTCTTACCCCGGACGGGTTTCGGCACGAACTTCGATCTCTTGCGTCGTTGTTTCAGGTCGAGCGCCACGGCACCTACGTGGAGCACCTCGAGAGGGTTGTCGAGGACGTCAAGAATAGGAACGTGGCATTGACGGGCCGGTACGGCACCGGCAAGTCCAGCGTCCTGGACGAGTTCGAGGATAGGCACCAAAGCAGGGTGCTACGGGTTACCATCACAACACTTGGACCGGACCGCGATGGCGAGGGACTGACCAACCGGATCCAAAAAGAACTGGTCAAGCAGTTGATCTACCGGACCGAACCCGGCGAACTGCGCTCTTCACGCTTTGCCCGCACCGATCCCATCGCTTCCAAGTACGCTTGGCTACAGACCGCCGTTGCCACAGCCGTGCTCGGGCTCTTCCTCGGCCTCGGCGGATGGTTGCCCGATGTCGCCGCCTTCCCTGACGACCTGTCGTGGACCTGGAGGTCGGTCGGCGCCATCCTGCTGTTCGTCCTAGCCTGGCTGCTGTTCTACGGCGCGGCGACCACTATCGCTTGGTGGCTTCGGATGGCAGCGGACAGCCGCATCATCACCAGCCTGTCGACGGCCGGGGCCTCGATCACGCTCGGGGAGCGCGACGACACCTACTTCGACACTTACCTCGACGAACTCGTCACGTATTTCGACCGGGGCAACGAGGACTACGTCATCCTCGAAGACCTCGACCGGTTTGACGACCCGGCTATCTTCGATTCGCTGCGCGAGCTGAACACTATCCTCAACGCCTCGCCGGGCCGAGGTGCGGCCGCGCCCGATCGGCAACTGTGCTTCATCTACGCCATCAAGGACAGCCTGTTCGAGCGGCTCGTCGAGCCTGAGCCCGAGGAGAAGGACGACCGCGGGAAGGCAGAAGCAGAGAGCCGAGCAGACGACGAGAAGACAGCCAGGCCTTGCGAGAACGCCGAGGACCGGACCAAGGTGCAGCGTGAAGTCCTAGCCGAGAGAGCGAACAGAACCAAGTTCTTCGACGTCGTCATCCCGATGGTTCCGTTCCTGTCGCACCGCAACGCCCGCGACGTCCTAGAAGGGGAGCTGGCCAAGCGCAGCATCCCCACCGGCACCGTGTCGCGGGCTCTGCTATCGCTGGTGGCTCGATACGTCACCGACATGCGTTTGCTGCTGAACATCCTCAACGAGTTCACCGTGTACGCCCAGCGGCTGTTGTGGGTCAATCATCCGGCCCCCGAACTGACTGGGGACCGGCTCTTCGCCCTGGTGGTGTACAAAAACTTTCGCCTGGCCGACTTCGAGGCCGTCCCTACACGCAAGAGCGCGCTCGACGACCTGGACCGTGCCCATCGGACGCTGGTCCGTCACGCCGTCTCTACCCGTCAGGTTGAGCGCCTGCAGGCCCGCGAGTCGGTCACCGAGGCCGGGCAGAGCGCGCTCGCCGATCGCTTGGGCCGCGAACTGGTGCTCGTGTCCCGAGGTGTCCTGCTTGCAAACCAATCTAATCTCAGAGAGCCAGTTCGCTACCGAGTCGGCACCGAGCACTTCGATGTGTCTAAGGTGGGCACCATCGCGTTCTGGGAAGCGGTGGCGCAGAATCATAGCATCACCGTCGAACCGTTCAACGGGAGGCGGCCCCACCCGGGCGGCGCCAAGGAAATCAACGAGACAGCACTGCAGAGTTGGTTCCCCGACGCCTTCACAGAGGGGGTCTGGCCGACCGAACGGAACACCGCCGCCCATCGCCGAATCGAGCTCCTCACCCAAGAGATCGACTTCCTTCGCGGGGCCGGGTACACCGACCTGTTGGAACGCCCCGAGTTCACTGACAAGCAAGGCTTGACGTTTTCCGTTCTCCTGGAGACGCTCCTGACTTCCGACATCGCCAGGGAACTCGTGCGCAAGGGATACATCAACCGGAACTTCGCGACCTACTCGGCCGCCTTCTACGGCACCTTCGCAGGCATCGACGCCGAGACCTTCTACTACCGCGGCGTCCAACCCAACGAGATGCTGCTCGACCACCGTTTCGCGAGCGAGCACTCCCTGCGCAACCTGCTCGAGCAGCTCGACGACACCGAACCCGACTTCTACCGCACCGTCAGCGCCCTCAACCCGCAGATCGTCACGTACCTCCTCGAGCACCGCTCAGATAGGGCCTGCAAGATCGCCGGCTTCCTGGCGTCGCACTTCGACGACAACGCCCGCGAGTTTCTGGCCACGTACCTCGCCGAAGACCGCGCCCCCCACGCCACGCTCGTCGGTCTGCTCGCCGCGCATCCCTGGCCTAGCCTCTTCGACTATCTGGCCTCCGACGCCGTCCCCGACACGCTTCGGCTGGGGCTGGTCAGCACCGCCCTGACGACCGCCACCGGCGTGGTCGACTTTGCTCTGGGCGACGGTATCCGCGGCTACATCGCGAACCACTACGCCGAGATCGGGGCTTTCACCGAGAAGCAGAGCCAGCAGCGCGCGGAGGTCGTCAAGGACTTCGCCCGCGAGTGCGACGTGCAGGTCGAGGACCTGACCGGTGTCGCGCAGCCGCTACGAGGCCTTCTGGTCGCCGCGCAGATGTACGTCCTGACAGCCAAGAACCTCCGGGCCGCCCTTGGAGTTACAGGACCAGTGTCGCTCGACGTAGTCGGAAAGAACGAGGGCGTCAACATACGCTGCCTCACCGACGTCAGCGCCTACCTGCAAGCCGTCGACGAGGACCCCGCCACCCCGTTCGCCGTCGAGGAACCCGAGACCTTGCTGGCGTTGCTCACCGGAGACCATGAATGGTCCACCAGCCTGCTGAACTCTACCCTGGACCGCAGCAGCCCCGGCAGCGCCCTCAAGGACCTCTCGAAGGTCCCGCAGGCCACCTGGAAACCGCTGGCTGCGCGCCACCGGTTCGCCCTCACTGTCCCCAACTTGACCGAGTATATTGAGCACTTCGCCGTCGACGCGGAACTGGCAGGCCACCTGACCGCCCAGGGAGCCGCAATCCAGACCCATGGTGGGCCCTCCGACGACGTCGACGAGGCGTCTGGGCCGCTGCGGGCATCGCTGGCGCTGAGACTGCTCAATGCCCACGAAGAGCTCGAGGCGGCACATCGGGCCGACTTGGCCATTCAGTTGGGCGTCGGGCCGTCCGACCTACCGCTCGGTGAACTCGAGCCAGCCCCAGACGACCTGTTCGCCGAGATGCTCGACCGCGGCCTATTGAATATCGGCGAGGAGGCATTCGACCGGTTCGCCACCGCGGGGTGGATGTCCCTTTCCCAGGCGCTTGCCCGCCACATCGAGCTCCGACAGTTCGTGAGCGCATCGCGGATGAGTGAGGCACTTACTCAAGGGTTGCTCGAGGACGACAAGGCGGCTTCGGGGCTCCACGACCGGGTCTTTGCCGACTTCGACAACTTCATCGCCCCGTCCTCGCAGGAGGTCGGGCTCCACCGCGCTGCAGCACGTAGAGCCGTGAAGCGTGGGGAGAAGTTGAGCATTGCCCGCATCAGCCGGATCGCCAATGTTGCCCCTGATCAGGACACCGTCATTCCCCTGCTTACTGCCCATCAGGGACTCGACGGGGCCCGACTGGTCGAGATCTTGACCAAGTTGGGAGCGCCATACGACAAACTCCAGACAGCGGACGAGGAGGGCGACGTGCCGGCGGGGGACGCCGCCGCGACGTTGTTCAACCGGCTCGCCGCGACAGACAGGGTCAAGCTTATGAAGAAGAGGACGCGGTTCAAGGTCCTCTAACAGGACCACCCGCGCGTGCTGGTGGTCCTGCCGGAATTTCCCGCGCGGCGAGTAGAGAAACTCAGCTACTGCTATCCGTGCTGAGAGGGCGGCTACGGAGGCATGCCTCGCCCCGACATGGTGGGCAGGAGGCAGTTGGTGGGCAGGAGGCAACTAGTGGTCGATCGCCCGCAAGGGTACGTTGCGCCGCGGCGGACAGCGTGCGGCCTGGTGCCGGGCTGAGCGCGACCTGGGGCCCATCCCGCTAGTGGATCCTCCATCGAGACAGCGCGATCGGTGGGCGCCTTCGTGGAAGATGGGACGTATGGCTGCCGTGACTCGTCTCTTGACCGTCGTAGACATCGACGACAGAGCCGTTCCCCCTGTCTCGCTCGCCGACGGGCCGATATTGGATGGCTCCGAGCCGGGGTGGGCACCGGTTAGGCAAGAAGTTCATCCTGAAGATCCGCGAGTGATGTCACTCTCGGCCTTGTTCATGGCCGTCCTCGACGACGGTCGCCGCCTCACCGTGCTCGATGATCGGGGTTGGACCGAAAGCGGACCACCCAACATTTGGCGCCATACGTCCGTCGAATCGATCACGGCGCAGGCTCGTACGGTAGTCGGTCCGGACGAGCCGCCCGAGGGCCACTCCGAGGAGGCCTCGGCGACCGACCATTGGGAGTACCTCGCGGGCATTCTTGACCAGCAGGGCGTCCAGATTGCTGCCGGAGAGCTCGAGCATCTGCCCCATGACGTCGAGCTCACCGAGCGGCTACGCATCCGTCTGAGCAACGCCTGACGTTCTGCCGGGGAGCAACGTGCCGACGGATCTCGATCAACGCGTCACGAGGGCCGGACACGCCGCCCCGCAGCACGAGCAGATCGGCAAGCATGATGGTGGCGTCCCGCTGGAGATCGGCTACGGGACGGCTCTCACCTCTGGTCTGGGCTCGACTGCTCATCGAGGACACTACGGACGAATTTCGCCTTCCCCGCCGTGTACGCCTCACGGTCCGTGGTGTGTTCCGTGGCCAATGTCCGTTTCAGCTCCGCGTAGCGATGCATGAGCACCGGATCAGCGCGCAGCGCATCGCGGAACGCCAGCTGCTCGGCCCAGCGCGGGCTGTTGGCCGGCAGAAGGTGTAGGTGCGCTGCACGGTGGTCGTCGATCACCTGGACCAGGAAGCGACGCCACGGCCTGGCGTCGAGTTCGGCGGGGACGAGGTGCCAACCATCAGGGGACAGGGCTTGTGCTACAGCGTCCGCACAACCGAGGTCGACTACCGCTGCCTGCACGTCGATCACCGGCTTGGCTGCCAGGCCGGGCACGGCCGTCGAGCCGACGTGTTGCGTCGGGGCAACCAGCCAGCAGGCCAGCACGATCTCCAGCTCCCGACACAGTTGCGCTCCGCGTCGCTGCCACTGCTCATCGGGTGGGTGTACATGTATCTGCTTCGTCGCCCACGTTGGCCACTGGCTCATGAGCACATCGTCCCATTCACCGATCGTCTTTCGGGACGCTCAGGGCGACCTGACGGATCGGCCGGCACATCGGGCCCATGGCTCAGCAGCCTTGCTCGCGTGGAGGAAAGCCACCTGCGTGCTGTAGCCGAGGACCTCGGCAACGAGCGAGGACGGGCATTCGAGGACGAGCTCACCGATGGCTCGGTTGCGGGCGCTGAGGGGTTGACGCCCAGGTCGCGCAGCCGCTCTATGACGGTGTTGGGGTGCAGGTGATGGCCGGCCAGTGTGCTGGGGAGGCTTGCAGAGTTGATTCCTCTGATCCAATACTCAGGCCACCTCGTGACGTCATCTGGATTACAGGCCGGGTGTCCATGCAGGTGGCCACTAGACACTGGGTCTGGCGCTGATCGGGGGGGCGACTATCTGGTGCCTGGGGGCCGCGCGGTATTGACAGGCCCGGGTTGATCTAGTCAGCGGCTCGTGGTCAGGACGGACGGGGGGTTGTGCCGCTGCCTTGTCGGCCCTTACGCAGCCCGATTTCGTATGCGGTGAAGGCGATCAGCGTCACCGTGATCAATGGGAGGACAAACCATGCCATCACGGCGGTAAGTCCTTCCAGTGCGTCGTGTGCGGTGGCAGCCAGGATGAGATACCCGAGGTAAACCAGATACAGGGCTACGAACAGGGCGCCTTCCCATCGCGCCACCGTGAAGCCGGTGAAGGCTACGGGCAGCAAGGCGATCGCGGCCGCCAACATTACCGGGATATCGAAGGCCAGGGCGGCGCTGGATACGGGAATGCCCTCGAGGGAGATCATGGCTGGCAACCCGAGCACGACTCCGATGTTGAAGAGGTTGCTGCCGACCACGTTGCCAATCGCCAAGTCACGTTCGCCACGGCGCACGGCGATGAGGGAAGTCGCCAGCTCAGGCAGAGATGTGCCGATGGCCACGACGGTTAAACCGACCACTAGGCTGCTCACCCCGAGCGTGGTGGCGGTGTTCACCGCGCCCTCGACGAGGAGCGTGGCCCCGGTTACCAGGAGAGCAACTCCGAACACCACGAGCAGAATCGACTTTCCGCTCGAGGCCACAGGCAGTTTCTGGGCCTGGGCGGAGGTGCCGATACCCGGGGAACCCTCAGCCAGCTGCATAACAGGGGCCTTGGACTGTGTCCTTCTGCGGCCGATGGTGACGGTCAGCACGGTGTGAGCGACCACGGCACCGAACAGGATTAGCCCGTCTACCGCGCTGATCACCCCGTCGAGGCAGACCAGCACCAGCGCCGCGGACAGAGAAAGCATCAGGGGGAGATCAAAGCGCACCAACCGTTGTGTCGCGGCCAGCGGTAGAACTAGAGCGGAGAGGCCGAGAATGAGCAAGACGTTAGCAATGTTGCTGCCGACCACATTGCCCACCGCCAGTCCGGGTTCGTCGCGCAGGACCGCACCGATACTCACCGAAAGCTCGGGCGCCGACGTGGCCGCCGAGACCACGGTGAGCCCGACCACCAGGGAGGAAACCCCCGCTCGACGAGCCAAGGCGGAGGCCCCTCGCACCAGTACCTCCCCGCCCAGCACCAGCAGCACCAACCCGACAATGATCCGCCCCAGGTCTAGAAGGTCCATAAGTAGGAGTGTAAGGATCACAACCCGAGTCGCGATGAGCACTCCATCGACCCGGTTGAGCACCCGCATGAGGATCGGGATCTGGGACTTCAGCAGTGTCCCGGGCGTGGTGTGCGAGCGGCCCCCCGGGAGCATCCTGGCCCGCTCGGGCGCCAACCGCCGGTCGATCGTGGCCGCGCTCATCCGGGAGAGCAACTCAGCCTTGGCGACACCTCGGGGCTGTTCCCGAACACGGTGGTTCGGGGAGCACAAGGGCATCCCCGCACGGTCACGCTCCGCGTGAAGATCGGTCGCCGGACTCCTCTCCGATGTCCTTGAGCTCGTACGGCGCGAGCACCATGTGGAGGCACAACCACCAGGTGTAGACGCTGGCTGCTCCCCACAGGGCTGCATCGGTCACGAGTCCGTGGGCGATCTCGTTGCGCAAGTTCGGCCCGACCTGTTCGAGCAGCACCGACTGCAACTCGAAGGCGAGGTTTTCACCCAAGAACACCTTCGACTCAGGCATCTCGAGAAGCGAGCCGAGCGCCTTTTCGGTCTCAACTCCGTTGTCGCCGATGTTGAGCGTATGGAGACCTTGAGCCTTGAGCCGCAGTCGCACCATCTGCTCGATCTGCGGCACCAGGAGCGACAGCGCCGAGGGCATATCGCCGTTGAGTCCGTGCCAGATGCCTCGCGCCCACAGGCCGGCATGGCGAATGGGAACCGTCGGGGACTCCCGGCACACTGATTCCACGAACGCCAGGTCAAATCGGTGCTCGGTGCTGATGACCTCGAGCGCCGGTGCAATGAGAGTTTGGACGACGAGCCCGATCCGATGATGGTTGCGGCTCACCAACTCGTCGATGATTTCCTGTTCAGACGGCTCAGATGCGGGGTCACCCGCCCCAACGCTGACCTTGCGTCCGTCCCCGCTCATCGTGGACCTAGTCAGCAGCCGGAGGATGCCGTTCGCAAGGTGTTTGCGTGCAGACTCCGTCTGCTCATCGAGGTCGAACAGCGTCGCAATTCGGGAAAGGGCGAGCAGGGCCGCGGGACGCTCCAAGCCCGATACTCGGTTCTGAGCCTTCTTCACGAACTCATAGATCTCGATCGGTTCTCGCTCGAGCGGGCTCATCTCCTCGAGCGAGAGTTCGCGCAGTTCCCGCAGCCATTGTTGTCGCTGGCTGATCACCTCTTCAAGCCCATGGGCAGTGCGGTACTTGCGCGGCAACAACCGCAGCGCTTCGAGTGACTTCTCCAGCGGCCCGCTTGCACCGAGCGCGGAGCGCTCCCTCGCCATCCGCATCTCGGCTTCCGTCGCGTACGAGTCGGCAACCAGGGCCTGGCACCGGCAGGCGCCCTCATCACGCTGGCCGCGGTTCCACCATGCGGACGCTTCGCGCAGGAGCGCACGCTCGGCCCGGCTTCCTCGTGTTGTGTGTGTCGCGAACTCCTCCAACCGCTCTCCCAGGGCACGCGCCTGTTCGGGGGTGGTCTTGCCAGCACCCCGAAGGACCTCGGACACTTGTGCCTGGAGGTAACCGTTGCCCCCGTCGCCAGCGAGGAAGGCCACCAACGTGGACGTGAGTTTCTCCAACACGGCCGCGCCTGGCTTGCCTTGCCGTCGTGCCAGTTCCACGACCCGGCGGTAGCTGTCATGTCCAGAGCGTACCCACGCATCCCAGGTCAGCGGCACCGCCAGGTATGCATCGGCGGCCATGAGCGCCACCGTCGGATCGCGAGGGAACCGGTAGGTCCACACAACGTCGGCGATCCTGGCGCGCAGCACCACCGGCTCGATGATAGGGAGTGCCTGTGCGAGGAGCGTCAGTTCGGCTGCGTCGAGGTCGCTGGGAACAACCGTGCGCGATCCGCCTGACTCCATGGCCGGAGAGAACGGCTCGTCCCAAGAATCCGGGTTGAGCATCGCCGAGGTGGCACGCGCCATGGCAGTCAGCGTGCGTGATCGTACCGAGGAGCTGCCCTCGCTCTCGTGGGCGCGTTGCGCCAGATCTGCGAGCAGACAGTGCAGCACCTCCGCAGCCTCGAAGACGGCGACATCCTCGCTCTGGCTCACAGCCTCCCACCAGGAAGCATCGGGCACCTCATCTGCCGCCTCCTCGGCCTGGCAGGAAGTGCTGGATGCTGGCGGGGTCGTCGAGTCATCGTCGTTGGCCATGCCTCAACCCTAGGCAAGGCGCGGCACGAATACGGCGCGGCCGGCGGGCCATGCGCGAGGTGCCGAACAACCTCGGCGCGAGCAGCATGATCGGCCTACGGGACGTCAGTCAGCGCCAGCGCCTAGCGACGGCCAGGGTCGGGACGGACTGCTGCACGCGTCCTCAGGGTCGGCGGGCTCATAGCCGGTCACTGCCAGGTCCTCTTGCCAGGCCCTCATCGATGTCGGCTTGAGATCGTCGCTCTCGGACGAGTTCCGGGTGAACCAGAGAGCCCCCGCGATGCTGTCTGCAATCAGACGAACGCTTCCAACCCGCGAATGACCCAAGACATTATCGCGACCCCCTGCGCGCTGCTGCGACACTTACTCAGGGAGACTAATCGCGAGGACTGACTCTGACCATCGAAGCGGCGTCATTCCTCGATCGACTGCCAGCGGCCCTCCTTCTCCATGTCCGGAGGCGGAGGAAGGTCGGACGCCGTGTCGTTGTAGTGGGTGCTCACGGTGCTCACGTAGTCGCGCAGCATGCGATCCAACTCGGGTAGTTGCTCGTTTACAGTTGTCATGTGCTCGGACTTGATGCCCTTTTGCATAACGAACCCGAGTTCGGACAACTTGTTGATTTCCACGTCCAGGCGCTCCGCTTTCTCGACAGCCCACGAGGGACCGAGCACGCGGAGCGCGAGCACGGCACCACGAAACCTGTCCTTCGTGCGGTTGAACTCGTCCATCATCTCTGAAAGGCCCTCGGGGGCTCGTCGGTACTGCGCCTTCACGTAGATGCCGTGAAGCAGCGATCGAATAAGCCCGGCGGTGTCGCGCGCAAGTCCTACCGCTTGGAGCACCCGTTGCCGCTCTGCGGTTTCTTCTGCTTCTCGCGCCTGGCGTTCCGCGTCGCCGCGAAGCGTGCGCTGATTCAGCCACCATCCGAGGACGATGCCTGCCGGACCGAGCAGCCACGGGATCACGTCTTGCACCATGCCGAAATTGTGCCGCACAGCACCGACACTCGACCGGAACCAGGACCGCACGGGCGGCATAGTGGCGGAAGGCACCGGGTCTCGGGTTTGCGGCTTCGGACTGTCTCGCAAGCCGAACGTTCAACGCAGAAGCGCTCCGCTGACCTGCGCCAACGTCCGTGCTCATTCCGGGCCGTCCCGTTAGACCAGTCCGGTGATGTGACCGGTGAGGGGGCGTTATCTGAACGCGCTCTCGGTGACCCCGCAACAAGCGGGCGTGGCAGGCGCTGTCCAGCATCGGCTGGGGCGGGCCAGCGTGGTTCCAGGGCCACGAGGGCGTGTCATGCCGCATCCGCGTAGTGCCGCGACGAGGGACTCCACCCCAGGTATCGGTCCAGGGGTGCGCCTCCTCCCCGGGGAGGAGGTGGGGCACGCCCGATCTCGTCGCCAGGGACGTTCTACTCCCTCTCGGCCGCTCGTAGCGTCGTCAGTGTCGCCGGCAGCAGTGCCGGTGGGAACTGGAGCAGAGCACATGATCGAGGTGACGCACCTGACCAAGCGCTACGGCGCCGCGACGGCGGTGGACGACCTGTCCTTCACCGTGCGGCCCGGCACGGTCACCGGCTTCCTGGGACCGAACGGGGCCGGGAAGTCGACGACGATCCGGGCGGTCGTCGGGCTGGAGAGGCCGACGTCCGGTTCCGCCACCGTGGGTGGGCAGCGGTACGCCGACCTGCCCGCCCCGCTGCAGGAGGTCGGCACGATGCTCGACGGCCGGAACGCTCATCCCGGACGCACGGCGCTCGGCCACCTGATGGGACTGGCGCGCACGCACGGCATCGGTCGGGCGCGCGTCGAGCAGGTGATCGGTCTCGCCGGCCTGGAGTCCGTCGCCCGTCACCGGGTCCGGACCTTCTCACTGGGCATGGGCCAGCGACTGGGCGTCGCCGCGGCCCTGCTGGGAGACCCCGCCACCCTCATCCTCGACGAGCCGGTCAACGGCTTGGACCCCGACGGCGTGCGGTGGATCCGTCATCTGCTGCGGGCCCTGGCCGCCGAAGGGCGGACCGTGTTCCTGTCCTCCCACCTCATGAGTGAACTGACCGAGACCGCCGGCCGAGTCATCGTCATCGGACAGGGGCGGCTGCTGGCCGACGAGGACCTGCAGACGCTCGTGGCCGCGACGGCCGGCGCCGGTGTGGTGCGGGTCCGGGGGGTGGACCCCGGCCCTTTGGCCCGCGCGCTGGAGGACCGCGGGGCCACCGTCGTCATGTCGCAGGCGGGCGTGCTGGAGGTCACCGGCGCCGACGCCGGGGCGGTCGGCGCCCTCGCAGCGGACCTCGGGGTCACCCTGCTCGAGTTGTCCACCGTGTCGGGCACCCTCGAAGACGCATACCTGGTCCTGACGGCCGACGCCGTGCAGTACCGGACCACGGCACCGGCCCGGACGGAAGAGACCCGATGAGCACCGTCGCCGACCTGCCCGCTCCCGTCGGCCTGCCAACGCGACCACGCGCTACCTTCGGCCGCGTCCTGGCCTCCGAGTGGTCCAAGGCCTGGGGCCTGCGTTCCACGCGGTGGGCGGCCGCGGTCATGGTGCTGCTCACCACCGGACTCGTCTACCTCAGCGGCATCGGCTCCCAGGTCGGCCCCGAGGGGTACGGCAGCCTCGCCTACTTCGTCACGAGCACACTCGTGATCACGCAGTTCCCGATCTTGCTCCTCGGGGTACTGCTGGGCAGCGGGGAGTTCTCCAGCCGGAGCGCCGGGCCGACGTTCGTCGCCGTCCCGTCCCGGACGCCAGTGCTGCTCGCCAAGGCGCTCGTGACGGTTCTGGCTCTCGGTGTCCTCATCGGCGCCACGGAGTACCCCGCCGGCGCGTCCCGTTCGACATTCCTCGCAGTCCCCCGCCGGGTGCCCGTGCTCGCTGCTCAAGGGCTCACCGTCGCCGCAGCCGCGGCACTGACGGCGGTTGCGGCGCTGGGGGTCACCTTCCTCGCCATCCTGCCGCTCCGTGGCGAACTCGTACTCGCACTGGACCCCTCCGACCCGGAGGCCACCCGCATGCTGGGCGGCTTCGTCCTCTACCTCGTGGGCTCGGCGCTGCTGGGCACCGCCCTCGGCACCCTCGCGAGAGGGCCTGCTGCGGGTCTGGTCGCCGGGGTGGTGCTGGTGTTCCTCCTCGAACAGATCGTCGTGCTCCTTGGTGCTTCGTGGCTGGTGGCAGCCCTGCCGGGGTGGGCGGGACGGCTTGCGGTGGCCTCCGACGCCGGCGCCGCACAGAACGCCGCCCAGGCGGGAGTGGGCATCACCCCGTGGCTCGGCCTGGGCGTCATGGCGGTGTGGGTCGTCGTGCTCTTCCTGGTCGCCGCGGTGCGGCTACGGCGCAGCAGTATCTGAGGCCCGCACGTGAGTCGCGAGACGGTGGCCTGGCACACTCCAGGTGTGCCCCTCGATCTGTCCAGGACGTCCGCCGCGGCGACGGGCGCTCCCGGGTGGGTCCGGACCTGGATCGAGCGGGCCCGGCAGACCCTCGCCGAGCGGCCGGACCTCGCGGACAGGCTCGTCTGGCAGGGCTACCTCGTGGCGGCGCTGCTGGCGACCGCGACCTATCTGGTCCCCGGCGTCATCTGGTTCGCCCACCCCCCGGGGTCGCAGGGGGCTCTCACCATCGCGGGGGTCACGGCCGTCACTGGGCTCCTCGGTGCCTTCGCCCTACGGCAGCGCCGCAGTCGACCGGTCCGGACCGTCGTGCTCACGACGGCGCTGGCGGTGCTCAACGTCGCGGTCACCGGGGCGCCGGGCGCGACGGTGCTCGGCACGGCGCTGGCCATCCACGCGCTCGCCGCGGCATGGCCACCCGTACGGACCTGGCCGGCCGTCCTCGGCGCGCTCGTCGCGGTGAGCTTCGCGATGTTTGCCGGGCTCAGCCTCGATCTGGGGGGTGTGATCATCGGGCTCAGCAACCTGACCGCCGGCGCGCCGGACCACCCGCCCGGCCCCCTGACCCCGTCCGAGTGGAGCGGTTCTGGCAGGGCGATCGTCGCGAGCGACGCATCCCGTTTCCTCGAGGCGACCCTCGGCGCCTTGCTCCAGTTGACCGCCGTTGTGGCCGGACTCAGCGCCCGAAGCAGGCGTGAGCGGACGATCGCGATGCGGGCACAGGCGCAGGCGCTCGCGCGGGAGCACCGGCAGCACCTCCTCATGGCCCGTACCGCCGAGCGCACCACCATCGCCCGCGAGGTCCACGACGTCGTCGCGCACAGCATCTCGGTCATGGTCGCCCTCGCCGACGGCGCCACCGCCGTCGTCCCCCGGTCACCGGAGCAGGCGCGGGAGGCGATGCAGGAGGTCTCGGCGACCGGCAGGAGCGCGCTCGCGGACATGAAGCGTGTGCTCACGGCGTTGCACGAGACCGCCCCCGACCCCGCCGACGAGGTGGCGGACCTCACGGTCCTGGTCGACCGCTTCCGGGCAGCCGGCCTGCCCGTGACCGCCAGCGGGCTCAATGTCCAGGTCCCCGGTGCGGTCGCACTCGCGATGCGCCGGATCGTCGGTGAGGCGCTGACCAACGTCCTGCGGCACGCCCGCAGCGCCGAGCGGGTCACGCTCCGGATCGTCCGTACCCTCGACGCCGTGGCGATCGAGGTGCTCGACGACGGACGGCCCGCCGGGGCGTCCGACGCGCCGACGCAGGGGAGCGGACGCGGCCTCGTGGGGATCGGGGAACGCGCCGCGATCCTCGGCGGGAGCTGCGAGGCCGGGCCGCGGCCGGGAGGCGGGTGGCGCGTCGCGGTCACCCTGCCGATCGGGGCAGGACCCCACGACGACGGGAGGCGCGATGACGACGATCCTGCTGGCCGATGACCAGGCCCTGCTCCGCAAGGGCTTTCGCATGGTGCTGGAGTCCGAGCCGGACCTTCGCGTGGTCGGAGAAGCCGCCGACGGTCGGGTCGCTGTCGACCAGGTGGCGTCCCTCGGCCCTGACGTCGTCGTCATGGACGTCCGGATGCCCGGCGGCGACGGGATCGAGGCGACCAAGCGGATCGTCGCCGCGCACCCCGCGACGCGGGTGCTGGTGCTGACGACCTTCGACCTCGACGAGTACGCCTTCGGGGCGCTGCGCGCGGGCGCGAGCGGGTTCCTGCTTAAGAATGCCGAACCGGCCGAGCTGGTCGCCGCCGTCCGGGCCGTGGCAGCCGGGGAGGCCGTGGTGGCCCCGCGGGTCACCGAACTGCTGCTGGCGATGTTCTCCGCCCGGCTCCCCACTACCCCGGCTGAGCGCGACGTCGACAGGCGAGACCCACGCCTGTCCGGCCTCACGCCGCGTGAGGCCGACGTCCTGCGGTTGGTGGCTTCGGGGCTGTCGAACACCGAGGTCGCCGAACGTCTGCACCTGTCCACCACGACCATCAAGACCCACACCGGCCACCTACTGTCCAAGCTGGGCCTGCGGGACCGGGTACAACTGGCGATCTTCGCCTACGAGAGCGGCCTGGTCCGGGTAGGCGGCAGTTGACTTCCGGCGGTCCGCTCGGACGGCGAGAACCCAACTCAGAAGTGCACCAACGCACCGATCGCGAACACCGAAGCCGCCAACGACGCGCAGACGAACTCGATGATCATCCCCAGCCCCATCGACTTCATCGCCTCCACGGACGAACGCAGCGCTGCCCGGAGGTCGCGCCGGCGGTACCATTCCGCGGCCAGGAGCCCGATGGCGAAGCCGAGGAACAGCCCGACGACCGGAATGACGAACATGCCCACGATGGCGCCGGCCACACCGACCAGGACCGGCGTGTTCGGGATGCGTTCTCGACGCATCTTCCGGCCGGTCAGGATCAATGAAGCGCTCATTCCCGCCAGGGCGAGCACCGCGCCGATGATGCCGGCCGTCCACGAGGCACCCGACCCCAGGATCCAGGCCCAGCCGACGACGGTGATGAGAGTCAACGCTGATCCGGGCAGGATCGGGAAGATCGTGCCCAGCACCGCCACCGCGAGCAGCAGCGCAGCCACGACGGTGACGATCACGTCCAGTGTGGTGGGATCCATCGTTCAGGTCGTCCGCGCGGCGGCCGGCGCCTGGGTGGTGCCATAGGTGGCGCCCCAATGGTCCATTTGCTGCACCACCGCACGCAGCGTGGTGCCCAGTTCGGTGAGTGCGTACTCCACCTTCGGGGGCACCTGCGGGTGGACCGTGCGTTGAATGATGCCGTCCTCTTCCAGTTCCCGCAGTTGACGCGTCAGCGTGCGTTCGCTGGCGGTGGGCAGGCGTCGGTGCAACTCGTGGGTGCGGTGCACGCCGTGCTCCAGCAGGTGTTTGACGATGGTGAGTTTCCAGGCTCCCCCGAGGACGGCGACCGCGATCTCCACCGGACACACCTGCGCGGCTCGCTCAACCGATGCTCGCACGCTTCCTCCTCTCGGCCACGAATGGCCGTACCGGCACAGAATTTCGGTACTTCCGCCGTCGACGTCGGGCTGTGACAGTAGCAGCATGACGACGACGCCTCCCCACACGTTTCTCTGGGTCAGCGCCCACCCGGAGCCGGCTTCGCTGAACGGGCACCTGAGGCGCGATGCCGCGACGCACCTGCAGGGACGCGGCCACCAGGTGCTGCAGTCCGACCTGTACGCCATGGGCTGGAACCCTGTCCTCGGACCGGATGCCGTGCTCCCACGCCCAAGCCGGTTCAACCCCTCCGACGACGTACGGCGGGCCTACCTCACCGGGGGCCTCGCCCCGGACATCGTGGCCGAGCAGGAGAAACTGCTCGCGGCGGACGCCGTCGTGCTTCAGTTCCCCCTGTGGTGGTACGGGATGCCCGCCATCCTCAAGGGATGGTTCGACAAGGTGTTCCACTCCGGCTTCGCGTTCGGGAAGGACCCGGCCACGGGCCGCCGGCTGCGTTTCGAACAGGGGCCCTTCGCCGGCAAACGCGCCTTCGTCGTCGTCACGCTGGGCGATCGGCCCCGATCGATCGGGCCACGGGGCAAGAGCGGGGAACTGCAGGAGATGCTCTTCGGCCTGCTGCACGGGACCCTCGCCTACACCGGGATGCAGGTACTGGAGCCGCTGGCCGTCCCGAGTGCCGACGTCCTCGACAGCCACGGGTACAGCCAGGTCAGGGCGCACCTGCGCACCCGGTTGGACGCTTTCTTCACCGACGAGCCCATCGCCTACCGGCCGCAGTTCACCGGTCACTACACCCCCGAGTGGGAGTTGAGCGACCACATCCGGCCGGGTGAGACCGGGTTGTCGGTGCACGTGCTGGACCCTGGCGAGGCGGCTGAGGCGCGGCGCCGGGACGCTGCCGATTGGTGCTATGCAGGGTCGTCGATGTAGACGAAGTCGCCGACCTCCCCGAGCCCGACCTGCCACACATCCAGGGTGTAGGGCGCCCAGGCGCAGTCCACGTCGGCCTCCCACTCGATCTCGATCCACACCCTGGTGGGGTCGGCGTCCAGGTCAGCCTGGACGATGCTGCGCTCGGTACAGCTGTGGTAGCCGGTGACCAGCAGAAAGGCCGTGCTCGGATCCGCGTCCTGGACCGCCAGGAGTCCGGGGCCGGACTCGTCGAAGTCGGCCAGCGCCGCAGCCAGGCCGTCAAAGGAGTTCTGGTGCCGCACCGGCCCGGAGAAGTGCGACACCACCGCCTCCATCGCGTCACGGTCGACGGTGTTCTCATCCCAGGTAGCTAGGAGGTCACCGACCGCCGTCGGTCGCGCCGGTTCCGGGGCCGTCGTGCTGGAACCGGTGCCGGAGGTGATCGGAACCGAGCCGGGGACTTCGCCGCCGGTGAGGCTGAGGGGCACGGCCCACACATCGAGGGTGTAGGGCGACCAGTCACACACAGTGTCGGGATCAGGCGAGGCGACCTCGAAAACGACGCGGACGTCGTCGTCCTCGGTGATCACGATGATCGCACTGGTCTCGGTGCACTGGTGGTAGCCGCCGATGACGAGGAAGTGCTCGGTCAGGTCAACCTGATCCAGTTCCACGAACTCGGCCGGATCGGCACCGGGCAACGTGCTCACCCAGTTGTCGACATCGACGGCGGAACCCAGCACCACCGCCTCGGCCAGGTTCACCTGCCCGACCCACTCCCGGCCATGGCCACCCTCGGAGTAGGTCGCGATCAGTTCACCGGCCTCCTGGTGGTCCGCCCCCGCCGCGCCACAGCCGGTGGCCACGCCCAGCACGACAGCAAGCGCTGCCGCGGATCTGATTCGATGCATTGCTCCACCCTCCCTGCATCCCCTATGTGCCGGGGGTGGCGATTGTGACAGCAGGATTCGAAACGCGCTCTGCGCTCATGCCGCAAGGGGTGTGCGTGCCGGTAATGCGAGGCCGTCCTCCTAGGGAGGGCTGAAGTCAGGCTGCCGTCCGGCTTGTTCGCGTGAATCGGTCCGCCCACAACTTCCACTGCCACAACGTGAGTGCCATCGACATCCCGGTGCCAGCGATCGCGCCGACCTTGTTGCGTCGGTAGGCGGCCGTCATTGCGCCGACGAGCGAACCGCTGACCACGGCTGTCAGGGCCAGGATCATCGGCTCCGATTGAGGGTCCCGGGTCCAGGACTCTTCACCCAGGATGGCCCGCGTCGCGAACGAGGACGTTTCGTGAGCCGGCGGGGTTATCACCGGGTTGACCGCCATCCACGCGCCGATGGGCAGGTACAACCACCAGCGCCTCGTCCACAGGGGAACCAACAGCAGTGGGGTGCTCAGGAGCCTTGACCAGGCGCTGATCGGATGAGCGTGCCGCTGGAACAACCAGGCGTAGAAGGTCTCCTCGTGCGGCACGGGTCCAGCCTGATCGTCACGTGGCTTTGCCGCAAGCACCTCACCCCACGAGTTTCTGACGTATCCAGCCGAAACGTCCGGAACGTTACCACTTCGTGATGCCCCGTCCCTTGACTTATGAACTTAAGCGGTTAAGCATAGGTTGTGACGGGTCACCCCCGTCGGCGGTAGCGATGTGGCCGTGACTTACGAGGAAGTGAGGATCCAGAACGATGAGAAGACGTGGACACGGGGCAATTGCCCTGGTTGCTGCCTCGGCCTTGGTGCTGGCAGCCTGCGCGGGGGAGGCCGACGACGTCGATCCGACCCCCGAAGGGGATGGCGGCGCGGGCGCCGAGGTCGATGAGGACACCGACGAGGAAACCGAAGGCCTGGCCGAGGTTGAGGAACTGGTCAGCGAATACCCGCGGGATGAGACCGTGTTCACCAGTGGGCAGCAATGGGGGCCGCCGTCCAGCTGGAACCCGATTACCCAGTCCGGTGAGGCCACCGGAGTGCGCGGCTTGCTGTACGAGCCGCTGTTCATGTTCCACCCCAATTCCCTGGAACTCGAGCCATGGTTGGCCGAAAGTGGGGAGTGGGTCTCCGACGACGTCTTCGAGATCAACCTGCGCGAGGGCCTGACCTGGTCCGACGGCGAGGCGCTCACCGCTGACGACGTGGTCTTCACCATCGAGCTCGGCGAGTACCCCCAGGTTCCCTGGTCGAACCTGTGGAACTGGCTCGATGAGGCCGAGGCCGTGGACGACACCACGGTGCGGTATACCTTCTCCGACCCCCGGTATGAGGAGTGGGACAACTTCCTCTACACCAACAACATCGTGCCCGAGCACATCTTCGGGGACTGGAGCGAGGACGACTACATCTCCAGCCAGAACGAGGACCCGGTGGGTTCTGGTGCCTACCTGTACTCCACCCACGGCCCGGACCGCATGGTGTGGGAACGCAACGACGACTGGTGGGGCATCGACGCGCTGGGGATGGAGATGCCGGCCCAGTACATCGTCGACATCGTCAACCCCTCCAACGAGGTCGCCCTCGGTCTGCTGCTGCAGGGCAACCTGGACCTGAGCAACAACTTCCTGCCCGGGATCAACACCCTGGCCGACAGCGGCCAGGTGGAAACCTACTTCCCCGAAGCGCCCTACATGCTCTCGGAGAACACGGCAGCCCTGTTCCCGAACACCCTGCGTGAGCCGATGGACGACGCCGCGTTCCGGCAGGCGCTGGCGCACGCTATCAACGTGGACCAGATCGTCACCGGTGCCTACGGCAACATCGTCGAAGCCGCACACCCCTCCGGGATGTTGCCGGCATACGAGGAGTTCTACGCCGAGGACGTCACCTCCGAGCACGGTTTCAGTTACGACCCCGACACCGCCCGGAGCATCTTGTCCGACGCCGGCTATGAGGACAGTGACGGTGACGGGTACGTCGAAACACCTGATGGTGAGCCGATCGAGCTGTCCCTGATCGTGCCGGCCGGGTGGACCGACTGGATGGAGGCGGCCCGGGTCATTGCTGAAGGTGCCCAGGAAGCCGGCATCAACGTCGTCGCGGACTTCCCGGACGCCGGAGCGCTGGACGATGCCCGTGCCACGGGTGAGTTCGACCTCCTGCTGAACAACTTCTCGGGTGTGTCCAACACCCCCTGGACCTGGTTCAACTACGTGTTCCACCAGCCCATCCAGGAGCAGATGTTCCCCGGTAACTTCGGCCGGTACGAGAACGACGAGGCCTGGGATCTGGTACAGGAACTGGCCCGTACCGCGCAGGATGACCCCGCCTACATGGACATCATGGCCGATCTGCAGGAGATCACCATGACCGAGTTGCCGATGATCCCGCTCTGGTACAACGGGATGTGGGCGCAGTACAACACGGAGGTGTGGACCAACTGGCCCAACTCCGAGTCCGGTCCGGACTACTTCCCCAACACCTGGGGCGGCGGCTTCCACCAGGGCGGACTGCACACCCTGGCTGAGATCGAGCCGGCAGGCTGATCCGTCGGCGGTGCCCCACCACGAGCGGTGGGGCACCGCCATGGCTGTGGCGCGCTGAAGCGTAGGCGGCGCCGGCACCAGTTGGTGCCGGCGCATCTACCGGCGCTGCCGCCGGAACGTCGCCAGTCCAATCCACCTGAGACGAGGGAACGTGGGACGCTATCTCGTACGGAAGCTCGCGATCTACCTCGCCACGTTCGTCGTGGCGGTCAGCGTCAACTGGGCCATTCCACGACTGATGCCCGGTAACCCGGTGGATCGCATGATCGCGCGGGCCTCGGTGGCCCACCCGGAGGCCATCGGGCCGATGCGGGCGTACTACGAGGGGATCTTCGGGCTCGACCTGCCCGCCTGGCGCCAGTACATCAACTACTGGGCCGAACTACTGCAGGGAAACCTGGGCGTCAGCGTCTGGCTCTTTCCCGCCCAGGTCAGCGACGTGCTGTGGCAGGCAGTCCCATACACGTTGAGCTTGATGATCCCGGCGATCCTGCTCAGTTGGCTGATCGGCAACAAGGTGGGTGCGCTGACCGCACGCCGCAAGATCCTGGACAACACCATCCTGCCGCTGGGCTACCTGCTCAGCGCCACCCCGTACATGTGGGTCGCGATCCTGCTGGTGTGGGTGCTGGGCATCAATCTGGACTGGTTCCCGGTGGCCGGCGGTTATGACTTCTCCCTCCGGCCGACCTGGTCGGTCGGATTCGTGCTGAACCTGCTCACGCACTGGTTCCTGCCATTCCTGTCCCTGTTCCTCGTCGCCCTGGGCGGCTGGGCGATCGGGATGCGCAACGTCATCATCTACGAACTCGAAGCGGACTACGCCAACTACCTCGAAGCCCTCGGCGCCCCGCACCGCCTGGTGCGCCGCTACGCCTACCGCAACGCCCTGCTGCCGCAGATCACCGGGTTGGCGTTGCAACTGGGCACGGTCCTGGGTGGCGCGCTGGTCACCGAAGTGGTCTTCGCCTATCCCGGGTTGGGCTACCTGATCCTGCAGGCGATCCAGAACCAGGACTTCTTCCTGCTTCAAGGTGCCCTGTTGTTCGTGGTGGTCGGCGTGCTCGTCGCGAACTTCATCATCGACCTGGCCTACGTCGTGGTCGACCCACGAACCCGAACCGGAATGCAGGAGGCGAACGCATGAGCACCACACCTCCACCCGTTGCCGGCGCCGCACGGGAACCCACCAAGGAACTTCCCGGCGATGCCCTCGAGGCAACCGACACCGCTGCGGCCACCCCCGGGACGGGGCGAGCGCGCAAGGGCAAGCGCAACGAGACGCTGTACTTCGCTCTGCGCAACCCCAAGGTGGTCGGCGCCCTCGTCGTCGTGCTCGGGCTCTTCGGCCTGGGCATGATCGCCCCGCTCACCTTCGATCACGGCCCGATGGACTACGTCGGCGCAGCCATCGAACCCCCCTCGGCCGAACACTGGTTCGGCACCACGATGTTCGGCCAGGACGTGTTCACCCAGTTCGTGGCCGGTCTGCGGTCCACCTACATGGTGGGTGTCCTGGCGGCCAGCCTGGCCGCAGTGGTGGGGATGACGATCGGGTTCGTAGCCGGTTACCGCGGGGGCTGGATCGACGAAATCCTCAACATGCTCACCAACGTGGTGCTGGTGATCCCCGGCTTCGTGGTGCTCATCGTCATCAACGCCTACCTGGGCGTGCGCAGCGTGCCGCTGCAGGCGCTGTACATCGGATTGTTCTCCTGGCCTTGGGTGGCCCGGGCGGTACGCGCCCAGACGTTCTCGCTACGCGCCCGGGAGTTCGTGGACCTGGCCAAGCTCTCCGGCCTGTCCACCGGTGCGATCATCCGCCGCGAGATCGCCCCGAACATGTACTCCTACCTGTTCATGACCTTCGTGCTGCTGTTCGGCGGATCGATCCTGACCGCCGCGTCGCTGGACTTCATCGGGCTGGGCCCCACGAATGCGATGTCACTGGGCCTGATGATGAACCAGGCCGTGCAGTGGAGTGCGCTGCACCTGGGCATGTGGTGGTGGTTCGTGCCGCCGGGGATCGGTATCACCGCGATCGTCGGATCGCTGTACATCATGAATGTGGGCCTGGATGAGGTCTTCAACCCCAAGTTGAGGGAGACCTGAGATGAGTCTGGACGTCGAAGACCTGAGGGTCTACTACCGCACCCTGTCCGGGGACGTCAAAGCCCTCGACGGAGTCACGTTCTCCATCGCCGACGGCGAGATCATGGGGATCGCCGGGGAATCCGGCTGCGGCAAGTCCACCCTCGGCAAATCCCTGATCCGGTTCGACACCCGGATGCGCCACATCGGCGGCAGCGTGCAACTGGACGGGGAGAAGCTGCCGGTCGGCGACGACAAGGCGATGCGCCCCTACCGGTTCCACGAGATCTCGCTCATCCCGCAGTACGCGATGAGCGCGATGAATCCCACCCGCAAGATCGGCCGGATGATCCGGGAACTGGTCCGCTCCCGCGGGATCTCCTACGAGCAGCTCCTACCCGAACTGCACCGCCGGCTCGAACTGGTGGGGCTGGACACCGAGGTGCTGGCGCGCTACCCGATCGAACTGTCCGGCGGGATGAAGCAGCGCATGGTGCTGGTGCTGTCCACCCTGCTGGACCCGTCCCTGCTGATCGGTGACGAGGTGACCTCCGCGCTGGATGTGTCCAGCCAGAAGGCGGTGGCCCGGGCACTGGTGGAGTTCCGCGACCGCGGCTTCGTGCGCTCGATGATCGTCATCACCCACGACATCTCGGTGCTCTACCAGATCGCCGACACCATCATGGTGATGTACGCCGGGCAACTGGCGGAGAAGGCCTCGGCCGAGACGATCATCCACAACCCCAAGCACCCCTACACCAAGTTGCTCATCGGGGCGCTGCCGGAGGTGGGCGAGCGGTACGACGGCACCCAGCTCGAGGGCATTCCCGGACGCCCGCCGGCGCTGCTGGACCCACCGGCCGGTTGCCGGTTCCGGGACAGGTGCCCACTCGCGCACGACCGATGCGTGGAGACCCCTCCCTTCGTGGAGATCGAACCGGGCCACCAGGTGGCCTGCTGGGCGGTGACGCACTGATGTTGAGCATGCGCGATGTGAACAAGGTCTACAGCGTCGGCACCTTCGGCACCGGCAGTCTGCACGCGGTGAAGAACGTCAGTTTCGACGTCGGTCAGGGTGAAGTGGTCTCGCTGATCGGGGAGTCCGGGTCCGGCAAGTCCACCCTGGGCAAGATGGCGCTACGCCTGACCTCGACCACCTCCGGTCAGATCACCTTC
Source organism: Pseudactinotalea sp. Z1732 (assembly GCF_049724975.1). Lineage (NCBI taxonomy): Bacteria > Bacillati > Actinomycetota > Actinomycetes > Micrococcales > Cellulomonadaceae > Pseudactinotalea > Pseudactinotalea sp. Z1732. The sequence continues at coordinate 481,715 of NZ_JBMPQC010000001.1, read as the reverse complement.
GCCGGAACCGACGTGCTGGGCCTGAACCGCCGCGACCTCCGCGGCTACTACCGCCGCGCACAGGGGGTGTTCCAGGACCCCTTCAGTTCCTACAACCCGATCTTCCCCATCGATCGCACCTTCGATGCCCTGCGGCGAACCAACTTCGCCTCCATGTCCAACAAGGAGTGGCAGGGCAAGGTCGACGACGCGATCAACGCCGTCGGCCTCGAACCCGGGACCGTGCGCGGCAAGTACCCTCATCAACTCTCCGGCGGCCAGTTGCAGCGGCTGCTGATCGCCCGCGCGCTGTTGCTGGACATCGAGTTCCTGGTAGCCGATGAGATCATCTCGATGCTGGACGCCTCCACCCGGATCGACGTGCTGAATCTGCTCGGAGACCTGAAGCAACGCGGACTGAGCATCCTGTTCATCACCCACGACCTATCCCTGGGCAACTACGTCAGCGACCGGGTGGTGATCCTGCACCGCGGCCGGATCGTGGAGCAGGGCGTGACGAGCGCGGTCTTCAGCGAACCCTTGCACCCCTACACCCGCAACCTGCTCGCCTCGGTGCCGCAACTGAACCGGCGCTGGGACGAGGTGGAGGCCGAGGAGGCCGAGCGCTCCGCGGTCCTGGCCGGCCGCTGCCTGTTCCACGAGCACGACGACGCCGCCTCCGCACCCCGCTACGGCACCGTCGAGGTGGCCCCCGGTCACCAGGTGGGCTGCTTCAGCCTCGACGCCGACGAGGTGTGCCCGATGACCGAAGCGAGACGTTCAATGACCGGAGCCGACCGATGACCACCACCCAGTCCGAGCCGACCACCACGGCGCTGGCCGCACGATTCCCCAGGGACTTCGCCTTCGGCGCCGCCACCGCGTCCTACCAGATCGAGGGCGCCGCCCGCGAGGACGGCCGCGGCGTCAGCATCTGGGACACCTTCGCCCAGGTGCCCGGGAAGGTGCTCGGCCAGCAGAACGGTGACGTGGCGGTGGACCACTATCACCGGTTCGCCGAGGACGTAGCGATCATGGCGGACCTGGGATTGACCTCCTACCGCTTCTCCATCGCCTGGCCCCGCATCATCCCCGAGGGCACCGGCGCGGTGGAACAACGCGGGCTGGACTTCTACCGCCGGCTGCTGCAGACCGTCCGGGAGGCCGGTATCGAACCGGTGGCCACCCTGTACCACTGGGACCTTCCACAACCGCTGCAGGACCGCGGCGGCTGGGCGAACCGGGACACCGTGGCCGCCTTCACCCGCTACGCCGAGGTGGCCCATGGCGAGTTGGGTGACCTGGTGGACACCTGGATGACCATCAACGAACCGTGGTGCGCCGCCTTCCTCGGCTACGGCTACGGCGTACACGCGCCCGGCCTGACCGACCCGCGGGCCGCCCTGCGTGCCGCGCACCATCTGCTGCTGGCCCACGGCCGGGCGGTGCAGACCATGCGTGCCCAGGACCAGGCCCACCGGTACGGGATCGTGCCGAACCTGTACGGGGTGGTCACCGGTGACTCCGGGGATCCCGAGGCGGACCGGCGCGCGGCGGACACCGCCGATGTGCTGCAGAACCGGCTCTGGCTCGATGCCACCCTGCTCGGGACCTACCCCGAGGAGGTGGCGGCCCTGCAGGAGCGCTTCGGTGCCGCGGACGCGGTGCACCACGGCGACCTGGAGGTGATCGCACAGCCACTGGACGTCCTCGGGGTGAACTACTACAGCCAACACCACGTGATCGGCACCGAACCGGTGCCGGCCACCGAGCCGGAACAGGCGGGCCAGGAGCACGTGGAGCAGTTGCCGCCACCGCACCCGCGTACCGCGATGGGCTGGAGTATCGAGCCCCACGGTCTGCGGGACCTCCTGATCCGGCTGAAGCGGGAGTGGCCGGTGCCCCCGATCATGATCACCGAGAACGGGGCCGCCTTCGATGACGAACTCATCGACGGTGCCGTGCACGATCACGACCGGCGCGACTACCTGTCCTCGCACATCGAGGCGGTGGCCGAGGCGGTCGAAGCGGGGGTGGACGTGCGCGGTTACTTCGCCTGGTCGCTGCTGGACAACTACGAGTGGGCCTTCGGCTACGACAAACGGTTCGGCATCGTGCACGTGGACTACGCCACCCAGGCCCGCACCATCAAGGACAGCGGCCACTGGTACCGCGATCTGACCACCGCCCACCGCGCCCACCACGCCGACACCTGATCACCGAGCCACCACCCACTGCCCACCATCCCCCGCACGGACCGACGTGGACGCCGCCGGCGCGTCCCGGCCTGCACGTCGGTGCGGTCGCCGGAGCACATCGGAGGAATACCCGTGACCCATCCAGACCCCGCCCGCCGTCGTACCCCGTTGCACTGCGGCTGGCAGTTGCACCTGCTCCACGGCGCCCCGGGCGCCCCGGCGGACCTGCAGCACCAGGCGATCGATGCCGTCGTGCCGGGGACCGTGCACACCGACCTCATCGCCGCCGGCCACCTGGCGGACCCGAACGTGGGCACCCGAGAGGACGAGCAGCACTGGATCGGGGCCTCGACCTGGTCCTACGCGACCACCGTCGCGGCCCCGGCCGAGCCGGGTGAGCGCACCGAGCTGGTGTTCGAGGGCCTGGACACCCACGCCGAGGTGTTCCTGGACGGGGTGCGCCTGGGGGAGACCAAGAACATGCACCGCCGGTTCCGGTTCGATGTGACCGGGCTGCTCATCCACGCCGAACACCGCCTGGAGGTGGTCTTCCACCCGATCATGGCCGAGGTGGACCGGGTCCGCGAGGACGTCGGGATCATGCCGGCGGTGGAGGCCACCCACTACCCGTACGTGCGCAAGATGGCCTGCAACTTCGGCTGGGACTGGGGCCCGGTGTTCATCACCGCCGGGATCTGGCGACCGGTGCTGCTGGACACCTGGTCGGTGGCCGCACTGGACGATCCGGTGCCGCTGGCCACCCTCGACGGCGACGACGGGGTGCTCCGGGTGGCCGCCACCGTGCGGAGCACCGGAGCCGAGGAAGATCTGCAGGTGCGGGTCCGGGTCGATGCCCACCCGCACAGCGGGGGCGGGGACCTTCCGGGGGACGGGGCCGGGGGGCACGACGGCGGTGACCACCCGGGTGCACATCGCACCACCGCGGAGGTCCGGGGGGACCGCGTGGAGACCGAGGTGCGGGTGCCCCAGGTGCGTCCCTGGTGGCCGGTGGGGATGGGGGAGGCGACCCGCTACCCGGTCACCATCGAGGTGTGCACGGCCGACGGTCAGGTCCTGGACCGGGTCGAACGCCGGGTGGGCTTCCGCACCGTGGAACTGGTGCAGGAGCCGGACGCCCACGGCGTGGGTTTCCAGACCGTGATCAACGGCCGGCCCGTCAACGCGCGCGGCTTCAACTGGATCCCGGACCTGCCCTTCCCGTCGGCCATCGGCGCCGAGCGGTACCGCCGGCGGCTGGACCAGGCGCTCGCAGCCAACGCGAACACACTGCGGGTGTGGGGTGGGGGGATCTTCGAGCCGGCGGAGTTCTACGACGCGTGCGACGAGCGCGGTCTGATGGTGTGGCAGGACTTCCTGTTCAGTTGCGCCGCCTACCCCGAGACCCCGTGGTTCCGCGAGGAGATCGAGGCCGAGGCCCGCCAGGCCATCACCGACCTGTCCCACCACCCCTCGCTGATCCTGTGGAACGCCAACAACGAGTGCCTGATGGGGTACGACGAGTGGGGCTGGAAGGAGATCCTGGACGGGCGGCCCTGGGGCGCGCACTACTACGGCGAACTGCTGCCGTCGCTGGTGGCCGAACTGGACCCCTCCCGGCCCTACATCCCCGGCAGTCCGAACTCGGGGGACCTGACCACCTCCCCGAACGCCGACGAACGCGGCCCCTCGCACCTGTGGGACGTGTGGAACGAGTTGGACATGGTGGCCTACCGGGACCGCACACCGCCCTTCGCCGCGGAGTTCGGGTTCTGCGGACCGCCCACCCACGCCACCCTGCGCGCAGCCGTCCCCGAGGGGGAGCTGACACTGGACAACCCGGTGGTGCGCCACCACCTGCGCGCGGAGAACGGGGTGCACAAGCTGAACAGCCGCATCGGTGAGCACTTCCCTGCCGTGGCTACCGACGACGACTGGTTGTGGATCGCCCAGCTGCACCAGGCCCGCGCGCTGATCCTGGGCGTGGACCACCTACGTTCGTTGCCGCGGTGCACCGGGGCGTTGGTGTGGCAGCTCAACGACTGCTGGCCGGTGATCTCCTGGGCCGCGGTGGACTCGGAGGAGCGGCTCAAGCCGCTGTGGTACGCCCTCCGTTCGGCCTTCGCGCCGCAACGCCTGAGCGTGCAGCCACGCGATGGGGCTCTGGTCCTGGCTGCTGTGAACGATTCCGGGCAGGCCTGGAGCGTCACTGCGACGGTGCGCCGGGTGGCCTTCGACGGCACCGAACACGCCAGCACCGAGGTTTCCCTCGAGGTTCCCGTCGCCGGTACGGCGCAGGTGGCCCTGCCGGCCCAGGTCGCCACACCCGGGGACGAGCGCGCCGAACTGCTGGTGATCGAGGCCCCGGGTGCGGAGCGCACCACGTGGTTCTGGGCCCGTGACACCGAACTGGCCTACCCGCGCGCCGGCTGGGACACCCAGGTGCACCAGGCGGAGGACGGGGTCGACCTGGTGGTGACCGCCGAAACGCTGGTGCGGGACCTGACCGTCTTTCCCGACCGGCTGCTCGATGCCGACGGCGACCCGCTGCCGGCGTCGGCGGTGGCCTCCCGCGCGCTCATCACGCTGCTACCCGGAGAGGCCACCCGAATCCGCATCCTCGGCGCCGGCCCCGAGCACGCCGAGGCACTGATGACCCGCCCGGTGCTGCGCGCGGCAAACGACATCGAGGAACTGGCCCCGGCTCGCTGATCGGCCGGGCCGGCAGGGAAGCCGGAGAGGGCGTCGGGGCGGGGCGCAGCAGGACCGTCCCGGCGCTAACCGCCCAGGTTGTGTGCCGGCACCCAACCCGGTGCCGGCCCGGTGGTCCCGCGCAACACCATCTGGCTGGGTGTGAGTTCCTCGGTGGTGTCGGTACCACCGCGAATCAGGTGCAGCAGGGCCTGCGCCGTGCGGATCCCGTACTCCACCGGGTGCCGGTCCACCGCGGTAATCGCCGGACGCGAGACCGAGCACAGCAGCGAGTCGTCCCAACTGATCAGGGACAGGTCCCCGGGCACGCTGACCCGCGCCTCCTCGGCCGCCTGGAGCGTGCCGACGGACATCAGATCGTTGGAGCAGGTGATCGCGCTCGGCACCGGCCCGGTGCGCAACTGTTCCGAGATCAGGGAATGCGCCCCGGCCATCGTGTAGTCACCCTCGATCACCTTGATGCTCATCCCCCGCCGCTCCGCCTGCGCACCAACCTGGGCCAGACGGTGCCGCTCGTGCATCATGCGCAACGGTCCGGTGAGGTAGGTCAGGTATCGGTGTCCCAGAGCGGCGAACGCGTCCACGATGAGTTCCGCGACCGCCCGGTCATCGGTCTCGATGCTGCGGATTGTCGAACTGGTCGCCGGACCACCCTGCAGCACCGCCGGCAGGCCGAGGCGGGTCAGCAGCGGCAACCTGGGATCGTCCACGTGCTCATCGAAGAGGATCACCCCGTCCACCCGGCGTTCGGCCGCCCAACGCGAGTAGATGGCCAGGTCCGCACCGGACTGCGGGCTGACCATCCGCAGTGTCAGGGACATGTCCGCCTCGATCAGCACATGCTCGACCCCGGCGATGATCTGCATGTAGTAGGGCTCGGTGCCGATCATCTCCGGGTCACGGGAGAGCACCATCCCGATCGAACCGGTGCGCGCCTTGGACAGCGCTCGCGCCGATGAGCTCGGGTACCACCCGAGGTCCCGGGCCAGGGCCTGCACCCGGTCACGCGTCTCCTGGCTCACTCCCGGCCGGTTGTTCAAGGCGTAGGAGACCGCTGCCGGCGACAGGCCCAGACGGCGGGCCAGATCGGCGATCGTCAGGCGGTTGCCGTTGCTCACTCGGTTACTGTCCCACGGCCGGGCGCGAGGATGCTCGGAATCGGCTGGATGACAGTAGTCATGGCGCAGGCTGGGGCCCGCTCGTTACGCTGGGGGAGTGAATGTCTGGGAGTTCATCGGCTCGTACTGGTGGCTGGTCTTCCCGCTCGGCGGGATCCTCACCGGGGTGGCGGGGGGCTGGGCCCGGGCCGTGCGCCGTTGGGATGAACGCCGGCGCAAGCACAAGCTGGAGCTCGCCAGGATCAAGTACGGGAACCGGCCGCCCGTCGCCGACGGGGCACAGGGCCGCGGACGTGGCCCGGACCGCGCGGCCAGGGCGGAGCAAACCGCCGCCCGGCGCAGCGAGGCCCAGCGGCTGATCGCCGAGCATCAGGAGATCGACCAGCGCTGGCTGTCCTACGAGCTCGACCTGGCCAAGCTGATCGACTTCCCGGTGATGAGTGACATGCGCGAACCGGTGACCGTGGAGTTCCACCGGGCCAAACGCACCGCCGACGGCCTGCGGCCCGAGGATCCGGCCCGATTGGGCGAGGAGCAAGCCCTGGCCGACTACCGGGAGGCCGTGCGGGAGTACGCCATCAGTTTCGAGATCGCAGAGCGGGAGGCCAAACGGCGCCGGTCCACCGACTTCTCCCCCGAGGAACGGCGCACCCTGGAACGGGCGAAGCAGTTCCTGGCCCTGGCCGAGGACTCCGCGGCCACCAGTGCCGAACGGCAGCAGGCCTACCGGCGCACCCAGCACGAGCTGCTGGGTCTGATCGCGATCCCCGATGCCACCGACGACGCGGTCCGCCAGCGCATCGCCGGTGCGCTCGATGCGCCCTCCGGGCCCGCCCGGGACGCCCAGCAAGCCTGAGGTGGGGTCAGAGCGCGGCCTTGGCCTGCACCTGCCGCTTGATCCGCCACAACATACCGGCCATGCCGCGCAGGCGCAGCGGACTGACCGCCTCTCCCAGGCCCAACTGGTCCGAGACGTCGGCCGGCACGTCCAGGACCTCGGCCACAGTCAGCCCGTCCAGACCTTCCTGCAAGATCCCGGCGAAGCCGCGCGTGGTGGGTGCTTCGGGAGGCGCGGAGAAGAACAACCGGACCACGCCGTCGTCCCCGGTTCCGTCCACCTCGGCGACCAGGAACAGCGGCGACTGACACTCCGGAACCGGTTCGAGCAGTTCCGGATGGTCGCTGTAGCGCTCGGGCAGCGGCGGCAAACCGCCGGAGAACTCCAGCAGCAGTTGCAGCCGGTCCGGGACGGTGAGCGCGTTGAAGTCGTCCACGATCTGGGCCATGGCGGGAGGCAATGACACGGGCGTTCCTTCGATCAGACGGGAAAGGTGGCCACGTCCGATCATCTCACCTGTGCGCCCCGGGGCGCTCGCGGGCTGGTGCGCTCGCGGGCCGGCTCAGCGCCCGGGGACCTGCCCCGGTTCGGACCCGACCGCGATCGGCACCCGCACGGCATTGCCCCACTCGGTCCAGGACCCGTCGTAGTTGCGCACGTCGGGGAACCCGAGCAGGTACTGCAGCACGAACCAGGTGTGCGCCGAACGCTCCCCGATGCGGCAGTAGGCGATCACCGGCTGCTGTGGGTTCAGGCCCTTCTCGCCCCGGTAGATCTCCTCGAGTTCGGAGCGGGTGCGGAAGGTGCCGTCCTCATTGGCCGCGCGTGCCCACGGGACCGACTCCGCCCCCGGGATGTGCCCACCGCGCAGGCTGCCCTCCTGCGGGTAGTCGGGCATGTGGGTCTTCTCCCCGGTGTACTCCGGCAGCGAGCGCACATCGACCAGTTGCCCACCGAGGAAGTCCAGCACGTCGTCCTTGTAGGCCCGGATCGCCGAGTCGTCGCGCTCGATCACCGGGTAGTCCACGGGTTCGGGACTGGGCACCTCGGTGGTGAACTCCCGCTCCTGCGCCACCCATGCGGCCCGTCCGCCGTCGAGCAGGCGCACGTCCTGATGACCGAACAGGGTGAACACCCACAGGGCGTAGGCCGCCCACCAGTTGTTCTTGTCGCCGTAGATCACCACGGTGTCCTCGCGGCTGATCCCGTTGCGGCCGAGCAGGTCGGCGAAGCCCCGCCCGTCCACGTAGTCACGGGTCACCGGGTCGTTCAGGTCGGTGTGCCAGTCGATCTTGACCGCGCCGGGAATGTGACCGGTGTCGTAGAGGAGCACGTCCTCGTCGCTCTCCACCACCGCCAGGCCGGGCCGGCCCAGATTGTCGGCGAGCCACTGGGTCGACACCAGCTTCTCGGGGCGGGCGTAGGCGGCGAACTTGGGGTTGTCGTCAAAGGGCAGAGTCATGGGTGCCTCCTGGAATGGACGGGGTCTGCACCGATCCTCTCATCCACGCCGCTGCCCCGGGAACGTGGGGGCGGCGGTGCTCACGTGCTGGACGACAGCGCCTTGCGGTACAGGAGCAGCCGGCAGGGCATCGCGAGCAGTTCGCCCAGCCCGGGATAGCGGGCGGTCACCTCGACCTCGCCGGAACGGGCATAGCCCAGGCGCTCGTACCAGCGGCCCAGTTCGGCCTTGCCGGCGTGCGGCCGGTCGGTGGGGGTGAGCACCTCGATCTGCATCGAGGTGGCGCCCGACTCCCGCGCCAGGTCCTCCACCGTCTGCACGAGCCGGCGGCCCAGCCCCACGCCGCGGGCCGTCGGTGCCACCGCGAGCATGCCGAATGAGGCGACCTCACCCTGGCTGCTGGAGTGCACGGCGGCGACGATGCGCCCGCCGTCGACCGGCTGGGCCACGACGAGCGAGCCGGCGGCTATCGCGGCGGTGACCTGCCCCGCGTCGGTGCGGGTGGCACCCTCCCGCCAGAACCCTGCCTCGGCCTCGGTGTAGACCTGGTTGGTCAGGGTGGTGACGGCCTGCACGAGACCGCGATCGCCGGCCTCGGCCGGCACGAGCGGGCGGATCAGCGCGTCCGGGCGCGGGGCTGAACTGGTGGCCACACCCGAACGGTACGCCACCGTCACGGGCCCGGTGCCCGAGCGCCGGAAGATGCGCTCCGGCGGCACCCGTGCACACAATGGCGACCATGTATGACGTTGGATTCATCGTGGGAAGCCTGTCCGAGGAATCGATCAACCGGAGGCTGGCCGCCGCCATCGGGCACCTCGCCGGTGATCGGATGAGATTGACCGAGATCGAGATCGGTGACCTGCCCGTGTACAACCGCGACCTCGATGACGACCTGCCCGGCCCCGCGAAGCGGCTGAAGGATCAGATCGAGGGCGCCGACGCGGTGCTGTTCATCACCCCGGAGTACAACCGGTCGGTGCCCGCGGCGCTGACCAACGCGATCGAGTGGGCGTCCCGTCCCTTCGGGGAGAACTCCCTGACCGGCAAGCCCACCGCCGTCTGTGGTGCCTCCCCGGGCGCCGTCGGCACCGCGGTGGCACAGCAGGACCTGCGCTCGATGCTCACCTACTCCGACTCCCCGCAACTGCAAGCCCCGGAGATGTACTTCCAGTACACCGAGGGAACGATCGACGAGGACGGCACCATCCATGACGATGATGTGCGGCACGTGATCAGCGAGTTCGTCGACGCGTTCGCGCAGTTCCTGGACGAGCAGCGCTCGATCTCCTGACCTGAGTCGGCTGAGCACCTCCTTCCGCTCAGGCCGCCACCGACTCCAGCGCCAGCAGCCTCTCCTTCGCCGGCAATCCACCGCGGTAGCCACCCAGGGAGCCGTCGGAGCGCACCACCCGGTGGCAGGGCACCACCACCGGCAACGGGTTGGTCGCGCAGGCGCTCGCGGTTGCACGCACCGCCCGTGCCCGTCCGGACCGCGCAGCCAGGGTGGTGTAGGTGACGCGCTCCCCGAACTCCACCGCCCGCAGTTCATCGAGCACCTCCCGGCGGAATCCCTTGGTCAGGGACAGGTCCACCTCGACGCTGAACTGCCGCCGCCGGCCCTCGAAGTACTCGGCGACCTGTGCCCGCACCGGTGCCAGCCGCCCGGGTGCGCGCAGGATCCGGGGGCTGATCCGTTCGGCCAGGTTCGTCAGCACCGCGTCGTACCCCTCGGTCTCGAACGCCACGCGCACCAGACCCCGTGGTGTGGCAGCCAGCAGCAGGCCCCCGATCGGGGTGTCCACCACGTCGTAGCCCACGTCCAGCGATCCGTCGTGATCGGCGCGCTCGGCCAGGTCGTCGAGCAGCCGTGCCAGTGTGGCCGGTTCCACGGTTCCGCGGATCGCCTCATCCAGAGCGCGAACGCCGGTGCGCTCCGGAGGGCTGTCGGGACCGGCGGGCCGGGCACCACTGTTGATGTGGTGGGTGGTCATCGTGCCTCCTCGAGGTAGTGCCTGCGCAGCGCGGCGACTCCGTCGGCGCAGGCGCGTCGCGCCGCGGCCGGGCTGCCGCCGAGGATCGCGGCGACCTCGGCATGGGGCAGCCCGGCGATGTGGTGATAGACGACGGCGTGGCGCTGCTTGTCCGGGAGGTCCCCCAGCGCCTCCCACAGGTCGCGCTCCCACCCGCCGGGCCGGTAGTGGGCACCGGGGCGTTCGGGGATGACGGCGGTGGGACGGGCCTGGCGGGACGTGCGCCGGATGTGGTCGATCGCCTTGCGGCGAGCGATCGTGACCAGCCACGCCTCGAGGTTGGCCCCCTCGTCCAGGTCGGGGTAGGCACCCAACGCGGCCAGGAACGTCTCGGACCAGGCGTCCTGGGCGTGATCGGGGCCGAGCAGCGCGGTGCACACGCGCAGCACGGTGGCCCCGTGGCGAGTCACCACCTGCTCGAACGGAACAGTCGTCATACCCGGTAGACGCACCCGGAGGCGTGGATGTGAGGTTGCCGGTCGTGCGGTGCCTCAGCCATGCCGAGGCTCGAGGAGGTCGGCGAGGTCGGCGAGGACGGGCACCTCGGCATCGGGCCTGGATGAGTCGGCCACGACGCGCTCACCCAGGGGCGCGTCCAGGCGCACGGTGTAGAACATGGCGGTGATCACATCGGGGCAGTTCAGCCCGCCCCACCGGGTGGCGTTCGGGGTGGTGGTGCGGGCGGTCAGGGTCACGGTGTTGCGGGACTCACGTACCTCGATCCCGGTCAGTTCGTCGCATTCGGTCACCTCGGCGCGCACCATCAGGTCCCGACCGTTCTCCTGTGTGGGCGCCACCGAGACGATCGTGCCCGTGCCGGGCACGGCGAAGCCGACCACCAGGGCGTAGGTGATGATCGCGACCACGAACAGGATCACCACGCCGATCGTCGAGAGCGTGAAAGCTCGAACGCGGCGTCGCTGCTCGTCCTGCAGCCGGGGAACGGCGGTGGCCATGCCCCCATGATCTCACCCGACCTCAAGGACAGGCGGGCCAGCGGGTGCGGGTCAGGCCGATTCCCAGGGGTAGTCGTGGCGCAGGAACGCCTCGCGCAGTGCGTCCTTGGAGCCCTCGACCTCGCCGTGGAAGAGTTCACGGCCGGTGGCGCTGAGGATCACGATGTTGCTCCCCTTGCGGCGCACGCCGTCCACCTTCTCCCGCTCGATCACGGTCACCTCGTCACCGGAGCGGATCTCGATGCGCTCATCGGTGAGGGTGAGCACCGGTGACACCCGGAGCACGAACAGCGCCACCAGAAGGCCCAGCATGGCTCCGATAGCGGGCCGGCCCCAGGTGAGCCAGTCGTGGTCGAAGGAGCCGATCAACTGCAGCGGACCCTGGAACGGCATCCACGGCACCTCGGCTGCCCAGTTCGCCAGCAACGGAACCAGCAGGCCCACGCTTAACCCGAGGGCACCGAGGAGCAGCACGGTGAGCCAGCGGTCAGCCGGCCCCAGCCCGCCCACCCGGGTCGCGCCGTCGGGCACGGAGGAATCCTCGGAACTCACCCCCGCATGCTAGTGGTACGCGCGGACGGGCTCGCAGCGGATACCTACAGGTGGATCATGTTCCCCTCGGAGATGCCGTGCATCACCTCGTGGATCGCCTCACTCAGGGTCGGGTGGGCGAACACGTTGCGCGCCACCTCGTCGGCAGTCAGGTCCCACCGCTGCGCCAGGGTCAGGGCCGGGAGCAACTCGGTCACGTCCGGTCCGATCATGTGCGCGCCGATGATCTCGTTGTACTTGGCATCGGCGACCACCTTGATGAACCCGGAGGTGTCACCCAGGCCGGCGGCCTTGCCGTTGGCGGAGAACGGGAACTTGGAGGTCTTGACCTCGTACCCCTTCTCCTTGGCCTGCTCCTCGGAGTAACCGAAGGAGGCGATCTGGGGCTGGGAGTAGGTGGCCCGGGGGATGAAGTCGAAGTCGACCTCCATCGTCTCGGCATCCGCGATCGTCTCCGCGGCCACGATTCCCATCGCCGAGGCGGTGTGGGCCAGCATCAGCTTGCCGGTCACGTCGCCCACGGCGTAGACGTTCTCCACGTTCGTGCGGCCGCGGGAGTCCACCACGATCGCGCCACGCTCGGTGGCCACGTCGATGTTCTCCAGGCCGTAACCCTCCAGGCGGGGGGCGAACCCGGTCGCCGAGAGCAATCGGTCGGCCTCCAGTACCTGGGCGTCTCCGCCGTCGGCGGGGGAGACGGTGACCTGCACGCCGTCGCCGGTGTCGGTGACCGACTCCACCTTGGTGGACAGCATCACCTTCACGCCGAGTCGCTTGTAGTGCTTGAGCAGTTCCTTGGAGACCTCGGCGTCCTCGGTGGGCACCATCCGGTCCAGGAACTCCACGATGGTCACGTCCACCCCGAAGTTGGTCATGATGTAGGCGAACTCCACGCCGATCGCGCCGGAACCGGCGATCACGATCGACTCGGGCAACTCGGCGTCGAGGATCTGCTCCTCGTAGGTGACCACGTTCTCGCTGAGCTCGATGCCGGGGACCAGCTTGCTGGTCGCGCCGGTGGCGATGATGAGGTTGTCGAAGGTCAGGTCGGTCTTGCCGTCCTCACCCTCCACGGTCATCGAGGTCGCCGACGTCAGGGTGCCCCAGCCGTCCACCTCGGTGATCTTGTTCTTCTTCATCAGGAAGTGCACGCCCTTGACGATCCCGTCGGAGACCTGCCGGGAGCGCTTGTGCGTGGGTTCGTAGGACATCGTGGCGTCGCCTTCGATGCCGAACTTCTTCTTCTCCTTGGTCAGCACGTGGGAGAGTTCGGCATTGCGCAACAGTGCCTTGGAGGGGATGCAGCCCACGTTCAGGCACACACCGCCCCAGTACTGCTTCTCGACCACGGCAACCTTCTTGCCCAGTTGCGCCGCGCGGATCGCCGCGACGTACCCACCGGGACCGGCTCCCAGAACAACGACGTCATAGTGTGAACTCACAGCATCAGACTCTATCGTTGCTTGCGCCGAGGTACATCACCGGATAAGGAGTGATCGTGGATACGAGTGTGGCGGAGGACACCGTCGAGGTGGTTGCGCCTCTGGTCCTGGCGTTCGACGTCGGCTCTTCCGGCACCCGCGGGGGTGTGTTCGATGCCACCGGCACCGAAGTTGCCGGCCTGCGTGGCAAGTCCGGCCACGCCTTCATCACCGACGCCTCCGGGACCGCGGTGATCGATGCCGATGAGGTGGTGGCCGAGATCGCCGGGATCACCGATGACATCCTCGCCGAACTGCCCGCGGGCCAGAGCGTCGCCGGGGTCGCGATCGACACCTTCTCCTCCTCCCTGGTGGGAGTGGATGCTGCCGGCGCGGCGGTCACCCCGTGCTTCACCTACGCCGACACCCGTTGCCATGAGCAGGTGCTGGACCTGCGCCGGGAGTTGGACGAGGAACAGGTTCACCAGCGCACCGGCACCCGGTTGCACACCTCCTACACGCCGGCGCGGCTGCGGTGGCTGGCACAGGACCACCCGCAGATGTTCACCGCCGCCACCCGGTGGCTGACGCTGGGGGAGTACGTCTACCTGCACCTGCTGGGGACCACGGCGGTGGGCAGTGCGGCGGCGTCGTGGTCCGGGATGCTGGACCGCGTAGCCGGCACCTGGGACGAGGAGATCCTGGCGGCGGCCCGGATCACCGCCGATCAACTCAGCCCGGTGCACGAGCCGGACGAGCCGATCCGGCCGCTGCCGGGAAGCGCCGCCGCGACCGCTCTGGCCCGGCGCTGGCCGGCGCTGGCGGAGGCGGACTGGTACCCGGTGATCGGGGACGGGCTGGCCGCCAACCTCGGAGCCGATGCGGCCACACCCGGTGTGGTGGGGGTATCGGCGGCGACCTCGGGGGCGATGCGCACCATCGTGCCCACCGCGGCCGGGCGGTTACCGAGCGGACTGTGGTCCTACCGCATCAGCACCGAGCACACCCTGCTCGGCGGTGCGGTGAGCGACGTGGGCCGGGTGTCCAGCTGGGCCGAGAGCATCCTGCGGGTCGGAGGTCCGACGGCGAATGCCGGTGGACGCGCTGACGGTGCCGTCCTGGATGCGGTGCTGTCCGCCGAACCCGGTGAGGGCACACCACTGATGCTGCCGTTCCTCAGCGGGGAGCGCTCCACCGGGTGGGCCACCGGGGCCCGGGCGCACATCCTGGACCTGGGCGCGGCCACCACCGCCGATCAGATCTACCGCGGCGCGATGGAGGCCACCGCGCTATCGCTGGGCCGGATCGCCGAGCAGTTGCGCACGGTCACCGGCCCGCCGGACCGGATCGCTGTGGGCGGTGGGATGGCCAAGGGGCTGCCCGGTTGGCTGCAGATCCTGGCCGACGTACTGGGCACCGAAGTGGTGCACGTGCGGCACAAGCGGTCCACCCTGCGCGGCACCGCGCTCCTCGCGCTGGAGCACCTGGCCCCGGGGGTGGAGCGCAGCCGCGCCCAGACCGGTTCCCACTACCGGCCCGACCCGGCCCGGGCGGACTACTACGCCCGGCGCAAGGCCCGGTTCGAGGTGGCCTACGAGGCGCTCATCGCCGGTCCGGTGGGGTGAACCGGTGGCGCCGTGAGCCGGCGTCTCCCGGCGCGGTACGATCGCTGATCGATGGCAGGATCGGATCATGACGACTGACGACGACGCCCGGGTACCACCGCTGCGGGCAGGTGTGATCGGCCTGGGCTGGGCGGGGCAGCAGCACGTGGCCGCCTACGCCGAGACCCCCGGTGTGAATCTGGTGGCCCTGGCCGCGCAGGAGGAGCACCTGCTCGCCGAGTACGGTGAAGCGCACCAGGTGCCGATCCGCACCACCGACTGGCGGGAACTCCTCGACGCCGACCTGGACGTGCTCAGCATCGCCACGCCCACCTTCCTGCACGCCCCGATGACCATCAGCGCGTTGCAGTCCGGGATCCACGTGCTGTGCGAGAAGCCGATGGCCGAGCACGCCGAGGCGGCCGAGCGGATGGTGCGGGCCGCCGAGCAGGCCGGGCGGGTGCTGGACGTAGCGTTCAACCACCGCCAGCGCGGTGAGGTGCAGGCGCTGAAACAGGTGATCGACTCCGGGGTGCTCGGGCGCATCTACTACGCCAAGACGGGGTGGTTGCGGCGCGCCGGGATCCCGGGACTGGGCACCTGGTTCACCAAGAACGAACGGGCCGGTGGTGGGGCGTTGATGGACATCGGCGTACACATGCTGGACATGACGTTGCACCTGATGGGTGAACCGGAGGTGATCACGGCCTCGGCGGCCACGCACGCCGAGTTCGGGCCGCTGGGGCGGGGCGGTTCCGGCTTCGGGGTGAGCGAACTGGAGGAGGGCAGCCCGTTCGAGGTGGAGGACTTGGCCACGGCGTTCCTGCGCCTGGACGGAGGGGCCACGTTACTGCTGGAATCCAGCTGGGCGCAGTGGATCCCGTATGACCAGTGCTACGTGATGCTCTACGGCTCCGAAGGCGGGGCCAGCATCGAGTGGGGTGGCACTGGGCGCGATCCCTACGAGCGGTTGAACGTGTGGACCGAGGTGTCCGGGGTGCCGGCCGAACTCGCCCCGCACGTGGGCCCGCATGGGCGCCACGCGGCGGCGGTGACCGGCTTCCTGGCCAAGGTCCGTTCCGGGGCGCACCGGCAGTACACCGGCCGGGACGCACTACACCGGGCCCGGGTGCTCGATGCCTGCTACGCCTCGGCCGGTACCGGCACCGAAGTGGGGCTGGGTAGCGCCGTGCCGGCAACCGCCGCGGCCTCGAGGACATCGCCTATCCAGGAGACCTGATGAGCACACCCACCCGACCCCTTCGCGTCACCGTCTGGGGGGAGAACCGGCACGAACGCACCGACGCCTCGGTGGCGAAGATCTACCCCGACGGCATGCACACCGTCGTGGCCCAAGCCGTCACCGAGCACGTGGGTGCGGGCGCACAGGTGCGCACCGCCACCCTGGATGAACCCGAGCACGGCTTGAGCGAGGAGGTACTGGCCGCCACCGACGTGCTCACCTGGTGGGGCCACGCCGCCCACGAGGAGGTCGCCGATGACGTGGTCGAGCGGGTGTACCAGCACGTGCTCTCCGGGATGGGCCTGGTGGCGCTGCACTCGGCCCACCACGCCAAGATCTTCCGCAAGCTCATGGGCACCACCGCCAACCTGCGCTGGCGCAGTGCCGACGACCAGGAACTGATCTGGACCGTCGACCCCACCCACCCGATCGCCGCGGGCCTGCCCCAGCCGGTGCGGGTACCCGCCGATGAGATGTACGGGGAGTACTTCGATGTGCCCACCCCGGATGAGTTGGTGTTCATCTCCAACTTCTCCGGCGGCGAGGTGTTCCGGTCCGGATGCTGCTGGCGTCGCGGGCACGGCCGGGTGTTCTACTTCCGCTCCGGCGATCAGGAGTACCCGGTGTACTACCAGGACGAGATCCGCCGGATCATCGCCAACGGGGTGGTCTGGGCGCGCCCGCGGGTGACCCGGGAACTACCGGCGGTGTTCCAGGCCGATCGTGCCTGACCGGCACCGCTCACCGGACCCGTACCGACTGCCCGACACGGGGCGCCCGCCGGACGCGTACAGCCTGCCCGGCCCTGACCGTCCACCGGCTCCGGTACCGGGGATCCCCGCCTACACCGGCCCTGGCCACGTGGACCCGGCGCGGCCGGCTCCGTTCGGTGGTGTGCTGCGCCCGCACCGGGGGCACCTGCTGACCGGCCTGCTCTCCTGGGTCGGTGCGGTGGCGATGATCGTGTTCTTTCACGTGACTGGCTGGGGCATCGTGACGACCGGAGGGCTCGGGGTCCTCGCGGCTGTGGCGCTGGTCCTGTTGGTGCTGTCCTGGCGGCGGGCCCGGTTCGAGGTCCACGGCCAGGAGGTGCACTACCACCCAGCACTGGGCCGGATGCGACGGTTCGGCCCCGCGAACGTCGCCGAGGTGGTCCAACTCAACCTTCGCCTACCCGGGAGCAAAGCCACCGAGTGGAGGACCGTGCTGGCCGGCCGGGACGGTCGGCGGCTGCTCACCATGGCCACCCCGATGTGGCCACCGGCCCACCTGGAATCGGTGCTGGCCCCGTTGGTGGGGGCCGGCGTTGCCCGCACGGTGATCGAGGAGCCGACGCGGGTCGCGGATCTGCGTCCCCGTTACGCCGCCATGCTGCCCTGGTCCCGGCGCCACACCGTGGCGTTCAGCCTGCTCCTCGTTCTCGCCGTGATCATCCTCCTGGCCATCTCGACCGCGGTGGGCTCCGGGTGAGATCCGCCAGGGGTACCCGGTGCGAACCAATTCACCGCGAATCAACTCATCGTGTCGGATCGGAGGCGCGCACCTTGGAGTTGTGCCGCACGTTGATGATCCCCAACGGCAGGAACATCACCAGGACCAGTACCACGGTCCACCCGATACCGGGCGCCACCAGGACCACTCCGAGGATCGCCAGCCCCGCCCCGGCGCCACGCATGACCATCGCCCCGATCGGCGACACCGGCGGCCTGCCCCACCCGGAGGGCAACTCATCGTTCGGGTTGGCCCTGGTGAGCCACAAGGTGGAGCCCGCGAGCAACGCAGTGGCCAGGACCATCACGAAGACGCCGAAAGTTGTGGCATCGATCCCGAGGACAGTCATGCCGAGGAGGTTCACCGCTCCAGCCTGGCACAGCGAGCGCCGTCAGGTCCCGGTGGCGGTAGGCCAGGTGCGGCGCCGCTGCTCCCACTCCTCGCGCAGGAGTCCCATGACCACCGAATCGTGCACGCCACCGGCCCACCGGCGGGCCTGGCGCAACCGTGCCTCCTCGACGAAACCCAGGGTGAGGCCGATGGCGATCATGCCGGGGTTGCCCGAGTAGGTGGCGAAGTCCAACCGGAGCGCGTCGGTGCTGTCGAACAGGTAGGAGGTCCACAGCGCCATCGCCTCGGTGCCCAGACCCCGGCCCCAGAACTCCTCGTCCTGGATGACGATGCCCATCCGGCGCCAGTCGGTCTCCTGTGACTCCCAGTACCAGGTCACCGCTCCGATGAGCACCCCGCCGGCCTCGATGGCCAACATGGTGCGTGGGGTGGGCAGGCCGGTGCGCGGGGTTGCGGCCAGGGCGGAGAACCGGCGTAACTCCTCCTGGGTCTGTGCCCTCGTCGGTGTGCCGAAGTAGGGGCCGTTCGTGGCGTGCCAGGGCCGGGCGGGATCGAGCAGATCCGCCAGCCGGGGCAGATCTGCGGGCCGCCAATCCCGCAACTGCAGGCGTGGGCCCTGGATCGGGGGTGTGGGTGAGGCTGCGGGCACAGCGTTGAGGCTAGATCAGCCGGGTGGCACCCATCCAGGGGATCGCGGTGGAGTGCCGCACCGGTGCTCCGCCGCCGGTGGTGACCGGACCGGCGGCCCGTCGCCGCGTCCGGGCGGGTGGCCCCACGCCCGGCCGGGTAGCGTGACCACATGCCCAGGACCCTGACCGAAGCGGCCCACGATGTGGTCGCCGAGGTCCAGCGGAATCCGGTCCGCGCCCTGGACGGGTTCTTCTTCTTCCTGGCGGCCGTCGCGGCGGCGTGGCTGGCGTTCCTGCTCCTGCACCAGTTCATCACCGACGGGTGGCGCCACCTGTGGACGTTCATCCCGTTCTGGCTGCTCATCACCTACTTCCTGTTGCCCCGGGTGCACCGGCTGCTGACCCGGTTGTACGTGCCGGACTATTTCATCGGCCGCTCCCGCACCCGGGAGGGCCTGCTGGGGGACCCGATCAACGTCGGTCTGCGCGGCACCGAGGAGCAGATCCACCAGGCGATGATCAACGCCGGCTGGCACCGCGCGGATGAGTTGAACCTGCGCAGCGGCCTGGGCATCGTCACCGCGACGCTGCTGCGCCGCTCCTACCCCGACGCACCGGTGAGCCCGCTGTACCTGTTCGGGCGCCGGATGGCCTTCACCTACCAG
The DNA here is from genome assembly GCF_049724975.1 of Pseudactinotalea sp. Z1732. Taxonomy (NCBI): domain Bacteria; kingdom Bacillati; phylum Actinomycetota; class Actinomycetes; order Micrococcales; family Cellulomonadaceae; genus Pseudactinotalea; species Pseudactinotalea sp. Z1732. The sequence goes on along the minus strand of NZ_JBMPQC010000001.1, from coordinate 462,466 downwards.
CAGGAGGTGGAGGGCAACCCGAAGAAGCGTCACCACGTTCGGTTCTGGCCCTGCCCGCCGGGATGGCGCCTGCCCGGCGGACGCAAGGTGGACTGGCTGGCCGCCGGCACCTATGACACCGCGGTCGGCCTGAATTGGTTCACCCTGCAGGTCACCCACCGCATCGACGCCGAGGTGGACGCCGAACGCGACCACATCCTGGCCACCCTGACCGCCCCGGAGGCGGGGAACGCCGGGGTCGGCGTGCGCTGGCTGCGCAACTTCTCCTCCGGGTACCACCACCGCAACGGGGGTGGGGACCGGATCCGCACCGACGGGGACCTGCCGATCGTGGACCTGCGCGACAGCGCGGACCCGAGCCCGCAGATGCGGGCTCGTATCGCCGCCGAGCAGAAGGAGGCGATGTCTCCGCGCGCGGTGCCGCTGACGGTCGCGTTCGTCCTGGCCACGATCGCGGCGCGGGTGGCGGTCGGGGTGTGGTCACTGGTGCAGGCGATGCGGACCGGCGAGGCCGAGGTGATCTACCAGGACGTCCTCGCCCCGCTGCTGCCGTGGGACTGGACGACCCGTAACGTGCTCTGGCTGGTGGGAGCCTTCCTGCTGGCCTACCTGGTGCTGGGAGTCCTCGTGGCGCTGCGGCACAACTGGGCGCGCATCGTGGTGCTGGTGATGAGCGCGGCCAGCGTGATCGGGTGGGCCACGCTGTGGCTGACCGGTGCGCCCGAGCAGGCGCTCGCGCTGAACCTGTTCGGTAATGCCGTGGAGATCCTGGTGCTGATCACTCTGTCCGGCAGCACCGCCCGGGTCTACACCCTGGGTTCGCGGCGCAAGCAAGGTGAACCCGCGCTCACCTGAGCGCCCGCGTCAGCGCGAACCGTTGCCGACGGCGTAGCGCAACCGGACCACCCCGTTGCCGAACCGGCGCTGCTCCAGGAGCCGCAGATCCAGTCGCTGGCGGGGCAGGAAGGCCAGGCCACCGCCGAGGCTGACCGGGCAGATGTACATGCTGATCTCATCAACCAGGCCGTGCTCCAGCCCGGCCGAAGCCAGGGTGGGGCCGTCGATGGTCAGATCCGCCGAACTGGACTCCTTCAGTGTCCGGACCTGCTCCGGGTCGAAGACGCCGTGCACCCGGGTTCGTTCAGTGACCGGCTGGGTCAGCGAGGTGGAGTAGACGACCTTGTCCGCCTGCTGCCAGAGGCGGGCGAAGTCCTCCGACGCCGGCGAGTCTGCGGTGAGGGAGGGGTCATTCTCCCAGACCGCCATCAACTCGTACATGCGCCGTCCGTACAGGTACGTGCCGACCCGGGCGATGTCGTCGTTGAGGGCGGCCAGCACCTCCTCATCGGGCTGGGCCCACGAACCGAAGTCACCGTCGGCGTCGGCGACGTAGCCGTCCAGGGAGGTGATCATCGAGTAGATCAGTTGTGCCATCGGAGGTCCTCCCTGTGCGCTCTGATTGCGATATGCAACCGGTGAGAATCTATCGTAATCTGACTGCGTGACGCAATCGGAAATCGGGACCGGAACCGGCGACGTGCTTCCCGTGCCCGCCGGCCGCTCCGGCTGCCCGATCAACATGACCACAGAACTGCTGGGCGACAAGTGGTCGATGGTGGTGCTTCGCGACATCATCTTCAGCGGCAACCGCCGGTTCCGGGAGTTGCTGACCAACTCGGTGGAGGGCATCGCCTCGAACATCCTGGCCGCGCGCCTGAGCAAACTCACCGAGGCCGGCCTGCTCACCCGGCACGACGACCCGAGCCATCGGCAGAAGGTGGACTACCGCCTCACCGAGGCCGCGATCCAATTGGTCCCGCTGATCGCCCACATGGGGGCCTGGAGCGCGCGCTGGCTGCCCACCACCCCGGAGTTGTCCATCCGCGCGCAGTTGCTCGCCGAGGGCGGTCCCCCGATGTGGGGGCGCTTCATGGACGAACTACGCGGTTCCCATCTGCACGGAACAGCGATGCCCGACGACGGCGTGCTGGGGGAGTTGACCCGTGCCTATGCCCGGGTGCGGGCTGCTTCGGCCGGTCCGAGCGGCAACTGAGCTCCGGGATGTCGAGAGGTGCCTGAGGGGGCTGAGGCGCACCCGAGCCGGCTCAACCGAACAGGAAGTAGGCCAGCAGCACCAGAACCGCCAGGCTGAATATCCCGGACAGAACCCCGGGCAGCACCGACGGCTTCGCCGGCGCAGCGTCCTGCGGGGAATCAGCCTCTCGGGGGGCGGTGTCGCCGGCGGTGGTGTCGTCGTCGCTCGCGGTCTCACTGCTGCCCCGCCCCGCAGCGCTGTTGGAGGCAGCGATGCCGGGTTGCTCGGCACTGGATTCGCTGTCCCCGGTAGCGCCGACAGCGGCCGGCGCGCTCCCGGCCGGGTCGGGAGCGTCATCGTCGGGTGTACCGACGGCACCGGGGCTGTCGGCGCTACCCACGGCCGGACCGTCGGTGCCGCGAGCAGTTCCCACCGGAGCGGATTCGCGCAGCAGAGCCGATCCGCGCCACGGCTCGTGGGGGTCCAGTTCGAAGCCGGGTAGTGCCGCGGCGAGGGCGTCGGCAGCCTCCTGGGACAGGCGGATCCCGTCCACCACCGCACCGAAGTGGCCGGGCTCGGTCAGCGGCACCGCGACCACGCCGGCGTTGGCGTCCTCGTCCCCGCGATCGCCGGTGCGGCCGGGTTCCGCCCCGGAGTCCACGTCGGCCACCACCACGGTGACATTGTCCCGGGTGGAGGCGCGCAGCGCGGCGTCGATGAGCGCCTCCACCGCCTCGCTGCGCGCCTCGGTGGCCAGGGCCCGGCCGATCTGTTCGGCGGAGAGATAGTCCGAGAGCCCGTCGCTGCACAGCAGCAGCCGGTCCCCGGGTTCCAGGCTCACCTCGATCAGGTCCAGGTCCGGACCGGGGGAGTGGTCGTCGAGCGACTTCAACAGCATCGCCCGGTAGGGGTGGGTGCGGGCCTTGTCCGGGCTCAGCTGACCCTGCTCGACCAGTCGCTGCACGTGGGTGTGATCGGTGGTGATCTGGTACATCGAGCCATCGCGGAGCACGTACACCCGCGAGTCGCCGATGTGGCCGATCAGCACCCTGGATCCATCGGTGACCACCGCGATCAGGGTGGTCCCCAGCGACTCCAGCATCGGGTCTGCGTCGGACATCGCCACCAGTGCCCGGCGAGCCCGGCGGCCGGCCTCGAGCACCGCGGTGTCCAGGTCCGCTCGCGGGCCGTGGTCCACCTCACTGAACACGCGCACCGCCAGCACCGAGGCGATCTCCCCGGCGGCGTGCCCGCCCATGCCGTCGGCGAGGATCAGCAACTGGTCGGAGACGACGGCGGAGTCCTCGTTGTTCATCCGCACGGTGCCCAGGTGAGTGCCGGCCGCAGCACGGAACCTCACCGTCATGTGCACCGCCTCGCCGGTCGTGTCGGTCCGCCTTCGCCGGCGGGTCGCCATTCTGTGACCACCCTATCGTTGCCGCGGGCCCGGTAGGTGCAGCGCAGGTCACTCACGCTTACAGATCCTCCTTGCGCTGCAGGTACCGCCAGGCCGCCCAGCCCAGCGGAACCCGCAGCCAGAAGGTGAGCACCCGGAACAGCACCGCGGCCGAAGCGGCCGCCGCCGTGGCCAGGCCCACCGTGCGCAGACCGGCGGACAGGGCCAACTCCACCGTTCCCATCCCGCCCGGGGTGGGGGCGGCCGAACCGATCGTGTTCCCGGTCAGGTACACGATCGTCAAGGTGGTGATCGGAACCGACTGGCCCAGCGCGATCAGGGTGGCCACGAACGCAGCCAGGAAGCCTGCGGTGACCAGGAGTCCGCCCGCCAAGCCCAGCACCAGCCGCTGCGGCTGCCCGATCACCCACACCAGCCGGGGCCAGATCTGCCGCCAGGTGGGGAGCACCCGGCGTGCCAACCATGCCCTGACCCGCGGCACCAGCAGCACGGTCCCGGCCACTGCGGCCACCACGGCCAGGGTGATCACCACCACCAGGGAGGGCAGTTGCCGCAGCGGCCCAGCGGTGCCCAGGGCCAGAGCCAGGACCACCAGCAGCAGCACTGTGGTGACGAACTGGGCCAGCTGCACCAGCCCCACCGTGGCCAGGGCCAACGAGGTACGAACCCCGCGGCGCTGCATGAACCTCACGCTCAGCGCAGCCGGACCCAGACCGGCCGGCGTGACCAAGGTCAGCACCGAGGCGGCCACCTGGACCAAAATGGTGCGCCACAGGCCCAGGCGCTCCGGGCAGAACGCCACCAGCGCCAGCGCGCCACCCAGGTAACTGACCAGGCCCAGGCCGAACGCGATGAGCATCCACGCCGGGTTGGCCCCGGCCACCACCTCGCGGACCTGGTCGAAGTTCAGGGTGGTCACCAGGATCCACAGCGCCACCACCAGGACGGTGAGCGTCACCACGGTGCGGGCCGAGAAGCGGTTCAGCCGGATCGGTTCGGCCCCCGCCCCCTCGGGCAGGTAGGACAGCAGCGCAGCGCGTAGGGCGTCCATGGTGGGCTTGTCCGAACGCGCAGCGGTGCGGGTGATCGGCGGGAAGGCCACCGGCTGCAGCAACGGGGCCAGTTCGGCCAGTTCCTCGGCGCTCAGCACCTGTCGCGCACCCTCGATGGCGGTGGTGACGTCGGTGTGCAGGGCGAACGCGGTGAGCAACTGGGCCCGGTCCACTCGCTGGGCCAGTGCAGAGGCAGCGATCTCGCCCTGCTCCCACTCGGTCAGCCACACCTGACCCGCATCATCCTCGCTGGTCCCGATCAGCACGGTCTCCACCGAGAGGTTGCGGTGGGCGATCCCGGCATGGTGGGCGGTGGCCAGCTGCTCCCAGGCGCGCGCCATCTCCTCCCGGGTGAGGGAGCCGGGGGACAGGTCGTGGGCGCTGCGGGCACCACTGATGTGCTCACCCACCAGCAGCGTGGACTCCGCGGCCTTGGCGATACCGCGCAGTTTCGGACTCCGCACGCCGGCGGCGGTCGCGGCGTAGTGCATCAACGCGGCGCGCTCGGTGGCCTGGCGCAGCGAGACCGCGGTACGCCGCGCCAGCCCGCGCAGGCGCAGGGCGGTCCAGACCGAGGCGAGCATGCCGATCACCTGGCGGTCGTCGTCGAGCACCACCACGTCCCATCGGGTGCCGTCCACCGCGATGACGGCGTAAACCCGGTTGCGCCCATCCCGTTCGGTGGCCACCGTCGCCGCCGCCGGAACCGGCTGTCCGGCACGGAACCGGGACAGCATGCGGGCGCGCTGACTGCGGCCCGGTGGCACCTCCCCGGGCGTGGCGGGGTCCGCGCGGACGGAAGCCTGCGCGCGCACCGGGCTGGCGACCGACCGGCCCCTGTCGTCGATCATGACCGTCTGAGGCTGCAGGTCGGGATGCTGCGCGTTGTCCCCGAGCCGTACCAGCGCCAGCGGCTCGATCCCGGTGCGCCGGACTCCCTGCACCAGGTCGGCGCCGTGGGCGCGGTCGCTGCGTACCCCGGATCCGTACCGCATGGCCATGCCGGCGATCCGGCCCAGCAGAACCGTGACGATCGCCCCGACCAGGGTGGTGTCACCGGTGATCACCGAGATACCCAGGGCGATCCACAGCAGGTTCCACGAGAGGCCGACCACGGGCAACCGCCCGCGGCGCCCGACGGCGGTGAGCAGCCCGGCCAGGGCGGTCACCGTGGGCGTGATGGTGATGATCCACTCCCCGCCACGCCAGCGCAGTAGCGCCCGGGCAGCATCGGTGCCGGCGGCGAACTCGTTGACCGCCCACATCGCCGCGATCGCCAGCAGGTAGGCGGCCGCCGAGGCCACGACGGCCTCACCGACGCCCCGCAGGTTGCGGCGCAGCACCTGGGTGACGATCACCATCACTGGCAGCACCAGGATCAGGAAACCCTCGATCACCGTGACCGGGACCAGTAACAGGCTACGGACCGTCTGGGCCAGGGCGGACTGGACGTCCTGGGTGACTCCGGCGGTGGTGGAGTGGGCGTAGACCGACAGGATGAGGACCACGGCGATGCCGATCGCGGAGGCGATCAGGTGCAGCAGGTCGGCCGGTCGGCGCACCCGCTCGCTGGGCAGGTCCAGTACCTGCACGGTACGCGGGCCCTGGCCGGGTGGCTGCTCGCCGGGCTCACCGGCGACCTCGCGGTGCTCGGTCTGTTCATCCGGTTCCGTCGAGGCACCCTCCGCCGTCAGGCTCGCCGCCACACCGGCCGAGGCGGCTGAGTCCGCCGCACCGGATCCGTGGTCCGCGGCGTCTGCGGCCCCGAGGCCGGCGGAGGGCCCTGCCGACCGGTGCCACTCGTCGTCATCCTCCGGGCCACCGGGCGCGTCGGTGCCATCGGCCTGCGCCGCCCTCGCGGGGCGAAAGCCCTCCCGGGCTTCGACAGGCCCGGGCCGGCGGGGTGAACTCATGGTGTCGATAGTAGGAGGTGGGTCTATCGCATTGTGGCTGCTCAGCCCACACCCAGGGTGTCCAGCCATTGTGCGGGTAGGTAGGCATACCCCACGAAGGCCACCACATCCAGCAGCGTGTGGGCGATCACCAGCGGCATCACCCGCCGCCTGCGCAGGTAGAACCAGGTGAAGATCAGGCCCATGATCGCGTTGCCCACGAACGGGCCCCAGCCCTGATACAGGTGGTATCCGGCCCGGATCAACGCCGAGGTGACCAGCACCGCCCAGACCCGCCAGCCCAGTTCCTCCAGCCGTTCCACGAGGTAACCCACCACCAGCACCTCCTCCAGCAGTCCGTTCTTGAGCGCGGCGAGGATGAGCACCGGGATGGTCCACCAGTACTCCGCCAGGGCCGAGGCCTGTACGGCCACTGTGACACCCAGCGCACGCCCGGCAACGTACAGGCCCAGGCCGGGGATGCCGATGAGTGCGCCCAGGCCCAGGCCCCAGGCCACGTCCTTACCCGGTTCACGCAGGTCGAGTCCGATGCGGCGCACCGCGCTACGCCCGTGGGCGCTGAGGAGGTACAGCGCCAGCGCGACGGGTACCAGGGCGAAGGTCAGGGAGAGCATCTGGTAGGTCAGGTCCAGATAAGGCCGCACCGACTGGGAGGGGTTCAGCGTGGCGGTCTGCTCCCCCAGCGGCCCACGGCTCACCCGGTCGATGATGTTGACCACCGCGTACACCGCCGAGCGTCCCAGCGACAGTCCCATCACGATCCACACCTCGAGGCCGAGCCGGCGCCGCTGGGTGACTGGTGTGCTCATGGGGTCGTTATAGCGCATCGATGAGAGGGGCCCGTGCGCGAGCGGCGGCTCCGCCGTGATCGCAGAGCGGGGGTGCCCGGGCTTCGGGTGCGGGTGCTCGATGCCCGGACCTGCCGGTGGTGCCGGTGCGTGCGACGATGGCGGGATGAAATCGCCGGTATCAGATTACTTGGACGAGGTACTGAACGAGTGTGCCGATATCGCCGTCGGGCACGTGGCCGACTACATCCCGCAACTGTCGGAAGTGGATCCGTCGCTGTATGCGTTGGCGGTGTGCACGGTGGACGGGCATCTCTACCACGTGGGCGATGCCGGGACGGAGTTCACGATGCAGTCGATCGCCAAGCCGTTCACCTATGCGTTGGCGTTGCACGACCAGGGCTTGGAGGGGGTCCTGGAGAAGGTGGACGTGGAGCCGAGCGGGGAGGCCTACAACGAGATCTCCCTGGAGCCGGACTCCGGCCGCCCCCGCAACCCGATGATCAATGCCGGAGCGCTGGCCACCTACGCGCTGGTGCACGGCTCCGATGCTGCGCACCGCCGGCAGCGGGTCCTGGACTTCTACAGCGCCGTGGCCGGGCGGGACCTGGAACTGAACGGGGACGTGCTGGACTCCGAACTGAAGACCGCCTTCCGCAACCGGGCCATCGCCTACCTGCTGCGCAATGCCGAGATCATCGGTGGCGACCCCGGTGAGGTGGTCGACGGCTACAGCGCCCAGTGCTCGGTCTCGGTGACCGTGGACGATCTGGCGGTGATGGCCGCGACCCTGGCCAACGGAGGGGTGAACCCCGTGACGCACGCACACGTGGTCGAGCCCGGGGCGGCGCGCCAGACGCTGAGCGTGATGCTCACCTGCGGCATGTACGACTCCGCCGGCGACTGGGTCACCTCGGTGGGCATCCCGGCCAAGAGCGGGGTCTCGGGGGCGATCCTGGGCGTGCTACCGGGCCAGGTGGGCATCGCGGTGTACTCCCCGCCGCTGGACAAGCACGGGAACAGCGTGCGCGGCGTGGTCACCTTCGAACGACTCTCCGCGGACATGGGACTGCACATCATGTCCGGACCCAAGGCCACCTCGGGGGTGATGTCGGAGGCCTACGTGGCCGACCTCGCCGATGGGGCGGGCCAGGTGAGCGTGTATGAGATCCAGGGCGACATCCGCTTTGCCGGGGCGGAACTGATCGCGCGGGAGTTCATCGACAATCCGCCGCAGACGTCCCGGGTGATGATCGACGTGTCCCGGGCCGGGGGGTTCGACGACGTCGCACGCCGGATCGTCCGGGAGGTGCTCCGGCGCCTGATGAGCCAGCAGGACAGGGACGTGTACCTGGTGGACCCGGATGAGTACCTGGGCGCCTACTCCGAGGAGGAACCGGGTGATGGTGCCGACGTGCCGGAGATGCTGGCGGAGGCCGGCGATCTGATCAACGAGTGAACCTCCGGCGATACCGTACGGACGGGTCCCTCAGGACCGCACCATGCGGGCGATCGCGGCGGTGGCCTCAGCCACCTTCTCCTTGCCCTCTTCGGGGGATGAGCGCGCGGCGTCGACCACGCAGTGCTCCATGTGGTCCTCCAGCAGGCCAAGACCCACCGCCTGCAGCGCCCTGGTCACCGCGGAGATCTGGGTCAGCACGTCGATGCAGTACGTGTCGGACTCCACCATCCGGGCGATCCCGCGGACCTGGCCCTCGACCCGGCGCAACCGCCTGAGGTAGGCGTCCTTCTCCGCGTCATACCCGTGCGGGGCCGTGGGTTCGGCTGCGGCGCCTGCGTTCGAGGTCTCGACAGTGTGAGTCATAACGCACATCCCTCCAGGTCAGCGCAATGCGTATACCCCCACAGGGTACCACGCGTGATCCTCGCCACGCCTCCGGCTACGGAAAGGTCACGATCGGTCCACCGGCGGTCTCAATCCGGTATCAGGCCGCTCCGTCCTCGCGGAATGCGCTTAACGTACCGTGCATGTGCCCACCGCTGACGCCGCTACGACGAGTGGTCGTGACGACCCTCGTCACGATGCTGCTGGCGGCGCTGCTGGTCCTGGTGCCGGGTGCGGCGCGGGCATGTGCGTGCGGGGCGTTCGTGAGCGCCGAGGACGCCGAGGTGCAGGTGCAGCGCGAGGTCGCCGCGATCAGTTGGGACGGCCAGACCGAACGGATCGTGATGTCGCTGTCGGCGCTGTCGAACTCGGGTGAGGCCGCGCTGCTGGTGCCAACCCCGGCCCCCGCGCAGGTGGCACTGGCCGAGGAAGGGCTCTTCGAGGCGCTGGAGGAGGTCATCGCCCCGGAGGTGGAGGTGAGTTACTACTGGTGGCCGCGCTCGGATGAGGGCGATGGCAGTCCGACGTCCGGCTCCGACGTGGCGGTGCTGGAGCAGGTGGATCTGGGCCCGGTGGAGGCCAGCGTGCTCAGTGCCTCCGATCCCGACGAACTGGCCCGGTGGCTGGCCGAGCACGAGTACGTCATGGACGACGCTCTCGCCGCCGCGGTGGCACCGTACGTGAGTGAGGGCTGGTACTACGTGGCGGTGCGGATGACGGCGGATCAGAGCCTCTCCGGGCAACTGCCTCCGCTGGACATCACCTTCGACTCCTCCTCGGTGGTCTATCCGATGCGGATGTCCGCCGCAGCAACCACCCCCCAGCACGTGCGCACCTACGTCTTCGCCGACCAGCGCATGACACGCGCCGACGCCAGCGCCCAGAGCACCACCGTGAACCTGCGCTTCGCCGGCTCCCCGGACCCGGCCGCCGTGACCAACGGCACCCTGTCCGAACTGCTCGAGGCCGGACCGTACCTGACCGTGGTGGACCAGTCGTTCTACTCCCCGGGCGCGCAGGTGGTCTCCGACTTCGTGTTCGAGCGCTCCAGCAACGGGGGCGACCACCGGGAGGTGGTGGTCGAGGAGCGGCTGCTGCTCATCGCCGGGCTGCCCGCCGGGCCACTCGCCCTCGGTGCCGGGCTGTTCGTGCTGGTTGTGGGGGGCTTGGGCCTGGTGTGGTGGCGACGACGCTCCGCCAGCCCCGTCCCGCAGCGGGCATCGACCTGCCCTACCGAGACCCCCGCCCCCGTCGAGACCTGACCGGCGGCCCCGTCCGGTCCTGCTGGGTCCGCCTGGCCCTGCTGGGCCCGTGCGGAGCAACTGAGCGCCCGCTCCAGGTGTGCGACAACTGCGCACTCATTCCAGGTGCGCGACCAGTTGCGCGGCCAGACCGGTGTAGGTGGCGGGGGTGAGGTCCAGCAACCGGGACCGGACCTCCTCGGGCAGACCGAGGTCGGCGATGAAGGCCCGCATCGCCCCACCGTCCACCCGCCGACCCCGCGTCAGTTCCTTCAGGCGCTCGTACGGGTCGGCCATGCCCTGGGCACCGGCCACCGAGGCGGCCCGCATCGCCGACTGCACCGCCTCGCCAAGCACCTCCCAGTTGCCGTCCAGGTCCTGCGCCATGGCCTCGGCCGATACGTCCAACCCGGCCAGGCCGCGGCGCACGTTGTCCAGCGCGAGCACCGAGTGCCCCAGCCCCACCCCGATGTTGCGCTGGGTAGTGGAATCGGTCAGGTCCCGCTGCAGCCGGGAGGTGACCAGGGTCGCAGACAGGGTGTCCAACAGCGCGCAAGAGACTTCCAGGTTCGCTTCGGCGTTCTCGAACCGGATCGGGTTCACCTTGTGCGGCATCGTGGAGGATCCGGTGGAGCCCTGGGCGGAGAGGCGCTGGGTGAAGTAGCCCAGCGAGATGTACGTCCAGACGTCGGTGGCCAGGTTGTGCAGGACCCGGTTGAACCGGGCGATGTCGCCATAGAGTTCGGCCTGCCAGTCGTGGCTTTCGATCTGTGTCGTCAGCGGGTTCCAGGTCAGGCCCAGGTGCTCCACGAACGTCTTAGCCACCTGCTCCCAGTCGGTCTGAGGCACCGAGATGACGTGGGCGCCGTAGGTGCCGGTGGCGCCGTTGATCTTGCCCAGGTACTGCGCGGAGTCCACGCGGCGCAGTTGGCGGCGCAACCGGTGGGCCAGCACGGCCAGCTCCTTCCCGAGGGTCACCGGGGTGGCGGCCTGTCCATGGGTGCGGGCCAGCATCGGCACCTCGGCGTGCTCACGGGCCATCTGCGCAAGGTCGTCGGTCACCTGGCGCGCGGCGGGCAGCCACACCGCCCTGATCGCGCTGCGCACGGTGAGGGCATAGGCGAGGTTGTTGATGTCCTCGCTGGTGCAGAAGATGTGCACGATCTCGCTGGTGTCCGGGAGAACCGTCTCCGGTCCCAGGTGCTCCGGGGAGGCGGCCAGGCGCCGCTTGAGGAAGTACTCCACCGCCTTGACATCGTGACGGGTCTCGGCCTCGATGCCGGCCAGCTCGGCGATCTCCGCAGCGCCGAAGCCGGCCGGGATGGCACGCAGGTAGTCCACTTCGGCCGTGCTCAGGCGCGGTGCCCCCGGTAGGGCCCCGACGCTGCTCAGGTGGATCAACCACTCCACCTCCACGTGCACCCTGGCCCGGTTCAGTGCGGCTTCGGACAGGTGGTCCACCAACGGGGCGGCGGCGGCACGGTAGCGTCCGTCCAGGGGTCCGAGGGCGATCGAGGGTTCCAGGTCGGCCAGTCGCACGGAGAAGTCCATGGGACACATCTTCCCAGAGGCGGTGCACGGCGGTGGACCGGCGTGGCGAGGCCGACCACATGGTCGGCCGGCCGGGAGCATGTCCGGGGGCGCGGGCGGCTGGCGCCGGTGGTCGGGGCGTGCCGTCGAGGGTGCACGCCCCGGGTGGAGGAACGGTGCTCGGTGCGCCTCAGGCGTAGGGCTGCGCCGCGGAGACCGCGGCTTCGGCGTACCCACCACCGAACAGCACCGTGTGCACCAGCAGCGGGTTCAACTGGTGCAGCGACACGCGCTCCTGCCACCCCGGGGCCAGGGCCGAGACCTCCTGGTAGCCGGTGAGGACCCGCTCCAGGTGAGCGAGCCCGAACAGGTCCAGCATCGCCAGGTCGGTCTCGGCGTGCCCACCGTGGGCGGTGGGATCGATCAGCACCGCCGACCCGTCGCGGGCATCCCAGAGCACGTTGCCGTTCCACAGGTCCCCGTGCAGGCGGGCGGCACCCTGTACGAGGTCGGGCTGGTCATGGTCGAGGTCACCGGCGACCAGCCGCTCGACGACCCGCTCGATCACCGCCGCACCGTCCGAACCGATCCTGCCCTGCTCCACGGCTCTGCGCAGGAAGGGCAGCACCCGGTGGTGGGCGTAGAACTCACCCCACCCGGTGGCCTCGGCCGGCCCGGGCGCCGGCGGTAGCGGGGCCTGACCCATGTAACCGGGGGTGTCGCCGGGGATGAACCCGAAGTACGGCGCACCCGCGGCATGGGTGCGAGCCAGGTTCGCGCCGAAGTCGGCCGCGGCCTCCGGCGCGGCCGGCCCGGAGTCGATCCGTTCCAACTCCAGCCGGCCCGGGCCCACCGAGACCACCTGCGCCACCCGTACCCCGTCCTCGGCCCGGCCCAGCCACCGGAGCCCGTCGGCCTCGAAACAGGCCGCGTGCGGGGCGGGGAAGCGGGTCTTGGTCCAGGTCACGGTAGCTGGCCGCGCACGTACTCCACCACACCGGGCACAGCGGCGGTGACCGCCTGGTAGGTCAGGGTGAAGTCCCGCTCGTCGCCGTAGTAGGGGTCGGCCAGGTTCAGGTCCGCATCGACGCGGGCCTGCTCATCGAAGCTACGGAACAGGTGCACCCGCTCCGCGGCCTGCTCATCGGGGGCCATCGCGACCAGGTCCCGGTAGTGGCCCACGTCCGCGGCCAGGATCAGATCGGAGTCGGTGAACGCCTCGGCCAGGAACTGGCGGGCGGAGTGCACCGGGAAGGAGTGCCCGGCACCCTCCAGGACTGCGCGGGCACGGTGATCCATGTCATGCCCCAGGTGCCAGTCGCCGGTCCCGGCGGAGCCCACCTGGACGCGATCATCCAACCCGGCTTCGGAGAAGGCTTCGCGCAGGAGGACCTCCGCGATCGGGGAGCGGCAGATGTTTCCCGTGCAGACGACGGTCACGGTGTAGGGCTTGGACATACCCCCATTGTGCTCCTCGGGGCGCCGATGTCGACGCCCCGGGTGGCTCTGCGTGTCCTGCGCCCGGCATCCGCAGGCCCGCATGGGGCGAGCCGGTATCCACAGGGCACGGCGGGCAAGCACGTTCAGATGGTCCGGCGTTCTAGCCTGCCGGCACCGGAGCAGCGAACACCGAGGGGGCAGCCGTGGGAGGTCTGCAGCCGTTACCGTCGGCGACATGGTTGCTGGGCGCGGCCGGGCACCATGCCGAGCAGGCGAGGCTGTTGCTGACGCTCGCCGGCACCGGTGACTGGCGCGGCCATGCCGCCACCGCCTACGCCTACCGGTTGTCCTCGCTGGCGCGAGCGGTGACGGCCCTGGCTGATGAACTCGCCACTGCGGGGTGGTCGGCCGGCGCGCACGAGAATGAGTTGCGCGTCGTCCAGGCGCAGTACGGGCAGGCACGATGACCATCGTGTCTGTCGGCACCGGTGGTGCCGCGTGAGGATCGAGCCGGTGGCCGATGTGCCGTTGTGGGATTCCACGGCCGCGCATGCCAGCGAGCAACTGACGGTGCACGGGGTTCGGGTGCAGGTGGATCCGGGCGAACTGCGCGCCCTGGCACACCAGATCAGCCGCGCGCAGGCCGAACTCGACCAGGCCCTGAACCACGCACGGAGGGCGGGGGCGACCCTGGAGTCCACGATCCCGTACGCGCCGGTGAGTGGGAAGCGCGCGGCGGAGGCGGTGTGGACGGCGCTGGCCCGGCGCCCCGCGCTCAGTTCGGCGCTGACCAGCCTGGCCGGGGATCTGCGTACCGCTGCCCGGGAGTACCTGGACCGTGAGCAGCGGGTGCGCCACTACATCAGCACCTACCAGGTGCCGCACCGGGGTCCGATGTGCCGGTCACCGCGTCCCCTCAGCGTCCGGGGCGCCTTCGGGGACCTGTTCGCCTACCCGGGTCGGGTGCTGGGGGCGATCCAGGGCACCGTGGTGGAGTCGGCGGTGAACCGACGTTGGTCGCCGTCGGGCGCCCAGACCGGGTACCTGTTGCGCGAACTGACCTCCATCTACGACGTCGGCGGTGCACTGCAGGGGGGAAGTTCGATCCAGGTCTTCGCCTCGGTGGTGAACCACGTCACCACCGCCGGGGTGAGCACTCGGGTGGCGAGTCGCAAGGTTGCGCCTCCGCCGATCCGGGCCGGGGCGTCCCCGAACCAGGGTTCGGCACCACGGGCCGGGGAGCATCCACCGCCGACCACTACCGTCACCGGCTTGGTCCGCAACATCGGTGCCCTCTACCCCGAGCGCGGCGCTGAGCCGGGCACCGTGCGCGTGGACCGGCTGGTTGCCCCCGATGGCACCGTGAGCTGGCAGGTGCTCGTTCCGGGCACCCAGTCCCGGCACAGTTTCTGGAACGGGCCCTTTCCCAACGACTGGGCCTCCAACGTGCAGGTCTTCGCGCGGCAGGACTCTGCGGCGAGCGCGGCGGTGATCGCCGCGATGCGCGCCGCCGGGGTCGGGGCAGGTGAGGAGGTGCTGATCGCCGGTCACTCCCAGGGTGGTCTGGTGGCGGCGGACCTGGCGGCCCGCGAGGAGGTGCGCGGAGAGTTCGCGATCTCCTCGGTCCTGACCATCGGCGCCCCGGTGAACCACATCGAGATCCCCGAGGGTGTCGCCGTCCTGCAACTGGAACACACCGACGATCTCGTCACGGGGCCGGACGGTAGGCCCGCTCCCATCACGCCCGAGCGAACCACCGTGACCCGGGACGTCACCGCCGCATCGCCGTGGTACCGGGTAGGGGGTGTCACGCAGAGCCACGACATCCCGGCCTATGCCGAGACGGCGCACCTGGTCGATGCGAGCACCGACCCGGCGGTGCGGAACTGGCGGGCCGCCAGTTCCGGCATGCTCGATCCCCGCACCGAGGTCACCTCGACCTACGTCCAGTCCGTGCGGGTGCCCTGAGTCAACCCGGCTGCCTGCCTGTCTGCGCGGGTGCGCCCACGAACCGCACCGGCCTCAGCGACGCCCGTTGGAGTTTCTCGACCCCGGGATCACCAGGCTCAGGATCAGGGTGATCACCGCGATCAGGAGCGCGCCCAACACGGCCGTACCGAACCCGTCCACGTCCAGGCCCACCCCGACCAGTCCGCTGAGCCAGCTGGTCAGCATCAGCATCAGCGCGTTGACCACCAGGAAGAACAACCCCAGCGTGAGGATGTACAGCGGCAGCGAGATGATCTTCACCAAGGGCTTGACCAGGGTGTTCACCACCGTGAAGATCAGCGCGACCACGGCGACCACGAACAGGGTGTGCTGCCAGGAGCCGTCGCTTTCCACCTCGATCCCGTTGATCCACAGGGAGGCCACCCAGATGGCGAAACCGGAGATGATCAGTCGCAGGATGAAACGCATGGGCCCATTGTGGCACTGCGTGTTGCCGTGAGCACAGCACCTGGGCGAATACACGGCGAGCCGTCCCGCAGCTCGTGCCGGCCTGGCATGCTGGGCCCATGCCGGAGAAACCACCCAGTCCCGTGACTTCGGAGATCGGCGGGGTGCGGCTGCGTGCCGCGCTGGAGGATCTGCCGCACTACGTGCCCGGGGCCGGCGGATCCAACGCCTCGGTCTTCAAGCTCTCCTCCAACGAACTCCCGGGGCACATGCTGCCGGCGGTGACCGCAGCGGTGATCGATGCCGCCGAGGACGCGAACCGGTACCCGCAGATGTACGCCGACCGGCTCACCGAGGCGATCGCGGACCGACACGACCTGATGGTCGATCAGGTGCTGGTGGGGAACGGCTCGGTGGCGCTGATCGAACTCCTGCTGCGATCAATGTGCGCCGACGGCGATCAGGTGGTCTATCCCTGGCGATCCTTCGAGGCCTACCCGATCCTGGTGCAGGTCACCGGGGCCGACGGGGTGCAGGTGCCGCTGCGGGCCGACGGCGGTCATGACCTGGCCGCGATGGCGGAGGCCATCACCGGGCGTACCCGGGTGGTGCTGCTGTGCAGCCCGAACAACCCCACCTCCGCGGCGATGTCACACGCCGACCTGGTCGCCTTCCTGGACCGGGTCCCCAGGAACATCATGGTGATCCTGGATGAGGCCTACGTCGACTTCGTACGCAGTCCCGACCCGATCGACTCCGTCCCGCTGCTGCAGAGGTACAAGAACCTCGTCGTGCTCCGTACGTTCTCGAAAGCCTACGGGCTCGCCGGCTTGCGCGTCGGGTACGCCCTGGCCCGGCGCCGGCTCGTGCGCGCCCTGCGCACCGCGTCCACCCCGTTCGGGGTGAACAGTCTGGCTCAGGTCGCCGCGGTGGCCGCGCTGAACCAGCGCGAGGCCGTCTCGGCCGCGGTGGACGAGATCGTCTCCGAGCGGGACCGGGTCGTCTCGGCGCTGCGGGAGCAGGGCTGGCAGATCCCTGAACCCCAGGGGAACTTCTACTGGTTGCCGGTGGGGGACCGGGCGCTGGCACTGGCTGAGGACGCCGCCGCGTCGGGCGTGATGGTGCGCCCCTTCGCCGGCCACGGGGTCCGGGTCACCGTGGCAGAGGCCGAGGCCAACGACATCGCGCTGTCCGTGGCATCGCGCTGGGTCTCTGCGGCAGTCCGGCGCTGACGCCACACAGACACTCCGGCTGCTGGAGGAAACCTACAAAACGCTGCTACTTGATTGGGGAGGATCGCACAGCAGCAACCTACGGTTGCGTAGCCTACGCTTGCGTAGGTTGCTGAGGCCGGATGCCTGGTGTGACCCACCAACCCCCGGCTGATGTACACCACTCACACCCCGGATGCGCCACACCCAGGCGCCCCGGGGTGTGTGTACAACAGTTAGTCCTCGATCAAGGAGAACCTGTGGTCGCCAGCAGTGAGACCTCTCCGGCACCGGTACCCCATCACACCGAGGACGCCTTCGGCGGCGCCGGCAACCTCGATGCCTCCGCGCACACCGTGCAACTGCTCACCCCAACCGGGGAGCGCGTGTCCGACCACCGCTACGACCCCCTGGTGGAGCACCTCGACACCGACGCGCTCGCCGGCCTGTACCGGGACATGGTGCTGGCGCGGCGCTTCGATGCCGAGGCCACCTCGCTGCAGCGACAGGGCGAACTCGGCCTGTGGCCGCCCTCGCTCGGCCAGGAGGCCGCGCAGATCGGGTCCGGTCGGGCGATGAACCCACGCGATTACGCCTTCCCCTCCTACCGCGAGCACGGGGTGGCCTACACCCGCGGACTGGATCTGACCGAGCTGCTGCACCTGTTCCGGGGCCAGGACCACGGCGGCTGGGATCCGGCCCGGCACAACTTCCACCTCTACACGCTGGTGATCGGCTCGCACACCCTGCACGCCACCGGCTATGCGATGGCGATGCAGCGCGACGGGGACGTGGGCACCGGGGATCCGGACCGCGACCGGGCCGCGGTCGCCTACTTCGGCGACGGCGCGACCTCCCAGGGCGATGTGTACGAGGCGATGGTCTTCGCCGCCGTCAACGATGCCCCGGTGGTGTTCTTCTGCCAGAACAACCAGTGGGCGATCTCCGAGCCGGCCACCCGCCAGTCCACGGTGCCACTGGCCCAGCGGGCCACCGGCGTGGGCATCCCCTCGGTGCGCGTGGACGGTAACGATGTGCTGGCATGCCACGCCGTCACCCTCGAGGCGCTGCGCCGGGCCAGAGCAGGTGGCGGGCCCACGATGATTGAGGCGGTCACCTACCGGATGGGCGCCCACACCACCTCCGACGATCCCACGCGCTACCGCAGCCGCGCCGAGGAGGACCTGTGGCGCAGCCGCGACCCGATCGACCGGCTCCGCCTCCTGCTGGAGGCTGAGGGCATCGGTTCGGACTTCTTCACCGAACTGGACCGGGAGGCCGAGGAACTGGGAGAGCGGTTGCGGGACTACTGCCGATCCCTCGCTCCACCGCCGCCCAGCGCGATGTTCGAGCACGTCTACGCGACCGAGCACCACCTGGTCACCGCCGACCGGGAGTGGTTCGACACCTACCAGGCCGGATTCGAGGAGGGTCAATGAGTACCGGACCCACGTCCCCGCCGGCTGCGGGCACCGAGCAGCTCCCGCTGGCCAGGGCGATCAACCTCGGCCTGCGTCATGCCTTGGAGCGCGACCCGAAGGTGCTGCTGATGGGGGAGGACATCGGCGCCCTGGGCGGGGTGTTCCGGGTGACCGACGGGTTGTTGAAGGACTTCGGCGCCAGCCGGGTGGTCGATACCCCGTTGGCCGAGTCCGGCATCGTGGGGACCGCGATCGGGATGGCGATGGCCGGCTACCGACCGGTGGTCGAGATCCAGTTCGACGGGTTCGTCTTCCCCGCCTTCGACCAGATCACCACCCAGTTGGCCAAGATGTCCTACCGCTCCCGTGGCGCCGTGCAGGTGCCGGTGGTGATCCGGATCCCCTATGGCGGCGGGATCGGGGCGGTGGAACACCACAGCGAATCGCCGGAGGCACTGTTCGCCCACACTCCCGGGCTGCGGGTGATCAGCCCGGCAACGGCCGGGGACGCCTACGCCATGATCCAGGACGCGATCGCCTGCCCCGACCCGGTGATCTTCTTCGAACCCAAGGCACGGTACTGGGAGAAGGGCCCGGTGCGCGTGCGTCCACCGGGCCGGACCGGCCCGGGCGGCCAGGACGTCGGCACCGAGCAGTCCGGCCCGGGCGGCCAGGACCTCGGCACCGAGCAGTCCGGCCCGGGTGCGCACTCCGCGCAGGACGAGCAGCCGCCGTCGGTCTTCGACCCGGGCGCCATCCAGAACGCCACCGTGGTACGCGAGGGCACCGACATCACCCTGGCCGGGTACGGGCCGACGATGCGCACCATCGTGGCCGCCGCCCAGGCGGCGCAGGAGGAGGGCACCAGCGCCGAGGTGATCGATCTGCGCTCGGTCTCCCCACTGGACATCGACACCGTGGCCACAAGTGTGCGCAAGACCGGGCGCCTGGTGGTGGTCCACGAGGCCCCGACCTACTTCGGGGCAGGGGCCGAACTGGCCGCGAGCATCTCGGCCGAGTGCTTCTACCACCTGCAGGCGCCGGTGCTGCGGGTCGGTGGTTTCCACACCCCCTACCCGGTGGCCAACCTCGAGGAGGACTACCTGCCCGACCTCGACCGCGTCATGCACGCCATCGACGACTCCCTGAGCCACTGAACCTGAACGCTGAACCTGCACACCGAACCAGGAGCCCCGATGCCCCAGTACGTGACATTCGCCCTCCCCGACGTCGGTGAAGGCCTGACCGAGGCCGACATCGTGGAGTGGAAGGTCGCCGCCGGTGACCGTGTTCAGGTCAACCAGGACATCGTGGAGATCGAGACCGCCAAGTCGCTGGTCGATCTGCCCTGCCCCTACACCGGCGTGGTCAGCGAGTTGCTGGTGGAGGTGGGGCAGACCGTGGAGGTCGGCGCCGCGATCATCGTGATCGACACCGACCCGGACGGGGAGGCGGCTTCCGACGACGGCGGTGCCCAGCAAGAAGGCGCCGCGTCTGGTGACGACGCTCGCTCGAGCCGGGGGGTCGGCGAGGCTACCGACGCAGCCGCTGCGCCCGGCGAGGACACCGGCACGAACGCTGGGGCCGGCGAGGACGCGGCCTCCGGCCAGGGGGCCGGCCAGGACACGGACTCCGGCGGACCGGACGCCAGCGGCACCGAGGAGCCCAGCGGCGACGTCCTGGTGGGTTACGGCACCAAAGGCGTGCGCACCCGCCGTCGCCGCCGCGCGACCCCCACCTCCACTCCCACCACTCCCCCCGCCTCCACTCCCACTCCCGCGAGACCGGTCAAGCGCGACCAGGCCAGCCGCGCGCCGGACCGGTCTCAGGGGCGTTCGTCCGGCTTCACGGGGGCCGGCGCCGGTCTCCCGGGACCGAGCGCCGCGGGCGGTGAGCAGACCGGCCACGTGCTGGCGAAACCGCCGGTGCGCAAACTCGCCAAGGACTTGGGGATCGACCTGGCCCGGGTCCCGGGCACCGGCCCGGGCGGAATCATCACGCGCGAGGACGTCGTGGCCGCCCAGGCTCAGGAGGAGGCACGGAGCCTGGCCACCTATCCCGGCGATGACCAGCCCTGGCTGGATGGGAGCACTGTCTCCGAGGACGGCCGCCAGTCCCGCGTGCCGGTACGCAGCGTGCGCCGGCGCACCGCCGAGGCGATGGTGACCTCAGCGTTCACCGCCCCGCACGTGACGGTGTTCACCACCGTGGACGTGACCAAGACGATGAAACTCGTGGAACGGCTGCGCGCCGACGCAGAGTTCGACGGCGTCCGGGTAACACCGCTGCTCATCGCTGCCAAGGCACTGATCCTGGCGATCCAGCGCAACCCCGCGATCAGCGCCGCCTGGGACGAGCAGGCCCAGGAGATCGTCTACAAGCACTACATCAACCTCGGCATCGCCGCGGCCACACCGCGCGGGCTGGTGGTGCCCAACATCAAGGACGCCCACCGGATGAACCTGCACGAGCTGGCGGTGGCGATCGGTGACCTCACCGGCACCGCCCGGGCCGGGAAGACCACCCCGCAGGCGATGAGCGACGGCACGGTGACCATCACCAACGTGGGTGTCTTCGGCATCGACACCGGAACCCCGATCCTGAACCCGGGGGAGTCGGCGATCCTGGCCTTCGGCGCGATCGGTCAGCGCCCCTGGGTGCACAAGGGCAAGCTCAAGGCCCGCTGGGTGACGCAGTTGGCGTTGTCGTTCGACCACCGCCTGGTGGACGGTGAACTGGGTTCGCGCGTCCTGGCCGATGTTGCCCGGGTGATGGCGGACCCGACGCAGGGTCTCGTCTGGGGCTGAGCGGACCGACGAGGAGCGGCTGCGTGCTCATCGGTGCCGATCTCAGTCGTCGTAGAGCCCGGCTCGGTGAGCGAGGATCGCCAGTTCGGTACGGTCGCGGGCATCCAACTTGGTCAGGATCCGGCTGACGTAGGTCCGGGCGGTGGCGTGACTGAGGTAGAGGTCAGCGGCGATCTCGCGGTTGGTCCGGCCGTGGGCGATCTTGGTGAGTACCTCGACCTCCCGCTCGGTCAGGCTGGACAGGTCCACCTGGTCGGCGGCGGGGCCCGGCGTGGCCGCGATGTGCGCCATCACCTTGCGGGTGACCTGCGGGGAGAGCAGGTTCTCCCCCTGGGCGACCGCGTGCACCGCGCGGCGCAGGTCTGCGGAGGATGTGTCCTTGAGCAGGTACCCGGCGGCCCCGACGCGGACGGCGGCGAGAATGTCCTCGTCGTCATCGAAAGTGGTCAGGATGAGCACCCGGGTGCTGCTCAGTTCCGGGTCGGCGCAGATGGTGCGGGTGGCCTCGATGCCGTTCATCGCCGGCATCTGCAGGTCCATCAGGACCACGTCGGGTCGGTGGCGATGGACCGCCCGGATCGCGCTGTGCCCGTCGCCGGTCTCGGCCACCACCTCGATCCGCGGGTCGAGGCTCAGGAGGGTGCGCAGACCCGTGCGGACCAGTTCCTGGTCATCAGCCAGCAGTACAGAGATCATCGGGTCCCTCCGACCCGGCCGTCCGGGTCCGGCCGGGTGGGAGGGTAGTCGAGCGGCAGGTGAGCCCGGACCACGAACCCGTTGTCCTCCTGCTGTGCCGTGAGGTGCCCGCCGACGTTCACGGCCCGTTCCCGCATACCCCGGATTCCGTAGCCGGGCCCGCCCGCGCCGGTGTCGGCCCGACGCGACGGCCCGGAGTCGCAGATGACGATCCGTACCTGCCCGTCTCCGGTGGTGACCGCTATCCGGGCGGCATCGGCCTCCGAGTGCTTGACCACGTTCGTCAGGGATTCCTGGATGATCCGGTAGGCGGTGGCCTCCAGGTGCCGCGGGAGCTCGCCGGGCAGGGTGATCTCAGTGTCGACGTCGATCGGCAGGTGAGCCAGCAGCGAGCGCTGCAGATCGACGAGTGTCGCCGGCGCGGGGCTCGGTTCCCGCCGCTGCAAGGTGCGCACCGTACGGCGCAGTTCGCTCATCATCGCCCCGTTGGTCTTCTGCACCACCTCCAGAGCGTCGCGGGCGGTCTCCGGGTGCGTGACCATGGACTCCCGCGCGATGTTGGTGTGCATCGAGATCACCGTGCCCTGGTGACCCAGGGAGTCGTGCAGTTCCCGTGCGATATCCGCGCGCTCGGTGGTGATGGCGGCCTGCGCCAGGGCGCGCTCACGCTCCTCGGTGGCCCACAGCAGCCGGGCGGAGTTCTCCCGCAACTGGTTGCGCAGCCGTAGACCGGTGCCCAGTGCGATCGCTGCGGCCATCAGCAGCACATCGTTGGCGAGTTCATAGCCGACCAGCAACGCCACGTCCTGCCCTTCGGCCAGCCGCACACCGTAGCCGACCACGAGCAGCAGGCCGGCCGCGCCGATGGCCCACCACCCCCTGCCGAACTCGGCGGCCGAGAACAGCGCTGCGACCGCCGGAACACTGAGGCCGACGACCGGGTAGCCGGCGGCGTAGTAGATGAACAGGCTGAGGACCGTGATGCCCAGGACCACCAGCGGCCGGCGCCGGCGCACTAGCATCAACGAGCCGAGCATCAGCGCCCACAGGTAGGGCACCACCTGGGGACCGCGGTCGCTGCCCAGGTTCGCGCTGATCATGGCGGCCAGGGTGGCGAACAAGGAGATGGCCAGCACCGTATCGAGCAGCCAGCCCTGCACCGCCGAATAGCGGGCGTCCACCTGCGCAGCGCGCGTCGGGAACATCGCTTTAGTGTAGGCAGGCAGGACGTCGGCGGTGAAGTCGCCGCCGGGCGACGCCGGCAGTCGCCGCCCTGCGACATCGAACCGCGACGCTGGGCGGATGCGGCCCCGGGAAGGAGGTTCCTAGCGTTGCGGATATGAGACACATCGACTCGCCTTCGCCCCCCGAGAACCAAGCCACGGCATCACCGTCCCGGGCGCAGCGGCTGCACTGGCCCCTGATCCTGCTCCTGGGCGCGGTCGCCCTGACCCGGCCGCTGCTGCACATCACCGGTGTGATCGGTGGTCCTGTTCCGTCCGGGCCGCTACCGGTGCTGGCCGTCACGGCCGCGATTACGGCGGTGTGGGTCGCCGCGGTACTCCTCGCCGGTGTCGAGCGTCCCTTCGTGACGGTGATTCTCGCGGCCCTCAGTTACGCACTGATGAGCATGATCCTGTCCGCCATCCTCTCCCCGATCCTGCTCGGTGAGTTCCAGGGCCCGCTGGCCAATCCGCTGGCGATCGGACCGATGCTGATCACCAATGCCCTCTGGGGGGCGATCGCCGGGGGCATCGCGCTGGGTCTGCGTCGGATGGGGGTGCGGCGATGAAACGCCGGAGTGTCTCCTTCGTCGCAGTCCTGACCTATACCTGGCTGCAGATCATGCTCTTCGGTGGCCTGGTGGCCGAGACTCTCCTTGTCTACCCGAACGTGTTCGCCGACATCCCGCGTTCGTTCGAGGCCACGATGGAGTTCATGCAGGTCACCGATCCCGGGCTGCTCTTCCCCCCGTTCGGGGCGGCGACCATCCTCGTCGGCCTCATTGCCCTGGTCCTGGTCTGGCGCACCAGGGCGGTGCGGTACTTGCTCGCTTCCAGCCTGGCCGCCTTCGGCCTGGGCAACGCCCTGTTCTCGGTACTGTTCGCCTGGCCGCGCAACGTCATCATGTTCGAGGAAGGTGCGCAGGTGCACTCGGTGTCCTACCTGGAGCAGATCGCCCAGGAGTTCGTGCTCGGGCACTGGGTGCGGCTGGTGGCGTCACTGATCACCGCGATCCTGGCGGGGGCCGGTTTCCTCACGCTGTCTCGCCGCCGGCTCACCGCCGGGTAGGCGAATCCGGTTCCCTCACCAGTTCTGGCCGGAGCCGTCGCCGCCGCTTTCCTGCTGCTCCTGCTCCTCACGGTCCCGCTGCGCCTGGCGGTTGCGCTCCTCCAGTTCCTCCTCGCGCGGGTCGCCCGGCTCCTCCGCCTCGGTCTCGGTCGGGTCCCCGTTGTCTCCGTTGTCGGTCTCGGTTTCCGTCGGGTCCCCGTTCTCACCCTCGTCGGTCTCGGTGGGATCCTCGTCCTCACCGCCCTCGGGGGTTTCCTGTTCCTGCTCCCCCTGACCGCTGTCCTGCTGGTCCTGCTGCTGTTGCTCCTGCTGCTCCTCGGCCTGGTCCTGGCTCTCCTGTTGACGCTCGTCGGCCTCCTCGGCCTCCTCACCCCCGCCGCCGCCGTCGACGCAATCGGCCAGCATCTCCTGCGCCTGCTCGTAGTAGTCCAGCGCGGTGCCGGGGTCCTCAGCCAGCAGGGCCTCATCGCCCAGGCCCTCCAAGGACAGCGAGTAGTTGGTGCGCACCGCGCACTCCAGTTCCCCGCGTGATTCCTCCTCGGGCGCCTTGGGCACCAGATCCAGGGCCATGCCCAGCGGCACGGTGGCGCCGAAGAAGTCCCCGGCGGAGTACACCGCGGTGCCGGCGTTGAAGTAGGGCTTCCACGGCTCCACCACGTTGAAGAACTCCAGATGGCCGAACCGGGTGGCTGCGGTGTTGTGGTTCTCGTTGTCGTAAGCGCTGATCCCGGCGGTGTTGATGACCACCGCGGAGAGGAACTTCAACGCCACCAGGAACGCCAGCATCACCACCGGTGCGGACCACCAGAGCAGCAGGCGCCGCCGGCGACGCAACGTCTCGGCGAAGCGCGCGTCCCGGATCTCCTCGGTGGTCTTGAACTCACCGGGGGGTGGCAGGATCTGCGTACTCATAGTGCGCCCACCTTCCTGGCGCCGTCGCCGGCACTCGAACCAGTATCCGCACCGGAACCCGAGCCGGATCCCGGACCCGAGCCCGAGCCGGAGCGACGCCGGTCCCGCTCCGCCCCGTCGTGACCGCGCCGGTTCCTGGGCATCTCCCGGGTCAGCTCCCACGCCTCCCAGGCCAGCAGCAGGGCCAGCACCGCGGCCGCGGGCCAGTAGACGTCGGCGTAGTGGCGTACGTCGCGCCGCCCGTCCTCGGCGATCTCGTCCACATCGATGCCCGAGACCAGGTGGTCCACACCGTCCGGGCTGATCCGGTGGTCGTAGGCCAATCCCAGGTCCGCAGCCACGGTGCGCAACTGGCCCTCATCGATCACCGAGACCGCGGGCTCCCCGGTGGCCGGGTCCATGATGTAGGGCGCATCGGTGCCCGGCCCGGAGTTGGCGGTACCGTCGTAGGAGCGCATGTTTCCGCCCTGCGGAGTGCCGTATCCCAGCACCGCACCGCCGTCGACCAACTCCGCCAGTGGGGCGTAGGAGTCGACCTCACCGCCCTCGGCCTCGTTGGTGTTCTCGCCGTCGGAGAAGAAGAACACCAGCCGCACGTTCGCCGGGTTGCGTTCTGCCGCGGCACTCAGGGACTCCCCGAGCGCCTCCAGCGGCCGGTCGATCGCCGAGCCTGCCGAGTATGTCGTGATCTCCTGATTCACTGTGTCCGCCCAGGACCGCACCGCCCGGGAGTCGGTGGTCAGCGGCAACTGCCGGGTGGCCTGGGAGTCGAACCCGATGATCGTGTAACGCGCACCGGGCATCGCCTCGGTCAGGGCCACCAGGTCGTGGCGCACACCCTCCAGGCGGGGCTGGGTGCCGTTGTAGTCCTCCGCAGCCATAGAGCCGGTGCGGTCCACGACGAAGAACAACTCGGCGTTCGAACTCACCTGGGTGCTCTGGCTGCTGGGTACCGCAGGGGTCAGTGCGATCGCGATCAGGGCCAGGACCATCCCGCACCGGCGCAGCCAGTGCAACCGGCGCTGCCCGCGGCCACGCACCGACTGCCAGATCGTCAGCGCCAGCAGCGGGGCGAATACGATCGCGGTGACCCACAGCGGCCACATCATCCGCAGCGTCATGAGCGCAACCTCCACACGCCCAGTTGGTAGAGCACCAACAGGACCACCAGGATGCTGAAGTAGCGCTCCGGGGTGTCGGTGACGATCACCTCGGGGGTCGCGTCCAGGTCCACCGCCTGCTGGGCGGAGATCTCATCGATGATCTGCGGCACCGCATCCGGGTCGTCGACGTGGTGGAACAACCCGCCGTGGCGTTCGACCGCATCGCGGTACTCGGCCTCCTCCTCGGCCTGCCGTGGATTGTTGGTGGGGGCGTAGATCCCGTGCAGGCTGATGTCGCGTTCGTTCACCATGTCCACGGCCTCGTCCAGGCTGAACACGCCCTCACCGAACACCTCGTTGTCCCCGGCGAGGATGATGGTGCGGGAACGCTCGGTGTCGGCCTCATCGAAGTTCAGGGCGCAACTGGCCAGGCCGTCACCGATCAGGGAGGAGGCATCTCCGCTGCCGCCCTCGGTGCCGGTGATGAACCGGATCAGCCGGTCCACCTTGGCGGAGTTCAGGTTGTCCACGGGGGAGTAGATGTCGAAGTCCAGCGCCTCGGCGGCCTCGGTCAGTTCGGCCTCGACCAGGTCGTAGTCATCGGTGAGGGGGAACACGGTGCGGGAGGTGGAGTTCCAGATCGACAGCGCGATCCGCTCCCCATCGAACTCCGGCAGCATGGTCAGGAACTTCTCGGCGATCTCGGTGTCGTACTCGATCATCGAACCGGACACGTCCAGGCACAGCACGATGTCGCGGTAGGCCATCTCCTCCGCGCGCAGGTCCCGTTCGACCGGGCGCGCGGCCAGGACCCCGGTCAGCACCGTGGCGCCCAGCAGCAGCACCCCCATGAACCCCAGCGCGGTGCGGTAGCGGCTGAGCCGGGACCGGTAGGAGCGCAACGTGGTCAGGTAACCGGCGTTGGCCACCCAGCGCACGTCCTGGTGCTCGGTGGGGCGACGCCGGGCGAACCAGCCCAGGATCCCCAGGATCACCACGGCGAGCACAACGGCTGCGATCGCCCACGGGTGCATCGTCACCACTCGGAGATCACCGCCCGCGCGTCGTTCGTGGCGGACAGCGCCTCGGCGTCGGAGTCGATCGCGAAGGCCGGCTCCTCGTAGTCACTGAGCAGGTCGGTGAGCCGGTCGGTGCCCTCCAGCCGGGCCAGTTCGCTCACGGTCAGGGAACTGGTGTCCATCCGCAGCCGGCCGTTGGCGAAAGTGCGCAGGATGTGGTTCAGGTCCAGGTGCAGGCTGCGCAGGTCCGTCTCACCCTCGCGGTAGCGTTCCTCGGCGGCGTCGACCTCCTCCAGCGTGGTGCTGCGCAGCGAGGCCCACTGATCGCGGCGGCCACGGCGTTCCGTGGTGGCCGGACGCTCGCGGGTGTACCGGAACACGAACACGTACCAGGCCGCGATCAGCACCAGTAGCGCGATTCCGATGATCAGCACCCAGGGTGCGAACGCGAACGGGTCCACCGGGTCGTGGATGGACACCGCGGTGATCTCGGCGGCGATCACGTCAGCGGCGGACACGCTTCTGCCTCCGCAACAACTCGATCATCCGGTCCACCAACTCGTCCTCGCTGTTCGCGGTCACCCCTTCCACGCCCTGCCGGCGCAGCATCGCCTCCACGTCCAGGCGCCGCTGCGCCGCGGCCTGGGCCGCCTCGGCCGCCAGGTCGCTCCGCGAGCGCAGGAACTCCGGGATCTCCAGCGGCACGTCCACGTCCTGCACGGGTTGATCCACCTCGTCGGTGGGCAGCGCGTCCCCCACCCGGAAGACCATCACCTCGTGCCGGGTGCGCAGTCGTTTGATCGACAGTTCATGGTCCGGTTCGGGCCGGGCCTCATCGGTGATCACCACCACCAGCGACCGGCGCGGGAACCAGGTGAGCACCCGGTCCAGCACCCGCTGCAGGTCCGAGGGCGGGGAGGCCAGGTCCAGCATCGCCTCGTAGCGACGCAGCAGCATCTCCATGTGCAGGTTGCCGCCGCGGGCCGGGATCTGCTGGATGCGTTCGGAGTCCCCGGCCACCATCGCCACGGTGTCGCCGCGGGCACGGGCCAGGAAACAGACCACCTCGGCCGCGAACATCGCCACGTCCGACTTCGGCCCGCCCGATGGCGCGGTGGCTGCCATGTTCCGGCCGGTGTCCAGGGCCAGCACCATCGCCAGGTTCGAGTCGCGCACGAACCGGCGGATCACCGGGATCGCGTTGGATGCCGAGGCCTTCCAGTCGATGTCCCCGACGTCGTCACCGAACTGGTACAACGCCATCTCGTCGAAGTCCTGGCCGTGCCCGGAGTAGATCGACCGGTGCCGCCCCTCCAGCAGCCCCGAGGCCCGCCGGACGGTGGGCAGGTCGAGGCGTGCCCGGATCTTGGCCAGCCGGGACGTGGTCCGGGACGCCGGGGTGGTCACGGGCTGGGCACCGCCGCGAACACCGCGTCGATCAGCGACTCCGGGGCCACGTTGTTCGCCAGCGCGTCGTAGGTGCGCACGATCCGGTGCCGCAGGATGGAGTGCCGCAGTGCCTTGACGTCATCGGGTACCACGTAGGCGCGGCCGGCTTGGATGGCCAGGGCCTGGGCGATGCGCATGAGTGCGATCCCCCCGCGAGGGCTGGCCCCCACCCGCACGTGCTGGTTCAGGTTCGGCAGTGGCCGCGGGCCGCCGCCGCGAGTGGTGTTGATCAGCGCCACGATGTACTGCTTGATCGAGGTGTCCACGTACACCTTCGCGGCCAGGGCCTGCATGAACTCCACGTCGGCCAACGACACCGGCTCGGCGGTGATCGGCGCCGCCATCGAGCCGTCGTTGATGCGCACCAGGATGTCCACCTCCTCATCCGGGCCCGGGTAGGTCAGCACCTCCTTCATCAGGAACCGGTCCATCTGCGCCTCGGGCAGGACGTACGTGCCCTCCTCCTCGATCGGGTTCTGCGTGGCCAGCACCATGAAGGGCTTGGGCAGCGGGAAGATCTCACCGCCGATGGAGGTCTGCTTCTCCTGCATGGCCTCCAGCATCGCCGACTGTGTCTTGGCGCTGGAACGGTTGATCTCATCGAGCAGCACCAGGTTGGCGTGCACCGGACCGAGCTGGGTGGAGAACTCGCCCGTGGCGTAGTTGTAGATCTGGGTCCCGACGATGTCGTTGGGCATCAGGTCCGGGGTGCACTGGATCCGGTGGAAGGACCCCCCGACAGCCTGCGCCAGTGTGTGCGCCGCGGTGGTCTTGGCCAGGCCCGGCACCGACTCCAGCAGCACGTGCCCCCCGGCCAGCAAGGACGAGACCAGCGCGGTCCGCAGCGCCTGCTGACCCACGATCCGCTGATCGAACACGCGGGTGATCCGGCCGAGCAGTTCGGTGGCCCTCGCCGTCTCGTCGTAGGAGATCGGGGAGGTTCTCGGCGCCAGGTGCGACGCAGCGGTGCTGGACATGGTCTCCACTCACGTATCGGGGCTGCTCATCGGCGGGGCGAGACAGGATCTCGGTTCGGAAAATCGGTCGGGTAACGATCGGTGCCGCCACGGCGATTATGCCAGCCGAATCCTGTAGTGACGCGGGACCGTGATGGGCAGCACTGCCCATCGACCCCGGCCCGGGCACGACGCAACAATGAGGTCAGGGGACGGGAATGGCCCGCCTCGGGCCGGTTGCCATGGCACCAGCGGTGGTGCGCCATGCGGGTCACCCACGTGCGCATCACCGCGGCCACGGCAGCCACGACCGGGCCGCTCCTGCGTCCGTGCCCGCCGATTAGGCTCGGTGTGTGAGCACTCCCCTGGCGTCCGGGGCCCGCCTCGTGCTGGCGGTGGTCCCGGTCGCGGCCCTGGCCGCCCTGGCGGCGCTATCGCTGTCCGGGTCGGCGCAGGCGGAACTTCTCGGGGACCCCGGGGCCTGGGTGCGTTGGGGTGGGCCGGTCCTGGGAGCGGCTCATCACCTCGCTGCGGCGGTGGTGCTGGGCACGCTGGTGCTGCTGTTGGGGGTGCTGCCCTACCGGGGTGGCGAGGCCCCTGCGTGGCGCCGGGCGATGACGATGCTTGCGTGGGCTGCCCCGGTGTGGGCGGTGCTGAACCTGGCCGATGTGCTGCTGCGGTACGCCCGCGCTGCCGGGCGCCCGGTAGGCGGAGCGGAGTTCGGGCAGGAACTGGCCTATTACCTCACTGAACTGTCTGCCGGCCGCGCCTCGCTGGTGGCCACCGTGCTGATTGCCTTGGCGGCGGTGGTCTCGGTGGGCATCACCTCCTACCGCGGGGTGGCGGTAGCCGCCGTCCCGGCCTTCGCGGTGCTGGTGCCGTGGTCGGTGCGTGGGCACGCCGGTTCGGCCGCCGACCACGAGACGGCGATCTCGGCGATGTGGTTGCACCTGGTGTCGGTGTCGGTGTGGGTGGGCGGCCTGGTGGTGCTGTGCCTGCTCGCCCGGACTCTCGGGGAGCACACCGCCGACGTGGTGCGCCGATACTCCACGGTGGCGCTGTGGTGCTTCGTACTGGTGGGTGTCTCCGGGTTGGCCAGCGGGTGGTTGCGGCTGAACGATCCCGGCGACCTGACCGGCCGCTACGGGGGTTTGCTGGTGGCCAAGGCCGTGATGTTCACCGGCCTGGGGGCGCTGGGCTGGTGGCACCGGCGCCGCACCGTCACTGCACTGTCCAACGGTGCTTCCCGGGTCGGGGCGTTCTGGCGCCTGGCCGGCGGTGAGGTCTTGCTGATGGGGACGGTGATCGGGGTGTCCGCGGCACTGGCGGTCACCCCCACCCCGGTGCCCGACATCCTGCCCTACGTCCCCGTTCCGGCGGAGGAACTCTCCGGGCGGCCCGTGCCCCCGCCACCGCAGATCGGAACGTGGCTGACGCAGGCGGACCCCGACGTGCTACTCGCCACCGGCGTCGTCGCGCTCGCGGTGGTGTACCTGGCCGGGGCGCGCCGGGTGGCCCGGCAAGCACCGGATCAGCCGTGGCCGCGCCGACGCACCGGCGCCTTCCTGACCGGGGTGGCAGTGCTGGGTTGGGTGATCATGGGAGGTCCGGCCGTGTATGGCCAGGTGATGTTCTCGGCGCATCTGGTGGTACTGGTGACGATCACTTTCGTGGTCCCGGCCTTGTGGGCGATGGGTGCGCCGGTGAGCCTGGCGTTGCAGGCACTGCCGCCACGACCGGATGACTCCCGCGGCCCGCGCGAGTACCTGCTGGCGCTGACCGGCTCACGTGCGGGCCGATTCTGGGCGCGTCCGGTGGTGACCACCGCCACCGTGGCGCTGTCGTGGGTGGTCCTGCACGCCACCGGGCTGTTCCACCTCGCGCTGACCACCCGGATCGGGCTGGTGCTCATGCTGGTCCACTTCAGCGTGCTGGGCTACCTCTTCGTGACCATCTTCCTCCCCACCGACCCGGCGTTGCGGCAGGCCGTCGGCGGGCGGCCCACCCCGGTGCACGTGGTGGCACTGGGACTGGTGGCGGCAGCACTGCTCGCGGTCGGGGTGGTGGTGCTGGCGCGGATGGACCGGTTGCTGGCCGCCGACTACTTCGGCGCGCTCGGTCTGCCCTGGGGTGTGGACGCGCTGGCCGACCAACGCGCTGGGGCGCTGGTGCTGGGGGTTCTGGGCGGGATCCCGATGCTGGCACTCATCGCCGTGGCGGCCCGGGCCCAGCGGGCCGGCTCCCAGGAGCTGCCGCCCCTCGTCGCGCGCGACGACGGAGGTGCCGGCCCGCGGGCAGTTCCGCCGGCTGCGGTCCGCCCGGAGGTGCCGGCACCCGATGACGAACTCGACGATGCCGAGGCCCGCGCCTACGCCCGGATGCTCGCCCGACGTGACCGCGGCCGGCGGTGAAGTGTCTCCGCTCGGGCACGGTGCCGGGTGCGGTCCGAGCTGGTGGCTCAGGGCGCAGCGATCCGGTCGACCTCGTCGATGAACCCGTGCACGCGCCGCTGCCAGGCTGCCAACTGCTCGGCTTCCCCGGGGTACTCGGTGTGCCCGGCGTCGAAGACGAACTCCTCAGCGCCGTCGATCGCGTTGCGCACGCCGAACTGCCCGGGGGGCGGCACCGCCGGGTCCCACAGCGCGCAGCCGAGCAACATCGGCACGTCCAGGAACGTTGCCGCGGTGGAGGCGTCGAAGAACGCCAGCACCGCACGCGCCCCGGGATGTGCGGCCACATGGGAGCGCACCGCCTCCCCACTGCCAGTACACGGCATCTGCAGGCGCAGGTCGTACTGACCGAAACTGGGTACCCGGAGCACCCCGGAGACGAACCGGTCATCCCAGGGCAGCGCCAACGCCCCGATCCCACCACCGAAACTCTCCCCGACGAAGTGCAACGGCACCTGCCCGACGGCGTCGCGCAGCGCCGTGGCGGCGCACCAGATGTCCTCGGCGCACCCTCCCAGGATGTAGGAGTCGACCGAGTCGATGCCGACCAGCACATGCTCGGCAGCCAGGGCCGGCAGGTCCGGCATCAGGCTCGCCGTCGGCAGCCCCCGGGCCACCGGCCACAACACCGCTGTGCCCGGGCTCAGAATGCCCGGCTCGGGTCCGCTCCGGCCACCGTACCCGTGCGATTGCACCACACCGCGGTGCACCCGCCCGTCGCGCGGCAGGGCGAGCCAGCCACCCAGCCGCCGGTCATCGGCGCCGGGAAAGTCGATGCGGTACAACTCATGGGCGCCGACAGGGCCGAGCGCGGCCCTTCGCATCGTGCCGTGCACCGCACGGGCCCGCTGGTACCGTGCGCGCCAGTGCTCGGCGAACCCCGGCGGAGTCGGACAGGGGCGCACACCGCGAAGCGCGGCGAGATCATAGCCATAGGTGGCATCGAAGGCGTCCGGGCCGAACCACGCTGCGAAGTCCGCGGCCCCGGTCACAGATCCTCGATGGCCACATCGGTGCCGGTCACCCGCAGGGCCACCCCGCCGGGGCGAACCTCGAGGTGGTCCAGCAGCAGCGGTTCGGGTAGGTCGCTCAGTTCCACCTCCAGGTCGCTGAGCCATCCCGTCATGGCGTCGGGCAGGTCGGCGGCCTCGATGCGGGTACCACCCAGTTCGATCGTGCCCACCGTGATGGCGATGGACCGACCGCGGGCCTCCGGAACGAGGACCGCGGCGAGCGGTACCCCGAGCAACTGCGACCGGGCGGTCAGATCGGTGCCCTCCAGGTCGATGCGGACCCCGTCGGGCACTCCCGCCGCCGCGAGCAGCGCCTGCAGCGTCTGGGCCGGGGCGAGGGCATCAACCTGCAGGTGCTCCACCCGGTAGGGCTCACGCAGGTGTATCCCACGCAGGTACACGTGGGTGTCGTGGGCCGAGAACGCGTCGATCTGGATTTCGGAGGCGCTCACCTGCGCCGACCCGACCCTCCCGGTGATCAGCTGCGGTAAGAAGAGCGCACCGTCGATCTGCACCTGCAGATCGTCGGAGACTTCCGGCAGCGCCTGGCGAAGTTCTGATGCCAGGTGCGACTCCGCCCTTGCCCGTAGTAGGTGATCGGCGCCGTACAGCACTGCGGCGACCAGTGCCAGGGCCAGCAGCAGCGCAACCACGCTGCGCGGGCCACGTGGCCGATGGGGGTTCTTCCTCGCGCTCACGAGTGTGGCTTTCGAGGGGGCGGCGTGGGCCCGCAACGCGGGGTGGCAGGGCCTGGTGCACCGGGCGCGCAGGCGGCGTCGGATCGTGAATAGGTGTCCTTCACGGCGAACCCGGTCAGGTGGCGTGCAGGTGCCCGGAGAGGAACTCCAGGGTGCGCGGCCACGCCAGCGCACTGGCCTCAGGGTGGTGGAACGCCGGTGCGGGGTTGTCGAAGGCGTGCCCGGCGCCGTCATAGGTCTCGAACTGCGCCGGCACCGGGGCGGCGGTAACGACCCGGCGGATCAGGGCCACCTGCTCCATCGGGATGTAGGCGTCAGCGGTGCCGAAGTGGTGCAGGCTGGGGCAGGTGATGGACTCGGCCAGATCGAGCAACCCGGGCAACGCCGAGCCGTAGTAACTGACCAGCGCGTCCGGTGAGTCCTCGGCCGCCACCTGGAAGGCCACCCCGCCGCCGTAGCAGAAGCCCAGCAGTCCGACCCTGCCGTTCACCGCCGGATCGGCACGCAGCGCCGACAGCGCCGCACGCGTGTCAGAAGTAGCGTCGGCCCACTCCAGCTGTCCGGCCAGCGACATCGCCTGCTCCAGGACCGCCGGGTCGGACTCATCCAGATCGTTCCGCGGCAGCCGCCAGTACAACTGCGGCACCAGCACCACGAAACCGGCCTCGGCCAGGTCCGCGGCACGGCGCCGGATGTAGGTGCTCACACCGAAGATCTCCTGCACCACCACCACACCCGGGCCCTGCCCCTGCGCGGGCAACCATCGGTAGGCCGGCATCGCGCCGGCGGAGGTGGGGACCTCGAACAGCTCGACATCAGTGCTCATGTGCCCAAGTCTGCCCTGTCCGCGCGATGCGCGCCGTCGCGTCGGCTCCGGCTCCGGCGCGGCTGGGCGAGCCGAGAGCGGCAGCACTGGCAGGGTGAAGGGCATGGCAAGTCTGAGATCCGTGCTGGACGGTATGGCCGAACCCTGCGATGACGCCCGCCCGATGGTGCGTTGGTGGTGGTTCGGCCCGCAGGTGGACCGGTCCGGGATCGCCCGCCAACTGCACGCCATGCGTGCGGCCGGACTGGGCGGTGCCGAACTCTCCTTCGTCTACCCCCTCACCGAGGAGTCGGAGGAGTTCGGATCCCAGGCGTTCCTGGACCACCTGGACTACGCCGCCGCCACGGCCGCCGAACTGGGGCTGCGCCTGGACCTCACGCTGGGCAGCGGGTGGTCATACGGAGGCGGGCACATCGGCTCCGAACACGCCGCCCGTGGCTTGCGCTGGGAGGTACGCGAGATCGGCCCGGCGACCCAACAGGTCGCCCGCAGCGCCTCGTGGCCCGGAGATGAACTGCTCGCCGTCTTCCTCGCCCCCGGCGCCCCCGGGGAGGCGGCACCGGGGGGTTACGAACCGGTACCGATCGGGCCTGCCGCGGCAACCATCCCACCCGGAGCCGGGCCCAGGACGGTGCTGCTGGTCTGGTCGGTCTTGACCGGCCAGCAGGTCAAGCGCGCAGCCAACGGCGCCGAGGGCCCGGTGCTGGACCACTACAGCGCCGCAGCCACCCGCGCACACCTGAGCGCCGTAGCCGACCCACTCCTGGCGGCGGCACGCCCGGACCGGATCGGCGCGGTGTTCTGCGATTCACTGGAGGTCTACGGCTCCGACTTCACCGTGCACCTGCCCGAGGAGTTCACCCGACGCCGTGGGTACGATCCGTTGCCGCACCTGTACTTGCTCCGGGTCGAGGGCCCGGGCCACGCGACCTTCCGCGCCGACTACTACCGCACCCTGTCGGAACTGTACGAGGAGAACTTCGTCGCGGTGCTGGGACGCTGGTCCCAGGACGCCGGAGTCGACCTGCGGATCCAGAACTACGGGGAACCGCCGGCCACCATCAGTTCCTACCGCCACGCCCGGGCCTTCGAAGGGGAGGGCTGGGGCTGGCTGGGCCTGCCCGAGACCCGGTGGGCCGCGGCCGCCGCGCACCGGTACGCGCGCCCGGTGGTCTCGGCCGAGGCGTTCACCTGGATCCACTCCCCGTCGCTGCGCGCCACCCCACTGGATCTGAAGGGAGAGGCACATGAGCACTTCCTGTCCGGGGTGAACCAGTTCTTCATGCACGGATGGCCCTACTCCGCCGAGGATGCGCCCGGTGTGGGGAATCTGTTCTACGCCGCCGGGGCGCTCGATGATCGCAACCCTTGGTGGCCGGTCATGCCGGAACTGAGCCGGTACCTGACCCGACTGGGTTGGCTGCTGCGCCAGGGCCGCGCGGTGGCGGACGTCGCGGTCCTGGTCCCATCCGCGGCGATCTACGCCGAGATGGGCACCGGCGGGCCGTACGGGTGCAACCTGTGGCGCGGCACCGCGCGTGCGCTGGGTGACATCCCGGCCCGGATCCGCACCGCGGGGCTGGACTTCGACCTGCTCGACGACGACGCCCTGGCGGGACTGGACCCGCACACCTTCCGCGCCGTCGTCGTCCCCTGGCTCGGCCCCCTGGGATCGCGGGCACGGGCGTTCCTGCGGGCTGCCCGGGACGCCGGGGTGGCCGTGCTGACGATCGACGACGATCCCGGGCAGGTGCAGCCGGCACCTGAACGCTGGGTCAGCCCGCGCGGTGTGGACC
The DNA here is from genome assembly GCF_049724975.1 of Pseudactinotalea sp. Z1732. Lineage (NCBI taxonomy): Bacteria > Bacillati > Actinomycetota > Actinomycetes > Micrococcales > Cellulomonadaceae > Pseudactinotalea > Pseudactinotalea sp. Z1732. The sequence goes on along the minus strand of NZ_JBMPQC010000001.1, from coordinate 426,158 downwards.
TGCGCGGAGATTCCGTGACCGGGGACGCGGTGCCGAACCATGCCGTGCCCGACGGCGCCGAACTCGGCGAGGTGGTCCCGGCCGACCGGTTGGCGGAGGTGCTCGTCGGGCGGATCGGGGCGGACTGTGCGGTGCGCACCGGTGCCGACGTGGTCGGCGTGGTGCACCGCGACCTCGGCCCGGTACAGGTCTACCTGGTCGTCAACACCGGCGCCGACCAGTTTCGCACCGGACTGCGGCCGCGCGTCGGCTACTCCCGTTGGGCCCTGGCCGATCCGGCCCACGGCACCGTGCTGGACGCACGGACGCTCGAGCGAACCGATGCGGCCCCGCCCTGGATCGAGGTGGAACTGGCGCCCTATGGCGCCCAGGTGCTCATCACCGGCGTCGCCGACGAACCGTGGCCGGCGCCCGGTGAGCAGGGCGTGCGTCCCCGGGAGGAGGAGCTGGAGATCAGCGGCTGGTCAGCCGGACCCGCGGAGGGCCCGCTGCGGCCGGTGCGGCTGCCGCACGTGTGGGAGAGCGACGACGAGGTACCGGCCCACCTGGACAGCCTGCGTTATGAGGCGGTGGTCACCATCCCCGAGAATGTCCGGACCGGCGAGCCGGCTTCGACGGCGCAGGTGTTACTGGACCTGGGACCCACGCAGCCCATCGACCCCGACGCGCTGGCCGAGCGGGGGTTGCCGCCGCAGTCCTTCCGCGCCGAGGTCGACACCCCGGTAGGTGAGGTCGCCGAGGTGATCATCGACGGCTCGTCGGTCGGGCACCTGTGGGCACCGCCCTACCGGATCGACATCACCGAGGCACTGCGTGCGGCGTCCGGGCCGGCCGGGCCCGACGGGGGTGGGGCAGGGGCGACCGAACACCGCATCGAGTTGGTCGTGCACTCGGTGGGCTCGCGCGCCGTGGCCGCCGATACCGGACTGCCCGACCGCATCGAGGCGACCAGGCGTCGCCACGGGGTGCGGTTTCGGATGCAGGACCTGCAGCACGCCACCACAACGGTGGTGAGCGGACTCCGGGCGGTGCCCCGACTCGTCGTCCGACACGGGTAGACCGCTGGCCGCGCGGTAGCGACGGTCTCGCAACGCGGTGGCGGGCGTCGCCTCGGCGTAGGTGACCTACGGCCCCGCGCCCGCCATGGTCAGGAGCGATGGCCTCCCGGGCCGCCGTCCACAGCCATGACGTGCCAACTCACATCCTGTGCACACAGCTGTGGATCAGGGCTGTGGATAAAGTCTTATCGATACTATCGCTTGGATGACCGCTCCCCGAGCCCTGGTCGCCGCAGCGGCGATTCTGGACGATCTGCGCCACCCCACCCGATTGCTGGCGGCGCGGCGCAGCGCGCCCAAGACCCTCGCCGGGCGCTGGGAGTTCCCTGGGGGGAAGGTCGAGCCCGGGGAGGCCGACCACGACGCCGTGCATCGGGAACTGCACGAGGAACTCGGCATCCGGATCCACCTGGGTGAGCAGATCGCCGGCCCGGCGGGGACCGACTGGCCGATCCTGCACGGTCACCGGATGCGGGTGTGGTTCGCCCAGATCGCCACCGGCGATCCGGCGCCGCTGGCCGATCACGACGATCTGCGCTGGCTCCCCCTGGGGGAGCTGCACACGGTGGCATGGCTCGAACCCGATCTGCCGATCGTGCGGGCCATCCAGTCGCGGCTCGGCATCGCCGGCGAGGGTGGGTCGACTCTGCACCGTTTTGCGACAGAATAGGCCACGCCGTCAGCATGTGACATGATGCCGGGGTGCCCAAGATCATCGGAGCCTCCCTGGCGGAGCATCGCGAGAAGGTGCGCGGCAAGTTGTTCGCCGCGCTGTCGGACCTGATGGAACGGTCCGGCTTCGACGCTGTCAGCCTGGCGGAGATCGCCCAGCAGGCCGGGGTGGGACGGACCTCGGTGTACAACCACTTCCCGGACAAGGAATCGTTGCTGATCGGATTCATCGAGCACGAGACCGAGACGTTCCTCGACGATCTGCGCCAGGCTCTGGTGCAGGTGCAGGACCCGCAGGAACAGTTGCGGGTCTATGTCCGGGAGCAGATCAGCCTGCGCCGCTCCTACCACCTGGCCCCCGCGGCGCTGCGTGCCGTGGTCTCCCGGCACACGCTCACCCGGCTGCGCGACCACGTGGTGCTGGTGGAGGGCATGCTGCACGAGATCCTCGCGGCCGGCATCGACTCCGGGCGGCTGCCCGCGCAGGACCTGGACTCGGTGGTGCCGCTGATCAACTCCTGCCTCTCCGCTCGCGCGGTGCCCGAGTCCGGGCCGGAGCGGGAGCGGGCCATCATCGCCACCGAGGCGTTCGTGATGCGGGCGGTCGGTGTGCCCGAGCAGGCGGTAGCCGCCGATAAGGTTCCGGTCGAGGTCTGAGGGCCCGCCGGCCGGCGTCATCCACAAATTCTGTGCACAGGGCTGTGCATGAACAGCGTTCTCCCAGGTCGTGCTGTGGACGCACCTGTGCACGAGTTGGGGATAGAAAAGTCGTGGACGAAACCCCTTGTTAATCCCTTGTTCGGGTACTAGACATTGCTTATCGACAACAGCATAGAGATTCCCCGAAGGAAGGAGATCCTAACGGATCGCCCAACGGAGGGGAAAGCGTCAACCAAGGGTTTGGTATACCGAACCTGCGGGGCCATCGGCCGGGGAGACCCGGACGATGGTCAGCCAGACCGGTCCGGTTCTCCGGATCGATCAGGTCTGTGACCCAACCGCCGGGGTTACCCGGTGAAGGTGCACAGGACGACGTTGTTGACGACGCCATGTGGAAAACGGCAGTGGCCGAGCCAGAGCCCCCGGGTTCGCGGCTCGGATGGTCTTCGATGGGACCGCACCGCTGAACGGACCGCATGGGATCGTCGACGAGGTGACTCGGTCGCTCCGGCGGCCGGAGTCGGCGGATGGTCATCGCATCGGCAACCCTCGACGACGAAGCAAGGCCCCTCGAATCCCTAGTTCGAGGGGCCTTTGCTTTGTGCCCGTAATCCTTGCCGGGCACACCGGCCCATCCTGGCAGCGACACGCCCGCACCGCCGAATCGGCCGAGCGGCGGCCGCAGCGGCCGCAGCGGCCGCGGGTAGGCTGGACGCGTGATCGAACTGAAGACGCCCGCTGAGATTGACCAGATGCGGCCCGCCGGCCGGCTCGTGGCCAAGGTGCTCGCTGCGATACGCGAGCACGCCGCCGTGGGGGTGAACCTGCTGGACCTGGACGCCATGGCGCACCAGATGATCCGCGACGCCGGAGCGGAGTCCTGTTACATCGACTACCACCCCTCATTCGGGGCGAGCCCGTTCGGCAAGGTGTTGTGCACCTCGGTCAACGACGCGGTGCTGCACGGCCTGCCGCACGACTACGCACTGGCCGACGGCGACCTGCTCTCGGTGGACTTCGCGGTGTCCGTGGACGGCTGGGTCGGGGACGCCGCCACCAGCATGATCGTCGGCACCCCCGATCCGGCGGACCAGCGGCTGATCGAGGCCACCGAGACCGCGCTGCAGGCCGCGATCGAGGTCGCCGTGGTGGGCAACCGGATCGGGGACATCTCAGCCGCTATCGGCGCCGTGGCGTCCGACCACGGCTACCAGGTGAACACCCAGTTCGGTGGGCACGGGGTGGGCCGCAGCATGCATGGAGAGCCCCACGTGCCCAACGACGGCCGGGCCCGTCGCGGGATGCCGCTGCGCCCCGGCCTGGTGATCGCCATCGAGCCGTGGTTCATGGCCGGTACCGATGAGATCTACACCGACCCCGACGGGTGGACCATCCGCTCCGCGGACGGTTCCCGGGGCGCGCACAGCGAGCACACCGTGGCGATCACCCCCGATGGCCCGGTGGTGCTGACCGCACGCGACTGAGGCCCGGCGGGCCGCCCGCCCGTGGTTAATGGTGGCTGGGCACCGGGTCTTCCTGACTCAGTCGCTCCGCGCGTACCGGTGCGGCGCCCCGGGTGGCCCGCACGCTGGCCTCGGGACGCAGGTCCAGGCGTCGCAGGAACTGGGCGTTCATGGCCACCACCACGGTGGACAGCGACATCAGCAGCGCACCGACCGCCATCGGCATCACGAATCCGATCGGGGCGAGCGCACCAGCGGCCAACGGCACCGCTGCGAGGTTGTAGCCGGCGGCCCACCACAGGTTCTGCTTCATCTTGCGGTACGCCGCACGGGAGAGCTGGATCACCGACAGCACCGACCTGGGATCGTCGGAGGCCAGGATCACCCCGGCCGAGGCGATCGCGACGTCGGTGCCGGCGCCGATCGCGATGCCGACGTCTGCCTGGGCCAGGGCCGGGGCGTCGTTGACGCCGTCGCCGACCATCGCCACCACCCGCCCCTGCTCCTGCAACTCGGCGACCTTGCTGCTCTTGTCCTCGGGCCGCACCTCGGCGAAGAGTTGATCGATTCCGAGTTCCTCGGCCACCGCGGTGGCGACCGGCTCGGCGTCGCCGGTGATCATCACCACGTGGATGCCGAGGTCGTGCAGGGCGCGGACCGCCTCGCGCGACTCGGGGCGGATCTCATCGGCCAGGGCGAGTGCACCCGCGACCTCGCCGTCGAGGAGCACGTGCAGCACGGTGGCACCGCGGCCGGACCACGCCTCGGTGGCGGACAGCGCAGAGCGGTCCGACGTCGCCAGGAGGGCAGGACCCCCGACGGCGACGGTGCGGCCCTGCACGGTGGCCCGGACACCGACGCCGGTGGCCGAGGAGAAGTCGCTGGCCACCGGGACGGTCAGCCCCTTCTGCGCGGCCGCCTCGCGAATGGCCCGGGCGAGCGGGTGCTCACTGTCACCCTCGGCACTGGCAGCCAGGGACAGCAGGTCCTCCTCGGTCGTGTCGCCGGCGGTGGTGAGGTCGGTGACCACCGGTTCGCCGGCGGTCAGGGTGCCGGTCTTGTCGAACAGCACCGCGTCCACGGTGCGCATCTGCTCCAGCGCCATCCGGTCCTTGACCAGCACCCCGCCCTTGGCGGCACGTTCGGTGGCGATGGAGACCACCAGCGGGATCGCCAGACCCAGGGCGTGCGGGCAGGCGATCACGAGCACGGTGATGACTCGCATCAAGGCCTGGTCGGGGGTGCCGAGCAGCATCCAGGCCACCAGGGTGACCGCTGCGGCGCCGAGCGCGAACCAGAACAGCCAGCCGGCTGCCTTGTCCGCCAGCCGCTGAGCCCGGGTGGCCGAGGACTGCGCCTGGGCGACCAGGCGCTGGATGCCGGCCAGTGCGGTGTCCTCGCCGACGGCGGCTATCCGCACCCGCAGCGCATTGTCGGTGGCCACGGTGCCGGCCACGACCCGGTCCCCTGCGGAACGGGGCACCGGTCTGGACTCCCCGGTGATCATCGACTCGTTCACATCGGCACTGCCCTCGACCACGTCACCGTCGGCTGGGACGCGCCCACCCGGGCGCACGATGACGACATCGCCCACGACCAGGTCCGAGGGCGCGACCGTGGTGACCTGGTCGCCGTCGACCCGCTCGGCCTCGTCGGGGAGCAAGGCGGCCAGGGAGTCCAGTGCCGAGGAGGTCTGTTCCAGGGAGCGCATCTCGATCCAGTGCCCCAGCAGCATGATCACCACCAGCAGCGCCAGTTCCCACCAGAACTCCAACTCGTGGGACAGCAGGCCCAGGCTGGCGCCCCACGAGGAGATGAAGGCGACGGTGATGGCCATCGCGATCAGCAGCATCATCCCGGGCTTGCGCGCCTTGAGTTCACTGACGGCGCCGGTGAGGAAGGGCCGGCCACCCCAGAGGTAGATGATCGTGCCCAGCACCGGCGCGACCCAGGTGAGCCAGCCGGCCTCGGGCAGGTCGTAGCCGATGATGTGCGCGAACATCGGGCTCAGCAGCACCGTCGGCAGGCCGAGGAGGAGCATGATCCAGAACAACCGGCGGAACTGGCCCACGTGGTCGCCGTGGTCGTGGCCGCCGTGGCCATGATGACCATGGCCACCGTGACCGTGATGAGCGTGCTCGCTGTGCTCGTTGTGCTGGGCGTGCTCGCTGTGCTCGTCGTGCTGGGCGTGCTCGCTGTCAGGGTCGTGCCCGCGAGGGTCCTGAGCCTGCTGGATGCCCGGGTCGCTGTGGTGGTGAGGTCCTGAGATGCTCATAACGACGATCTCCCATTCGCGATATACCCCCGTAGGGTATCAGGATGACCCACGATATACGAGGCCTCGGCCCAATCGCATCGATTGACACCGATACCCGCCCTGGGTATACGATCGGACGAATCCTATACCCCCTACGGGTACCGCATCCATTAAAGGAGGACGCATGGACCGGCACGAGTACCAAGTGACTGGCATGACCTGCTCGCACTGCGAGAACGCCGTACGCGAGGAGGTCGGGCAGATCTCCGGCGTGGAAGCGGTCGAGGTCAGTGCGCAGACGGGCACCCTCGTGCTCAGCGTGAACGGGCCGGTCGATGACGCCACCGTCGTGGCAGCGGTGGACGAGGCCGGATACGAGGCGGTGCGCGCCTGATGAAGGTCCCCCTCCGGCTCGGCCTCTACGGGGCCGGTCTCGTGGTGGTCTTCGTGGTGGCGGCCGCGATGGGCAACGTCGTGGTGCCGGAGGAGACCGTGCAGGACTGGGTCCGAACCGTGGAGGAGATCCGTCACGAGGAACCCGGCCAGCCGGGCACCGGTTCCGGCGACGACGAGAGCACGGAGGCGGACCCCGCCGAGGAGCCCGCCGACCACTGAGCCGGTGACGCACCAGCCAGCAGTACGAAGGAGAGGCACCGATGTCCACATCCCCCGCCCAGCAGCAGGGCGCCGGCAGCGCCGTGGAACTGGCGATCGGCGGGATGACCTGTGCCTCGTGTGCCATGCGGGTGGAGAAGAAACTCAACAAACTCGACGGCGTCGAGGCCTCGGTGAACTACGCCACCGAGAAGGCCCGCGTGACCCTCGCCGACGGCGTCCGGATCGACACCCTGATCGACGTCGTGGCCCGCACCGGCTACACCGCCACGCTCCCCGAACCGCCACGGACCGCGGCGGACGAGTCCGAGACCGACGATGAGGTCGATCCCGAGCTGGTCACCCTGCGCCAGCGTCTGATCGGATCGGTGCTGCTGTCGGTGCCGGTGATCGCCATGTCGATGATCCCCGCGCTGCAGTTCACGTACTGGCAGTGGGCCTCCCTGGCCCTGACCGCACCGGTGATCGTGTGGGGCGGCTGGCCCTTCCACAAGGCGGCGTGGACGAACCTGCGTCACGGTGCCGCCACGATGGACACCCTGGTATCCCTGGGCACCAGCGCGGCGTTCGTGTGGTCGCTGTACGCGCTGTTCCTCGGCACCGCCGGCGTACCGGGGATGACTCACGCCTTCGAACTGAGCATCGCCCCCACCGACGGCGCCGCGAACATCTACCTCGAGGTGGCCGCCGGGGTGACGATGTTCATCCTGCTGGGCCGCTACTTCGAGAAGCGCTCCAAGCGCCGGGCCGGTGCCGCGCTGCGCGCACTGATGGAGATGGGCGCCAAGGACGTGGCAGTCCTGCGCGGCGGGGTGGAGACCAGGATCCCCAGCGCCGAACTCGCGGTGGGCGATGAGTTCATCGTGCGCCCGGGGGAGAAGATCGCCACCGACGGCGTCATCGTCTCCGGCACCTCGGCGGTGGACGCCTCGATGCTCACCGGCGAATCGGTGCCGGTGGAGGTGTCAGATGGCGATGCCGTCACCGGGGCCACCGTGAACGCCGGCGGGCGACTGGTGGTGCGCGCCACGCGCGTGGGCGGCGACACCCAACTGGCGCAGATGGCCAAGATGGTCGAGGACGCCCAGTCCGGCAAGGCCGAGATCCAGCGCCTGGCGGACAGGGTCTCGGGGATCTTCGTCCCGACCGCCATCGCGATCGCAGTGGCGGCCCTGGGCGCCTGGATCGGTGCCGGCTTCCCGCTCAGCGCCGCCTTCACCGCCGCGGTCGCGGTGCTGATCATCGCCTGCCCGTGCGCGCTCGGACTGGCCACCCCCACCGCGTTGCTGGTGGGCACCGGTCGCGGCGCCCAGATGGGCATCCTGATCAAGGGCCCGGAGGTGCTGGAGTCCACCCGCAAGTCCGACACCGTGGTGCTGGACAAGACCGGCACGGTCACCACCGGGACCATGACCCTGACCGGGGTCCACCCCGCTGAGGGTGTGGACCGCTCCGAACTGCTCCGCCTGGCCGGAGCGCTGGAGAACTCCTCCGAGCACCCCGTCGCCCGGGCCATCGCCACCGGTGCCGCCGATGAGGTGGCCGAATTGCCGCAGGCCCACGACTTCACCAATCTCGAGGGAAGGGGCGTGCGCGGCGTGGTGGAGGGCCGCACCGTCATCGTCGGCCGCGAGAGCCTGCTGGAAGAGATCTCCCAGGACCTGCCCGCGGGTCTGGCCACGGCCAAGGCCGCCGCCGAATCGCAGGGCACGACCGCCGTCGTCGTTGCGTGGGACGGCGCTGCCCGGGGCGTGCTGACGGTGGCCGACACGGTCAAGCCCACCAGTGCCGAGGCGATCCGGCAGTTGCGGGGTCTCGGTCTGACGCCGGTGCTGCTCACCGGTGACAACAAGGCCGTCGCGGAGCAGATCGCCGCCGAGGTGGGTACCGAGACGGTCATCGCCGAGGTGCTGCCGAAGGAGAAGGTGGACGTGGTGGCCCGCTTGCAGAGCGAGGGCAAGGTGGTCGCGATGGTCGGCGATGGCGTGAACGACGCCGCAGCGCTGGCCCAGGCCGATCTCGGCCTGGCCATGGGCACCGGCACCGACGCGGCCATCCAGGCCGCCGACATCACCCTGGTCCGTGGGGACCTGCGCAGCGCGGCCGATGCGATCCGGCTGTCCCGCAGGACGCTGGGCACCATCAAGGGGAACCTGTTCTGGGCCTTCGCCTACAACACCGCCGCGATCCCCCTGGCCGCCTTCGGCCTGCTCAACCCGATGCTCGCCGGCGCCGCGATGGCCTTCTCCAGCGTGTTCGTGGTGGGCAACAGCCTGCGGCTGCGGTCCTTCGAGTCCCGTGCGTACACCCCCGCGCCGAAGGTGACCGCCTCGTAGGATCGCTCCTACGTGCTCCACCATGAATCAGGTGCGGGCGGTGATGGAGGTGGCGCAATGACCGACGTCGAGGCCGGCGCGGCGGCACACGTGCGCACCCTGCTGGTGCTCGGTGCCAGCGGTGACCTGGCCGGCCGGCTCCTGCTGCCGGGCGTGGGGCGCCTCCTCGCCGGCGGCGGGGCCCCGTACCTGAACCTGGTGGGGGCGGGGGCGGAGGACTGGGATGACACCCGGTGGCGGAACCGGCTGCGCGAGGCGTTCGCGGCCACGCCCAGCATCGAGGTCGCGCCCTGGGAGGAGATGGCCGCGCCCACCCTGTCCGATCCCGGTGCGGGAGCCCTGCGCCGGTTGGAGCGCGAGTCGGTCTACGTGCGCACCGACGCCGCCAGCCCCGATGACCTGCGCCGCGCCCTGCAGGTGTGCGCCGGCCCGGTGGCCATCTACTTCGCACTCCCACCGGCGGCGACCGAGCAGGCCTGCCGGGCGCTGGGTGAGATCGGCGTGCCCGAGGGCACCCGGTTGATCATGGAGAAGCCGTTCGGGTCCGACGCGGCGTCGGCCCGGTCGCTGAACCGGACCGTGCGCGCCCTGGTGCCGGAGGAGCAGATCCACCGGGTCGATCACTTCCTGGGCAAGTCCACCGTGCTGAACATCCTGGGATTCCGGTTCGCCAACCGGATCTTCGAACCGCTCTGGAGCGCGGCGCACATCGACTCGGTGGACATCGTCTACGACGAGGACCTGGCCCTGGAGGACCGGGCCCGCTACTACGACTCCGCCGGTGCGCTGCGGGACATGATCCAGAGCCACCTGCTCCAGGTGCTGGCCCTGATCGCGATGGCCCCGCCCGCCACGATGGGCGAACGCGACGTGCGCGACCGCATCGCCGAGGTGCTGCGTGCCACCCGGGCCGGGGACCCCACCAGGCACAGCGTGCGAGCACGCTACGGCGCCGGACGGATCGGGGAGCGGGACGTGATCGCCTACGCCGATGAACCCGGCGTGGATCCCGGGGCCGGCACCGAGACCCTGGCCGAGGTCACCTGTTTCATCGACAACTGGCGCTGGAAGGGAGTCCCGTTCCGGCTCCGGTCCGGCAAGGCGCTGGGTGCCACCCGCAAGGAGGCACTGATCACCTTCAAACCGGTCCCGCACCTGCCCACCGGTTTGCTCGGCACCTCCCAGCCGGCGCGGTTGCGGCTCGGCCTCGGCCCGGAGTGCCTCGACCTGGAACTGGACGTCAACGGCTCCGGTGACCCGTGGGAACTGGACCGGGTGGTGATGTCCACCGCCTTTGCCACGGGGGAGCTGCCCGCCTACGGGGAAGTGCTCTCCGGAGTACTGGAGGGGGACCCGCTGTTGTCGGTACGCGGTGACGTGGTGGAGCAGTGCTGGCGGGTGGTGGAGCCGGTACTGGCCGCCTGGGCCGCCGGCACGGTTCCGCTGCAGACCTACCCCGCCGGGAGCGCGGGCCCCGTCCGATGACCACCGGCTGAATCAACCATCCTCGCCCAGCTCCTGGCGGACCTGGGCCACGGTCGCCTCCACCTGATCGGCCTCGATCGGCCACAGGTCCACCGCCACCTCCAGGGTGGAGCCGGACCCCTCGGTGAACACGATCCCCCGCAGCGGGGAGACGTCTCCGTAGTCGCGGCCCCAGCCGAGTTGGACGTAGCGGCTGTCGATGAACTGGTCGTTGGTCGGGTCGATGTGCAACCACCCGCCGCCGGGAAGCCACAGCGCGGCCCAGGCGTGGGAGGCGTCCACGCCCCGCAACTTCGGCCGGCCCGGGGGCGGTTGGGTCTCGATGTACCCCGAGACGTACCGGGCCGCCAGCCCCATCGCGCGCGCGCACCCGATGAGCAGGTGGGCGAAGTGCTGGCAGACCCCGACGCGCCGCTTGAGTACCTCCGAGAGCCGGGTGTCCACCCGGGTGGCCCCGGAGACGAAGTCGAAGTCGGTGAAGATCCGGTTGCTCAGGTCCGCCACCACATCCACCATGGGGCGCCCCGGGACGAAGGAGGGCGCGGCGTAGGCCCGCACCTCCTCGATCACGTCGATCATCGGGGACGCGGCGCGCGCCTCGGCGATGGCCAGCGCGGTGGTGGCGCCGCCCACGCTCGGGTGTTCACCGGTGCGGCACACCGCGTCGACGGCGCGGCTGACCTCCTCCCACGCCACCGCGGGCAGGGAGTCGGGTTCGACCCGGCGCCGTTTGGTGGTGACCACCGAGCGGGCGGTGACCTCCAGGCGCCGGTGCGGCCGGGTGACGTGGAAGTAGGTGGAGCCGTTCCCGGCGAAGTCGCTGTGCTGTCCGCTGTGGTCGGCGCCGGGATCCACGCTCAGCCCGGCGATGTGCACCTGCTGGCCGGATCCGGTCCGGGGCAGCAGGATCGCCCGCCCGTAGGAGGAGGTGACGTCGGCCGGGTAGGTGTAGGTGGTGGCGTGGGTGAGCCGGTAGTGGCGCACGGACGACTCGGATGTGTTCATCGCACGCCACCCCCGTTCCCCCAGGCCCAGACCGGGGGCTCGGTGGCCTCGTCCGCACCGGGTACCCGGATGCCCACCGCGTCCAGCCACTGGCTCGGCACCGGGTGGATGAAGTGCACCCGGGCGATCTCGTTGGCCAGTTCGGCCAACCGCCAGTGCAGGGACTCCAGAAAGCCCGCCAGGTGGGCGCGGTGACCGTCGTCGTCGGCGTCGGACAGCACCGTCGTCTCCCCCTCGGCGAGCAGGTCCCGCAGATCCGCCAGTAACTGGTCCCTGGAACCGGCGTCCCGTACCGGGGTGGGCACCTGCACGAGCAGCGTGGCGATCGCCTCCACCTGGTAGGCCAGTGCCCGCGGGTTCCGCCGGTCCAACAGCAGCAGGTCCAGGAAGGTCTCCACCCGGGCGTGCCGCTGGAAGCGGCGCCGGTAGGTGATGGCGGACTCGTGGGCGATCAGCAGCGCCTCCAGCACTCCGGCTTCCACCGCGGGGGGCTGCTGGTTCGGCAGGCATGCCCGCAGCGTCATCACCAGGTGCTGGGCGCGTTCGATCCGGCGCCCGATCTCCATCAGCGACCACCCCACGTCACGCATCATCGACTCGGCGCTGATCCCGGCCAGCGCGAGCATCCCCTCGGTGACTCGGGAGACGGCCCGGGACAGGTCCACCACGCCGCCTCCTCGGTGCTGGGCGCGGGCCCGATCCAGCGCGCGGTTCACCGTGGCCAGCGCCTGCCAGGTGTCGGAGGAGAGTTGGTCGCGCACCGCCGTGGCGGCGCGCAGGATGCGGTCCACGGCGAAGGCCACCGTGCCCGGTTCCTCCCCGATCAGGACCTGCTGCGGGGTGCCGCCGGCGGTGGTACCGGCCAGGACGCGTTCCAGCACGTCCAGGCTGCGTCCGCCCGGGGAGGTCGGGCTGGTGTGGTGGTCGGCCCAGAGGTCGGCGACCACCTGCAGCAGGCGGACCGTGGCCTCGGCGCGTTCGGCGTAGCGGCCGAACCAGAACAGGTTCTCGGCGGCACCAGCGGAGATGGTGTCGGTCCCACCCTGGCCGGCCCCCTCCGCTGCGGCACCTGTTGCACCCGCCGGTGCGTCGTCGTCGGCCCTGCCCGGCTCCCAGGGCTCCAGGACCGGCTGCGGTTCGGTGGACAGCACCCACAGGTCCTTGGCGGTGGCACCGGCGGCGGCACCGCCCGCGGCGGTGTCGTTGGCGAAGACGCTGGGAACCTCGGCGTCCCCGATCTGCGGGCCGCTCACCTGCGCGAGCCCGCCGGACATCACCTGGTAGCCACCGGGCCGGGCCAGCGCGAAGGTGCGCAGCGTGGTGGGGCGGGCCACCAGCGCACCGGGCCCGGCGGTGGGGGTGGTGGAGGCTCCAACCGGCTCCTGGCCAACCCACTGGCGCGGCTGGGCGGCGATCACCGCGGACAGGCTCGCGCGCGCGTCGGCCCCCAGCTCCCAGCCGTGGATCGGTGGGGCACCCGGGGCGGTGTGCCGGATCACCAGGTGGCCCAGGTTGGCGATCACGTGGGAGCACATGGCCCGGTCCCCGCACCAGTAGGTCACGGTGGAGGGCAGCGCCAGGTCCTCATCGCGCAGCACCCGGCACAGTTGCGGCAGGTAGGCCAGCAGCGCCGGATTCTCCAGCACTCCGCTGCCCAGGGTGTTCACCACGGTCAGGTTGCCCTCCCGTGCGGTCTGGACCAGGCCGGCAGCGCCGAGACGGGAATCGCCGCGCAGGTCCAACGGGTCGCAGTACTCCGCGTCCACCCGGCGCAGCAGGACGTCCACCGGCTCGGCGCCGTGGAGGGAACGCATCCACAACCGGCCCCCGTGTACCTCCAGGTCCTCCCCCTGCACCAACGCCAGCCCCAGCATCGAGGCCAGGTACCCCTGGTCGAACGCGGTCTCGGAGTAGGGCCCGGGCGTGAGCATCGCGATCCGTGGGGCATCACCGGCAGACGGCGGAGCCACCTCCCGTAGCGCGGTGGCCAGGGCGTGGAAGAACGGGCCGATCCGCCGGATCCGGGCCTGGCGGTACAACCCGGCCATCACCTGGGCCACCGCCCGCCGGTCGGCCATCGCGAAACCCAGCCCGGAGGGGGCCTGGGTGCGGTCGGCCAGCACCCGCCAGCCGCCGTCGTCCTCCCGGGCCACATCGGCGGCGTGCAGGAACAACTGGCGGGGGCCCGGGATGGCGATCCCGTCCACGGCGCGCAGGAATCCGGGGTGGGGCAGGACCAGGTCGGCCGGGATCAGGCCCTCGGTGATCAGCCGGCGGGGCCCGTAGAGGTCGGTGAGGATCTCATCGAGCAGTTCGGCGCGCTGGCCCAGGGCGGTCTCCACCCCGGCCCACTCCACCTCATCGAGGATCACCGGGAGCGGATCGAGTTCCCAGGGCGCCTCCTCGGTGTCGCTGCCGTGGCGGACCCACTGGTCGGACAGCATCGTGGAGATCTCCGCCCGGGCGTCCTCGATCTGGTGCCAGGTGTGCAATTCAGCAAGATCGGCCATCTGGTCCCAGGCGGCCCGGGCGGTGCCGGTGGCGTGCACCATCTCATCCCGGCCCGGTCCGGGCGCGCGATAGGAATCGAGCAGGTCACTCACTCGCTCGCGCCTCTCCTCCGGTGGGTGCACGAACGCCCCTGGGACGCACGCGCGATGCAGCGCACATCGTATGTCAATCGGTGCTTGGGCGCTTGGGTGGGTCCAGGGCACGCGGGCAGGTGCCGGCGTGGCGGGTGTGCCGGCATGGCGTGGGCGCACCCGGCCGGGGATGTGCGGTCGGCCGGGTGCCGGTGCGGTAGGTCTGCGCGGCTCCGCCCCCGGGCGCGGTTAGGGTGACTGCGTGGATGTCCCGTCCTGGTCCCAGATCTCCGAGCGCATCGTCCCGGTTCCGGCGAGCCAGGCCGGTCAGGTCGAACCCGAGCACCTGCTGATCAGCGCGGGTATCGCGCTGGCGTTGGTGGCCGTGGGTCCGCTGTGGCGGATCGTCCGGTTGGCGGTGACGCTGGTGCACGAACTCGGGCATGCTCTGGTGGGCCTGGCGACCGGGCGCACGTTCACCGGCTTCGTCCTCCGGGCGGACATGTCCGGGCACGCCGTCACCCGGGGTAAACCGCGCGGGGCCGCCCTGGTGGCGACCACCTGGGCCGGCTATCCGGCTCCGGCGATCCTGGGCGCGCTGCTGGTGTGGACCGCCACGCGGGGGCTGGGGCCACCGGTGCTGACGGCGGTGCTGGTGATCCTGCTGATCTCCTGGGTGCGGGTGCGATCGGTGCTGACCGCCCTGGTGATGCTGGCCGTCAGCGCCGGCGCGCTGTGGCTGTGGTGGGCGGGGTCGGTGGTGCTGCAGATGCAGGTGCTGGTGGCCACCGGCCTGCTGCTGCTGATCGGGGCTTGGCGGCACCTGGGTTCGGTCTGGCGGGGCCGGGATCGCGGCTCGGATCCGGCGGTGCTGGCGCGCCTGACGCCGCTGCCCCGGGTGGTGTGGTTGCTGACGTTCGCGCTGGTGCTGGCCGCGGCCACCGCCCTGGTGGTGACCGAGGCCCAGCGGCTACTGCTGTGAACCCAGCCCGAGCGCACCCGCCACGTCCGGCCGGAAGTAGTCCGGGCCCTTGAGCACCTTGCCGTCGGGGCGGTAGATCGGCCGGCCGTCGGAGCCCAGTTTCGACATGTTCGAGGCCTGCACCTCGGTCAGGACCCGGGCCAGCGGGAGTCCGCACTCCAGCGCCATCCCGTAGATCACGTAGACCAGGTCAGCCAGCGCATCGGCGGCACCGACCGTGTCCCGGGTGCCGTCGTCGGCGTCGACCGCGCGGGTGAACGCCTCGGTCACGAAGGTCTCCGCCCGCGGACCGTACACCGCGCCGACCAGCTCGGCGAATTCCTCCGCGATCAGCGCCATGCGCATGTGCACACGCTCACGATCCACCGACGGTCCGTCCTGGGCGATCGGTAGCCCGCAGGTGCGGTGGAACTGTCGCACCAGCGCCTCGGGTTCATCACCCGAGTGCAGGGGCGTGGGTCGGTCGGGGTGGCCGGTGTCGGAGCGCATCGCCCCGCAGTAGAAGGCCGGGCGGTTCTGCCGCCCAGGCCGCGCCGGGCCCGGTCCGGTGCCGAACATGCGAGGCCAGGGCGGGGAGCGCCGCAGCGGCCCGGGCAATACGGTGAGGGTAGGTACCAGTTTCGAAGGAGCTCACCCGTGAATACCCCGATCGATGTCACCACCACCGACGCCTGGCGTTCCCTGCGGGCCGACGCCGAGTCGTTCGAGCCGGACCTGCGCGGCTGGTTCGCCCGGGACCCCGGCCGCGCCGAACGGTACAGCCACACCGTGGGGGACCTCTACGTGGACCTGTCCAAGAACCTCATCACCGACGAGACCCTCAGGCTGCTGACCAAGGTCGCCGAAGAGGTCGACCTGCCCGGGCGGATCGCCGCGATGTTCGCCGGGGAGCGCATCAACGCCACCGAGGACCGGGCAGTGCTGCACACCGCGCTGCGCCGGCCCAAGGATCGGAGTCCGGCGCTGGTCGTGGACGGCCAGGACGTCGACGCCGACGTGCACGAGGTGCTGGAGCGGATGTATACCTTCGCCGACCAGGTGCGCTCGGGGGCGTGGACCGGGCTGAGCGGCAAGCGCGTGCGCACCGTGGTCAACATCGGCATCGGCGGTTCCGACCTGGGCCCGGTGATGGCCTACGAGGCGTTGCGGTCCTACGTGGCCGAGGACATCGAGGTGCGATTCATCTCCAACATCGACCCCGCAGACATCGCCGCCACCCTGGCCGGCGTAGACCCCGAGACCACCCTGTTCATCGTGGCCTCCAAGACCTTCGGCACGATCGAGACCCTCACCAACGCCCGGATGGCCCGCACCTGGTTGTGGGAGCAACTTGCCCGGCGGGGGGTGATCGGGACCGAGCAGGCCGAGCGCACCAACGCCGTCGCCCGCCACTTCGTGGCGGTCTCCACCGCACTGGACAGGGTGGCCGACTTCGGCATCGACACCGACAACACGTTCGGCTTCTGGGACTGGGTGGGCGGGCGCTACTCGGTGCCCTCGGCCGTCGGGCTGTCGTTGGTGATCGCGATCGGACCGCAGCGGTTCACCGAGTTCCTCGGCGGCTTCCACGCCGTGGACGAGCACTTCCGCACCAGCGAGATTGCGCACAACGTGCCGGCCCTGATGGGGCTGCTGAACATCTGGTACGTCAACTTCCTGGGCGCGCACACCCACGCGGTGCTGCCCTATGCCCAGGACCTGCACCGCTTCCCGGCCTACCTGCAGCAACTGACGATGGAGTCCAACGGCAAGGGGGTGCGCTGGGACGGCTCACCCGTGCCCACCGACACCGGTGAGGTGTTCTGGGGTGAGCCGGGCACCAACGGCCAGCACGCCTTCTACCAACTCCTCCACCAGGGCACCCGGCTGATCCCCGCCGACTTCATCGCCGTGGCCAACCCCGCCGACCCCCGCAAGGACGGGCACGTGGACGTGCACAGCCTGTTCCTGGCCAACTTCTTCGCCCAGACCCGCGCGCTGGCGTTCGGCAAGACCGCCGATGAGGTGCGGGCCGAAGGCACCGACGAGGCGGTGGTGCCCGCCCGCACCTTCCCCGGCAACCGGCCCACCACCTCGATCATGGCTCCGGCGCTGAGCCCGTCGGTGCTGGGTCAGTTGATCGCACTGTACGAGCACATCACCTTCACTCAGGGCATCGTCTGGGGCATCGACTCCTTCGACCAGTGGGGGGTGGAGCTGGGCAAGGAACTGGCCAGCCAGATCGCCCCGGCGGTCACCGGGGATGAGGAGGCGCTCGCGGCCCAGGACGCCTCCACCCAGGCGCTGATCCGGTACTACCGGGACGCCAGGCACTGAGCGGGGCGCAGCACCCTACGCCGGCGGGGGCTAGCCGGGGTACTTGGCGCGGAACCGCTCCTCGGCGTGCCGGTCGCCCAGGAGCAGCAACTGCTGCCCATCGCCGGTCGGGATCCGTTCGGAGTCACGCAGCAGCGTCCCGTCCGCGTCGGTCACGGCGACGATCTGGCAGCCGGTCTGCTGAAACACCTCCGGGTTGCGCACCGGCAGCCGGGCCAGTGCCGCCGGGCGGGGAACGAGGAACAACTCGTTGCCCTCGGCGATGACCATCCGGTGCGGCAGCGTCGCGCGGTTCCACAGTTCAGTGGCACCGATCGTGGCGTAGGAGAGCACCCCGTCGGCCCCGGCCCGGTAGAGCGTGGCCACGTTGCGTTCGTGGGTAGCCCTCGAGACCACCTGGACCTCATCGCGCAGCCGCCGGCAGTACAGGCTCAGGTAGACGTTCAGGTCGTCGTCGTGCGTTGTGACCAGAACCGCCGGTGCGGTGTCGAATCCGGCTGAGCGCAGCACCTCCAGGTCCGCGGCGTCACCCTCGACGACGCGGGTGACCGACCCGGCTCGATCGGGAACCTGCTCCACGATCGTGGACGGAACGCCGGTCTCGGTCAGGGCCTTGGCAGCCGCGCGGCCCACCCGCCCGCCGCCGATGATCAGCACCGGGTCATCGTGGTTCTGCGGGACCTGGAACCGCGCGTCGTACTCCTTCACCTCGTCGGCCGTGCCCGCCAGCACCAGCACGGTGTCCGCGTCGATGCCAGGGTCCGGCTTCGTCGGCCGCAGCCTGCCCTTACGCATGACCGCAAGGATCCGGCAACTCACTTCCGCGCGGGCCTGTTCCAGCGTCATGCCCACCAACTCGGTGTGCCGGGCCGCCGCCTCAGCGATGACGGTCCGGCCGAAGGCCCCGATGTGGTGCGCACGCCCGGTCGTGCCGAGCACGCGGCCCGCCATCGCCCGGCCCAGTTGTGTGGCGAGCTCCAGGACGTGGTCGGCGCCGGCGAGTTCCAGGACGTCGACCGAGGCGGCCTTGTCCGCCGTCACCGCCACGATCACGTCCTTGGCGATCTGGCGCACGGTGAACACCACGTTCGTGGTGGTGGTGTCCGGCAGCATCGAGACCACCATCTTCGCCCGCTCCACACCCGCCTTGCGGTAGGTGTCGACCGAGTCCAACGGCCCCAGCACCACGATGTAGCCGCGGTCGTGCAGCAGCCCGGCCTGTTTGGGGTGATCCACCACCAGGACGCAGGGGACACGGGAGCGCTTGGCGCGCGCGACCAGCGTCTCGACGACGGTGTCCGCGCCCACGAGGATGAGATGGTTGCGGATCTGCGGCGGGGCGCGGCGCGGAGCCCGTGCCGCGTCACGCCGGTCCAGCCACGGGGTCAGGACGTGCTGGATCACGAAGTACGGCAGCAGTGCCAGGATGAACACCGCTCCGCTGAGCAGCACCACCATCGAGAAGATCCGGCCGAGGTCGGACGTGAAGGTCACGTCCCCGTAGCCGAGCGTGGACATCGTGGTAAGGGTCCAGTAGATCGCGGTGGTCCAGGAGTGGGATTGGCCCTCGGTGGCCATCAGGACCTGGAACAGCACGCTGGACCCGCCCACCAGTGCCAGTCCGGTGAGTAGCAGGGCGGCGGCGAACTTGCGGCGTCGGCGGCGGGCGATCGCCCGAGCACGCTTGATGTCGGACCTGCCGTTGCCGTCCATTCCGGTCCCTTCAGGACGTCGGGATATCGTCGCCGACCAGACTTCCCGGCACACCGGTGATCGAGCGTAGAGCAGCCGGTCCCTGGTGACAACCGGATGCCCCGGCGAGGGGCACGGCGCCGGGTCGACGGCGGTCGGCCGTGCTGTGACGGCCGCGGCAGGATTGCAGGTATATTGGATCCGGTCGCAGTCTCATCGCTGCGCTCGCGGGTGTAGTTCAATGGTAGAACTTCAGCTTCCCAAGCTGATAGCGCGGGTTCGATTCCCGTCACCCGCTCCAGGTGGTCGCCAGGTCCTGGCTCGGCCGGTTCCCGGCCGCGCGCGGGCCGTCCGGAGCGGTACCGTGGCCCCGTGCTCCTCTCCGACCGTGATATCCGCGCCGAGCTCGACGCCGGCCGCCTCGGCCTGGACCCGTTCGAGGCCTCGATGGTCCAACCCTCCAGCGTCGACGTGCGCCTGGACCGGTTCTTCCGGTTGTTCGACAACCACAAGTACCGGGTGATCGACCCCGCCGCCGATCAGCCCGACCTGACCCGGCTCCTGGAGGCCGAGCCGGATGAGCCGTTCGTGCTGCACCCGGGGGAGTTCGTGCTCGGTTCCACGTACGAACTGATCACCGTGCCCGATGACATCGCCGCCCGGTTGGAGGGCAAGTCAAGTCTGGGCCGGCTGGGCCTGCTCACCCACTCCACCGCCGGCTTCATCGACCCGGGTTTCTCCGGCCACGTCACCCTGGAACTGTCCAACACCGCCACCCTGCCGATCCTGCTGTGGCCCGGGATGAAGATCGGCCAGCTCTGCTACTTCCGCCTCTCCAGCCCGGCCGAGCATCCCTACGGCTCCGGCGCCCAGGGCTCGCGCTACCAGGACCAGCGGGGCCCGACGGCCTCGCGCTCCTACCTGAACTTCCACCGCACCCGGATCCAGCCGTGAGCATGTCCGCCCCCCAGCAGCACGGCGCCACCGGCCACGGCACCGACCGGGCCGCGCAGGATCCCGCCCGGGCTCACCTCGACCCCGATCTGGCCTGGGGCCATCACCTGCTCCTGGTCGGCCCCGGGATCGACCCGGGTGACGTGGAGGCTCTGGCGCTGAGCCGCTTCCCGGGCGCCTCCCGCCGCGACGAGCACACCATCGACCTGATCCCCGGCGCCTGGCTGACCGGCCCGTGGCTGCTGGACGACGACTCTCGCGCCGCGCTGGACGTGCCGGAGGAAGCCCAGGAGGCCTACCTGGCCCGCGCCCCGGTGCTCCGCGCCGGACCGGTGCCGCAGGAGTTGCGCGGCCTGGGCGGTCTCCTGGACGCCTTCGCCGAGGGCACCCCGGAGGGGGACGAGGCCGATGTGGTCGAGTTTCTCTTCGCCGTCGCCCGCCGACTGGGTGGTGCGCTGCGCACCGGGGGCTCCGGCATGGTGCTGGTGCCCGATCCCGCCCCGTTCGTGGACCTGATCGTGCACAGCGCCGTCTGGCTGGAACCCGAGGCACTGCAGGTGGTGCTCGGTGAGGTGCTTCCGGGACTGGAGATCCTCACCAGCACCGGTTGGGCTCCTCTGCCGATGCCCCCCACCGCGCCGGAGGAGTTGAGCGAGGCCGAACGCGCCGAGCGGTCCGAACTGCACGCCCGCGCCGATGCCTTCGACGCCGCGGCCCTTGCCGCCGAGCAGGTGCACGAGAGTTACGGCGCCCTGTGGCACTTCGGGGACGACGGCGTGATCTCGGTGCAGGTCGAAGCCACCGACGTGGCGCCCCCGGTGCTGTCGGGGGTGGAGTGGGCCGGGCAGGGTCTGCTCAGTTACTACCTGCGTTGGTACCCGGTAGCGGTAGAGGCCGGCGAGGAGGAGCCGGCCGTCCCGGAGCAGGTACGCGCCCTGATCGAGGACAGCGCGGCGGCGTTGCTGGCCGCCGTGGGTGGGGTGGTGGCCGACGATGACGGTTTCCTGGTGGACCTGGGACTGGATGTGGACCCGAGCGAGAGCGACTGAGGGCGAACAGGGTGTGAGGCTGCCCACCGCGAGGGTGGGTCAGCGCCGGGAACCGGTCCCGGATCCTGGGCCCGGGTCGGGGTACCGGCGCGCGTTGATAACATGACCGACGGATCGCACCGCCCACATGCCCACATCTCCCCGGGGCGAAGACACGGCCATGCCCGGGGTTGATCGGTGCATGATGGGCACAACTTGACCACGCCCACCACCCCCGAGGAGCGGACGTGCTGCAGCTGCTGGCGCTACACCTGGTAGCGGCTCTGGCTGCCCCCACGCTGATGCGTGTGTTCGGCCGGCGCGGCTTCATCGTGCTGGCACTGGTTCCCCTCTCGGTGGCGGTGTGGGCGCTGGCGCATACCCGCCAGATCATGGACGGCAGCCCTGTCCATGTCCAGGTCAATTGGATCCCCACGCTCGATGCCACGCTGGACTTCCGCGTCGACGGTCTCACCTGGCTGATGATGCTGCTGGTCGGCGGAATCGGGTCGATGGTGCTGTTCTACTGCGCGTGGTACTTCGCCAGCGGCGCCAAGTACCTGAACCGGTTCGCCGCCACCTTCGTCGCCTTCGCCGGGTCCATGCTCGGTCTGGTCGCCACGGACAACACGCTGGTGCTGTTCGTGTTCTGGGAACTGACCTCGATCACCTCCTACCTGCTGATCGGACACTACTTCGAGCGGAAGGGCTCGCGCCGTTCGGCGATGGAAGCCCTGGTGGTGACCGTGAGCGGCGGCCTGGCGATGCTCGGTGGTGCCGTCATCCTGGGAGAGATGCCCGGCGGGTCCTATCGGTTCTCCGAACTGGTGGCCGCGCCCCCGGAGCACTCTGCGCTGCTGGCCGCCGCCCTGGTACTGGTGCTGTTGGGTGCGCTGAGCAAGTCCGCCCTGGTGCCGTTCCACTTCTGGCTGCCCGGTGCGATGGCCGCGCCCACGCCGGTCAGTGCCTACTTGCACGCCGCCGCCATGGTCAAGGCCGGTGTGTACCTGGTCGCTCGTCTCGCGCCCGGCTTCGCCGAGAACCCGGTGTGGTACTGGATGGTGCTGATCAGCGGCTCGGCCACGATGCTGCTGGGCGGATACCGGGCGATGCGCCAGCACGACCTGAAACTCCTGCTCGCCTTCGGCACCGTCTCCCAACTCGGCTTCCTCATCCTGCTCGTGGGCCAGCCCGACCGCGGTATCGCGCTGGCCGGTCTGGCCCTGCTCGGGGCGCACGCGATGTTCAAGGCGGCGCTCTTCCTCACCGTCGGCGTCATCGACGCCGCCGCCGGCACCCGGGACCTACGCGAACTGTCCGGTCTGGCCCGCAATCTCAAGGGCGCGTTCGTTCCCGGGCTGCTCGCGGTGATCTCCATGGTCGGGCTGCCGCCGGCGGCCGGTTACGTGGGCAAGGAAGCAGTCCTGGAGGCGCTCAACGACGGCGGAGAAGCGCGCCACTGGGTGCTGATGGTCGTGGTGGTGGTCGGTTCCGTTCTCACCTTCGCCTACGGTGTGCGGTTCCTCTGGGGCGCCTACGCCCGCAAGGCGGGAGTGCCCGAGACCCCGCTCGATCGCGAGCACGTCGGGCTGTTCATCTCCCCGAACCTGCTGGCCGCCGGCGGACTGATCGCCGGATTGCTGCCCGCGCTGGGGGAGTACCTGCTCGCCCCGTACGCCCTGAGTTACCCGGTGGGGCAGCCCGGGCACCTGACCCTGTGGGCCGGATTCGGTATCCCACTGGGACTGACGGGGCTCATCATCGTGTTCGGGTCGCTGCTCGCCCTGGGCCGCCCGATGGTGGAGCGGTTCCAGGAGGCGATCAGCCCGCCGGTCGATGCCGACCGTACCTACCGCGACTCGATGCGCTTGCTGGACCGGTTCTCGGCCTCGCTGACCTCCTACACCCAGAGCGGTGCACTGCCGGTCTACCTGGGCGTGATCCTGCTGGTCGGGATGGCGTTGGTGACCACGGCGATGTTCACCGGCGGGGTCACCCCGGGGGAGGTCAGGTTGTGGGACTCCCCGGTCTCCGGCGCGATCGCTGCGGTGATCGTGATCTCGGCGCTGCTGGTCACCCGCGCCCGGCGCCGGATCAAGGCCGTGGTGCTGATGGGGGTGGCCGGTTACGGTGTGGTGCTGCTCTTCGCCCTGCACGGCTCCCCGGACCTGGCGCTGACCCAGGCGCTGGTGGAGACCGTCACGATCGTGGTGTTCCTGCTCGTGCTGCGCCGTCTGCCGGCCTACTTCTCCAACCGGCCCCTCGTGGCCAGCCGATGGTGGCGAGCCGTTATCGCCATCGGTGCCGGTGTGCTGATGTCCATGCTCGCGCTGACCATCCCCGGCACCCGGATCCACGAGCAGATCTCCCAGGACCTCCTCACCGAGGGTTACCAGTTCGGTTGGGGCAGCAACATCGTCAACGTGACCCTGGTGGACATGCGCGCTTGGGACACCATGGGTGAGGTCGCGGTGCTGCTGGTCGCCGCCACCGGGGTGGCCTCCCTGGTGTTCCTGCGGCACCGGCAGCGCAGTGTGGAGCGCGTCAGCGACTACGACCCCGAGCGTCCCCGCACCTGGAGCAGGGGCCTGACCCCGGACCCGGCGATGCAACGACTGGGAGAACCCGGCACACCGATCGCCGGCCGGCGGGGTCAGCCGTGGCTGCCCGGTGGTGTCACCCTGGCACCGTATCGACGCTCGGTGATGTTCGAAGTGATCACTCGGATGCTGTTCCACACCATGTTGGTGCTGTCGGTGTGGCTGCTGTTCGCGGGACACAACGCCCCGGGCGGCGGGTTCATCGCCGGGATGATCGCCGGGGTGGCGCTGATCGTGCGGTACCTGGCCGGGGGCCGCTACGAACTGGGTGAGGCGCTGCCGCTGCAGCCGGGTGGGCTGCTCGGCGGCGGGCTATTGGTGGCCACCGGCACCGGCATCGCCCCGCTGTTCTTCGGCGGTCAGGCGCTGCAGTCCTTCCGGCTGGACCTCGACCTCGGCATCCTCGGCGAGATCCACCTGCTCACCACCCTGGCGTTCGATATCGGGGTCTACCTGATCGTCATCGGACTCGTCCTGGACATCCTGCGGACCCTGGGTGCCGAAGTGGACCGTCAGGGTGAGGCCGAAGGGCGGGCCGCCCCCGACGTCGCGCACGACTCCCCCCGGTCTGCGGTCGGTGACGCCGACGTGCTGGACGACCTGAGAGCCGGCGTAGGGGGTGCGGGCGGATGATCGAAGCGAGTCCGAGCCTGGCCCTGGTGATCGCGGTCGGCGTGCAGTTCGGTGCCGGGGTGTACCTGCTGCTCGAGCGGAGCCTGACCAGGGTGCTGGTCGGCATCTACCTCATCGGCAACGGAGTGAACCTGATGTTCTTGCTCGCCGGCGGTGCCGCCGCGAGCCCTCCGCTGCTCGGGTCCGGGCCACAGGAGGAGATGGCCGATCCGCTGCCGCAGGCGATGGTGCTGACCGCGATCGTGATCAACCTGGGGCTGACCGCGTTCGTGCTGGCCATGGCCTATCGCACGTGGCAGTTGCACGGCCACGACGAGGTGCAGGACGACCTGGAGGACCGCCGACTGGCTCAGCGCCTGGAACGCGGTGAACTGGACACCCGCGACGACGACCTCGGGGTGAGCCTGGCTGTCGAGGCCGCCGAGGCCCGTGACGAGACCGAGGAACCGGGGATCGAGGAACAGCCGTCCCCGTCCACCCCGAACGTGAGCGCCGACGACTCGTCAGCCGAGGGCCCGGGTGGAGCAGTCCCCGGCGCCCCCGACTCGAAGGGGGGCGCCACATGAACTGGCTATTACCGATGCCGGTGATCCTGCCCCTGTTCGCTGCCGGCTTCGCCCTGGCCATGGCACGCCGTCCCAAAGCACAGTTGGCGGCCTCGGTCACCACCTTGACCGTGGTCCTGGGGATCGCGATCGCGTTGGTGGCGATCACCCACGCCCAGGGACCCCAGGTGGTCAACCTCGGCAACTGGAGCGCCCCGGTGGGCATCGTGCTGGTGGCCGACCGGCTCTCCGCGCTGATGCTGGTGGTCTCCGCAGTAGTGCTGCTAGGGGTGTTGCTGTACTCCGTGGCCCAGGGTCTCGCCGACGGCGATGAGGGCGCCCCGGTGGCGATCTATCACCCCACCTACCTGGTGCTGGCCGCCGGTGTGTCCAACGCCTTCCTCACCGGGGACCTGTTCAACCTGTTCGTCGGGTTCGAGATGTTGCTCGCGGCGAGTTACGTGCTGCTCACCCTGGGTGGCACGGGCTCGCGGATGCGGGCCGGGTCGATCTACGTGATCGTGTCGCTGCTGTCCTCGATGCTGTTCCTCATCGCCATCGCGATGATCTACGCGGCCACCGGCACGTTGAACCTGGCGCAGTTGAACGTGCGCCTGGCGGAGATCGATCCGAATGTCTCCCTGGTGCTGCAGATCCTGTTGTTACTGGCCTTCGGCATCAAGGCGGCGGTCTTCCCGCTGTCGATGTGGCTACCCGACTCCTATCCCACAGCCCCGGCACCGGTCACCGCGGTCTTCGCCGGGCTGCTCACCAAGGTCGGCGTGTATGCCATCATCCGTACCCAGACGCTGCTGTTCACCGACGGGCGGATGGACACGATCCTGATCGTGGCCGCGATCGTCACCATGGTGGTGGCCATCCTCGGCGCCGTGGCCCAGGACGACATCAAGCGACTGCTGTCCTTCACCCTGGTCAGCCACATCGGCTACATGGTGTTCGGAATCGCCCTCGCGAATCAACTCGGCCTGTCCGCATCGATCTTCTACGTGACCCACCACATCACCGTGCAGACGGCATTGTTCCTCGTGGCAGGGCTGATCGAGCGCAGGGGTGGCAGCACCTCGTTGGAGCGCCTCGGCAGCCTGACCAAGGCCGCACCGGCGCTGGCGATCTTGTTCTTCATCCCAGCGATGAACCTCGGTGGAATCCCGCCCATGTCAGGGTTCCTGGGCAAAGTGGGTCTGGTGCAGGCCGGCATCCAGCACGATTCGTCCCTGGCGTATGTCGCGGTGGGCGCGAGCCTCGTGACGTCACTGCTCACCCTGTACGCGGTGGTGAAGGCGTGGAACAAGGCGTTCTGGCAGACGGCCCCCCAGCCTCTGCCAGAGACCGACGTACCTCGCAGCATGTTCGCCCCCGCAGCGGTCATCGCCTCGATCGGAGTGCTGCTCGCCGTCGTCGCCGGTCCGTTGTACGCCTACACCGACGCGGCCGCGCGGGACCTGCGTGCCCAGTCGCCCTACGTCTCGGCGGTGCTGCCCGACGGCGAACGTGGCGAGGGCATCTCCCACCAGGTGGAGCCCGAATGAGAACCCAGCCTGCCCACCCGTCCGCTCCGACCGGCCTGAGCGCTTGGCTGAACCGATGGCCGATGCTGCTGTGGATGACCGCGCTGTGGGTGCTGTTGTGGGGTGACCCGACCCTGGCCAACGTGCTGGCCGGGTTCGGCGTCGCGGTGCTGCTGGTGCTGTTGACACCGATGCCCGCGGTCGGATACGCCGGCCGGGTGAGTATTCCCGGGGCGGTGTGGCTGATCGCCCGCTTCATCGTCGATGTGCTGCTCGCCTCGGTGGAGGTGTCGAAGATGGCGCTGCACCCGCGCCGGGGCCCCGAGGGCGGCGTCATCCGCATCCGGCTGCGTTCGGAGTCCGACCTGATCCTCACCCTGACCGGGGTCTTCACCTCACTGGTTCCCGGTTCGATCATCGTGGAGGCGCATCGGCTCACCGGCACCCTCTACGTGCACGTGCTCGATCTGCCCACCAGCGGGGGTGTCGAGACCTTCCGCCGGCAGGTACTCCTCCAGGAGCGGCGCCTGTTGTACGCCCTGGCCAACCAGGAAGACCTGGCCCGTGCCGGATTGCCGCGCCGGCGCTGGTGGGGTGGGCCGGACCGGGCAGCGCTGGATCCCGGCCCTGCCGGGCGCGCTGCGGGGGCCTCCGATGGCAACGCTGGGGAGGTGGACCGATGAGTGCGCCGGTGTTGTGGATCTGCGGGATCCTGGTCGTCGGAGCGGTCCTGGTGGCGCTCTTCCGCGTGGAGCGCGGCCCGAGCATGCTGGACCGGATCGTGGGCCTTGATGTGGTGATCGCGGCCCTGATCGGCACCGTGGCCCTGTGGTCGGCCACGACCGGACGGGTGGACCTGGTGCCGTTGCTGACGGTGATGGCAATCGTCGGGTTCGTGGCGGCGGTGACCCTGGCGCGGTTCGCGGCCGCAGAGCCGGAGGATGAGGGCCGGATCCTCAGCGAAGAGGAACTCCAACGGCTCGAGGCAAGGCATGCGCTGGATGACGATGCCGAGGAGGACGAGCGATGAACTCGGAACTGCTGCGCGAGATCGTCGCCTCTGCCTTCTTCATCACCGGCAGCGCGCTCGTGATGGTCGCAGCGATCGGGATGGTCCGGTTCCCGGACCTGCTGTCACGGTTGCACGCAGCCACCAAACCTCAGGTGCTCGGCATCATCCTGATGATGAACGGGCTGGCCCTGACGCTGGGATCCTGGCAAGTGGGTTGGAAGGTGCTCCCGGTGATCATCTTCCAACTGGTGACCGCTCCGATCGCCGCGCACATGGTGGGCCGCGCAGGGTACCGCACCGACAAGGTGCGTTCAGACCTGCTCGGAGTCGATGAACTCACCGAGGACCTGGAGGCCGCGCGCGCCGAGATCGAGGACACCCAGGCCTGAACGTGCCGGTGCCGGCCTCGCGCTGGTCAACGAGCGACGTCGCCGCTGGACAGCCACTTGTGGGCGCCGCGGCTGGCGTAGGCGCGGACCAACGCCACCAGCGCGCTGGAGATCGCCGCGAAGAGCACGATCTCAGCGATGGGCATGCTTCCGTCCTTGTCGTCGGTTGGTGGCTCATGACCGGTGACGCTCTTCCAGGCGGTCCCGAGGACCTTGTTCGCGACGAGGCCGGCGACGATGGTGGCAACGGCGGTGACGACTCGCTCCATGGCAGATCTCCTTTACGACGACTGCACCCAGCGTAGCCGTCCACGATCCTCGCGCGCCCGTCGGCCGCACCGGCCGACGGGGTGTAGCCTCGTGGGTGCGACAGGGGAGCGTCGGCCGAGTCAGGTGCGGCGCTGAGAGTGCGGCCACCCGCAGACCCTCGAACCTGCTCCGGTTAGCACCGGCGAAGGGAGTCGAGCATCTCTCCCGTGGCGTCGCGCCGCGGACCCCTTCTCACATCACGCTGAGGAGGAAGAATGAATCACCACACCATGTCTCGCCGCCGGCCCGGGCGGGTCGGCCCGGACCCCGGGCGGATCGGACACCTTGCCGCGTTCACCGCCCTGGCACTGGCCGTGGCCGGCTGCACGGTGGGCGCCGGGAACGACAACCCCGACACCCCCACTGACGACGACGCGGACTCCACCGCAGTAGGGGAGGGCGAGACCACCGGCGGCGAAGGCACGGTCCAGGTGGTCACGCACGACTCGTTCCACGTCTCGGAGGATCTGATCAGCCAGTTCGAGTCCGACTCCGGCTACACGCTGTCCTTCAGCGCACCCGGTGACGGGGGAGCCCTGGTGAACCAGCTGATCCTGACCAAGGACGCGCCCCTGGGCGACGTCGCCTACGGCATCGACAACTCCTTCGCCTCCCGCGGCATCGCCGAGGACGTCTTCAGCCCCTACACCTCCGCTGCGCTGCCCCCGGCCGCCGAGGACTACCTGATCGACGGCGGAGACGAACTCACACCGATCGACGTGGGCGATGTGTGTCTGAACATCGACACCGCCTGGTACTCCGAGGCCGGAGTCGCCGAGCCGTCCGACCTGGCCGACCTGACCGGGCCCGACTACGCCGACCACGTGGTGGTGACCAACCCGGCCACGTCCTCACCCGGCCTGGCGTTCCTGTTGGCAACGGTCGCCGAGTTCGGGGACGGCTGGACGCAGTACTGGCAGGACCTGGCCGACAACGGCCTGCTCGTCGTCGACTCCTGGTCCACCGCCTACTCCGAGGAGTTCTCCGGCTCGGTCGGGCAGGGCCCGCGCCCGGTGGCGTTGTCCTACTCCACGTCGCCGGCCTTCGAGGTCGGACCGGACGGGGAGGACCCGACGACGACGGCGATGCTCACCTCATGCTTCCGTCAGGTGGAGTACGCCGGGGTGCTGGCCGGGGCGGACAACCCCGAGGGCGCCGAGGCGTTCATCGACTTCCTGCTCAGCGACGCCGTCCAGGCCGACATTCCCGGCCAGATGTACATGTACCCGGTCAACCACGACCTGGAACTCCCGCAGGAGTGGACCCGATGGGCCCCCCTCGCCGAGGAACCGTTGACGGTGGACCCGGCCGAGATCGATGAGAACCGTCAGGACTGGATCCAGGCTTGGACCGACATCGTGATCGGCTGAGGATGGGAGCCAGCACCGCCCGGCCCAGCCCGGGACGGCCCAGCCTGACCCGGCCCAGCCCGGCACGGCCCGGTCCTGTCCGGGTCTGCGTGGCCGGGCGTTGCGCTGCCGCCCGGGCGGGTCTGCGCACCACGTCAACCTGTCGGTCGCGGGCCGCCGGGCAGGACGGGTCCTGAGCATGGCACGGTGGCTGCGAGGTTGGGTCTGGGTGCTCGCGGCCGCCGTGCCGCTGGTGTTCCTGGCCATCTTCTTCGCCTGGCCGGTGACCACCTTGGTGTTGCGCGGTTTCGTGCCGGACGGGGCGTGGGACCTCAGCGGCTTCACCGAGGTGTTCGCCCGCCCGCGCACCTGGCGGATCCTCTTCCTCACGATCGCGCTGGGGGTGCTCGGCACCGTCTTCTCGGTGCTGCTGGGCGTTCCCGGTGCCTATGTGCTGTACCGGCGCACGTTCCGCGGCCAGCGGATCCTGCGGGCATTGATCACGATCCCGTTCGTGCTACCCACCGTGGTGGTGGGGGTGGCGTTCCGGGCCTTGCTGGCCGCTGACGGGCCGCTGGGATTCCTGGGCCTGGATCGCACCTTCACCGCGATCGTGCTGGCGCTGGTGTTCTTCAACTACGCGATCGTGGTGCGGACCGTGGGCGGGTTCTGGGAGCGTCTGGACCCGCGCACCGAGCAGAGCGCCCGGGCGCTGGGCGCCTCCCCTGCGCGCGCCTTCTGGTCTGTGACAATGTCGGCGCTGACCCCGGCAATCACCTCCGCCGCCTCGGTGGTGTTCCTGTTCTGTTCCACTGCGTTCGGTGTGGTGCTGGTGCTGGGCGGGATCCGGTTCGGCACCATCGAGACCGAGATCTGGATCCAGACCACCCAGTTCCTCGACCTGCGCACCGCCGCGGTGCTCTCGGTGCTGCAACTCTCGGTGGTGACCGCCGCGCTCATCACCTTCTCCCGTGCCCGGGCCCGGCGGGAGGCGGCCCTGAAACTACACGGCGCCCAGCACCAGGCACGCCGGCTGCGGTTGTGGCAGCCCGTGCCGCGGCGTCGAGAGCGAGGGTTACGGGCGAAGTCGAGTGTCCGCACCGTCGGTCTCGGCCAAACGGCTCGAAGTCGAGGCCGGTTCGCCGCCCGCTGGGGCCGCCCGGGGCCGGATCTGCCGGTGGCCGCGGTGACCGCCGTGGTGATCGTGGGCCTGCTCGCGCTGCCCCTGGCTGCGCTGGTGGTGCGCTCGCTGCGCACGCCGTCGGGTACGTGGGGGCTGGACAACTACGTGGCCCTGGGCAGCACCGGCGGACCGAACGCGCTCACCGTGACGGTGTGGGACGCGGCCGCGAACTCCCTGCGGGTGGCTGTGGATGCCACCGTGATCGCGGTGGTGGTGGGCGCACTGGTGGCGCTGGTGGTCTCGCGCCGGCCGCGCAACGTGCACGCTCGCCGTGCGGTCTGGGGACTGGACACCCTCTTCATGCTCCCCCTGGGGGTGTCGGCGGTGACGGTCGGGTTCGGGTTCCTGATTACCTTGAACCGGCCGCCGCTGGACCTGCGCACGTCGATGATCCTGATTCCGATCGCCCAGGCGGTGGTAGCGATTCCGCTGGTGGTGCGCACGGTGCTGCCGGTGCTGCGGGCGATCGACCCGCGACAGCGCGAGAGCGCCGCGGTGCTGGGCGCCTCTCCGGGCCGGGTGCTCGCCCACGTCGACGGGCCCTTCCTGGTGCGGTCGCTCGGGCTGGCGATCGGATTCGCGTTCGCCGTCTCCCTCGGGGAGTTCGGCGCCACCGCCTTCCTGGCCCGCCCCGACGCACCCACCCTGCCGGTGGTCATCTTCCGGCTGATCGGGCGCCCCGGTGCGGAGAACTACGGGATGGCCCTGGCCGCGTCGGTCCTGCTGGCGTTGCTGACCGCCACCATCATGGGAGTGGCCGAACGGTTGCGGTCGGAACGGACGGGTGAGTTCTAGATGTCCCTGACCATCGATGACGCCGTGGTCCGCTACGGCGTCCGGGAACCGCGGACGACGGCGGTGGACCGGGTGAGCCTGCAGGTGGCGCCGGCGGAGGTGGTCGCCCTGCTGGGGCCCTCCGGCTGTGGCAAGTCCTCGCTGTTGCGTGCGGTGGCCGGCCTGGAGCCACTCGATCGCGGCCGGGTGTGCTGGGAGGGGGCGGACCTGAGCGACGTGCCGGTGCATCGGCGCGGGTTCGGGTTGATGTTCCAGGACGGACAGCTCTTCGCCCACCGGGACGTGGCCGGCAACATCGCCTTCGGTCTGCAGATGGAGCGGATGCCGCGGACGCAACGGGCGCAGCGGGTACGCGACCTGCTCGACCTGGTCGGCCTACCGGGTTACCAGGACCGGGCGGTGGCGAGCCTGTCCGGCGGGCAGGCCCAGCGGGTCTCGTTGGCCCGCTCCCTGGCCCCGAAGCCCCGGTTGCTGCTGCTCGATGAACCGCTCTCGGCGCTGGACCGGGCGCTGCGGGAACGGCTCGCCGCGGACCTGCACCACATCCTCCGCCGGGCCGGTACGACCGCCCTGTACGTCACCCACGACCACGACGAGGCGTTCACCGTGGCCGACCGGGTGGCGGTGATGATGGAGGGGCGGATCGTGCAGGTCGGTACCCCCGAGGAGTTGTGGGCGGCTCCGGCCGGTGCGCAGGTCGCGGAGTTCCTGGGGTACCGGCTCGTCACCGCCGCCGACGGCGCCAGGTTCGGCCTCTCGCCCCAGGCGCTGCGCCTGGAGTCGGGCGAGGACGGGGAGACTGCGGAGGAGACCGGCGGCACCGGTACCAGGTCCGGGCCCGGACCCGGGACGAGCCTGCGCGATGCCGACGATGTCCGCCTCCGCGGCGAGGTGGTCAGCGTGGGCTTCGCCCGCGGTCGCACCACCGCTGTGGTGCAGATACCTGACTGGGGCCCGCAGCGGGCCGTCGCCGAGGGCATCGTGCCCCTCGAACCGGGGGTGCCGGTCACCGTGTGGGTGGACCCCGGCGGCATCATCCGGTTCTGAGTACGCGGCCGAGACCACGCCCGCCCCGCCACCGATCGACCCGGCCGGGACCGCAAAGCGATCAGAATCGTCTCAATCACGTCACAGGTTGGTCTCATCGCACGGATTAGCCCCATGTGCTCCACGTCACTGTGTCACCATGATGCACTCGGGTGCGAGGGTCGCGCCCTGACATGTTCGGGAGAAACTATGAAGCGCTCCACGAAGAGGGCACTCGCACCGGTCGCGGCCGTGCTGCTGCTGGCCGCGGCCTGTAACGGGAATGGGAACGGAAACGGGGACGCCGGTAACGGCGATGGGGCCGATGGCGAACCGCTGCAGTTCGGCTACGTGCTGCCCGAGACCGGGCCGTTGGCGTTCCTCGGACCACCGCAGATCGCCGCGACCGGGTTCGCGATCCAGGAGATCAACGACGCCGGCGGCGTCCTCGGCACGGAACTGCCCGACGCGATCGCCGGTGACGAGGGCGGGGACCAGGCCATCGCCAGCCAGTCCGCGGACCGCGTCCTCGCCGACGGTGCGCACGCGGTCATCGGTGCCGCGGCCTCGGGTATGTCCTTGGCGATCATCGACCGGATCACCAGCGACGAGGTGGTGCAGTGCTCCGGGTCGAACACCGCACCGACGTTCACCGACTACGACCACGGCGGCTTCTACATCCGGACCGCGCCCTCCGACGCCCTGCAGGGCCCGGTGCTGGCCGAGACGGTCATCAATGACGGCCACACCGACGTGGTGATCGTGCACCTGGAGGATGACTACGGCGTCGGCCTGGCCAACGCTACCCAGGAAGCCCTGGAGGCCGGCGGCGCCAACGTCATCTCCAGCGAGGGCTTCGACGGCAACGCCACCGAGTTCACCGGTGTGGTGCAGTCGGTGGTCTCGGCCGAGCCGGACGCCGTGGTGATCATCGCCTTCGAGCAGGGCGCCCAGATCGCCCAGGGCATCATCGAGGGCGGGCTGACCCCGCAGGACATCGGGTTCTACGGTGCCGACGGGATGCGCAGCAACGAGTTGCCGAACCTGGTGGACTCCAACGACCCGGGCATCCTGGACGGGATGAAGGGTACCGCTCCGGCTTCGTCGGAGGACGCCGACTTCCTGAACAACCTGCAGGAATTCGCCGACCTGGACGAGACCCAGTTCGCACCGCAGGTCTTCGACTGCGTCACCGTGATCGCGCTGGCCGCCGAGGCCGCCGGTTCGACCAACCCGGCTGACTTCCAGCCCCACCTGATCGACGTCACCCGCGACGGTACGGACTGCTCGTCCTTCGCCGAGTGCCGCGACCTGCTCGCAGACGGGGAGGAGATCAACTACAACGGTGTCTCCGGTCCGCTGGACTTCACCGAATCCGGTGAGCCCGGCATCGCCTCGATCGAGGTCTACGGTTACGACTCCGAGGGCACCCTGTCCACCATCGAGGTGGTCGAGTCCGCTCCGACGGAGTAACAGGCGCCGGTACCGGTGGCCCGGACCCGCCCACGGCGGTGGGTCCGGGCCACCGGTGTGCCGGGCCGGGCACGCCGAGGGCCGCCGGACGGCTGCAGGGACCTCGTGGGTGGGTCCGGGCCGTCTCAGTCGCCGGTGCGGCCCAGGGTTCCCAGATACAGCTCGATCACCTTGGGGTCGTGCATCAGTTGCTGTCCGGTGCCGGTGTAGGCGTCCCTGCCCTGATCCAGCACGTAGGCCCGGTCGCTCAACTGCAGGCACCGCTGAGCATTCTGCTCCACCATCAGGATGGAGACACCGGCGGCGTTGATCCGCTGCACAGCCTCGAAGACAGTGTCCTGCATGATCGGGGACAACCCGGCCGAGGGCTCGTCCAGGAGGAGTACCTGCGGGTCGGTCATCAGGGCCCGTCCCATGGCGACCACCTGCCGCTCACCCCCGGACAGCGAGCCACCACGCTGGCGGCGACGCTCGTGCAGCACCGGGAACAGGTCCGTCACCACCTGGTACCGCTCCTCGTACTCCCGGGGCCGCAGGTACAGCCCCATCTGGAGGTTCTCCTCGATGGTCAGGGAGGGGAACACGTTGTTGTTCTGGGGCACGTACCCCACGCCCCGATCGACGAGCCGGTAAGTGGGGACCCCCACGATGTTCCCGCCGCGCAGCAGGACCTCGCCGCTGCGCACCGGCACGATCCCGAACATCGCCTTGATCAGGGTGGACTTGCCGGCCCCGTTCGGGCCGATGATGCCCACCAGCTCGCCCTCGCGCACGTGGACATTGCAGCCGTTGAGGATGTCCACCTCCGGGATGTAACCCGCCACGAGGCTGCGGCTCTCCAGCAGGATGGCGCCGTCCGGCGGGCTGTTCCGCTCGGTCGAGGTGGCCCCGTGGTCCGTGCCCGCCGGGTCGGCGTCGCCGTCTCGCTCCTGACTCATCGCTCCTCCTGCCCGCCGGACTCGGCCGGCTCGGCGCGGGTGCCCAGGTAGGCCTCGATCACCGCAGGGTTGGTGCTGATGTCGGCCGGGCGTCCCTCGGCGATCACCGCGCCCTGGGCGAAACAGATGATCCAGTCGCTGATGCTCATGATGACGTCCATGTCGTGCTCGACCAGCACGATCGTCTTGCCCTCATCGCGCAGATTCTGGATGTGCCCCAGCAGGGACTGGGTCAGTGCCGGGTTCACCCCGGCCATCGGCTCATCGAGCATGATCAGGTCCGGATCCACCATCAGAGCCCGGGCCATCTCCAGCAGTTTGCGCTGCCCGCCGGACATGGTGCCGGCGAACTCATCGCGCATGTGGCTGAGCCGGAAGCGCTCCAGCAGCTCGTCGGCGCGGGCCTCGATCTGCCGCTCCTGACTGCGCCACAGGAACGGTAACTGCGCGGCCAGGATGTTCTCGCCACGCTGGCCGGTGGCGCCCAGCATCACGTTCTCCAGCGTGGTCAGGCGCATCAGGGCCTTGGTGAGCTGGAAGGTGCGCACCATGCCGCGGCGGGCGATCTTGTAGGCGGGCAGCCCACGCAGCGACTGTCCGTTGAAGGTCCAGCTTCCGGCGGAGGGTCTGTCGAAGCCGGAGACCAGGTTGAAGAAGGTGGACTTACCGGCACCGTTCGGTCCGATCAGGGCGGTGATGGTGCCGCGCTGCACCTCGAGGTGGTCCACGTCGACGGCTCTGAGGCCGCCGAAGTGACGTGTCATCCCGGTGGCGACCAGGATCGGGTCGGGCTTGGCCACCCCGGGCTCGGGCGCGACGTCGGCCAGGGCCTTTGCCGCGATTACGGCCCCGGAGGAGGGCCCGGCCTTCTCCCGTGCCTCCTCGTGCTCGACCAGATCCTCCCGCTCGTCCAGGATCTGATCGCGCGCCGCGGTGACGTCCTCCTCGGTCCGGTCCGGGACCGGGGAGGACTCGGGGCGTGGCTTATCGGACACTGAGACGGATCTCCTCTGCGTTGCCGAGTATCCCGGCCGGCCGGAAGGCCATCAACAGCACCAGCAGCAGCCCGACGAACACGAATCTCATCGCGCTGACGTCACTGGAGGCCAAGATCGAGGACGGGATGATGCCCTGGGTGGTTGCCTGGCGCAGCAGCGCGTCGAGGAAGGTCAGCAGGAACCAGAAGATGACGCTGCCCACGACCGGTCCCATGATGCGGCTGGCACCGCCCAGGATCACGATGGCCCACAGGTAGAAGGTCACCGCCGGCATGTAGATGTCGGGGTTCACGGTCTGGCCGTGCATCGCCATCATCGCCCCGGCCAGAGCGCCGAGCACACCGCCGAGGACCAGGCTCTGCATCTTGTAGGCGTAGACGTTCTTGCCCAGGCTGCGGGCGGCGAGCTCGTCCTCACGGACCGACTTCAGCACCCGGCCCCACGGGCTGCGCATCAGCAGGAACACCAGGAGGGAGAAGAAGGCGACCAGACCCCAGGTCACCGTCATCACCCACAGATTGCGCGCGGAGAAGGAGAACGGGCCCAGCACCAGCGACTGGGTGTAGGGGTTCAGCGCGAAGAAGTCTCCCGCGAATTGACTCAGCCCGTACACCCCGCCGGTCAGCGGTTCGGCCCAGGATGAGCGGTACAGATAGCGCAGCACCTCCGCGGCCGCGATCGTGGTGATGGCCAGATAGTCCCCGCGTAATCGCAGGGTGGGGATGCCCAGGATCAGGGCCAGGACCACCGCGCACCCGATGCCGATCAGGATGCCGACCCACAGCGGCAGGTCCCAAGTAGCCACGCTGACCGCCACGCCGTAGGCGCCCACCAGCATGAACCCGACCTGGCCGAAGTTCAGCAACCCGGTGTAGCCGAAGTGCAGGTTCAGCCCCACCGCGGCGAGCGCGTAGATCGCCGCCTCCGGCCCGATCGCCCCGCGCAGTGCGTTGGCAAGAATGTCCATGAACTCCATATGCGACCTCCCGCGCCTAGCCGGCGCGCTCCGCTCTGCCGAAGATCCCCTGCGGGCGCAGTAACAGCACCAGGATCAGCACGAGCAGCGCCCAGAAGTTCTGCAGCGCCGGCGGGAACCAGAGCGTGGACCACTGCGAGACCAGCCCGATGATCAGGCTTCCGACCATCGCCCCGTAGGCGCTGCCGATGCCACCGAGGATCACCCCGGCGAACATCAGCAGCAACAGATAGAAGCCCATGTCCCAGTACACCGCCGAGGTCAGGCCGTAGAAGACCCCGCCCAAGGCGGCCAGGCCACCGCCGAGCACCCACACCATCAGGATCACCCGGCTGACGTTGATCCCGGAGGCCTCGGCCAGGTCCTTGTTGTCCGAGACCGCACGCATAGCCTTGCCGATCCGGGTCTTGGACAGCATGATCCCGATCCCGACCATGATCGCGAACGCCAGCAACGTCACGATCAGGTCCCGTGGGGTGATGCGCACCATCCCGATTTCGAGGGCGGTCTGCACGGTGTAGGTGTCGTACTGCCCGCGCCTGGAGCCGAACACCACCAGCAACAGGTAGCGCAGCAGTAGGGACAGGCCGATGGAGATGATGAAGAGTTGGATCAGTCCGGTGCCGCGTCGTCGCATCGGCAGCCACACGGTCTTCTCCAGGGCCCCGGCCAGGAGCGCACCGACCACCATCGCCAGCGCCGCAGCCAGGATCAGTGGCACGTTCCCCGGGGAGGTGGACAGGAAGAAGGCGGTGACCGCACCGAGCGTGACGAACTCGCCGTGGGCGAAGTTGATCAGGCGCGTGGTGCCGAAGACCAGGGACAGACCCACAGCGGTGATGGCGATGATCGCGCCGAGTTTGATCCCTTCCACGGTCAGTTGCGCGAACCGGGCGGAGAAGGAGGCGCCGCGGGGCTGCTCGGTGGCGATCGCGCCCTCGTCCTCCTCCGGGGTGGCGGCGTCATCGACGGCAGCGTCGTCGTCGGTTTCGGTCTCGGTGGGTTCGGTGCCCGGCGCCGGCTGCTGGGTCTCATCGGCGCCGATCAGCGGGAACGGCACCCTGGTCTGCAGCCGGCCCGGGCGCACCAGGATGTCCTCGCGGCGCTCACCGGCCTCCTGCTGGGGCTGCAGGTCCGCGGGCAGCGTGTCCACGTCCAGGACGACGTCGAAGGTGCCCGGGCCGGGCACCTCCAGTTCCCAGGCGCCCTCGCCGTCGGTGACCGACTCGCCCAGTTCCTCGCCGGCCTGTTCCAGGGTCAGGCCCGCACCCTCGACCGGGTCGCCGTCGGGGTCGTTGATGGTGCCGAAGAGCACCTGGGCATCGCCGTCATCGGTGCTCATCGGGGCCGGACCGCCGCCGGGAAGGGCGACGGCGGTCGCGGCCGCGGGAGTCATGACCAGGAACAGGAACAGGGTCGCCAGCAAGGGGGCGATGCGTCGCTGCACGGCACACTCCTTCCTTGGCATCGCGCAAAGTCAACCACAACCGGACGAGCATCAGATGACAATTGATCAGATTGATATCTGCGCCGCGCCCCGCCCCGCTCAAGCAGGCGCGGGCTCAGTTGGTTCCCAGTTGCCACGCACCCCAGATCGAGGTGACGCGGTAGCCGAGGGCGACGTTGATGGCGAGCATGTGCTCGTTCTCCTGGGCGTTCCAGGTGTGCACCCGGCGCACCCGCGGGGCTTCGCGGGCGAGCAGGTCCAGGTTCGCCGTCTTCAACAGCATGCCGAGCCTGTGTCCGCGGTGCGGCGTGAGCACCACGGTGTTCTCCTGGTAGGCCACCTGGGGCTTGCGCGCATCGAGATGGATCTCGGTGTAGCCGGCCAACTCCCCGGTGCGCGCATGCATTGCGGCGGTGGTGATCGAGCGCATCCCGGAGGCGGACAGCACCTGCTCGGCGTGCCGGATCCGGTCGCCGTCCCAGGTCTCCTCCTGGTAGTCCAACTCACCGGTGGGTGCGTCCGTGCTCATCGCCCGCAGCAGGACCGCCATCCCCGCCAGCCAGCGCTGTGGCACCGGGCCGGTCCAGGAGACGAGTTCGTAGTCCTCCCCCGCGCCGGCCCTCGCGGCGGTGTTCAACCCGGCGAGCAGGCCATCGGGCAACGGCAGGTGCTGCACGGAGTGCCGGTCCACCTGCGCCAGGGTGAAGCCCCGTTCCCGGGCGAATCGCACCCCGCCTTCCCGGGCGTCCACCCGGCCGCTCCCGGTCGGCGCCACCAGCGCATCGGGGGAGTCGGCTTCAGGTTCGGTGCCCTGGCAGGTCTCGGCGGTGACCACGGCGCGACCGGACCCCCGGATGCGGTGCAGCGCCCGGGCCCACAGTGCCGAGCCGATGCCGCGGCGCCGGTGGGTCGTGCGCACGATGACCGAGACACGGGCCAGGTGGGTGTTGTCCGTCATCGGATAGTCGAGCCAGGCGGTTCCGAGCACCGCGGCCGGATCCTGCCCGAGGTCGGGGTCCAGGGCTAGCAGCACCTCCTTGCGGGTGTCGCGCTGGTTACCCAGGCGCACCGCCACCTGTTCGCCATCCTCGGCGAGATCGTCATTGCCCAGCACCGCCACGAGATAGTCCCGGTCCAGTTCGGCGATCCCGCGGATCTGCCAGGGCGGCTCGGCCCGGACACCGGCCGCGCCGGCGCCTGATTCGGCACCGGTGGCCCCCTCGGGGGAAGCGCCGTCGTCGGCCGGCAGCGGTGCAGGAGTGATCACGAACCTGCGCATGCACCGCAGCATCCTCCTGAGCCGGTGCGGGTGCCAAGCGAATTCGTAGAACCGGGTCCAGGTGCCGGGCCTTGCTATTGTGCGGCACGAGAACGGGATGATCGATGCTCTACCGGCGTGCTGGCGGCGCGGCCGCTCGGTCCTTGGAGCGAAGGGTGTGGGGACAGTGGAGGTTGCTCCGATTCTGTTCGTCGTCGTGGTCGCGGTCGGCGCCGCGATCGTCACCCATGTCCTCAACCGTAAGCGCCAGGAGCGGATCCGGGCCTACGCCCGGCACCGCGGCTGGACATACCAGCCGCATTCGCGGGAGGTGGCGAACCGTTGGACCAGCCCTCCGTTCGACGCCGGCCGCGCCCGGCAGGCGAACGAGGTGCTCACCGGGACGTTCCACGGTGAGCAGGCCGTCTCCTTCAGTTACCGATACGTCACCGGCAATGGCAAGAACAGGAGCACCCACCACTTCCACGTGGTGGCCCTGCACCTTCCTGCGGCCCTGCCCTGGTTGCGACTCAACCCGGAGGGGTTCGGCTCGGCCATCAGCAAGCTCTTCGGCGGGCAGGACATCCGGTTCGAGTCCAAGGCCTTCAACGACACCTGGCGGGTGCAGGGCCCGGAGGGGCAGTTCCCGTTCGACTTCATCCACCCGCGGATGATGGACCGCCTCATGCAACCCGACGCGGTCGGGCACAACATCACGGTGGAGGGCCAGGACATCCTGTTGTACGTCCGTGGCCGCCAGGAGGTGGAACGGATCGACTTCTACCTCAATCTGCTCCTGGGCATCATCCAACTGATCCCCAGGCATCTGTGGCTGCGCGTGGGCCACGACCCGCTGGCCCGGCGGTAGGGCGCCCTCCTACGCGCCGGCGGAGTCGTCGTCGACTCGTTCGGCAGCGGCCACCCGCTGCTGGACTCGACGAACCCGATCCACGTCTAGTTTGACGCTGCGGTCGAATCGGTAGATCCCGTTCTGCTCCTGGAACACGTCGGTGAGCTGGGTGTAGCAGTACCCGAACATGTTCGGGTCATCCAGCAGCACATCGGTGAGGCCGGCGAACCGGACGTGGAACTCCTCCTCATCGGCGACCCGCTGTCCGTACCCCCAGGACTCGGTGCGGTCGGTGCCGTCGGCCTCGGCCGCTTCGTCGGGGTTCCACCAGATGCCGCCGTACTCGCTGACGAAGTAGGGCTGGCCGGCGTAGGGCAGGGAGATGGTTTGTCCGTCATGGGTGTTGACGAACGGATCGCCGGTTGCCAGGCCGGCCTGCTGTTCGGCGAACGCCGCCGGATCCTGCTCGTAGGAGTGGGAGTCGTAGACGTCGGTCTCGGCCACCCGGTGGGAGTAGCCGGAAGCGTCGATGACCGGGCGGGTCGGATCGGTTGCCTTGGTGGCCAGGAACATCCCGCGAGTGACGTCATCGAGCACGGTGATCTCGTCGTGCAGCACCTGCCAGGTCTCGTTCAGCGGGCACCACCCGATGATCGCCGGGTGGTTGTAGTCGCGCTTGAGCACCTCGGTCCACTGGGTGATGTAGGAGGCGTCGGGGCGCTGATGGTCGCTGCGGTGACCCTGGGCGGAGCAGCCCCAGTCGGCGAACTCGCCCCAGAGCAGGTAGCCGCGCCGGTCGGCGTGGTACAGGAACCGCTCCTCGAAGACCTTCTGGTGCAGGCGGGCCCCGTTGAAGCCGGCCGCCAGGGACAACTCGATGTCCTCGACCAGGGCGGCATCGCTGGGTGCGGTCATCAGCCCGTCGGGGTAGTAGCCCTGGTCCAGTACGAGCCGCTGGAAGACGACCTCACCATTGAGCCGAACCTGGTTGCCGTCGATGCTGACCGAACGCAGGCCCGCGTAGGAGTCGATGGCATCGAGCACCGTGCCGGCTTCGTCCAGTAGTTCCAGGCGCACGTCGTAACAGAAGCCCTCCCCCACCTGCCACAACCGGACGCGGTCGGGCGGGACGGGCAGGTGCAGGGCGGGGGCCAGGTCCAGGTCGGCGCGTACCTGAGTGGCGACGACCTCGCCGTCGGCGTCGGAGACGACGGCGCGCACGGTCATTCCGCGCCGGTTGGCGCTGAGCGGTGCCACGACGCGGAAGGCCGATGCGGCCACATCCGGGGTGATCCGCGGACGGCGCAGGTGCACCTGGGGGACCGGCTCGAGCCAGACGGTCTGCCAGATCCCGGTGGTGCGGGTGTAGTGGCACTCGGAGTTGGCGTACTTGGTGGCCTGCTTGCCGCGCGCCTGGGGGATATGGCGCCGGTCCCGGGCGCGCACCACGATGGTGGCCTCCTGCCCGGGCTCGGCGACCCCGTGCAGGTCGGCGGTGAAGGAGGAGAACCCGCCGCGGTGGCGGGCTACCTGGGTGCCGTTCACCCAGACGGTGGCGTCGTGGTCCACCGCCCCGAAGTGCAGCAACACCCGCTGCCCGCTCCAGCCCGCCGGGATGGTCACGGTGCGCCGGTACCAGACGGCTTCCATGAAGTCGGTGTTGGCGACGCCGGAAAGTTCGGATTCCGGCGCGAACGGGACGGTGATCGCGCCGGAGAGTTCGGCATCGACGAGCCCGCGCTCCAGGCCGGAATCGCCGGGATCGACCTCGAACTGCCAGGTGCCGTTCAGGTTCAGCCAGTCCGAGCGCACCATCTGCGGGCGGGGGTACTCGGGGCGGGGGACGGCGGACGTGTGGTCGTGGGTCTGGTCGGGCGTGTGCTCGGGCATCGCATGCACCTTTCGGTACGACTTCAGTACAACGACTGCAGTACAACGTTGTAGGGCTGCACGGAAAGCATACTCGTGCCCACGGGAACGCGCAGCCATGGCCGCCGGGGTGCGCGGTCAGCGTGCCGGCGCGGTGCTGTCCCGGACGTGGATCTGATGCGGCAGCACGTGGACTTTGCCGGGACCGGCACTGCCCTCGATGCGGTCGAGCAGGAGGTCCACGGCGAGTTCGGACAGTGCCTGGAGATCGGGAGTGACGCTGGTCAGGCTCGGGTTGGCGAACCGGCCCTCCTCCGACCCGTCCCAACCCAGCACGGCCACATCCTCGGGCACGCGCAGCCCGGCCTCGCGCAGTGCTGCCATCACACCGATCGCCAGTTGGTCGTTGGCGCAGAAGATCGCGTCCAGGTGGTCGGTCCCGGACTTCGCCAAGAACGTCGAGATGCCGTCGTAGCCGGTGGCGCGTGAGTAGACCGTCGTCGGGAGGATCGTGGGCGTCATGGCGTTCCCGATCGCCTCCAGGTAGCCATCGCGCCGCAGGCTGCCCGCGCCGCTGGCGCTGCCCCGCCGCTGGTCATGGGGTGGATCCGGATCGGGGTGGGGGTCAGCGCCCAGGAACACGATCGCTCGCCGACCGGTATCCAGGAGGTGCTGGGTCGCCTCCCGCGCCGCAGCGACGTTGTCGATCAGGACGCGGTCCAGGGCCAGGTCCCTGGTCAGTTCGGCCAGGCCGTGTTCGCCGAGGACCACAGTGGGCAGCGTGGTGCCCGCACGGCGGATCTCCTCGGGGTCCAGTGACTGGGGGGAGTAGATCAGGCCGTCCAACAGGTGCACCCCGAAGCCGTCGGCAGCGTGGCGTTCCTGTTCGACCTCGGCGAGGGTCTCCTCGATCAGGACGGTGTAATCACGCTTCCCGGCGGCTTCGATCACGGCGTGGGCGAGGTCGGAGAAGTAGGGCAGGCGCAGGTCCGCCACGGCCAGCCCGAGGATCCGGCTGCGTCCCTGGCGCAGGTACCGCCCGGAGAGCGTGGGGCGGTAGCCCAGTTCGGCGATCGCGGCCTCCACCCGCGCCCGGGTCTGCGGACGCACTGGTGCGCTTTCGTTGACCACGTTGGAGACCGTCTTCCATGAGACGTTCGCCAGTGCCGCCACATCCTTGATCCCGGGACGGGAGCGGGAGCGCCCCTGCCCGGGCGTGGCGGAATCGGCACGAGACATCACCACAGTGTGCCGCACCCGGCCGTGGGTGCACCGGGCGCCCCGGGGTCTTGACACGGCGGGGGAACCTCGCCACCCTACTTGCAACGTTGTAGTGACCCGTGATGATGCGGGCCTCAAGGAGGTCGTCGATGACCAGATCCATGCCGCACAACGGCGCACCGTT
Organism: Pseudactinotalea sp. Z1732; assembly: GCF_049724975.1. NCBI lineage: Bacteria > Bacillati > Actinomycetota > Actinomycetes > Micrococcales > Cellulomonadaceae > Pseudactinotalea > Pseudactinotalea sp. Z1732. The sequence goes on along the minus strand of NZ_JBMPQC010000001.1, from coordinate 382,469 downwards.
GCCACCGCGCCCGTCCGCGGCGGGTCGCGGACTCACGGGACTCTCGCGGCGCGGGGTCCTCCAGGGTGCGCTCGGTTTCGGTGCCCTGGCCGCCGCGGGAACCTTGGCCGGCTGCTCGGGGAATGTGCGCACCGCCACGGCCGGAGGCCCGCTGGTGCGGGTGTGGGACCTGCTCGGCGGCTCCGACGGGGAACTGATGGACCACATCCTCGATGACGTGCGCGGCGAGGTCACCGACGCGGTGATCGACCGCACCACGCTTGCCTGGGGACCTCCCTACTACACCAAACTCGCCATGGCTGCCGCCGGAGGCCGGGCGCCGGAAGCGGCCATCGTGCACTTGTCCCGGCTCATCGGCTACGCCCCCGGCGGGCTGCTGGAACCGTTCGACCTGGACATGCTCGCCGAGGTGGGCATCACCGAAGCCGACTTCCCGCCGGCCCTGTGGGAGCGGGCCCTGTACGAGGGGGAGTTGTACGCCCTGCCCCTGGACACCCACCCGGTGATCCTGTTCTACGACCCGGCGGTTGCCGAGCAGGCCGGACTGATCGGCGACGACGGGCTGCTGACCGAGATCACCAGCCCCGAGGAGTTCCTCGACGCCGGCCGCGCACTCGCCGAGGTCACCGGGGACACCGGCATCGCCTATGGCTACCTCAACGATGGGGCGCAAGCCTGGCGGCTGTTCTGGGGACTGTACGGGCAGAAGGGCGCCGAGTACGACCTCACGCCCGGGCGCCCGGCCGAACTGGATGTCGACGCAGCCACGGAGATCCTGGAGTTCATGCAGTCGATGTTGGACGGCACCGTGACCGCCCCGAACAGCGACTACGGAAGCGCGATCGCCAACTTCAACACCGGGCGGGCCGGCGCCATCATCTCCGGCGACTGGGAGTTGAACAGCCTGCGCGGTGCGGTTCCCGATGTCTCCGCGGTGCCGCTGCCCATCATCTACGACCAGCCTGCGGCCTTCGGCGACTCCCACGCGTACGTGCTGCCGCGCCAGATCAGCCCGGACCCTGAGCGTCGGCGGGCTACGTATGAGGTCCTGGCCGCGATCCTGCGCGAGGGCAAGGCCTGGGCCGGCGCCGGGCACATCCCCACGCTCACCGAGGTGGTGGAGTCCCAGGAGTACCAGGAGATGACCCCGCAGGCCAACTACGCCGAGGCCGGCGAGTGGATTTTCCTGGACCCCCCGGTCTGGTTCACCGGATCGGGTTCGGACTTCCAGAACCGAATGTGTCAGGAGATGCAACGCGCGCTGCTCGGCCTGATCTCGGCGGAGGAGGGCGTGCAGAGCATGCTCGATGAGATGAACGTCCTGCTGTCCTCACCGGCACCGGCCTGACCCGGAGGGATCGATGGTTTCCACAACGACTTCAGCCCCGATGTCCGTCCCCCGCGACGTACGCCGGGCCCGACGTGAGGCCGAGCGCCGCGCCCAACGCCTGCACTCGGGGGGAAGCGGTTACTGGTTCCTGGCCCCCTTTGCCCTGGCGTTCCTCCTCTTCCTGGTCTGGCCGATCATCTACGGCATGTGGATGAGTCTGACCGACCGATCCCTGATCGGCCTGGAACCCTCGGTGATCGGCTTGTCCAACTACGCCGAGGCGTTCTCCGATCCGCAGGTCTGGCAGACGCTGTGGCAGACCGTCTTCTTCACGATCATCACCACGATTCCGCTGGTGATCGTGGCACTGGTGATGGCTTTGCTGGTGTACACCGGGCTGCCAGGGCAGTGGTTGTGGCGGTTCGCGTTCTTCGCCTCCTTCCTGTTGCCGGTCGTCGTGGTCACCGATGTGTGGTCATGGTTGTTCAACCCCGAGCTGGGTCTGCTCAACACCTGGCTGACCGCCGTCGGACTCGACCCGGTGGGTTGGCTCACCGACGAACGCGTGGCCATGTGGTCCATCGCGCTGGTGACCGTGTGGTGGACGGTGGGTTTCAACTTCCTGCTCTACCTCTCGGCGTTGCAGGCCATCCCCGAGCATCATTACGAGGCCGCGGCGATCGACGGGGCGGGGGCCTGGCGGCGGCTGTGGTCGATCACGCTGCCGCAGGTACGTCGGATCACCGGGGTGGTGCTGGTGTTGCAGATCCTGGCCTCGCTCAAGGTGTTCGACCAGATCTACCTCCTCACCGGTGGTGGCCCCGCCGGCTCGACCCGTTCGGTGCTGGTCTACATCTATGACACCGGCTTCGTGAACTACCGGCTGGGCTACTCGGCAGCGATCTCCTTCATCTTCTTCGCCCTGATCGTCGCGGTGTCACTGACCCGGTTGCTCGCAGCCCGAAGGGAGCCCTGAGATGGCGACGCAGTCCCTCGTCCTACCCGAGGTGGCCCGCCGGCGGGCGATCGTGCGCCGCGCGGAGAGCCGGCGCGCGACCAACCTGCTGCTCGGCTCCAGCACCGGCGGCAGAGTCCTCTCCGTGGCGGCGCTCATCCTGATGACCGTGATCTGGCTGCTGCCGTTCGCCTGGGCCGTGATCACCTCGTTCAAGTCCGAAGTCGACGCGGCCAACCCCGGGGAGCTCGTGCCCGAGGGCGGGTGGACCCTCGGCGCCTACATCGGCGTCATCACGCGCGGCGCCCTTCCCCTGTGGATGTTCAACTCCTTGCTGGTGGCCGTGCTGGTCACCGCTATCACCCTGATCATCTCGGCAATGGCGGCCTATGCCTTCTCCCAGTTGGTGTTCCGAGGCCGTGGCTGGATGTTCGCGGTCACGATCGCCTCGATCATGGTGCCCGCCCAGATCCTGATCGTGCCGCTGTTCCAGCAGATGCTGGTCTTCCGCATGGTGGACACCTTCGCCGGAATCATCCTTCCCCAGGTCGTGGCACCGATCATGGTGTTCATCCTGAAGAAGTTCTTCGACGGCATTCCGCGCGAACTCATCGACGCCGCCCGTGTGGACGGCGCCGGCACCTGGCGCACCTTCTGGACCGTAGTACTGCCGTTGTCCCGCGCGATCCTCGGGGCGGTGGGGATCTTCGTGTTCATCAGTGCGTGGAACAACTTCCTCTGGCCCTTCATCGTCACCACGGACTCGGCGCTGATGACCATCCCGGTGGGCCTGGCCACGGTGACCGAGACCTACGGCCTGCAGTACGCCCGCACCATGGCCGCGGCGCTGCTGGCGGCCCTGCCGCTGCTGGTGGTGTTCATGTTGTTCCAGCGCCAGATCGTGCGCGGGGTGGCCACCACCGGCATGGGCGGTCAGTAGGACCGCTTCGGCGTTAGGCAACGCCCGGAAGCCGGTTCGGGCGGCCGTACCCCGCCCGGCGGGCACATCACGGCCGCCCCGGTTAGCGTGGTGAGCGGACCTGATGACAGCGACGAAGGGAGAGCATGATGGCTGACCTGAGTGGAAAGAAGATCGCGTTCCTGCTCACGGACAACTTCGAGGACAGCGAGTTGACCAGCCCCTGGCAGGCGGTCACCGACGCCGGCGCCCAGGCGGTGCTCGTGTCGCCCGAGCGGGAGCGCGTCGAGGGCAAGAAGGGCCACACCCAGGACGTGGACATGCACGTGAGCCAGGCCAAGGCCGCCGACTTCGACGGCCTGGTGCTGCCCGGCGGCACCTCCAACGCCGATCACCTCCGGATGGACACCGACGCGGTCGACTTCACCCGGGACTTCTTCAACCAGCACAAGCCGGTCGGGGTGATCTGCCACGGCCCCTGGATCCTGGCCGATGCCGATGTGCTGAAGGGTCGCACGATCACCTCTTTCCCCAGCCTCAAGACCGACCTGCGCAACGCCGGGGCGACCTGGGTGGATGAGGAGGTCGTGGTGGACCAGGGTCTGGTGTCCAGCCGTACCCCGGATGATCTGCCCGCCTTCAACGACAAGATCGTGGAGGAGATCGGCGAAGGTAAGCACGCCGGTCAGACCGCCTGACCCCGCGGGCTCTGCCCGCCGCACAGCACCGCGCAGGACCGCATGTGCCGACCGGCGCAATCGGGGGTCCGGACACCCCGGGGGTCCGGACCCCCGCGGCTTCTTCGCGCGCACTCCTCGCACACTTCTGCCCACCCCCTGCCCCGACCCCGGGGCGGCGGTGGAACGATAGGGAGGGTGCCACCCGTAGCACGCTCACCGGAAGCCCTCTAGGGTGGCGGTATGGAATTCCGATACCTCGGCAACAGTGGTCTCAAAGTCTCCGAGATCACCTACGGCAACTGGCTCACCCACGGCTCCCAGGTGGAGAACGAGGTCGCCACGCGATGTGTCCAGGCGGCCCTGGATGAGGGCATCAGCACCTTCGACACCGCCGACACCTACGCCAACACGGTGGCCGAGGAGGTGCTAGGGAAGGCCCTGAAGGGTGAGCGGCGCGAGTCGCTGGAGATCTTCACCAAGGTCTACTTCCCCACCGGTCCGATGGGCCACAACGACACCGGGCTGTCCCGCAAGCACATCCGGGAGTCCATCGACGCCTCCCTCAAGCGCCTGGGCACCGACTACGTGGACCTGTACCAGGCGCACCGGTTCGATTACGAGACACCCCTGGAAGAGACCATGCAGGCCTTCGCCGACGTGGTCCGGGCCGGCAAGGCCCTGTACATCGGGGTGAGCGAGTGGACCGCCGACCAGCTCAAGGAGGGCCACGCGCTCGCCGACGCCCTCGGCGTGCAACTGATCTCCAACCAACCGCAGTACTCGATGCTGTGGCGGGTCATCGAGAGCGAGGTGGTCCCGGCCTCGGAGAAGGTGGGCATCTCCCAGGTGGTGTTCTCCCCGATCGCCCAGGGTGTGCTGACCGGCAAGTACAGCCCCGGCAAGGACTTCCCGGAGGGCTCGCGCGCCACCGACACCAAGGGCGGGGCTGACATGATCGCCAAGTTCCTCAACAACAAGACCCTGAAGGCGGTCGCCAAACTCAAGCCGATCGCCGATGAACTGGACCTGACCATGGCCCAACTCGCGGTGGCCTGGGTGCTGCAGAACCCCAACGTGGCCTCGGCGATCATCGGAGCCTCCCGGCCGGAGCAGGTGCGCGACAACGTCGGCGCGGCCGGGGTGAAACTGGACAAGTCGGTGCTGAAGAGGATCGACAAGGCCCTCGGCAAAGTCGTGGAGACCGACGCCTCGCTGACCCAGTCCCCGCCCGCCCGCCTGTCCTGAGTGCACGGCCGCACCCCGGAGGCCGGAGGCGTCGGCCTGCCGACGCCGGGCCGCGCGTTCGCCGACCGCACCTTCGACGCCGTGCTGTTCGACATGGACGGCACCCTGATCGACTCGGCTGCCTCGGCGCAGCGTTGCTGGCGCCGGTGGGCCCGTGAGTTCGGCCTGCCCGACGCCGAGACGTTCGAGGTGCAGCATGGGATCCCGGCCTCCCAGGTGGTCCCGACTCTGCTGCCCGCCGCGCAGGTGCAGGCCGGCGTCGCCCGGATCCTGGAACTGGAGATCGCCGATGCGACCGGAATCCCCGTGCTGCCCGGCGCCGAGTTCGCACTGGGCTCACTGGGCCCGGATCAGGCAGCGATCGTCACCTCCTGCACCCATGCGCAAGCGTGGGCGCGTATCAACGGTTCCGGGCTGGAACCACCCGAGGTGGTGATCACGGCCGACGACGTCGAGCGCGGCAAGCCATATCCTGATCCGTTCCGCCTGGGTGCTCAGGCGCTCGGTGTGGATCCGGGTCGGTGCCTGGTGATCGAGGACGCCCCGGCCGGGGTCACCGCGGGCCTGGCCGCCGGGTGTGCGGTGCTGGGGGTGGGTGGCAGCCACGGCTTGTCCCTGCTCGGGCAAGCCCACGCCGGGGCCAGCGGACTGGACCGGGCGAGTTTCGCCGTCGGCCCGGCCGGGATCGCCGTCGGCGACCGCACCCCGCCGGCTGGGTAGCCGGGGGCGGACGTACGCCGGCCGGGCGCGACCCGTGCGGGCCGGCCCGGCCGGTTGGTGTGTCCGGGGGTCCTCAAGTGCGGGTGATCACGGCTTACTCGGCCTGCTCGCCCCCGGCCCGCGCCGGGGCACCCGTGTTGATGGCGATCTGGCGCGGTGTGGCGCCGGCGTAGGCACCGGCCACGCGCACGGTGAGGATCCCGGCGTCGTAGTCGGCGCTGATCTGGTCGGCACCGACCGAACCCGGCAGCCGGAAGGTGCGCTCGAAGGAGCCATAGCGGATCTCCCGAACGGTGGCGTTCTCGGCCGACTCCTTCGTCGCGTGGCGCTCACCGCGGATCACGAGCCGTCCGTCGGTCACCTCCACGGTCACGTCGGAGTCGATGTTCACGCCGGGCAGTTCCAACCGCACCAGGGCGTCCTCACCCTCGCGCACCACCTCGGCGGCCGGGGTGTACCCGGTCGTGGCCAGGGCGTGGGTGCCGAAGGCGTTGCGAACCAGGGCGTCGAACTCGGCGGCGGGGTTGCGGCGGGACCACAGGGAAAGAGTGCTCATCGTATTCCTCCAGAAGATTGACAGTTCACGCACGAACACGTGCCACCCAGTTCAACTTGAGCGGGGTCGGCTCAATTCCACGATTCGCTGACAGCGGATCCCCGCACCCGGCGCCGTCACCGGCTACTTCTGAGGGGTCTGCGACGTCCCGTCCGGAGCGGCCGAAGCCGCTACCGTCGCCTCGGTTCCCGGGGTGGACCCCGACGTCGCTCCGGCCACCCGGGACCGGCGGCGCCGGCGCAGCACCAGGATGAGCGCCAGCAGGGGCACCCCGACGATCGCCAGCCACGGCGCCAGCACGCCGGCGAGGACCAGCAGGGCCGAGACGAAGGAGATCATGGCGTGCCATCCGGTCTGTAGCCCACCGGTGAAGCCGTCGGACTCGATCGCCGGCGCCCGCTCTGCCGTGAGGTCCACGTGCACGGTGGACATGGCGACCTGGTCGGACAGGTACGCCCGCTGTGAGCGCAGCGACTCCAGTTCGCCCTGCCGCCGGCTCAGGGCCTCCTCGGCCGCGATCAGGTCCGCGCTGTCCTCGGCCTCGGCCATGATGTCCAGCAACCGGTCGGTCGATGTCTCCAGCGCCTCGATCCGGGCGTCGAGGTCCTGGGCGACCTGGGTGACGTCGTCGGAACTCTGGCTGATCTGGCGGATCTCGCCCACTTCGTCCAGGTCGTCGAGGAAGTCATCCAGATCGGCGGCGGGAATACGCACCGTCAACCACCCGCTGGCCGGGTAGTCGTCGTCACCGTCGTTGTCCGCCGCGTGCACCGAACGCTGGTCCACCCGGCCGCCGGCGGTCTCGGCCAGGCGTACCACCTCGTTGGCGCTCGCAGCGGGGTCGGACACCACGATGCTCACCTCGGCGGTGGTGATGACCTCCCGGACGGAGATGTCACCGGAGGGCTGGCTGGGGACGTGGCCGTCATCGGCGGCGTCGGCGTAGCCCCCGGCCTCGTCGTAGCCGGCGTCGGCGTCCATCGCGGGCTCGCGGTACTCCCGGGTGGCTTCCACCGTCTCCGGTGCGCCCCCCGAGTCCGTACCGGTGCTCCCGCACCCGGCGAGGCCCAGTCCCGCGACCATGGTTGCGGCGGCGATCAGTCCCGCGTGTCTCATCGGCTATCCCCTTGTACGTGGTCGGTGTGTGATGACTGCTCTGTGTCACCATCGCGACCACTGTTGCGGCGGCGGGGGACCGTTACCGATTTGAGAGCAGGGCCGCGGTGCTTCAGATGCCCACGTCGGTCCAGCGGGCGTGGTCCGCGGCGCTGGCCAGCACCGCCTCCAGCAGGTGCTGCACCCCGGTGCCCTCGGCGAATGAGGGTTCCGGGTCGGTTCCGGTGGCGATCGCCTCCAGGAAGTCCCGGGCCTGGTGGATGAACGCGTGCTCATAGCCCAGCCCGTGCCCGGGCGGCCACCAAGCCTCCACGTAGGGGTGGGTCGGTTCGGTCACCGGAATGGTGGTGAAACCGGACAGATCCCCTCGGGAAGCGTCGTAGTACTCCAGGGCGTTCATGTTCTCGAAGTTGAACGCCAGGGTGCCGTCAGAGCCGTTGATCTCCAGCATGATCCGGTTCTTGCGCCCGGTGGCGAACCGGGTGGCCTCGAAGGTGCCGAGCGCCCCACCGTCGGTGCGGGCGAGCAGCACCGCGGCGTCGTCGACGGTCACCTCTCCCATCGGTGCGTCCGCCTGTGCCGTCGCGGCGCCCAGGGCGCCGCCCCCGTGCGCGAGCGGCCGACGACGAACGAAGGTCTCGGTCTGCGCGGCCACCCCGGTGATGCGCTGGCCGGAGACGAACTGGGCGAGGTCCAGGATGTGCGCCCCGATGTCACCGAGCGCACCGGAGCCGGCCCGCTCCTGCTGCAGACGCCACACGAGCGGGAAGTCGGGGTCCACGATCCAGTCCTGCAGGTACTGGCCGCGGATGTGGCGGATGGTGCCGATCGCGCCGTCGGCGACCATCCTGCGCATCAGCGCCACCGCGGGCACCCGCCGGTAGGTGAACCCAACCATCGAGCGCACCCCGTTGCCTGCCGCCGAGCGGGCGGCGGTGGTCATCCGGGTGGCCTCGGCCAGGGTGTTGGCCAGCGGTTTCTCGCACAGCACGTGCTTGCCCGCCTCGAGGGCGGCCAGGGCGATCTCGGCGTGGGTATCACCGGGGGTGCAGATGTCCACCAGGTCCACATCGTCACGGCGCACCACCTCGCGCCAGTCGGTGGCCGACTCCTGCCATCCCAGGGTGGCGGCCGCCTCCGCGGCTCGCGCCGGGTCCCGGCCCACCAGCACCGCCATCTGGGGATGCACGTCGAGATCGAAGAAGCGGTGCACCGCCCGCCAGGCCTGGGAGTGGGCGGCACCCATGAAGGCGTGCCCGATCATTGCCACCCGCACCGTCGCGGTCATCGCCGGTTTCCTTTCGTCGGGGTTCTCAGTTCAGGGCTGGGTCATCGCTGAGCGGGACCGGTGCCGGGCGCTCGCAGGTGCTGTGCACCGTCAACACCGCCTGCTGCTCGGCTGCTTGGGCGATCCGGTCCATCACCTCGTGGACGTGGAAGCCGAGTTCGGCGCTCTGCCGGTGCGGTCCGCCGTCGTCGACCGCCCGGGCCATGTCAGCGAGGCCGTAACCCCGCCCGGCGTCCCGGTAACCGGCCAGGGGAGCCACCGGGGTGAACTCCGAGCCGACCCGGCCCAGCCGCACGTCGCCGTCGAACTGGTTCGGGTCGGGCACGGCGATGCTGCCCTCGGCCCCGTAGACCTCGATCCGGGGTACCTCGGTGGCGACCACGTCGAAACTGACCACCAGGGTGGAGATGGCGCCACCGGCGTGCTGCAACAGCGCCGAGGTGAAGGTGTCCACGCTCACCGGAAGTACCTCACCGGCGCGCGGTGCGCCCTCGGGAACGATCCGCTCGGTACGGGCGCGACCGGCCATCGCCGCGACGGTGCGCACCGGGCCGAGCATGGTGACCAGGGCGGTCAGGTAGTACACGCCCATGTCCAGCAGCGGGCCACCGCCCGCGGCGTAGTAGTAGGCGGGGTTGGGGTGCCAGAACTCGTGCCCGGGGGCCAGCATGAACGCCGTGGCGCCGACCGGCGCTCCGATCCGGCCCTCATCGACCAGTGCCCGGGCGGTCTGGATGCCGGTGCCCAGCACGGTGTCCGGAGCGCTGCCCAGGCGCAGGCCGGTGTCGGTGGTCGCGCTCATGAGTTCCTCCGCCTCGGTGGGTGTGGTGGCGAAGGGCTTCTCCAGGTAGACGTGCTTACCCGCCTCGAAGGCGGCCAGCGCGAGCGGGGCGTGCGCGGTGGGCGTGGTCAGGTTCAGCACCACATCGACGGTGTCCGCCTGCAGCAGGTCGGTCACCTGCAGCGCGGGAACTCCTTCGGCGTCGGCCACCGCGCGGGCGGCGGGCTCGTGGACGTCGCTGACGGCGGTCAGGTTCAGGTTGCCCAGCCGGCGCAGGTTGTCCAGGTACTGGCGGGAGATGTTGCCGCAGCCGATGATCCCGACGTTCAGCGGCTGGCCCACAACAGCCCTCTGCGCACGATGGTGCCCACGTTGTCGTCCCGCAGGATGTCCACGCGGTGACCGGGGGTGCACACGAAGATGCGCCCGGCACCCCACAGCCTGGTCCACACCGCGGGTGAGGTGACCTCCCGGTGCCAGGGGTCCCAGGGGCGTACCTTCTGGGTGGTGGTGGCCAGCACGTCGTTGTAGTCATCGGCCAGGACCCAGTACTGCTCGGTGACCAGGTCGAAGTCGGAGATGCCGGCGGTGATGGGGTGGTTTCGGCCGGCGCCGGTGATCTCGATGGTGTGCGGGACGTAGTTGTCGTCCATGTGACCGCGGCGTTCCTCCGGGGCCTTGCCCGGGTGGGTAGCGAACTGCCCGCCCACCAGGTGCAGGTAGTCGGAGTTGTTCCGGTAGGAGTCGGCGATGCCGCCGTGCCAGCCGCCGAAGCCGGTGCCGGCCTCGATCGCGGCGCGCAGGCCGGTGAACTGCCCATCGGTGATGGTGTTCATCGTGTTGCACTGCATGATCAGATCGATGCCGGCCATCAGGTCGGCGTCGGCATAAGGCTCGGGCGACTCGTGAACCTGCACCTCGAAGCCGTGCTCGCGCAGGAACGGGATGAATTCCTCGGTGGCCTCGATGGGCTGGTGTCCGTCCCAACCGCCGCGGACCACCAGGGCGTGGCGGGCGCGGCTGCTGTCGAAGTCCGGCAGAGTTCGGGGGTCAGTCATGGGGTCGCTCTTCACCGTCGGGAGCAGGGCACGAGAGTAATCCTAGCGGATTTGTTCTGGACGCCAACGAAATAGGCCGACAGTGCGCCGACGCGAGCGATCTCGGCCCGCCCGACACGTCGATTTTCCCTGGGCGTCCCTCGCCCGATCCGGCAGGATGAGGCCGGTGAACGACGTCAGGAACCTGATCGACCCGAATGGTCGGCCGGTGACCAGAGCAGACCTGGCCGCGGATCTGCGCGGTCTGGGACTTCGCCCCGGTGATGTCGTGCTGGTGCACAGCAGTCTGCGCTCGATCGGCTGGGTGGCCGGTGGCACGTTCGCCGTGCTGCAGGCGCTGCAGGACGTGCTCACCGATGCCGGCACGCTGGTGGTGCCCACGCATACCTCCGGCCTGACCGACCCCGCAGGCTGGGCAGCACCCGCGGTACCGGAGCATTGGTGGCCGGTGATCCGCGGCGAGATGCCGGCATTCGACCGGCGCCGTACGCCCAGTGAGCACATGGGCCTCATCGCCGAGACGTTACGAACCTGGCCCGGGGTGCACCGCAGCAACCACCCGCACGTCTCCTTCGCCGCGTGGGGCGCGCAGGCCGAGAGGGTGACCGCGGGGCATCAACTTGCCTGGTCCCTCGGCGAGAACTCACCGCTGGCGCGGGTCTACGAACTGGGTGGCCGGACGCTGCTGCTCGGCACCACCAACTGCACCAGTCTTCATCTGGCCGAGGCCCGCGCCGGCACCTCGCCGGTGACTCGCCAGGGCGCGCCGGTCAACCGCGACGGCAGGCGCGAGTGGGTCACCTTCGAGGACTGGGACTACGACGACGAGGCGTTCGAGGCCATCCTGGCCGACTTCTGCCGCGCCTACGATGTTCAGCCCGGCAGCGTTGGGTCCGCACGGACCCTGTTGATCGACCAGGTATCGCTGGTCGACTTCGCCGAGGAGGCATTGCGCCGCGCCGGGTGAGTGTCATGCACTCGACGCACTGCTCACTGCACCGCCGGCGGCGCGTCGCCGGCCATCGGCACCATCGTCTTGAAACCACGCCAGTGGGTGCCCGGAACAGTGATGGGGCCGTTCCAGAGCGGGCGACTTCCGCGGGGACCGTGCTGCCACTGCCGGAAGTGGTAGAGCAACATCTCACCGGACGGATAGAGGCCCGCGATGAAGCCGTGGCCGAAGGCGAAGACGCGCGTGAACACGTTCCAGCCATGCCCGATCTTGACCGGGCCCTCCCATTGCCTGCCCTGCTGCGCCCCGGTCTGGTGGCGGTGCCAGTAGAGGTCGCCGTCGTCGTCGATGCCGTACAGCACCCCACTGCCTCCACCGAAGGTGGTGGGGTAGCGGCGCCAGTTGCGGACGATCCGGTCGGTGCGCAGGCCTTTCGTGCCGTTGGCCGGGTCGGTGTGGACGAGCAGTTCCAGCGAGCGCTTGATCCGCACGTCATCGACGTAGGTGGTGGTGATGAAGAACCGCCCCCCGCCGGCGTTGGCGGTTGAATGGTGCTGGAAGAGGGTGCTCCCGCAGGGCTCCAGTAGCCGGCGCGGCCCGGTCCAGCCCGCTGGCCCGCGGTCGAGGTCGTCGTGCCGGTACCAGTCGATCGCCCCGTCGCCGGAGAAGGCGTAGACCACGTTGGTGTGCGTGCCGAGTACATCCGTGAAGTGCTGCCACCCGGTGCCGACCACCTCTCCCACCGGCGTCACGACCGGTGCCTCGTCCAGCGCTGTGGTGGTGTCGAACTGGTAGCGGCGCAGAACCCCGCTGGGCTCGATTCCGTAGAGCACGAGCCGGTGTGCCGTCCAGTCCGGGAACCGTCCGACGTAGGGATCTGCGAGCGTGCCGCGGTCCCGGAGGCGGGTCGCTGCCTCCTCGATCACGCGCTGGGTCTTCAGTTGTGCGAAGCCGTCCTCCAGTAGCGCCTCGTCCTGGTCGGCGATCCGCGGGTCCACCGTGCACATCGTGTTCGTGGCGGGCCCGACGTAAAGACGCACGTTGCGGATGCCCCTTCGGGTTCGATCGATTCGATTGACGGCGACGAAGGCGTACTCGCAGTGGCCCGAGGCGGTGACGTACTTCGTGCTGACCACCACCTCGACGTTGATCGCGGTGCGGAACCGTTCGGCGAGTGACCGGGCAGGGGTCTGGTGGGGGATCCAATCCCGGCGGGTGGCGACCCACCCGAGGACCTCATCGGCGCCCGCTCGTGCCGAAGCCGCCGGTTCTCCCGCGGCGAGGCGGACATGGGTCGACAGAGCCCAAAGCATCGCGCCGACGGCGAACGTCGGGAGCGGGACGCCCTTGAACTCCGGCTCCGCCGGTCGCCAGGTGTCGGGGGCGTCCTCCGGTTTCCGTTGGATGTCGCTCCAGAGCCAGAGATCCTCGTCGCCATACATCGCCCGGAGCCGGTCGAGGGATTTGCCGGCAATGCTCCCCGTTTGCTCGGGATGGCCGCGGAGGTCGCGTGCCCACCCGGCGAAGGACAGGTGGTGCTCCCGGATCGTCCTGATCCGGGCCCGGTTCTCGCCCTGAGCGACCCGGACCTCCAGATCGCTGAGCCTGTCGTCGAGAGCGGCGACGTCCCGCTCGAGCAGTCCGACCCGTTCGTCGAGCAGGCGGATCGCCTCGTCCGTGTCGCTCTCCCGGCCGAAGTTGTAGATCCCCTCGACGATCTTGTAGGCCGTGACCACATAGTTCACGTAGGGGATGGCACTGGCGATCGTGACATAGACGTCGTCACCTTCGGGCATGGTCTCGTTCCTGTTCACTCAGGCGGTCGGCACCTCGCCGGTCGCATCGGCATGTGGTCCGCGCGCCGAGCGGGTCGGTGACTGCGGACGGAAGCGACGGGTCGTGATGAGCATGGGGGCGGCGTGCACATGCGCCGAGTTGTCCGTGAGTTCGAGGAGGGTGGCCGCAACGTCTCCGAGTCGCACCGAACTGGTGGGCCCCAGGGCGAACCGGCCGGTCTGCCCCCGGCCCGAGGCGGGTCCCTTGACGATGCGCGGCACCCGGACCAGTGTCCATGCGAGATCGTCGGTTCCCCGGAGCAGGTCACCCAGCGCCGCGCTGTGGCCCAGGAGCGGACGACACCGCAGGGCGAGCAGTGCCCGCATGACGCTGCGGCCCGCGTTGTTTGGGTCGCCGGGAAAGTCGATGTGGAAACCCTGGAGGACCACCAGGCGGGCCGGTCCGTCCCGCTGCATCGCGGCCACGATGTTGGCGGTTCCGACCGCCATGCTGGCCGGTCCCCGGAAGCCGCCCAAGGTCGACACGACGACATCCGCCCCGGCGATCGCGCATGCCACGGCGTCCGGGTCGAGCGCATCACCACGAACGACCTCGCACCGTGCAAGGGCCGGTGGTGCCGCGGTCGAGGGCCGAACGAAACTTCGCACGGTGTGTCCTTCACGGACGGCCAACTCCACCAGTGCGCTGCCGGCCAAACCACTAGCCCCGAATACCGTCATCCTCATGGCCTGCTCCTTTCCGGTGGGGCCACGGTAGGGAGGGGGCGGCGCCGAGGGTATGCCAGAAATCTGCCATTCTCCTGAAGTGCACCTCGGGCCTAGACTGGGGCGGTGAGCGTCGACCGGACGGAGCGGGCGATCGAGAAGGTCGCCGCTCTCGCCGCGACACCGATGGACCTGGTCTCGTTCTGGAGATCCTGCACCGAGGTCCTCGCACCTGTGATCCCGCACTACTGGACCCCGTGCTACTTCACCCTCGACCCCGCATCGCTGCTAGTCACCAGCCACTTCCACGAAGGGCTGGACGCCTTCCCCGCCGAGGCGCTCGCGCAGGAGTACTACGGCGACGACGTCAACAGGCTCATCGACATCGCCCTGTCGCCCAGCGGCGTCTCCACCCTCCACGAGGCGACGGGGGGTGACCCGAGCGCAAGTGCGCGGTGGCGGTTCAACATGACGATGGGCGGGGACCAGGAGATGCTCGCCCGGCTCCGCACGAGGGAGGGCGAGACCTGGGGTGCGCTCGGCCTGTACCGGAAGCCGGGTGCGCCGATGTTCGACGAGCAGGACAAGAGGTTCCTCCAGGTAATAGGACCACACCTGGCGGCCGGAGTGCGACGAGCCATGACGATCGGAGAAGCGAAGGACCCCGAGGCTGCCGACGGTCCCGGGCTGGTGGTGATCGACGACACCTGGAGCGTGCGATCGGCCACTCCGGGCGCCGCCCACTGGCTGGACCGTCTCCGCGACGCGCAGACCACCGCCGAGGGGCTCCCACCCTCGGTCGTCGCGGTGGCTGCGCAGGGTCTGCAGAGCCTCAGCCGGCACGAGCCCGCCACGGTCGCCTTCTCCCGGGTGCTGGCACCGGATGGCACCTGGATCCTGCTCCATGGCGCCCCGCTCAGCGGTGAGGGCGGACGCAGGGTCGCGGTGATCATCGAACCGGCCCACCCTGCACGGATATACCCGCTGCTGATGTCGGCCTACGGCCTGACGGCCCGGGAGCGTGAGGTCGTGGAACTCGTGCTCACCGGATCCTCCACCAGCGAGATCGCCACGGCGTTGTTCATCTCCCGGCTGACGGTCCAGAACCATCTGGGGAACATCTTCGCCAAGACCGGCGTGCGCAGCAGGCGGGACCTGGTGGGCAAGGTCTTCTTCTCCCACTATGAGCCACGCCTGCGCGACAACGAGCGGCGTGTGCTGCGCGGTGCACCTATGCGCGGCGGCCCCGCAAATCCCGACTGATCACGCGTCCAGGTGGTCGGCGAGGAACGCGTCGACGGCCTCGTGGTAACGGCCGGGCTGGTCCCGTCGGACGCAGTGACCGGACTCGGGGATCACGACCGTGCGGACCGAGTCGTTGCGCACCGGACGCGGAGCCATCGGCGCCTCCGGCGGGAGGATGAGCAGGGTGGGGACGCTCAGCGCCTCGAAACGCTCCTCCCAGAGCGCTTCACCCAGGAACAGGCCACGAGCGATGTACCGGCGATCCACGAGCGGTTTGCAGGCGGCCCAGGCTTCCACCTCGGTCCGCGTCCAGGGGGTCTCGCGCAGCATCCGTTCGATCTGGGTCCCCGGATCGACCATGCTGTCCAGCAGCGCCTCGTTCGCTGCCACGAACTGCGGATCGGGAGTTGAGCCGCTCGGCCTGGCCGGGTCCTCCAGGACGAGGGCGGCGATGTACCGGGGGCGTGCCAGCGCGGCACGCAGTGCGAGAAACCCCCCGAGCGAGTGCCCGATGAGTGCCACCGGTTCACCGATGTGCTCGAGCACAGCCAGCACGTCGTCGAGCATGACGTCCGGGGCGGCGTCGAGCTGATCCTCGGCAAACCGAGGGGAGCGGCCGTGGCCGCGTAGGTCCGGAGAGTGGATGTCCCACCGCTCCTGCCAGTGTGAGACCAGGTCCGGCCACGCGGTGCCGGCGTCGGTGACTCCATGTAGGAGCACCACGGGCCTGGCCCCGCTGCGGCCGTATCGGTGAGTGTGTAGTGGCTGCACAGGGCAAGGCTAGGGCCGTGGTGGCGCGGTACCGCGAAACCTGGGAATAGACCGTCCGCGCGCATAGTTGAGCCTAATAGACTCAAGTTCTTCGATCTGGGTTTGACAACGGAATCCGGGCAGGTGAATCTTGAGTGCGCACGACTCAACCGTGAACCTTTCGAGGCTCACCAGCGCCACGAACATCCCCGAATCAATCGCCGGCCCACAGGCCGGGAAGGAGCAATCACCATGGCACGAGCGGTCGGTATCGACCTGGGCACCACGAACTCGGTGGTGTCGGTTCTCGAGGGTGGCGAACCCACCGTCATCGCCAACGCAGAGGGCGCCCGGACCACCCCCTCGGTGGTCGCGTTCTCCAAGACCGGTGAGGTGCTGGTCGGCGAGATCGCCAAGCGCCAAGCCGTCACCAACGTCGACCGCACGGTCACCTCGGTCAAGCGCAGCATGGGCACCGACTGGTCGATCGACATCGACGACAAGACCTACACCGCGCAGGAGATCTCCGCGCGGGTGCTGGGCAAGTTGAAGAAGGACGCCGAGTCCTACCTGGGTGAGCCGGTCACCGACGCGGTCATCACCGTGCCCGCCTACTTCAACGACGCCGAGCGGCAGGCGACCAAGGACGCCGGACAGGTCGCAGGCCTGAACGTGCTGCGGATCGTCAACGAGCCCACCGCCGCCGCCCTGGCCTACGGGCTGGAGAAGGGCAAGGAGGACGAGCTCATCCTCGTCTTCGACCTCGGTGGCGGAACCTTCGACGTCTCCCTGCTGGAAGTCGGCAAGGACGAGGACGACTTCTCCACCATCCAGGTGCGCGCCACCAACGGCGACAACCGACTCGGCGGTGACGACTGGGACCAGCGGATCGTCGACTGGTTGGTGAACCAGGTCAAGAGTTCCTCCGGGGTGGACCTGTCCAAGGACAAGATCGCCCTGCAGCGTCTGCGTGAGGCCGCCGAACAGGCCAAGAAGGAACTGTCCAGCGCCACCTCGACGAACATCTCGCTGCAGTACCTGTCGATGAGCGAGAACGGCCCGATCCACCTGGACGAGCGCCTGACCCGCGCGCAGTTCGAGGACATGACCTCCGACCTGCTCGACCGGACCAAGACCCCCTTCCACAACGTCATCAAGGATGCCGGGATCGACCTCTCCGAGATCGACCACGTGGTGCTCGTGGGTGGTTCCACCCGGATGCCGGCCGTGACCGAGGTGGTCAAGCAACTCACCGGTGGCCGCGAGCCCAACAAGGGCGTGAACCCCGATGAGGTCGTGGCTGTGGGCGCCGCCCTGCAGGCCGGCGTCATCAAGGGGGACCGTACCGACGTGCTGCTGATCGACGTCACCCCACTGTCCCTGGGCATCGAGACCAAGGGCGGGGTGATGACCAAGTTGATCGAGCGCAACACCGCGATCCCGACCAAGCGCAGCGAGGTGTTCTCCACCGCCGAGGACAACCAGCCCTCGGTGGCGATCCAGGTGTTCCAGGGTGAGCGTGAGTTCACCAGCGACAACAAGCCGCTGGGCACCTTTGAACTGACCGGTATCGCCCCGGCTCCCCGGGGTATGCCGCAGATCGAGGTCACCTTCGACATCGACGCCAACGGCATCGTGCATGTCTCGGCCAAGGACCGGGGTACCGGCACCGAGCAGTCGATGACCATCACCGGTGGCTCGGCGCTGCCGGAGGAGGAGATCGACCGGATGGTCAAGGAGGCCGAGGCCCACGCGGCCGAGGACGCCAAGCGCCGTGAGGAGGCCGACACCCGCAACAGTGCCGAGCAACTGGCCTACTCCACCGAGCGGCTGCTCACCGACAACGCCGAGAAGCTCCCCGAGGACGTTTCCAGCGAGGTCAAGGGCAAGGTCGAGGAACTGAAGAAGGCCCTGGAGGGCGAGGACATCGAGGCGATCAAGACCGCCCAGACCGAACTGTCCACCGCCAGCCAGAAGATCGGTGAGGCCCTCTACGCCCAGCAGCAGTCGGAGTCGGGTGCGGCCGGCGGGGCCGGTGGCGACACGGGCCCCACGGAGGGCCAGGCTCCGGACGCGGGCGCCGGCGAGGATGAGGACATCGTCGACGCCGAGATCGTGGACGAGGACGAGGAATCCAAGTGAGCGAGTCCGAGTTCGAGGGTAAGCCGGTGATTCGCGACAAGCGGCGCATCGACCCCGAGACCGGTCAGCGCCGCGAGGAGATGCCGGAAGCCACCGAGCCGGGCGCCGTCTCCCCAGACGGCGCCCCGGCCGGGGGCACCCCGGAAGCGTCCGACGACGAGTCCCCAGCCGAGCCCGACCCGGTGGCCGAAGCCAAGGCGGAGGCGGCGGATCTGTTCGACCAGCTGCAACGCGCGAAGGCGGACCTGTACAACCTGGACCAGCGGTTCAACAACTACGTGCGTCGCTCCCGTGCGGAGGTGGAATCGGCACAGAGCCTGGGCGTGGCCGATGTGGTCGAGACCCTGATCCCGGTGCTGGACGACATCGCCGCGGCACGTGAGCACGAGGAACTGTCCGGCCCGTTCGGTGCGATCGCCGAGAAGCTGGAGTCCAGTCTCGCCGGCAAGTACGGAGTGGCACGCTTCGGTGCCGTCGGTGAGCCGTTCGATCCGGAGGTGCACGAGGCCTTGATGCACGAGCACAGCGAGGAGGCGACCGAGAATACGATCGCCACCGTGTTGCAGCCCGGGTACCGCGTGGGCGATCGGGTGGTCCGGCCGGCGCGGGTGGCGGTGTCCGGGCCGCAGTGAACTCGACCGCTCGCACGAGACCAAACGGCGCATGAGATTGCACGCGACAATGAACCAGGGAGGTGAGGTGCCATGAGCGGACAGGACTGGCTGGAGAAGGACTTCTACCGCACCCTCGGAGTGTCCAAGGATGCCGATGCGGCTGCGGTCAAGAAGGCCTACCGCAAACTGGCCCGCAAGTGGCACCCCGACCAGAACCCGGGTGACGCGGCCGCGGAGCGGAAGTTCAAGGAGATCGGCGAGGCCTACGCGGTGCTCTCCGATACCGAGCAGCGCAAGCAGTACGACGCGCTACGCGCCATGGCCGGGGGCGGCCCGCGGTTCGCCTCCGGCCCCGGCGGCGCCGGTGCCACTGGTTTCGAGGACCTGTTCAACGGCATGTTCGCCGGTGGCGGGGGCGCAGGGCCACGGGTGCGCTACTCCAGCGGTGGACCCGGGGGCGCCGGCGGTGCCGGTGGTCCGGACCTGGACGACCTGCTCGGGGGACTGTTCGGTGGTGGTGCGGGGCCGCAGGCCGGCGGCGGGCGATCCGGTTTCGGGTTCGGTGGCCAGAAAGGTGGCGACATCACCACGTCCGCGCACCTACCCTTCCGGACCGCGGTGGAGGGCTCCACGGTCACTCTGACCATGGAGGGCGGACGCTCGATGAACGTCCGCATCCCCGCCGGGGTGCGGGACGGGCAGAAGATCCGCCTGGCCGGAAGGGGCCAGCCCGGTATCGGCGGGGGCGCACCCGGCGACCTCGTGGTCACCGTGCACGTGGACCCGCACCCGGTGTTCGGGATCAGTGGGAACAATCTCACCATCACCGTGCCGATCACCTTCCCGGAGGCGGTGGAGGGTGCCACGATCTCGGTGCCGACCCTGTCCGGGGACAGCGTGCGGCTGAAGGTCCCGGCCGGCACCCAGTCCGGGGCCCGGTTGCGGGTCAAGGGCAAGGGTGTGAAGACGGCGAGGGGCACCGGTGACCTGATCGTCACGGTGCAGGTCGCCGTCCCGAGGAACCTGTCCAAGCAGGCCAAGTCGGCGTTGGACACGTTCGTCGCCGCAAGCGATGACACCGACCCGCGCGCCGGCCTGGCGGATGCGGCAAGGGCATGAGATGCCAGGCGCTCACTACACCACTCCACGGCTGGCGATCTCCGCAGCCGCGGAACTGGCGGGCATGCACCCGCAGACGCTGCGCCAGTATGACCGCCTGGGGATCGTGGTCCCCCGCCGCACCCCAGGTCGGGGGCGGCGCTACTCCGAACGTGACGTCGACATGCTCCGGGAGGTCCAGCGACTCTCCCAGGACGAGGGCGTCAACCTGGCCGGGATCAAACGCATCCTGGAACTGACCGAGCGGAACGAGCGCCTGGTCGCCGAGGTCCAGCGCCTGCTCGGGGTCAGCACCGGTCATCGCCGGGTGTTCACCGCGAGCGCCACCGGGGACGTCGTCGCCCTTCCGCTGGGACAGCGTGCCCGCCAACGCGCCGGTGAGGATTCCCGGCGCGCGTTGGTGCTGTGGCGACCACTGCGCTGAGATGGCCGGCGGCGTCCTTCCGGTGCCATCCCGGCCCCGGGGTACCGGTCCTGCTTCGGCGACTCCACCTTGGCGGGCATCCTCGCCGTGGGTCGCGGACCGGTCGATGGGCACCCCTGCCCATCGCGATCCGCAGTCAGGCGGCCGGTCGCTCTACTACGCTTCGGAACGACAAGGCGTGTGCGACCTGCGAGTTGGGCACGCGCCGCCGACCACCAAGAAACTAGGAGTCCTTGTGACTGACAACTACGGCAACGCCAGCCAGCCGCAGAACCCGAACATGCCGCCGCCCCCGCCCGGCGGTCACCAGTCAGTCCCGCCGCAGCCGGGGGCACAGCAGCCCCAGGGTGGTGGCTACCAGGGCCCGCCTCCGGGGCAGAGCTACCAGCCCCCGGCCGCCGGATACGGCGCCGGCCCGGGAGGTCCTGCAGGTCCCGGCGCACCTGGCGGCCCGGGCGCCCCTGGGTGGGTCCAGGGCTATGAGCAGCAGCAGAGCGGGAACTTCTTCGCCAATCTCTTCGACTTCACCTTCAAGCGCTACATCGCCGAATCCGTGGTGAAGGTGCTGTTCATCCTGCTCCTGGTCGCCTTCGGGATCGGATACCTGTTCGCGGTCATCGCGAGTTTCTCGGCCAGCGTCGGCGCCGGATTCGCCACAATGATCCTGGGTGGGCTGCTGGCGCTGCTCTATCTGATCCTGATCCGGGTCTCGCTGGAGGCGATCGTGGCGGCGGTGCAGGCCGCCAAGAACACTGAGCAACTGCTGCAACGTCTCTGATGCGCCAATGGTTGCGGGCGCTGCCGACGTTTCCCGGCCCGCTGCCGGAGTTCGACCCCGGCAGCGCCCCAACCGACCCGGTCACCCTGTTCACCACGTGGCTGCGCGAGGCCGCCGGGGCCGGGGTGGCGATCCCGCACGCGGCGGTGCTGTCCACTGCCGATGAGCACGGCCGGGTGAGCGGACGCACCCTGATCCTCAAGGACCTGCACGCGAGCGGCTGGGTCTTCGCCACCCAGTGCACCAGCCCCAAGGGTCAGGACATGGCGGCCAACCCCTACGCCGCACTGACCTTCTTCTGGCCCGCCGTGGGCCGTCAGGTGCGGGTACAGGGTGGGGTGGGGCGACTGTTCGCCGAGGCCGGTGCCGCGGACTTCCTGGCGCGGCCACCCGGTTCGCGGGCCGCATGCCGCACCGGTGCGCAGAGCCAGCCTCTGGGTTCGCGGCAGGAGTACTGGGACGCCTATGCGCAATCACTGGCCGAGGTCGAGGCCGACCCGGACCTGGTGGCCCCGCACTGGGCCGCCTACGCTATTCGTCCGGAGTGGGTGGAGTTCTGGCAGGCCACCACTGACCGCGGCCAGGTCCGGCTGCGCTACACCGCGGCGGACGGAGCCTGGACCAGCGGTCTTCGCTGGCCCTGACCCGTCAGTCCGCAGGCCGGCCCGGGTGCACCAGGAACGGTTCGAGCAGACCGTCGGAGGCGAGGTTCGCCAACTCCGCAGCCGAGTCCGCCGGCACGTCCGGTGCGTCGTAGGCACCATCGCCCGCAGCGGTCATCGCGGATACGGAGCGCAGCCCGAGGCGGCGCTGCAACAACGATTCGCTCACTGCGACGGTGCTCACCGCATCGCGCTGCAGCGCGGTGGTGTACCGGCTGAGCAGCCCCGAACGCATCACCACATACGCGCCCGCGATCGTGTGTCCGAGGGCGCGGTAGGCGACCAGCGCCGCGCCGACGGCGAAGGGCAGCAGCACCGCTCCTGTCCAGATCCATCCGAATCCGATGACGTCGGTCCGCGCCAGCCACCACAGCACACCGGTCACGATCGCCGCGGTCGCCAGCGCCCACCACAACCGGCGCCGCAACGCCGCACCCGGGTGCGGCTGCAACGGGGCGGTGATCGGATTGACGTCGGTCTGCAGCACCTCGCCGCCGACCCGGCAGGCCACCGCGCGCGGACCCCGCGGCAGAATCGTGGTCGGATCGGAGGAGGACCATGCGTCCAACCCGGTGGTGATCACGGTGGTATCGGTGACACCGAGCCAGCGCCACAGCAACGGTTCGGCGATCGCCACGCCCCGGATCCGGCCCTCGTCCCGGTTCACCTCCTTGGTGTGGAACAGGCCTTGGCGGGTGCGCAGCATGGTGGTCTCGGCACCGAACACCCGGGAGAGTTCGAACCTCCAGTGCGAGGTGAAGAACGTGATCGCCATGCCCAGCACACCGACCATCGCCACCACGCCCACCGCGATCGCGGTCCGGCCGGCCCAATCCAGATCGTCCCATGCCACCAGGTTCCGGCCGTAACTGAGTACGTCGAGGTTGAACGTCGCCGCGAGCCAGAAACCGCCCCAGAGCACTCCGGCGGCCAGCACCAGGGCCCAGATGTTGAACAGGTTGTAGAGCACCCATCGCGGCTGCAGCCGGCTGAGGATCTGCGGTGCCCGCTCTGGCATGGGATCGTCGCTGCCCTGGCTGCCGGCGTCTGTGGACTCGGCCTCCACCTGGTGGTCGCCGTCGTCTGGTGACTGCGGGGTCCGCCCCGCCGCGACGGTGCCGCTCGAGGGCCGACGGCGGTCCCGCAGCAGGATGCGCTGTAGTTGCTCGGCGTCTGCTGCCAGCACGGCGTCCAGGTCGAAGGCGGCCTCCCCGGCGGCGCTCTGCTGCCCGGCGCCGATCCGCACGATGCGCAGCCCGGACAGCCGGTGTCGCAGCCGGGCCTCGACGTCGACCGATCGGATCCGGTCCCGGCGTACCGAACGGTACCGGCGCACCAGCACACCGGTGCGCCGTTCGACGTAGTCCTCGCTGACCCGGTAGCGGGTGAAGACCCAGCGCAGCGCGTCGCTGATGGCCCCGAGGACGCCGAAGACCGCGATCGCCACGAACGGCCACATGCTGCTCATGTCGGCCTCGACGTCGAACACCGTGATCGCCACGATGCCCGGCGCCAGGGAGATGACCGTTTGCAGCGCGTCCACCCAGATCATCCGGGAGTGCAGACGCTGCCAGGGTGCGTCGGTCTGCACCAGTGGCGCGGTGCTGGTGGCCACGTCGCCGGAGATGTCGGCCCGCGTCGTGTCGTCCGCGCGGATCTCCTCGCCGCTCACGTGGCATCCCCCGGGGTACGCTCGGTGATCAGGGTCAGGCGCTCGGCGACGTCGGCCGCCACGTCGGCGTCCAGGCCGTTGATCTCGATGGCCCCCGAGGATGATGCGGTGGTGACACGCACCGTGGCCAGCCCCAGCAGCTGCTCGAAGGGTCCACGGACGGAGTCCACGGTCTGGATGCGGGAGATCGGCGCGACCCGCCACTCCTTCACGACCCACCCGCTGCGGGCGTAGACGGCTTCGTCGGTGACCTCCCAGCGGTGCACCGCGAAGCGCCACCAGGGCTCCACGGCGACGCTCACCAACGTCCCCAGTGCGGAGATGATGATCGCGGCGATCAGCCACGGCCGGGCCGCTTCCCACAGCACGTAAGCCACGATCGAACCGGCCAGCAGCAGGCCGGGGAAGACCAGCGCCTGCAGGATCCACAACGTGGTGACCGAGCGTTCAAGCCGGTGCTGCGGTGGGCGCAACTGGCGCGGGACCGGGCGTTCGTCGGGGTCGTCGCCGGTGGTGCCAGGAGTACTGGCGGCGGCGTTGGTATTGGCGTCCGGCTCGTTCGGGTCCGGTGTACCGGTCATGTCAGGCCCCCTGGGTGGCGTGGTGAGGTGGTGGGTTCGGCGGTGGCTGGTTCCGGATGGCGTGGTCGATGAAGTCGATCAGGGCTGCGGTCTGGGCATCGAGGTCGGTGTGCTCGTCGGCCATCCAGGCCCCGAGCACACCCTCGGTGGCGCGGATGATGATGACGGCGACGTCGGTGACGACGAAGTCGCGGAACTCCCCGGCCCGCTGACCGTCGGTGAGGATGCGGCTGATCGCCTCGACCTCCCCGGCGATCACCTCCAGGAACGGCCGCGCGCCCGCGGCGTCGCGATGGTTCATCACGATCTCGGTCATGGCCAGGAACTGAGCGCGATGCCGGGCGAAGTAGTCGATCTGAGCGCTGACCCAGGTGCGGATCAGGTCGGTGGCAGTCCTCGCCGCCGCGAGCTCGGCGCGCATGTGAGCCTCGGTGTCAGCGAAGAAGTCGGTCACCACCTGGGTGAGCAGGTCGTCCTTGCCGGCGAAGTGATAGGAGATCACGCTCTTGCTGATGCCGGCGCGCCGCGCGATCCGGGACAGCGAGGCCCCGGAGTACCCGGTCTCGGCCACGGTTTCGATCGCGGCCCTGACGATCTGGGCCCGGCGTGCCTGCTCGATGAAGGACCGTTGTCGCCCGTTCGCCCTGGTTTTCGACCGCATGGATGCAGAATAGGCCGGTCGGCCTGACTGCCACAATGCTTTTCATGACCGAACAGAGCCCTGGCACCGCCCAGAACCCGACGCCCGCACAGAGCCCGACGACGGCACAGCAGCGTCCGGTGCGCATCGCCGTGCAGATCCAGCCCCAGCACGCCGACTACGCCGCGATCCGCGACGCGGTACGCCGCGCCGAGGACATTGGAGTCGACGTCGCGTTCAACTGGGACCACTTCTTCCCCCTCAACGGTGACCCCGATGGCAAGCACTTCGAGTGCTGGACCATGCTCGGTGCGTGGGCGGAGCAGACCTCCAGCATCCAGCTGGGTGCCCTGGTCGCGTGCAACTCCTACCGGAACCCGGACCTGCTTGCGGACATGGCCCGCACGGTCGACCACATCAGCGGTGGTCGGTTGATCCTGGGTCTGGGTGCCGGTTGGTTCGCGAAGGACTACGAGGCCTACGGGTACGAGTTCGGCACCCCCGGCACCCGCTTGGATGCACTGGGCGAGGCGCTACCCCGGATCCGGCACCGGCTGGACGTGCTCAATCCCGCCCCTGCCGGGCCGATGCCGCTGCTGATCGGTGGCGCCGGGGAGAAGAAGACGCTGCGCATGGTGGCCGAGCACGCCGACATCTGGCACTCCTTCGCCACGGGTGCGGAACTGGACCACAAGCTCTCGGTGCTGCGGGCGCACTGCGACGCCGTGGGCCGGGACGTGGGTGAGATCGAGGTCTCTGCGGGCGCCGGCCCCCGCGGCCGGGACGGGAACACGCTGCCCGAACCGGCTGAGTCAGGGGAAGCGCTGCGCGCCCAGGGCGTGCGCCTGTTCACCCTGGGCACCTCCGGCCCGGACTACGACATGACCGGCTTCGACCGGTGGATCGCGTGGCGCGACGAGGTCAACGGCGCGTAGTGGTCCGCCGAGCGGGCCGGCCGCCGGCACCGGGCGGCGCTGAGCCGCCCGGACCGTCCGGACCGTCCGGACCGCTCGGACCGCTCGGACCGGCGACCGGACTCGACCCGCTCGCAGACCCTCGGCCGGCGGCCGGACTCAGTTCCGGTCGAGGCGCTCGGCCAGGAATCGGTAGACCAGCGCTTGCATGTGGGCGGCCTGGGCGTTCGTGGCCGCCCCGCCGTGACCACCTTCGATGTTCTCGTAGTAGGTCACGTCCTTGCCCGCCTCGATCATCAGGTCCGCCATCTTGCGGGCGTGCCCGGGGTGCACCCGGTCATCGCGGGTGGAGGTGGTGAACAGCACCGGCGGGTACTCCGCATCGGGCTCGAACAGGTGGTACGGGGAGAACGTGCGCAGGAACTCCCGGTCGCCGGGGACGTCCGGGTCGCCGAACTCCGCGATCCAGGACGCACCGGCAAGCAGCAGGTGGTAGCGCTCCATGTCCAGCAGCGGCACCTGGATGACGATCGCACCGAAGAGCTCGGGGTAGTGCACCAGCATGTTCCCGGTGAGCAGACCACCGTTGGATCCGCCCTGCACGCCGATCCGGTCGTGCGAGGTGACACCGCGCTCGACCACGTCCCGGGCGATAGCGGCCATGTCCTGGTAGGCCAGGTGTCGGTTCTCCCGCATCGCCGCCTGGTGCCAGGCCGGGCCGTACTCTCCGCCGCCGCGAATGTTGGTCAGGACATACACCCCGCCCTCCTCCAACCAGGCGGCGCCCAGGGCGGCGTTGTAGTTCGGCAGCATCGGGATCTCGTAGCCGCCGTAGCCGTACATCAGGGTCGGCGCGGTGCCGTCGAAGGTGAGGTCCTCGCGGCGCACCAGGAAGTACGGCACCCGGGTTCCGTCGTCGGAGGTGGTGAAGTACTGCTCGGCGACCAGGCCGGCGGCGTCGAAGAACGCCGGCATCGACTTGAGCTTCTCCGGCTCTCCGTCCGCCCGGGCGAGCCAGAGCGTGGTCGGGCTGAGAAAGTCGGTGGTGACCAGCCACAGGTCGTCGCTGCGTTTGGGATCGACCGCGCCGACGCGGACCGTGCCGACAGCGCCGTCCTCGGCACCGGTGAAGGGTTCGGAGGTGAAGGTGCCATCCGGTCCCGGGGTGTGCACCTCGAGCCGGTGCTTGACGTCATCCAGGATGTTCAGTACCAGGTGGTGTCGGGTCCAGGTGGCACCGATCAACGAGGTGGACGGAGTGGGGGAGTAGAGCACCTGGAACTCACGAGAGCCGGCCATGAAGTCATCGAAGTCGGTTACCAGCAGGGAGCCGCCGGAGTAGGTGGTCCCGGCCGGGGTCCAGTCCTTCCGCAACTCGATCGCCAGCCACTCGCGGTGCACCATGATCTCTGCGGAGCTGGGCACCTCGATCCGGCGTAGTTCCGTTCCGTCCAGCAGGTGGATCTCGGCGTTGTAGAAGGCCAGCGCCCGCACCACGAAGTCGCGCTCGAAACCCGGAGTGGAATCGTGCATCGCGGCGACCGACATGTCGTCGTGCTCACCCTCGAAGACGGCCTCAGCCTGTTCGAGCGGGGTGCCGCGGCGCCAACGGCGGGTGATCCGCGGGTAGCCGGAGGAGGTCATGCTGCCCGCACCGGTGTCGGTGTGGACGAACAGGGTGTCCTCATCGATCCAGGAGGTGCCGCCCTTGGCCTCGGGGCGATAGAAGCCGCCCTCGACGAACCGGCGGGTGTGCAGGTCGAACTCCCGGGAGACGTCGGCGTCGGCGCCACCACGGGACAGGTGGATCATCGCGAGCCGGTACTCCTGGTCGGCGCCCGGCAGCACGCTGACCCCGTGCCAGACCCAGTTCTCTTGCTCGGCCTCGTTGAGGGCGTCCACATCCAGGACCGTCTCCCAGTCCGGGTTCTCGGTGCGGTAGGACTCCAGAGTGGTACGTCGCCAGATGCCGCGCTCGTGCTGGGCGTCCTTCCAGAAGTTGTAGTAGTGCGCACCGATCTTGGAGACCTCGGGGATCTTGTCGTCGGAGTCCAGGATCGCGGTGATGCGGTCCTTGGCGCGGGCGAATTCCGGGGTGGCGGCCAGGTCCGCGGCCTTCTCCGCGTTGCGGGCGCGAACCCAGTCCAGGGCCTCACTGCCTGCGACGTCCTCGAGCCAGATGCGAGTGTCGGTCACGACGGTCCTCTCCGTATGAACTTCGATGTCCGGGACAGCCTAACCGCTGCGGCATATGACATGGCACAGCAATGGCTGCCGGGACAGCAGACCAACGGGGGGCCGGCGGACCGGGGGCCGGCGCTCCGGAGGCCGGGCGGCGCACCGGAGGCCTGGTCGTGGTTCAGGCTGGTCTGGCGGCAGCGGAGTCCGACGCGGGAGGTGAATGGACGAGCCCTGCCGGCGTCTGTTCGTGTCTGGACGCGCTTTCGGGGCACCTATTCGCTAGGTTGAGGGCGAAATTCCTCAGGCGTCCGGGTAGTCCGGACGTTCGCCCTCGAACGGCAGGAGCGACCCTCCCCGGACTCTACGAGCCCGCCACCGCAGAGGCCGTCCGGGGTGCGATGGCTCAAGCCGCATTGCACTGGGGAATCAACGCATGGGCGATCTACGCGATCGTGGGACTCTGCGTCGCCTACGTCTCCTACCGCCGCGGTCGGGTGCCGTTGATGAGCTCGGTGCTGACGCCCTTGTGGAACGGTAGAGCAAGCGGTGCCGGCGCTCGGATCATCGACGGCCTGGCCATCTTCGCCACTCTGTTCGGAACGGCTGCGAGCCTGGGATCGGTGCGCTGCAGATCGCTCGGGGAGTGGAGATCGTCAGTGGTATCGGCACAACCGGGAACACCATCGCGATCGTCATCATCGTGACCCTGACCGCCGGGACGATCGTCTCGGCGGTCTCTGGCATCTAGCGGGGCATTCGCCGGCTGTCCAACGTCAACCTGGTCCTGTCGGTCGGGCTCGCGGTGTTCTTCTTCGTGGTCGGCCCGACGGCGTTCCTCCTCAACGTCATCCCGGGCGTCGTCGTGGAGTACTTCGGCTCGATGCCCGAGATGCTCGGAGCCACCATGTCCGACGGGGAGCCGACCCAGGAGTTCCTCACCGCGTGGACCACCTTCTACTGGGCCTGGTGGGTGAGCTGGGCCCCGTTCGTGGGGGTTTTCGTCGCCAAGATCAGCCGCGGACGAACGATCCGCCAATTCGTCCTCGGGGTCCTGCTCATTCCCTCGTCCATCATCGTCGGGGCGTTCACCCTCCTGGGCGGCACCTCGATCTGGCTGCAACGCGAGCACGGGGAGGTCGCACCCGACGGTACAGCGCAGTCACTGCCGGCACCGGAGGAGATCTTCTACGTCGTCATCGACCAACTGCCGGGCGGCGCGGTCCTGGCCCCGCTGGTGATCGTGATCCTGGCGGTCTTCTTCATCACCACCGCCGACTCCGCCTCGCTGGTCAACTCGCAGATGTCGCAGAAAGGAAACCCCGAACCCAAGCGGCCCATCACGGTCTTCTGGGCGATGTGCATGGCCGGTATCGCCGTGGTCATCCTGCTGGTCGGTGACGAGGACGCCCTCACCGGACTGCAGAACCTGGTCACCGTGACGGCCTTACCGTTCTCCCTCATCATCATCGCTATGGCAGTGGCCTTGGTGCGGGAGTTGCGCAACGACCCGCAGGTGATCCGCTACACGTATGAGAACTGGGCGCTCGAGAAGGCCGTCGAGCGCGGAGTGGAGGAGTACGGGGACCACTGGGTCCTCAGTGTCGAACCGGTGACCCCGCCCGATGAGTACGCCACCGGCGAGGCCATGGACACCTCGGATGAGGAGTTCACCGCGTGGTACCAGCGCACCGATGATGAGGGTAACCCCGTCGAGTACGACTATGAGACGGGTGAGTACGCCGACGGAACGGACCCGGCCCGAACATCCGAGGACGGCACCGAGGGCGAGCAAGGCCGTTGATCGCCGCGCGTCATCATCCGGCAGCCAGCGCGCCATCGATGACGGCCACGACCCCGCCGCCGTAGGCGAGCAGGATGACGGCGATGCGCGCCGCCCTGGCGCTGATCCGGGTGCTGACCCACTCCCCGGCTGCAAGCCCGGTCAAGATCGCCCCGACGATCATCAGCCACAACCACCAGGCATAGGCCGGTAGACCTTCAGGGGCGGCGGCGACCTTGGCGATGAAGGCGACCATGCCGCTGACGACGAAGTAGGGCTGGATGGTGGCGGCGAATGCCCGATGGTCCCACCGGGTCAGCACCGCATGCACGCTCAGCGCCGGTCCGCCCACTCCGGCGGTGGTGTTGGTGAATCCGGAGACCGCTCCACTCAGGAGCGCACTCGGCGTGATCGCCACGGGACGGAAACTGCGCCGCACGATGAGCGAGGCGGTGAGCGCCACGATGAGGATCACCCCCACGATGATCTGCAGGCCCGGGCCGGTGAACAGCACCGAGATGATCGTGCCGGGCACCACCGCGACGAGGGCCGGGACGGTGAGCAACCAGAACTGCCGCCAGTCGATCAGGTGCCACACCCGGGTGATGATGAGCAGCGCTGCGACCGCGCCGCACAGGTTCACCAGCAGTACGCCGTCGAACGCGCCGAGTAGCAACACCAGCACCGGCGCAGAGATCATCGCGAAGCCCAGACCGGTGGCCCGTTGGGCCAGGGCGCCGATGAACACAGCGAGGATCACCAGCACGTACAGCACCCGGCCATCCTTCCACCAGGCGCCCGGTGGGCCCGAACCCTAGCCCTCGGCCGCGGCGGCCTCCCGGGAGGCGACGAACGCCGCGACGCATTCCTCGATGTGCTCGGCGGTGTGCGCGGCGGAGAGCTGCACCCGGATCCGCGCCGCTCCCCGGGGCACCACCGGGAAGGAGAACGCGGTCACGAACACCCCGCGGGCCAGCATCTGCTCGGCGACCTTGGAGGCCAGCACCGCATCGCCGAACATCACCGGGATGATCGGATGCTCCCCCTCCAGCAGGTCGAAGCCTTCCTCGGACATCCGGCGGCGGAAGTGGGCGGCGTTGGCGAACAGTTGCTCGCGCAACTCCCCGGCGTCCGCCACCAGGTCCAGGGCGGTGAAGGTGGCTGCCACGATCGAGGGGGCCAGGGAGTTGGAGAACAGATAGGGCCGGGCCCGCTGGCGCAGGATCGCGACGATCTCCGCCCGCCCGGAGACGTACCCGCCCGAGGCGCCACCAAGGGCCTTGCCGAAGGTACCGGTGTAGATGTCCACCCGGTCGCTCACGCCCGCGTGCTCGGGAGTCCCGGCGCCGGTTGCTCCCATGAAACCGGTGGCGTGGGAGTCGTCAACCATCACCAGTGCGCCGAACTCCTCGGCCAGATCGCAGATCTGGCGTAGCGGTGCCAGGTAGCCATCCATCGAGAACACGCCGTCGGTGACGACCAGGATCCGGCGAGCCCCGCCGTCGGCCGCTGCTTGAAGCTGCGCGCGCAGGTCGCCCATGTCGCGGTTGGCGTAGCGGAACCGGGAGGCCTTGCACAGCCGGATGCCGTCGATGATCGAGGCGTGGTTCAACTGGTCGGAGATGACGGCGTCGCGGGCGTCGAGGAGGATCTCGAACAGTCCGGTGTTGGCGTCGAAACAGGACGAGAACAGGATCGTGTCCTCGGTGCCCAGGAACTGGCTGACCCGCTGCTCCAGTTCCAGGTGCCGGTCCTGGGTGCCGCAGATGAACCGCACCGAGGCCATCCCGAAGCCGCGTTGGTCCAGGGCGCTCTTGGCCGCGGCGATGATGCGCGGGTCGTCGGCCAGGCCGAGGTAGTTGTTGGCGCAGAAGTTCAGCACCGAAGCCGGCTCCGCGCCCAGGGCTCCGGCCCGGATCTGCGCCGACTGGGGGGTGGTGATGGCCCGTTCGGCCTTGTACAGCCCGGACTCGCGCAACTCCTCCAACTCATGCTGTAGTTCGGTGCGCATCGTGGTGACCATCGGGGGCGTCCTTTCGGGCTGCGGGGCGTGGAATCGCTGAGACCGGTCGAACGGGCGTCAGACCGGTCGTTGCCGAGGCCGGTCTCGCCGCACTCGACCGGTCTCGGCGCCCAGCCTACGGAACCTGCTCAGGAGAGGGTGGACCAGTCCAGGTTCAGGAGAGGACGGACCAGTCCAGGCTCAGGAGAGGGTGGACCAGTCCAGGACGACCTTGCCGCTGGTGCCGTTGGCGGCGATCTCGAAGCCGCGCTCCCACTGGGTGGCGGGCAGCACGTCGGTGATCACCGAGGAGATGGTGTGGTGCAGCCAGGTGGACGAACTCAGCATCGCGGCCATGGCGTTCCAGGTCTCGAACATCTCCCGTCCGTAGATCCCCTGCAACGTGAGCATGTGGGTCACCACCACCGACCAGTCGATGTCGATGGACTCGGTAGGCAGCCCCAGCAGCGCGATACGGCCCCCGTGGTTCATATCCCGGATCATCTCCGGCAGCGCATCGGGGTGACCGGACATCTCCAGGCCCACATCGAACCCCTCCTTCAGACCCAGCTCCCCGAAAGCCCACTCGATGCTGGTCCTGGACACATCCACCGTCAGGTCCACCCCCATCCGCTCGGCCAGAGCCAACCGGGGCGCGGACACATCGGTGATCGCGATATACCGGGCACCCACATGGCGCACCACGGCCGCGGCCATCAACCCGATCGGCCCGGCGCCGGTGATCAACACGTCCTCACCCACCACCGAGAACTTCAACGCGGTGTGCACCGCATTGCCGAAGGGGTCGAAGATCGCACCCAGTTCGGCAGTGATGGGCTGTTGCCCCTCCCGGAAGTTGTGCACCCACACGTTCTCCTCCGGGATCACCACGAACTCCGCGAAAGCACCATCGCGCTGCACCCCCACCGAGATGGTGCGGATGCACAGCTGGCGTTGCCCGGCGCGGCAGTTACGGCAGGTCCCGCACACGATATGACCCTCACCGGAGACCTTGTCACCGACCTTGACGTCCTGCACCAAGTCCCCCACGGCCACCACCTCGCCATAGAACTCATGCCCGGGAATATAGGGAGCCCTCACCATCGAGGCCGCCCAGGAGTCCCAGTTACGAATATGCAGATCGGTACCGCAGATCCCGGTAGTCAACACCCGGATCTTCACCTCGGCCCGACCAGGCTCAGGCTCGGGACGTTCGACAAGTTCTAGACCAGCACGCGGGCCGGGCTTATAGAGGGCGCGCAACGGGGAGGGCCTTTCGGTTTCGGGCGACGGTGCTTCACGAGTGGATGGTGCGGGCTTGCGGCCATTGAGGGGTGGCGCCGTACAGGGTACCTGGAGGCCCGGCTCCGGGATCGTGGTGGGGTCTGACGGACTGGCAGCGCAGGAGCAGGCATCGGTCAACAGGGACGTCC
Organism: Pseudactinotalea sp. Z1732; assembly: GCF_049724975.1. Classification (NCBI taxonomy): domain Bacteria; kingdom Bacillati; phylum Actinomycetota; class Actinomycetes; order Micrococcales; family Cellulomonadaceae; genus Pseudactinotalea; species Pseudactinotalea sp. Z1732. The sequence goes on along the minus strand of NZ_JBMPQC010000001.1, from coordinate 349,431 downwards.
GCGCTGGTTGACTCGGTGAGCCGGGTGCAGACCTCCCCGAGAGTAGGCTCGCGGTATGTCTGACCTGGATGATCTCACTGCCGTTGAACTGGCCGCCACCATCGCCAAGGGCGAACTCGGTGCGGTCGAGGTAACCCAGCACGCGCTGGACCGTGCAGCAGAACTCAATGACCGGATCGGCGCGTTCATCACCGTCACCCCCGAACTGGCCCTGGAACAAGCCAGGGCGGTCCAGCGCGCCATCGACGCGGCCGACGACGAGGCTGACCTGCCGCCGCTGGCCGGCGTGCCGCTGCCGATCAAGGACCTGAACCAGGTCGCCGGGGTCCCGATGACCGCCGGTAGCGCGGCGCTGCAGGGCTACGTGCCCGAGGTCGACGACGGCGTGGTGACCCTGCTGCGCCGGGCCGGGACCACCATGATCGGCAAGACCAATACCCCCGAGTTCGGGTTCCCCTGTTACACCGAGCCCGACGTCGCCCCGCCGGCCCGCAATCCATGGGACCTCTCCCGGACCGCAGGCGGCTCATCCGGTGGCGCGGCGGCCGCAGTGGCAGCAGGCATCACCCCGATCGCCCACGGCTCAGACGGAGGCGGTTCGATCCGCATCCCCGCCGGGGCTTGTGGCTTGGTGGGCTTGAAGCCCGCACGCGGGCGCATCAGCCCCGGCCCGCACGGCCTGGATGGCCCCGGCCTGTCCACCAACGGCGTCCTCACCCGCACCGTTGCCGACACCGCGATCGCGCTGGACGTCCTGGCCCACGCCTGGCCCGGCGATACCTACAGCGCCCCGCCCGTCGCGACCAGTTTCGCCGAGGCCGCCGCCCGCTCCGCCGCGCCGCTCCGGATCGGGGTGCTCACCGAACCGATCATCGCCGATGCGGGGATCCATCCCCAGGCCCTGGCCGCCGTGGACCAGGCGGCGCGCCTGCTCACCGGCATGGGCCACCACCTCGATACCGCCCCGGTTCCCTTCAATGCCGAGGAGTGGGCCCCGTTCCGTCCGATGTGGGCCGTCCTGGCCACCTCCATCCCGCTGCCGCCCGGGGGTGAGAGCGCCCTGCGCCCGCTCACCCGGTGGCTGCGCGAGGCCGGCAAGGATGTCACCGGGCCGACTTACGCCGAAGCCGTGTTCGGCGGGCAGCGCCTCACCCGCCAGGCCGCACGCCGGTGGGCCGACTTCGACGTGATCCTCACCCCGTCGCTGGCTACCCCACCACCGGCGATCGGCGCGATCCGCAACGATGAGGACCCGGCCGCGGACTTCCAGGCCCAGATGGAGTTCACTCCGTGGACCTCCAGCCTGAACATCATAGGCAAGGCCGCGATCTCCCTCCCGCTGCACCACGCCGAACCCGACGACGGCGAGCCGGCATTGCCCTTCGGCGTCACGCTGGCCTCGGTGGCACCCGGGGGTGAGGACGTGCTGCTGTCCCTGGCCGCGGACCTGGAGCGCGCCGCCCCCTGGGCGCACCGCCGAGCCGTACTCCAGTGACGCTGCCCGGTTTGCGCCGCTCTTGGGGCGCCCTGTCGTTGCGGTGTGGAGGGTCATTGATGTCTGGCGCAAGGGTGCGTCGTGATTCGCTCCGTGTGGGCGCCGGAGTGTGAGCATCGCTCCTGCTCCTGCTCCTGCTCTGCTGTTGCTCTGCTGCTGTTCTGCTCCTGCCCTGTTCCACCCGGCCCGCGTTCCGGTCTCTGCGCATGCCATGGGCCCGGCGGTGGTGGCCGGGTGTGGGGCGGGGTGTTCAGGTGTGCCAGGTGACTCCGGTGGGTGTGACGGTGGCGGTTAGGTCATTGCTGTGGACGTGGGTGTGGTGGCGTTGGCATAGCAGGGCTGCGTTGTCCAGGTTGGTGTGTCCGCCGTGGGCCCAGAACTGGACGTGGTGGGCTTGGCACCACTGAGCAGGGATGGTGCAGCCTGGGAATGAGCATCCCTTGTCGCGATGCCAGAGGGCTCGTTGTTGGGCGCGGGTGAACAGGCGCTCATCACGGCCCTGGTCGAGGATTTCGCCCTCGGTGCCCAGCACTGCGGGGATGATCGAGGCATCGCAGGCCATGCGCCGCACGGTTTCCGGGGAGAGCACCTGCCCGGTCATCGTGATTCCGGCGCCGTTGGTCTTGGACTGTAGGTCACTGAGGGGGATGGTGATGAATACTTGGGCCTTGGTGGTCTGGGGGGTTCCCTCGGGGGCGGCTACGCCCCGTTGGATGATGGTGACCAGGGCGTCGGCCCGGCGGCGTGGTGCGCTGCGCGGATCGGGGGTGCCGTCCTCGGCCGGCTGCGGTTTGGACAGCGCTGACAAGGTGGCGTCGATGATGGCCGCCCCTTCGGGGTCGAGGAGGACCCGGTACTCGGTCATCCCGCCGGCTGCGGGCAGGGTGTAGAGGGCTCGGCGAGTTCGTTGCCCGTTCTCTTCGGCTTCCAAGTCCTTGGGTGGTTTGATGGTTCGCCGTGCCCGGCGCAGCAGGAGCGCCAGCTGCCGGTCGGTCCACCCGCATCGGCGCACCGGTGCCCCGCCTTCGGCGGCATCCCCGTCGTCGCCCCCGGCGTGGTTTTCGTCGTTCTTGTCGTTCTTCGGGTCCGAATGTTCGACCTGGTCGGTCGCGCCTTCGTTGATCGTCTTCATCGTGGTGGCAAGCGCCTCGGCCTCGGAGATCGGTTCCACCTCGTGGTGGAACTGAATGATCGCTGAGGCCTTGGAGGTGCTGATCAGCCCGGCATCGAACCCGGTCAGGGTGTTCTCCACACCGGGGGAGGGGTTGTTGATCGTTTCGGCGATGCGCGCGGTGTGGATCGCTTGCCCCCGCGGTGGCGCCGGGGCGTACTGGCTGGCCACCTTGACCAGGTAGTCCACCGCCGTCATTCCCTGGCCTGCGGGCAACCCGCGAGAGATCGCTTCGGCCGCGGCGTGTGCCTCCAGCCGGGCCACCTCGTGACGAATCCGACCCGCCTGCGCCAGCGCCTCGCCCAGGTCTGACTCACCCACCCGCCACCACCCACCGGCAGCAATCTCGCCAACGACCGAGGCGACCTGAGCCAACGCGGCCGGTGCCTGGATCATCGGTGGGACCTGGGTGATGGACATGAGTCGAACCTACAACCCACCTCCGACAAACGTTCGAATCGTTTTGGCGCTGTGGATAGCTACGCGGGTACGCCCGGCCTGGGGATAACTGTGCAGTTGACCGCTCGGGTGAGAGACCGGGAGGTCGCCGACCCCCGCCTCAGGGCTCTCGTCATCGGGCTCGGCCACCGACGCCGGACAGGACGCGTGCACCCAGTCGAGGAGGGTTGAGGTAGCCACTCGGGCCACAAGGCCCCGGTCCCCCGAGAGGCCGGGCCTTCCTCCATCCTCACAGCACACCGAGTACCGTTCGCTGCACGGGTCGGCTGCCCGCCCGGGTCGGTCACCTACGGCAAGTCAGTGCTGCTCGCCCGCTGCCTGCCGCCGTCGTCGGCTGATGACGAGCCAGAGGCCGGTCCCCACCAGCAGCAGCCCGAACAGCAGCACCGGAACCGGAACCGGTAGGGAGAAGCCGCTGCCTGCGGTGGTGGCGAAGAGGGTGTCATCACCGGGCTCCAGGTCCCAGGAGACGGTGCGGCCCACCAGGGTGCCGTCGTGGTCGGTGACAGCCTCCGGGAAGGTCACCGACAAGTCGATCATCCACGGCGTGGCGACCTGATCGTCCTCCTCGGCGCCGTCCGGTGCGGTGAGGTCGAGGTCACCGAACCGGCCGGCCACGATGTGTCCGTCCTCCTCGGCGGCGACGATCAGTGCGCCGGAGGTGGACTCCTCGATCCGCTCGATCGGCACGTCCGTCAGCGTTAACGTGGCCCCGATGTACTCGCCGTCCTCGAACGGCTCCGCGGCGATGCCGGCATCCGGGGCCGCGGCGATCTCCTCGTCCAGGATGCGCTGCAGCGCGTAGGGATCCTGACCATTGGCCTCGGCCCAGGCCTGGCTGACGGCGACCACAACGTCACCGGAGAGGGTGTCATCGGTGCTGATGGTCACCCCGCCGTCCAGCCGCACGCAGCCGGTGAGCACCACGAGCGCGAGCAGGACTGCGCCTACCGGGCGCCAGATCCACGAAGTCATTCCTCGAGTGTGCCATCGTGCGGCGACGGCTCAGCCGTGGTCCGCGCCGGTATCGGTCGCAGCCGCTTGGGCGTTCGAGCCGGAGACGGTGCCCGAGTCGGCCGCGTCCGGCCACACCCAGTCGGCTACCTCGGGGATGTCCACACCGTGGTCGCGGGTGTACTGCCGGGCCTTCAGGCGGGCATCGCCCATCTCCTGGCGCAATCCGGCGTACCGGCTGCCCAACTGCGGCACCCGGTCGATCACGTCCATCACCAGGTGGTAGCGGTCCAAGTCGTTCAGCATCACCATGTCGAACGGTGTGGTGGTGGTGCCCTCCTCCTTGTATCCGCGCACGTGCAGGTTCGGGTGGTTCGTGCGCCGGTAGGTCAGTCGATGGATCAGCCACGGGTAGCCGTGGTAGGCGAAGAGGATCGGCTTGTCCTTGGTGAACACCGTGTCGAAGTCGCGATCGGACATCCCGTGCGAGTGCTCCCGGTCATCCTGCAGGCGCATCAGGTCCACCACGTTCACCACCCGCACCTTCAGGTCCGGCAGGTACTCGCGCAGCAGGCCGGCCGCAGCCAGGGTCTCGATGGTGGGAATGTCCCCGGCGCAGGCCAGCACCACGTCCGGGTCCTGCCCTTCCACCTCGGAGCCGGCCCAGTCCCACACCCCCACGCCGCGGGCGCAGTGGGCGATCGCGGCCTCCATGTCCAGCCACTGCGGACCGGGTTGCTTGCCGGCCACCACCACGTTGACGAAGTCCCGGGTGCCCAGGATCTGGTCGTAGACGCTCAGCAACGTGTTCGCGTCCGGTGGCAGGTACACCCGTACCACCTCCGCCTTCTTGTTCATCACATGGTCGATGAAGCCGGGGTCCTGGTGGGAGAAGCCGTTGTGGTCCTGGCGCCACACGTGCGAGGACAGCAGGTAGTTCAGCGACGGTATCGGTGCCCGCCAGGGGATCTCCTGGGTGACCTTGAGCCACTTGGCGTGTTGGTTGAACATCGAGTCGACGATGTGGATGAACGCCTCGTAGGAGTTCAGCATCCCGTGCCGGCCGCTCAGCAGGTAGCCCTCCAGCCATCCCTGGCACATGTGCTCCGACAGCATCTCCACCACCCGGCCGCTGGGTGCCAGATCATCGTCCTCATCGATGTCGCGGTACTCGGCGTTCCACTGCTTCGCGGTGACGTCGTAGACCCCCGATAGCCGGTTCGAGGCCGTCTCGTCCGGGCCGAAGATGCGGAAGTTGTCCGGGTTGGCCCGGATCACCTCGGTCAGCCACCGTCCCAGCACCTTGGTGGGCTCGTCGATGCGCGCGCCGGGGGCGGGAACGTCGACGGCGAAATCGCGGTGATCGGGCAGGCGCAGGTCGCGCAGCAGGAGCCCGCCGTTGGCATGGGGGTTGCCGCTCATCCGTTGTCGCCCCTGCGGGCAGAGGCCGGTGATGTCCGACGACGGAGCACCGTCGTCGTCGAACAGGTCGCCCGGGTGGTACGAACGCAACCATTCTTCGAGCAGGCGCAGGTGCTCGTCGTCGTCGCGGGCCTTCGCCAGGGGCACCTGGTGGGAACGCCAGGATCCCTCGACCACGTTGCCGTCGACCGTGACCGGTCCGGTCCATCCCTTGGGCGTGCGCAGGATGATCATCGGCCACGCGGGGCGGGCCTCATCGCCCTCGGCGGCGCGGGCCTTGATGTCGGCGATCTCATCCAGCACGCCGTCGAGTAGTTCGGCGTAGCGGCGGTGCGTGTCGGCGACCGGTTCGTCATCGAACCCGGCGGTGAACAGGTGCGGGTTGTGTCCGTATCCGCGCATCAGTTCCAACAACTCGGTCTCCCCGATGCGGTCCAGCACGGTCGGGTTGGCGATCTTGAAACCGTTGAGATGCAGGATCGGCAGCACCACCCCGTCGGTGCGCGGGTTGAGGAACTTGTTGCCGTGCCAACTGGTGGCCAGTGGTCCGGTCTCGGCCTCACCGTCGCCGACGACGGTGACCACCAGCAGATCGGGATTGTCGAATGCGGCGCCGTAGGCATGGGAGAGCGAATAGCCCAACTCGCCGCCCTCGTTGATCGACCCGGGAACATCGGCAGCGACGTGACTGGGCACCCCGCCGGGGAAGGAGAACTGCTTGAACAACCGGCGCATGCCCTCGGTGTCCTGGGTGACGTCGGAGTAGGCCTCGGTCCAGGTGCCCTCCAGGTAGGAGGCGGAGACCAGGGCAGGCCCGCCGTGACCGGGACCGGTGACGTAGATGGCGTCCAGGGCCCGGTCGATGATGGCGCGGTTCATGTGCGCGTAGGTGAACGTCAGGCCCGGGGTGGTGCCCCAGTGGCCGAGCAGCCGCGGCTTGATGTGCTCGGGTTGCAACGGCTCGTCCAGGAGCGGGTTGGCCATCAGGTAGATCTGTCCGACCGACAGGTAGTTCGCGGCCCGCCACCACCGGTGCAGGGTGTTCAGACTGTCCTCGTTCACCTCCGTGGTGCTGCGGGGCCAGGCCGGAGCGGCAGGAGGTCGCGAGGTCTCAGCAGTGGTACCCATCTGCCCAGCGTGCACCGTGGCGCGCGGACGCGCCAGGGGGCGGCAGTACCCGGGGCCCTTGCAGCGCCTTGCGACGCCAGGGGGCGGAGGAACACCGGACCGTGGGGATGCCGGGAGCGACCACTTGGCCCTAGCCGGTTCCGTACCCCTGCATCGCCGACACCGTCAGGCCGTCGCGACGGGTGTCGGTGCGCACCACCTGGGCTACCACCGGGTGCTCGGTGCGCACGATCAACCCGTAGGGGACCCCCAGCGGAACCGGCACCGGGTCGAACAGGTCGTTGATCCGCACATGCCGCACCCGCCGCGCACCGACCGCCAGGGTGAACGGCCCCAATGGGTCCTCATCGGCCCGCAGCACCTCGATCTCGGCGGTGGCGTCCTGCGGCCCGGGGTTGAGCAGGCACAACTCCTCACGGCTGGTGAACTCCGGCTCCGCCCCGGTGCCGGTGGCCGGGATGCACCCGGCCGGGAAGACCCAGATGCGATGCCCCAACTGCTCGGTCATGACTGGCCCCCGTTCGCGCCGTCCTGGTCCTGCTCCAGCAACGAACGCAGGTAGTCGTTCATCAGCACCCCGTCCGGGTCGTGCCGGCGCCGGATCTGCTGGAAGTGTTGCCACTGCGGGTACATCGGTGCCAGGTGGGTGGCCGTGCGGGAGTGCTTCTTGCCCCAGTGCGGGCGACCGCCGTAATCCAGCAGCAACGGTTCCATGTCCGCGAAGTAGGGGTCCTCGGGCAGGTCGGCGTTGTGCAGCAGGGCGATGCTCATCGAATCGTGCCCGGTGGCATTGGACAGCATCAGGTCATCGGCCGCGATGGTGCGTACCAGAACCCGCCAGGCCACGTGGTGACGGTGGCGGGACTTGATGCGTTCCCGCACCGCCTGGAACACGTCCATGCCGACCTCCAACGGGAACAGGTACTCCATCTCATCGAAGCGCAACGGGGGCACGGTCGGGATGATCTCGTGGCTGGGGCCGGTCTGCTCGGTCACCACGTGGGCGTCTGCCGGCATCACGGAGGCGGTGTGCTCGGGCAGGTTCAGCGTGCGCACCTTGACCTCGTCCCTGCGGGGGTACCAGTAGATGTCGGCGTTGCGGTTGGTCAGGGACAACTCCAGGAAGTGGTCGATGGCCCACTCCGCGCCCGCGCTCCACTCCAGGCGGCGCAGGTCGTACTCGGGGGTGGCGCGGATGGTCACCGCCGTCATTACCCCGATCGTGCCCAGCGACACCCCGATCGCCCGCAGCAGCGCATCCTCGGTGCGACCCGCGCCGGCCCCTGCCCTGGCGATGCCGTCGTCACCGCCGACCGGGCGGCTGCCCGGCGGCGGCGCGGTGGCCGGGGACGCGTCGTCGTCGAACCCGAAGTCGAGCACCTCCCCGGTCCCGGTGACCATCCGCCCGCCGGCCAACAGGGTGGACAGGTTGCCGAACTGGAGCCCGGTGCCGTGGGTGCCGGTGCCGATCGCCCCGGCCAGGGTCTGGTAGGACACGTCGCCGAAGTTCTCCATCGCCAGGCCCACCTGCGCCAACTCCGCACCCGCCTGGTCCAGGGTGGTGCCCGCGCCGAGTCGGGCCAGGCCGGCCTCGGTGTCGTGATCGATGAGTCCGGATAGGCCGTCCAGGGACACCAGGACGTCCTCGGAGGCGATCAGCGGTGTGGAGGAGTGCCCGCTCCCGCGGGGCCGGACGGTGTGACCGTGTTCGCGGGCCCGGCCGATGATGCGGGCGAGTTCACCCTCGTCCGCGGGTTCGAGGTGCCGGCCGGGGGTGAACCGGACAGAGCCGGACCAGGTGCGGTACTCCCGCGCGGCGGCCTCATCCATGACTTTCACGTTAGGTGCCCGCACCTGCCGGCGCCACTTGCGCAGGCGGCTTCAGGAGGATGCCTGCCGGCCACCCTGAGCGGAATAGACTCAACTTCGCTGGAGTTGTCCCTTATGGACCCTGATACTGCTCGCGGAGGAAGCGAACTTTGGACACTCAACTCACCACCAAGTCCCAGGAGGCGCTGTCGGCAGCCGTCCGCAACGCCTCGGCCGCCGGTCACGCCCAGGTCGAGCCCGCCCACGTGCTGGCCGCCCTGCTCGCCCAGGAGGACGGGATCGCCGTCGCGCTGTTGAACGCCCTGGGGGTCGCTCCGGCCATGGTCGCCGGGCGCACCGAAGGTGTGCTCACGGGCATGCCCGCGGCCTCGGGATCTTCGGTCAACCAGCCCCAGGTGTCTCGCGGCCTGGCCACGGTGATGAAGACCGCCGGCGAGGAGGCCAAGGCGCTGGGGGATGAGTTCGTCTCCACCGAGCACCTGCTCATGGCCCTGGCGACCGACTCCGGCAACGCCGGTGAGGTGCTGCGTTCCATGGGTGCCAACCGCGACGCGCTGGCGGCCACGCTGCCGAACGTGCGGGGTTCGGCACGGGTCACCACAGCGGACCCCGAGGGCACCTTCCAAGCCCTGGAGAAGTACGGCACCGACCTGACCGCCGCCGCTCAGGAGGGGCGGATTGACCCGATCATCGGGCGCGACACCGAGATCCGCCGGGTGGTGCAGGTGCTCAGCCGGCGCACGAAGAACAACCCCGTCCTCATCGGGGAGGCCGGCGTCGGGAAGACCGCCGTGGTGGAGGGCCTGGCCCAGCGGATGGTCGACGGCGACGTGCCCGCCTCCCTGCAGGGCAAGCGACTGATCTCCCTGGACCTGGGAGCGATGGTGGCCGGGGCGAAGTACCGCGGGGAGTTCGAGGAGCGCCTCAAGGCGGTGCTCGATGAGATCAAGGACTCCGACGGCGAGATCATCACGTTCATCGACGAACTGCACACCGTGGTCGGTGCCGGCGCCACGGGTGGAGACTCCACCCTGGACGCGGGCAACATGCTCAAGCCGATGCTCGCCCGCGGAGAGTTGCGCATGGTCGGGGCCACCACGCTGGATGAGTACCGCGAGTCCATCGAGAAGGACGCCGCCCTGGAGCGCCGGTTCCAGCAGGTGTTCGTCGATGAGCCCTCGGTGCCGGACACGGTGGCGATCCTGCGCGGCATCGCGCCCAAGTACGAAGCCCACCACAAGGTGGAGATCGCCGATGGTGCCCTGGTGGCTGCGGCGTCGCTCTCGCACCGGTACATCACCGGACGGCAGCTGCCGGACAAGGCCATCGACCTGGTCGATGAGGCCGCCTCCCAACTCCGGATGGAACTGGACTCCTCCCCGATGGAGATCGATGAACTCCAGCGGGCCGTGACCCGCCTGGAGATGGAGGAGTCCTACCTCTCCGACGCCGACAACGACGAGGCCTCCGCCGAGCGACTCGCGCAGTTGCGCGCCGATCTGGCCGACCGGCGGGAGGAACTGGTGGCCCTGACCACCCGGTGGGAGGCGGAGAAGGCCGGCCGTAACCGGGCCGGTGATCTGCGCGAGCGGCTGGACACGCTGCGCACCGAGGCGGCCCGCGCCGAGCGCGAGGGAGACCTGGAGACCGCCTCCCGGCTGCGTTACGGGGAGATCCCGGGCGTGGAACGCGAGATCGCCGAGGCCGAGGCCGAAGAGGCCGGCACCACCGAGCAGGCCCCGATGATCGCCGAGCGGGTGGGTCCCCAGGAGATCGCCGAGGTGGTCGCGGCCTGGACCGGGATCCCCACCGGCAAGCTGCTGGAGGGGGAGACCGAGAAGCTGCTGCACATGGAGGAGGTCATCGGCCAGCGTCTGGTGGGCCAGCGCGACGCCGTCGGAGCCGTCTCCGATGCGGTGCGCCGTTCCCGCGCCGGGGTGGCCGACCCCGACCGGCCCACCGGTTCGTTCCTGTTTCTCGGACCCACAGGTGTGGGTAAGACCGAAATGGCCAAGTCCCTGGCGGACTTCCTCTTCGACGACGAGCGCGCCATCGTGCGCATCGACATGAGCGAGTACTCCGAGAAGCACTCCGTGGCCCGCCTGGTCGGTGCCCCGCCCGGGTACGTGGGCTATGAGGAGGGTGGTCAGCTCACCGAGGCGGTGCGGCGCCGGCCCTACTCGGTGGTGCTGCTCGATGAGGTGGAGAAGGCCCACCCGGAGGTCTTCGACATCCTGCTGCAGGTGCTCGACGACGGGCGCCTGACCGACGGTCAGGGCCGCACGGTGGACTTCCGCAACACCATCCTGGTGCTCACCTCCAACCTGGGATCGCAGTTCCTGGTGGACCCGTCCCTGGACCCGGCGGCGAAGAAGGAATCGGTGATGACCGCCGTGCGGGCCTCGTTCAAGCCCGAGTTCCTCAACCGTCTCGATGAGATCGTCGTCTTCGACGCCCTGACCATCGATGAACTCGGCACCATCGTGGACCTGCAGGTGCGTCACCTGGCGGACCGTTTGGCCGACCGCCGGCTGCAGTTGGAGGTGACCCCCGCGGCGCGGGAGTGGCTGGCCCTGGAGGGCTACGATCCCGCCTACGGGGCCCGGCCGCTGCGCCGGCTCATCCAGCGTGAGATCGGGGACCCCCTGGCGAAGTTGCTGCTGGCCGGGGAGACGGTGGACGGGGATCGCGTCACGGTCGATCGCGCGCAGGAGACGAGCGCTGGCCTGGTGCTCACCAGCGACTGACCACGGCGGACGATCGGTCGGACCTCACAGCGCTTCCGTGTGTAACTCCACGTCCCCGGCCGTGAAACTGCCGGTCAGGTGATGGTCCGGCTCAACCGTGAGCAGGCACCGCATCATGCGATCCCCCTCCTCCCAGGAATCGGAGGTGGGGGAGACGGTGTGGGTGCGCAGCGCCGCGGTGTCGACCTCCTCCGGAACCACCTGGTAGGAGACCGGCAGGCAGTGCTCCTCGGCCTGCCGGGCGTAGGCGTAGCGACTGTCGAACTCCGCGTCGGTGATCTCCTCGGTGGCCACCACCTCGGCCTGGTGCGGCGCCGCGCACGGGACCTGGCGCAACAGATCGTCGTGCACGTACTCCAACGACTCCAGGCACGCCCCCAGGGCCAACCGCGTCTCGGGCACATCGACCGCGGTATCGGTGTCACCGGGTGCGAGTTCGTCCTGCCCGCTACGGGAGATCATGATGCCGGCGACCGCCGCCAGGGCGAGCACCGCCACGACCGCCACGACCGCCGCGGCGATCCGCGCTCGACGTCGTCCCTCGGTGCGCCCGGGTGCGTGCGGCGACGTGCTCATGGTCACGCACCCTATCGGCCGGTGCTGCCACGGCGGCAGCGCGGCGTCATCCCGGCGGCCGCGGGGACGGGGCGATGGAATGGGTGCCCACGCGGGTTAAGGTGTGCTGGTCCGTCTCCCGGAGGTTGCTGGCATGTCCGATCGACTCATGGGCAGAAGCGCCTATGAGGTGCTCGGGGTGTCCGCGCAGGCCTCCGATGCCGAACTCAAGCGCGCCTACCGCCGCATGATGCGCCAGTCCCATCCCGATCTGGGCGGGGACCCTGAGGTTTTCGCGGCCGTGCAGGCGGCCTGGGCGCAGGTGAGCAGCCCGCGGTTGCGCGCCGTGCATGACCAACGACGGCGGAGTTCACCCGCTGCCGGGCCGGAACCGGAGCAGCGGGTCTGGGCCGCCGGTACTGCGGGGCGATCCTCGGCCTCGCGTTCGGCACCGGCGCGGGCCCGATCCCACGGGCACCCCGGGGGGTGGTCCCGCCAGCAGTACCTGACGCTGGTCCGCGAATGGGTCGGGCGCGGCGTGGACCTGACCGACCCCTACGAGCCCGCCCTGGTGCGGCGCGCACCCCGGGAGATCCGCCACCTGCTGGCCGATGCGGTCGCCGAGGAGGCCACCGCCAAAGCGCTGGCCGACCTGGGCTCGGCGTTCACCGTCTGGCATGACGTGGCCACGACCAGAAGCCCCCGTTCGGCCGCCGCCGCCGGGCACACTAAGATCGATCACATCGCGCTGGGGCCCACCGGGTTGTTCGCGATCCAGTCCGAGGACTGGGGCGCTCCGGTGCGGCCGGGCACCCGCGACCTGCACAGCGAAGGGCTGGCCGAGCGGGAGCGGCCGATGAAGGACCTGGCCGGCCGGCTCCGGGCAGCGCGCTCCTGGGGGCTGCACTTCACCGCGCTGGTGGTGGTGCTGCCCGATGGGCACCTGGAGGCCGACACCGCGGTGGTGGGGCGCTCGCGGCGGCTGCGGCGGATGGTGGTGCGCAGCAGCGCGATCGCCGCACTGCTGCGCACCGGCGTCCCGGGGGTGCCCGGGCTGGAGGCGGACGTGCTCTTCGACTGGCGCACGCGGCTGCACCGGTCGATCCACTTCGTCTGAGCCAGGACGGTCAGTTCAGCAGGTCGCCCTCGAACGGCCCGGTGGCACCACGGGCAAGACACATCAGCTGGGTGTTGCCCTCTTGCCAACCCTCGCCGCTGGGAATCAGGTACCACGGCATCACCTGGACCTCGTCGGTGGGCAACGCCTCGACCTGGTCGGTGCAGACCTGGTCGGCCTGGGTCTCCAACTCCTCCTGCCCGGGAAAGTCACCGTCCAGGGTGTGGACCGAGATCACCTGGGCGATGTGGGTCTGCGCGCAGGGCACCACCCGCACATCACCCACCGGGCGGGCCGGGGGCAGCGTGAGTATGCAGTTGCCTTCGGCCAGGGTGGCCGAGGCGATCGTGCGCGGGGTGTCGGTGTCACCGGCCTGGGGGGTCTCGGTGAGGCGGTCGAACGTGCCGGTGAGTGCCAAGGTGATCACGGTCAGGATCCATCCGACCGTGAACAGCGCCCCCAGCACGATGGCGCTCATTGCCAGCGCCGGGCTGCGTCGTCGTCCGCCCTTGACGCGGGGGCGGGCCAGCAGGCCCAGCACCAGTCCGGGCAGGCCCAGCACCGAGGTGATCAGGCCGAGCACGGCGCGCGGCTCCAACTTCGCCTTGGGCATCTGCGGGAAGGTGAAGTGGCCGTAGTTGCCACTGGACTCCTGCATCGGCGGAGGTGCGGATCGCTGACCGTAGGGGCTCTGGCCGGGCGAGGCGGCGGGTTCGGCGGTGGGTGAGCCGGCCGGACCCGTGGGCACCGTGGGCACCGGCGGTGCTCCCGGGGGTGCTTCCCAGCGCTTCTGCCGCCGCTGGGCGCGGGACGGCTTGCCCGGTGGCGGCTGGGGCGGCTCGGTCATGGAGACACCCTAAACGCCGGTCGCGCCCGCTGGCTCACGCGGTGTGCCTGTCCGGGGGAGGTCGGTCAGGCGCGCCGGTCATGCGCGCCCGCCCCGGTCAGGCGTGCCGGTTCATGCGCGCCCGCCCCGGTCAGGCATCCACCTCGATGATCACCGGCACATGGTCCGAGGCGCCCTTGCCCTTGCGTTCATCGCGGTCGATGGCGGCGCCCAGCACCCTCTCGGCCAGGGCGGGAGAGGCCAGGGCGAAGTCGATGCGCATGCCCTCGTTGCGGGGAAAGCGCAGGCGCTGGTAGTCCCAGTAGGTGTAGGCGCCGGGGGTGTGGGCGCGGGTGACCTCGACGAACCCGGCCTCCTGCAGTGATGCGAAGGCGTCCCGCTCCGGTGGGGAGACGTGGGTGGCGCCCTCGAAGACGGCGGTGTCCCAGACGTCCTCGTCCAGCGGTGCGACGTTGAAGTCCCCCAGGAGTGCGATCCGCGCGTCGCCATCCTGTTCCAGCCAGGTGGCGGCCTGGTGCCGAAGTGCCGCGAGCCAGTCCAGTTTGTACAGGTAGTGCGGGTCCACCAGGGTGCGCCCGTTGGGCACGTACAGGCTCCAGACGCGCACGCCGCCGCAGGTGGCGCCGAGCGCCCGGGCCTCGGCGGCCGGGGGGTCGCCCCAGGTGGGCTGCTCGGCGAAGTGGGTCTGCACGTCCGCCAGGCCCACGCGAGAGGCGATCGCGACGCCGTTCCACTGGTTCAGGCCGTGGAAGGCCACCTCGTAGCCGATCGCCTCGAAGTCCATCACCGGGAACTTCGCGTCGGCGACCTTGGTCTCCTGCATCGCCAGCACGTCGGCGCCGGTGCGTTGCAGCCAGGCGGTGACCCGGTCGAGCCGGGACCGGATGGAGTTGACGTTCCAGGTGGCGATTCTCATGCCGATCACCGTATCGCCAGGGCCGATACCCTGGATCGCGTGAACACCTCTCCCCTGGACCGGCTGATCGAACTCGTGGCGGACCTGGCAGTGGTGCACGGTGAGGTCACGCTCAGCAGCGGCAAGAAGGCCGACTACTACGTGGACATGCGCCGGGCCACCCTGCATCACGAAGCCGCCCCGCTGATCGGGCACCTGCTGCTGGACCGGTTGGAGGAGGCCGGGATGGGTGTGGCTGAGGTGGACGCCGTGGGCGGGCCCACGATGGGCGCTGACCCGGTGGTTTCGGCCGTGCAGCACGCCGCGGCCAGCCGGGGCCTGTCCCTGGATGCGTTCCTGGTGCGTAAGGAAGCCAAGGGGCATGGAATGCGCAGGCAGGTGGAGGGGCCCGATGTCGGCGGCCGGCGGGTTGTGATCCTGGAGGACACCTCCACCACCGGGAACTCGCCGTTGTTCGCCGCTCGGGTAGCCCGTGAGCACGGCGCGCAGGTGGTCGGCGTGGCGACCGTGGTGGACCGGGACACCGGGGCTCGGGAGGCGATGGAGCGGGCCGGGCTACCGTACGTCTGGCTGCTCTCGGCCGAGGATCTCGGATTGACCACCCGTTAGACTCGATCCCGGTTCGCGCCCTCGGGTGATGGACCGGAAGGGGTGGGGGAACCGTTTCTCCACTCGGGACACCCAGGAGGTGGGCCACGGTGGAATTCGTACTCGTGCTACTGCTCGTGATCGTCGTCATCCTGGTGATCTGGGCGATCACGATGTACAACCGGCTGGTGCGCCTGCGGAACCTGGTGCAGGAGGCGTGGCGCCAGATCGACGTCGAACTGCACCGGCGTTATGACCTCATCCCCAACCTGGTGGAGACGGTCAAGGGCTACGCCGTGCACGAGCGATCGGTGTTCGAGGAAGTCACCCAGGCTCGCGCGCAGGCCGCCACACCGGGAGCCTCCCCGGGCCAGCAGGCCGCGCAGGAGGACATCCTGTCCAACGCCCTGGGCCGCCTGTTCGCGGTGGCGGAGAACTACCCGCAACTGCGTGCCGCAGAGAACTTCCTGCAGTTGCAGAACGAACTGACCAACACCGAGGACCGGATCGCCGCCGGGCGCCGCTTCTACAACGCCAACGTGCGCACGCTGAACACCAAGGTGGAGGTGTTCCCCTCCAACATCATCGCCGGCATGTTCAACTTCGTGCGCGCTGAGTACTTCGAGGCCAACAACCCCGCGGTGCGGGCGGTACCGAACGTCTCGTTCTCTGATTCCCAGGGCAACCTGGGTGGCTACGGGCAGGGCCAGGCGCCCCAGCAGCAGGGTGGCCTGGCACAGCCCTCTCACGGCGGTCAGCCCGGAGCATTCCAGCCCGGTCAGGGCGGTGGCCGGCCCGGCTACTTCCAGCAAGGTCAGCAAGCGCCGCCCCCACACGCGGGTCAGCCGGGTCAGCACGGTGGGCACGGTGGGCACGGTCAGGCGCCCGGCCAACCGTCGCAGCCGGGCGGGCAGCCCCCGCAGCCGGGTCAACCCCCGCAGCCGGGTCAACCGCCGCAGCCCGGCGGGCAGCACCCGGACCAGGGCCAGCCCGGTTCGGGCGGCTACCCGAACTCACCGCCCCCAACCCAGGGCTGACCTGACCTGCACTGCGGGTCGACCTGCACCGCGGGCTGAAGGCGGACCGCGCCGGCTGACGACGGTGCCCCGCGAGCCGGGTGACCGGGGGTATGCGAGGCTGGGTTACCCGAGCCGTTCCAGTAGCGCCGCGATGTCGTCGTGCACCTCGCTGGGCCGGTAGGGGAAGCGTTCGATCTCCTCGGGCCGAGTGGAGCCGGACAGCACCAGGAAGGTACGCAAACCGGCCTCCATCCCCGCCACGATGTCGGTATCCATCCGGTCCCCGATCATCGCGGTGTGCTCGGAGTGGGCATCGATCCGGTTCAGCGCGGTCCGGATCATCACCGGGTTCGGCTTGCCCACGAAGTAGGGCTCGCGCCCGGTGGCCGCGGTGATCATCGCCGCCACCGATCCGGTGGCCGGGATCGGTCCCTGCCCGGAGGGTCCGGTCACGTCGGGGTTCGTGGCGATGAACCGTGACCCGGAGCTGACCAGCCGGATCGCCCGCGTGATCGCCTCGAAGGAGTAGGTGCGCGTCTCCCCGAGCACCACGAAGTCCGGGTCGGTGTCGGTGAGGGTGTAGCCCTTCTCGTACAGCGCCGTGGTCAGCCCGGCCTCGCCGATGGCGTACGCGCTGCCCTCGGGGATCTGGTCGGCCAGGAAGGTGGCGGTGGCCAGCGCCGAGGTCCAGATGTGGGTCTCCTCCACCTCGATCCCGGTGGCGCGCAGCCGCGCGGCCAGATCCCGCGGGGTGAAGATCGAGTTGTTGGTGAGGATCTGGAACGGGATGTCCTTGTCCCGCAGCGCGGCGATGAACTCCGCAGCACCCGGCAGAGCGTGCTCCTCATGGACCAGCACGCCGTCCATGTCGGTCAGCCAGTTCGAAATCCGTTCACCCACCGCGCTCGCCTCTCAGATCGGGCCGGCCAGGTCCTCGCTGCGCGCTGAGTGACCGCTTCCGGCTTCTTGCCCCAGCCTAGCGAGCCCGCCACGGCGCGCGATGCGCACGCACACACGCCCGCCTCCGCCCACCCCCGCTCCCGCTCATGCCCGCCCGGTTGCCCTCGGCCCCGCAGGCATGCCCGCCCGGTTGCCCTCGGCCCCGCCACGCTTCCGCCCGGCCCCGCGCCACCGCCCGCCCCGCCCCCGCCACGCTTCCGCCCGGCCCCGCGCCACCGCCCGCCCCGCCCCCGCGCCACAACCATCCAATCGGTCGGTTGTAGCGGCTGAACGAGCCCACCGGTCACCCTAACTGACCAATTGGATGGTTCCGGCGCGTTGGATGCCGGGGCGGGGGAGGTGAGCGGGGCGGGGGAGGCGACCCGGGGCGGGGAGGTGACCGGGGCGGGGCGCGAATGGAGGCCGGGGAGCGGGGATACTGGGGTGGTGGAGCACGACCAGGACCAGGGGTATGGGCCGACCGATGCAGGCGGCCCCGGAGGCGTGCCCGTGACCGGTGCAGAGCCGGGACGCGAAACCGAGGTGCAGCCGGAGCACCGGCCCGAGGGGCAGCGCCGAGCGCAGCCGGAGCACCCCGACGCCGAGTTGGGGCCGCCGGTCGAACAGGGCGTCGGGCCGTGGCCGGGAGGACCTGATGCCTGGCCGGAGGGGGACCACTACGACCCCGACCTGCTCGCCCGCGGGGACCGGCGCAACGTCGTCGATGCCTACCGGTACTGGCGCCTGGAGGCGATCGTGGCGGACCTGGACACCACCCGCCACGGCTTCCACGTGGCCATCGAGAACTGGGGCCGGGACTTCAACATCGGCTCGGTGGTGCGCAGTGCGAACGCCTTCGGGGCCGCCGCCGTCCATATCGTGGGTCGACGACGGTGGAACCGTCGCGGCGCCATGGTGACCGACCGGTACCAGCACGTCCACCATCACCCCGACATCGAGCACCTGGTGGCCTGGGCCGCCGAACGGACTCTGCCCGTCATCGGCATCGACAACCTGCCCGGCTCGGTGCCGCTGGAGCACCGGAGGCTCCCGCGGGAGTGCGTGCTGCTGTTCGGTGAGGAACAGGCCGGCCTGAGTCCGGCCGCGCAACGGGCCAGCACCGAGATCGTGCACATCACCCAGTATGGCTCCACCCGCTCCATCAACGCCGGCGCCGCAGCCGCGGTGGCGATGTACCACTGGGCCCTGCAGCACGCCCGGGTGCCCGAGCCCCAGCAGTAGACGTCGCCGGAGCGCTCCGACGCCTACTACCGCGCCTCCGTCCGGCACACCCCCGCCGCGCTGCCGACGTCGCGTTACTCCCGGCGCCGCACCGCCGCCCTGTCCCGTCCAGCACCCAGCGTCGGAGGTCGCATCGCGCCCGGCGGTTGCGTCGTCGTCGGCCCTCAGCCCGGCCACGGCCGGCCCTCGTCTTCATCCCGAATCCGGCATCGGGGCCGATCCGTGGAAGACTGGAGCGGCTGGTGCTTCGCCCGGCGCAGACGCGCGTCCCCCCGGGGCGCCCAGATGAGAATCGCAGACGAACAGGAGATAGCAATGGGTATTGCCACCCCTGAGGTGTACGCGGAGATGATCGACCGCGCCAAGGCGGGCTCGTTCGCCTACCCCGCGGTGAACGTGACCTCCTCCCAGACCCTGACCGCGGCCCTGCGTGGGTTCGCCGAGGCAGAGAGCGACGGCATCATCCAGGTGTCGGTGGGCGGTGCCGAGTACGCCTCCGGATCCACCATCAAGGACAGGGTGGCCGGTTCGCTGGCGATGGCCGCCTACGCCCACGAGGTCGCCAAGAACTACCCGGTCACCATCGCCCTGCACACCGACCACTGCGCCAAGGAGAACCTGGACTCCTGGGTTCGCCCGCTGATGGAGATCGAGGCCAAGCAGGTTGCCGATGGTGGCCTGCCCTCCTTCCAGTCGCACATGTGGGACGGCTCGGCGGTGCCGCTGGATGAGAACCTGCAGATCGCCTCCGAGCTCCTGGAGAAGGCGCAGGCGGCGAACATCATCCTGGAGATCGAGGTCGGCGTGGTCGGCGGCGAGGAGGACGGCGTCGCCCACGAGATCAACGAGAAGCTCTACACCACCGTGGAGGACGGCCTGGCCACCGTGCGGGCGCTGGGGATCGGGGAGAAGGGTCGCTACATGACCGCCCTGACCTTCGGCAACGTGCACGGGGTGTACAAGCCCGGCCACGTCAAACTACGTCCGGAACTCCTCGGTGAGATCCAGCAGGCGGTTGGTGCCGAGGTCGGTCGGGACAAGCCGTTCGACCTGGTGTTCCACGGCGGCTCGGGCTCGACCGCCGAGGAGATCGCCACCGCGGTGGACCACGGGGTGATCAAGATGAACATCGACACCGACACCCAGTACGCCTTCACCCGTCCGGTGGTGACGCACATGTTCCACAACTACGACGGTGTGCTGAAGGTCGACGGCGACGTGGGTAACAAGAAGGCCTACGACCCGCGCGCCTGGGGCAAGCTCGCCGAGGCCGGTATGGCCGATCGGATCGTGCAGGCCTGCCAGGAGTTGCGTTCGGCGGGCCAGAAGCTCAACTGAGCCGGCGCGTCATGACGGCGCGGTGTGCCGGGGACACACCCGGGGCGCCGCGCCGTTGCGCTGTGCCCAAGACCTGTGAGACCGGTGAACTGCCCGTGCGAACGGGGGGATGCGGCGCCGGTTTGCCGCACCCGACTGGTCTCGGCGATGAGGTGGGGCGACGCTGTGGCGGGATGGGACATCGGCGACGGCGGAGGGACGGGACGCCTGCGGGCGGCGGTCAGGCGATGGCATCCGGTGGGTCGTCGTCGGGCCGGCGGGGCAACGGGATGGCGCCGCCGTGATCGTCCCCACTGGTGTCGACCACCTCGACCAACTCCCCGATCCGGGTGACCTCCAGCAGGAACGTCAGCACTTCCGGGGGGTTGAGGATCTGCACCCGGCCCGGAGTACGGCTGGCCAGGCGGGCCAGCAGCGCGACCCCGGAGGAGTCGATGAAGGTCACGTGCCTGGCATCCACCTGGGTGGGCACTCCGGCCGCCTCGGCCTCGGCGACGGCGTCGGTCAGTTCGGCGCTGACGGAGACATCGACCTCACCGCTGAGCACGATGCGGGTACGGTCGGACTCGAGCAGCGTGTGCACACTGCCGCGCTCACCGCGCGGGTGCTCCTCGCCACTGTTAACGTCGGCCAAGGTCAGCCTCCAGGTGCGGTTCGGTCGAACGGGTGCGGAACGGACGCGATCGGTGCGTACCACGGATCAGACCATGTCGTGACATGCGAGACAAGGAGCCCTCCCACGATGGGACCCGATGCAACCTCCGAGGCTACCGAATCTGTCGAGATGGTGCAGGCCACGGCTCGGGAGGACGCCGTCCGGGCCCTGCTGGAGGGCGATTTCGCTATCGGTGTCTGGGACCGGCACGGAGGCGCGTTCCGAGCGGTCTGGGTGAACGAGGCATTCACCGAGGTGACCGGGTACACCCTGCAGCGAGCGCAGGCACTCGGGGAGGGCATCCTGCGCCCGGGGTACCGTGCCGTGATCGCCGAGCAGGTTGACGAAGTGGGCCCGCAGTCGGACCCCTTGCACACGTCCCTACCGATCCGCACCACGGACGGGGAGGACCTGGACGTCCCCGTCACGCTCACGGTCCGGCACGACCCGGAGACCGGGGAGGCACGGCGGCTGATCTTCGTTCAGCGCCAGGCCGCCACCACTGCTGAGCAGTTGCTGCCCGAGCACCACTCCCGCCGGGCGCTGGAGGTGGTGGCCAAGATCTCGGAGATCCTGGTCGACTTCGACGAACCGATGGCCCTGAGTGCCATTGCCAGGATGGTCGGGCGCCGGATGCACATCTGGTGCGGTTTCGTCGTCGACGACGGCCTGTTGCGGATGTCGGAGGACATCACCGAGCACGTGCGGGTACGCCACGTGGGGGTGGCCCGCGGGCGCACCAGCGCCGACCTGGCCGACCCGGTGGCACGCCTGCTGTCGCGGGAGCGGATCGAGTCGCTGAACCTCCCGCTGGACGGGCGGCACCCGTCTGGTTCGGCGGCCGCCCAACTGATCGATCTGGTCCGCCGGCAGTTGCCCGAGGACGCACGCGATGGCCGGGTGCACGTCTTTCCGCTGCTGGGTCGGGGCCGCACGCTGGGTTTGATGACGGCGGTGCCGCACGGTGAGGTCGAGCACAGCGAGGAACTGCAGACGGTGCTCTACCTGTGCGCCCGGCGGGTGGGGATGGCCCTGGACAACGCCGAGCTGCACCAGGGCGAGCACCAACTGGTCGAGACCCTGCAGCGGGCGATGCTGCCCGAGTCCGACCCGATCAGTGCGCTGGACGTGTGGACCTACTACGCCCCCAGTTCGGAGCACGCCCAGGTAGGCGGTGACTGGTATGACGTGATGAGCCTGCCCGATGACGCGGTGGTGCTGGTGATCGGAGACGTGGCCGGGCACGATATCGAGGCCGCCGCGGCGATGGGACAGTTGCGTTCGGTGGTGCGGGCTTTCGCCGCGGACCTGCATGACCCCGGTGAGGTCCTTTCCCGGGTGGACCGGATCGTGGACTCAATGCGGATCGGCCGGGTGGCCTCGCTGACCTACTCCATCCTCACCCCGATTGACGGCGGCGGTGACTGGGAGTTGCGGTACAGCCGTGCCGGGCACCTACCGGGCTTGCTGATCAGCGATGGTGAGGTGCGGCAACTCGATGGGGCCGGCGGCAGGCTGGTCGGCTTCGGGGCCACCACGCGCCAGAGCGCGACCGAGCGCCTGCGGCCCGGGGACGTGCTGGTGCTCTATACCGACGGTCTTGTCGAGCGTCGCGACCGTCCGCTGCCCCAGGGCCTGGGTGTACTGACCGAGGTGCTCGATCGGGCCGAGGCCCGCGATGCGGCGATGGTCGGGGAACTCCTCGTTCGCGAACTCGCCGAATCCCCCGAGGATGATGTGGCCGTGGTGGTGATGCGCGTTCCGGAACCGGTGGAGGAGAGCCCCGCTCCGGTCCGGGTGCGGCATTGGCGGTTCCCCGGGGTGAAGGAGTCGGTCCGACTGGCCCGCAAGGCCGCTCAGAAGACCTGCCAGGCGTGGGACCTGGCGGTGGCCGAGTCGGTGGAACTGGTGGTCTCCGAACTCGTCGCCAACGCGGTGCTGCACGGCAGTGGGCCGGTGATGGTGAATCTGGTGGACACCGGTGAGGGCGTACGGGTGGAGGTCGCCGATGAGAACCCGATGCCGCCGGTCCCGCTGGAGGTGCACCCGGCCCGGGTGGGCGGATACGGGATGCACATCGTGGCCCGGCTCGCCGACTGGGGCTGGCGGCCCTCCGGTGCCGGCAAGGTGGTGTGGGCCCGGATCGACCCGGCCCCGGAGCAGCGGGGGCTGTAGCCGGCCTGACCAGCTACGCCGGCCACGCCACGCCGGCTCGGCGTCGCTGCTCGTGCCTGAGCCGTCAACCGGTCGGCGAGCCGCACCGCGAGGCCCCTGACCGGTGCTGCGCGGGGTCGTCTCAGCGTCGCTTCTTGGCCAGGTCGAACAGGCCCAATCCGCCACGCACATCAAGCAGGAACATGTCCCGGGAGGAAGCGTTGCGCAACCGGATCCGCCCGGCCCGTCGGCGCACCGCGTGCGCCAACTTCAACAGGGTGCTCACCCCGGTGGAGTCCATGAACTCCAGATCGGCCAGGTCCACGATCACATCGTCGGCTCCGTCGACCTGAAGGCGATCGAGGACGGCTTCGGCCTCGGCGCGGCAGCGCAGATCCAGGTCCCCACTCACGGTGAGGACCGTGGTGCCGTGATCGGCACGTACCGTCAGGTGCTCAGCGGGTGGTGCCATGAGGGTTTCAGAGTAGGTCCGAGCGCGACGACCCGCATCCGGAGCCGGGGTGATGGGAGACTGATCCCATGCGTGAGAATCTGCTCGGTGGGCCCGAGCCCACTTACCTGCCCCAGGACCACCCCGATGTGCCCGCCCGCGCGGCCGTGGCTGCCGGCACCCCGCCGGTGCAGGTCGCCGCGGAGTACCCGGCGGCCTCCTACCCCTGGGCGCTGCTGGCTCGCGAGGCCCTGGCAGCCGGTGAGACGGTCGCCGCCTACGCCTTCGCCCGCACCGGCTACCACCGCGGCCTGGATGCGCTGCGCCGGGCCGGATGGCGCGGGCACGGGCCGATCCCGGCCACCCACGAACCCAACCAGGGCTTCCTGATGGCGCTGGTGGCGCTGGCCACCGCCGCTGAGCGGATCGGGGAGGACGAGGAGGCCCAGCGGTGCCGCACCTTCGCCACCGACTCCGACCCGGCTGCACTGGAACTGTGAACCACTAACCTGCTACCGGTCGCACCCATCGGAACCGGTCCAGCGACCGGCTCGGCGGCCGGAACATGAACGAAAGGGACAATCGATGCCCGCAGTGGTGGTGCTCGGCGCTCAATGGGGCGACGAGGGTAAGGGGAAGGCGACCGACCAACTCGGTTCGCGCGTGGACTACGTGGTGAAGTTCAATGGCGGCAACAACGCCGGGCACACCGTGGTGGTCGGTGCGGAGAAGTACGCGCTGCACCTGCTGCCCTCGGGCATCCTGTCACCGGGCTGCACCCCGGTGATCGGGAACGGCGTCGTGGTGGACCTGGAGGTCCTGTTCGATGAACTCGAGGGACTGAACGCCCGCGGTGTGGACACCTCCAAACTGCTGGTCTCCTCCTCGGCACACGTCATCCCCTCCTACAACCGCACCATGGACAAGGTCACCGAACGGTTCCTGGGCAAACGCCAGATCGGCACCACCGGACGCGGCATCGGGCCGACCTACGCCGACAAGATGAACCGCGTGGGCATCCGTGTCTCCGACCTGTTCGACGCCAAGATCCTGCGCGAGAAGGTCGAGGGCGCCCTGGACCAGAAGAACCAGATCCTGGTGAAGATCTACAACCGCCGAGCCGCGGAGATCGACGAGGTGGTCGATGAACTCCTCGCCCACGCCGAGCGGGTGCGCCCGATGGTGGCCGACACCTCACTGGTACTGAACCAGGCCCTGGACGCCGGCCGGACGGTGGTGTTCGAGGCTGGGCAGGCCACCATGCTGGACGTGGACCACGGCACCTATCCGTTCGTGACCTCCTCCTCGGCCACCGCCGGCGGGGTGTGCACCGGCGCCGGTATCGGCCCCACCCGCATCGACCGGATCGTCGGGGTCATCAAGGCCTACACCACCCGGGTGGGCGAGGGCCCCTTCCCCACCGAACTGCACGACGACGACGGGGAGTACCTGCGCAAGACCGGTGGTGAGTTCGGGGTCACCACGGGCCGCCCGCGACGCACCGGCTGGTACGACGCGGTCATCGCCCGGTACTCCTCCCGCGTCAACGGGCTGACCGACCTGGTGCTGACCAAACTCGACGTGCTGACCGGCCTGGAGAAGGTGCCGGTCTGCGTGGCCTATGACGTCGACGGGGTGCGGCACACCGAGATGCCGGTGAACCAGTCCGACTTCCACCACGCCACTCCGGTGTATGAGGAGTTGGACGGCTGGATCGAGGACATCAGCACCGCCCGCACCTTCGCGGAACTACCGGAGAACGCCCAGCGCTACGTGCTGGCCCTGGAGGAGATGTCGGGCACCCGCATCTCCGCCGTGGGGGTGGGACCGGACCGGGAGGCCACCATCGTGCGTCACGACCTCCTGGGCTGAGCCCGGCCCTGCACGCCGTGACCGCCCGCTCCCACGGCCCGTTGCGTTCAGAACTCGGGCCGGTCGGCGCCGCGCCGTCGCCCGAACCGGCGGCTACGAGGCGCGTTCACCAGACCTTCCTCGAGCAGCGTCTCGGAGACCTCCTGGGTGAGTTCGCGGCGCACCATGCGGCGCTGGATGCGCAGTGTCTGCTCTCGCTGGGCCCGGAACTCCCGCACGATCGAGAACACCATCAGGATCATCACCACCGAGAAGGGCAGCGCGATGATGATCGCCACGTCCTGCAACGCCCCGAGTGCCGACTCCTCGAGTTCGGGATCACCTGCGGCCGCCGCCAGCCCCGCCAGCAGCAGCGCCATGGCCACGAGCCCCTCGATCACCGACCACAGCACCCGGCTCCAGCTGGGCGGCTCCACCATCCCTCCGGAGGCGAGCATGTCCACCACGAGGGAGCCGGAGTCGGAGGAGGTGATGAAGAACAGCGTGATCAGCAGGATGACCAGGCCCGCGACCACCGTGCCACCGGGGAAGCCCTGCAGGAAGGTGAAGAGCACCCCTTCGGTGTCCACCGCCCCGTCGGTGACCAGACCGCCCTCGAGCCGTTCCCGCAGCACCGCCCCGCCGCCGAGCACGGTGAACCAGAGGATGGAGAACAGCGCGGGGACAAGCAGCACCCCGAGCACGAACTCGCGCACGGTTCGGCCGCGGGAGATGCGGGCGATGAAGACCCCCACGAAGGGCGCCCAGGAGATCCACCAGCCCCAGTAGAAGGCGGTCCACCAGCCTTGCCACTCCAGGGCCGCGGGTCCGATGGACGCGGCGGTGTTGAAACTCAGATCGATGAACGAGGCGACGTAGGCGCCGATGCCCTCGATGTACTGGCGCAGGAAGAACAGCGTGGGCCCGAACACGAACACGAAGGTCAGCAGGCCCAGGGCCATCCCCATGTTGATGCGGGAGAGCCACTTGATGCCCTTCTTCACCCCGGTGACCACGGAGACGATCGCAGCGGCGGTGATGATCCCGATCAGCACCACGTAGACCAGTGCGAGTGAGGAATCGGCGTCGAGTACGTCCAGGAACGTCAGGCCCGCGGCGATCTGCATCACGCCCAGGCCCAGGGACGTTGCCACCCCGAAGATGGTGCCGACGACGGCGATCACGTCGATCGCATCACCCGTCCAGCCCCGGACCCGGTCACCCAGCAAGGGCTGCAAGGTCCACCGCAACGAGATCGGGCGGCGCTTGACGTGCACTGCGTAGGCCACCGCGAGACCGACGACGACGTAGATCGCCCAGGGGTGCAGGCCCCAGTGCAGGAACGTGACCGCCAGGGAGGCCTCGGCCGCCTCGGCGGGATTGTCCTCGGGCGCACCGAAGATCGGATAGCTGGCGGTGTCGGCGAAGTGGTTGAGGGGTTCGGCCACGCCCCAGAACACCAGCCCGATGCCCATACCGGCGGCGAACAGCATCGCCAGCCAGGTGGGCAGGGTGAATTCGGCCTTCTCGTCGTCGCGCCCGAGTTTGATGTCCCCGTAGTGGCTCAATCCCACCCACAGCGAGAACACCACGAACGCCGTCACGACCAGGGCGTAGTACCAACCCACTCCCTGGATGACCACTTCCCGGACGTTGCCGAGCGTCTCCCCGGCGCTCAGCGGGGCCAGGACGGCCCAGAGCACGAACGCCAGGATGATGCCCATCGCGGGGAGGAACACCCGGGGTTGCACGGAGGTGTACCACGGTCGGTCCGGGTCGTGAACCGGCGCCTGGATCTCCGGTTCGCCGCCGACCGTGGCTGGGGGCGAGGTTGACATCGTTGTGCCCTTCTTGTCGCCTGCATCGGTCCGTCACCGACCGTATCGGGTTCGTCCAGGACTGCGATCCCAGGGAGCGCGGGCCCGGGCCGGACCGGTGCGGGACGACCCGGGCCAGGGCGGGTAGTCTTGACGACCGTGAAGATTCTGCTCATCGGCGCCGGTGCCCGCGAACATGCTCTCGGCCGGGCGTTGCGCAACGACCCGTCGGTGTCCGAGGTGTTCGCCGCGCCGGGCAATCCGGGGATCGCGCAGGTGGCCACCACGTTCGAGGTGGATATGCTCGACGGCTCTGCGGTGGCGCGACTGGCCACGGAACTCGGTGTGGACCTGGTGGTGATCGGGCCGGAGGCCCCGCTGGTGGCCGGCGTCGCCGATGCGGTGCGCGAGGCCGGGATCGCCGTGTTCGGCCCCGGCAAGGAGGCGGCACGGCTGGAGGGGTCGAAGGCGTTCGCCAAACAGGTCATGGCTGACGCCGGGGTGCCCACCGCGATGGCACACGTGTGCATGACCGCCGCCGAGGTGGAGGCCGCGATGGCGGACTTCGGCGCCCCGCACGTGATCAAGGACGACGGACTGGCCGCCGGCAAGGGGGTGGTGGTCACCGGTGACCGTCTCGCGGCGCTCGCCCACGCGCAGGGTTGCCTGGGCAAGCCGGGCGGGGCGATCGTGGTGGAGGAGTTCCTGGACGGTCCGGAGATCTCCCTGTTCTGTCTGTCCGACGGCAGGACCGTGGTGCCGCTTGCGCCCGCGCAGGACTTCAAACGGCTGGGCGACGGCGACGCCGGGCCGAACACCGGCGGCATGGGGGCCTACTCCCCGCTGCCTTGGGCGCCCGCGGACCTGGTGGAGCAGGTGGTGGAGCGGGTCGCCCAGCCCGCGGTCGATGAACTGGCGCGCCGCGGCACCCCCTTCGTCGGCTTGCTCTACTGCGGCCTGGCGATGACCTCGCGCGGGATCCGCGTGATCGAGTTCAACGCCCGCTTCGGTGACCCCGAGACCCAGGTGGTCCTGGCCCGGCTGGACTCCCCGCTGGCCACGGTGCTGCACGCCACCGCGACCGGCACCCTGGACCGGATCCCGCCGCTGCGCTGGTCCGAGGAGGCCGCTGTCACGGTGGTGCTGGCCTGCCCGGGTTACCCGGAGGGGCCCACCCTCGGTTCGGCGATCAACGGCGTGGCCGAGGCCGAACAGGTTCCGGGCGTGCACGTGCTGCACGCCGGTACCGTGACCGACGACGCCGGCGCGCTGGTCTCCGCGGGGGGCCGGGTGCTGTCCGTGGTGGGGACCGGTGCGGACCTGGCCGTGGCGCGCCAGCGGGCCTATGAGGCCATGACCCGGATCGATCTGGAGGGGTGTCTGTTTCGCACCGACATCGCCGCCCCGGAGCGACTGCCGGTGGGCTGAGCCCACTCAGTCGACCGGCTGGACCTGCAGTAGCACCCCGGTGCGGACCAGGTCCCGCAACCCCTGGTGCCGGGCGCCCTCGACGCGGAACCGGATCCCGCCGCCGGGCTGATCGAACCAGGGCGGCACGATCTCGGCCTGGACCTCTACCGGCGCCGCGGCCATCAGGACCACCTGGCCGGCGCCGGGCCCGCCCGCGCCCTCCGGCAGGGACCGGTGCGGCCAGGGCGTCTGCCAGGGGAAGAAGTACAGCCCGTCCAGCACCCCGATCCGGTCGAACGGCACCCCGGCGGCCAGGTTGGTGATGATCCCACCCGGTCCGGCGCGCTCCAGCCGACCGCGCAGCTCGGCGTAGGCGGACTGGGCGGCCCGGGCGCGCTCGGCGAGTTCGGCCCGGGACACCGGCGTGGGCGCCGGCAGCGGCTGGTGCACGTAGTCCCACACCGCCCGGCAGCCCAGTTCTTCGGTGGAGTACTCGGCGATGAACTCGTGCTGTCCGTAGTCGATGATCTGCAACGAGTAGTGCGCGCTGGAGTGACGCACCAGCGTCACGGTGCCCTCGAAGGGTGCCACGTCGCTGCCGGGCAGGGCCACCCCGCCGGCGGGGAAACCCGCCCGATCCAGGGCCTGGCGCAACCGGGCGGTCTCATCGCCGGCGACCACCTGCACGGCCAGCCATGGCAGCAGGTGGTTGCGATCGCGGGGGTAGCGGCGCAGGTCCGCGGCCCAGCGCGCCTCATCCGGTACCGGCGTGCCGCCGGGACGCCCCAGCATGGAGCCACCGGGGGAGTTCCAGTACGGGCGCTGGGTGTAGTTGAAGTGCAGCGACGGCTGTCCGCCGGTGAGGCGCACCACCGCCGACAGCCATGTCCCGGTGCCGGGCCGGGCCATCAGCGCCCGCAACTGTGCCATCTGCACCGTGACCGGCTCGGGGACCGGCACCCGGGCCGCGCTCTGCTCGGTGCCCACCAGGAGTCGGCCGCTGTGGTGGGTGCCTGCCTGGGACCACTCCAGGTGCACTACCGTACGGGGGGAGGCCCCGTCGTCGTCGGCCTGTCCGCCCTCGGTATGCGCAGCCGCGCCCACGCCCCCCGCGTGCTCGGCGGCGACCCGCAGGTGCCCGATGACCGACTCCGCGAGTTCGCGTTCGCCGTCGGGCAGGTCTGCAGGGGTCATGACCGCATTATCATCGGCCGTGACCTGTCGATGCACACCTGGGGGTGATTGACTAAAGGGGTGCACACCAACGCCCCTGACCTGCCCGGCTGGCGCCACGTCTACTCCGGCAAGGTCCGAGACCTGTATGAACCCATCTCCGGGCCCCCCGACCGGGTGCTGGTGGTGGCCAGTGACCGGATCAGCGCCTATGACCACGTGCTGACCTCGACGATCCCGGACAAGGGGGCGGTGCTGACGGCGCTGAGCCTGTGGTGGTTCGAGCGGCTGGCCACGCTGGTGCCGAACCACGTGATCTCGGTGGAGGTGCCGGCCGCGGTGGCGGGCCGGGCGATGATCTGCCGGCGCCTGCAGATGTTCCCGGTGGAGTGCGTGGCCCGGGGCTACCTGACCGGTTCGGGCCTGGCCGAGTACACCCGCGACGGCACCGTGTGCGGTATCGAACTGCCCGAGGCGTTGGTGGACGGTTCGAAACTCCCCGAGCCGATCTTCACCCCGGCTACCAAGGCCCAGGTCGGGGAACACGATGAGAACGTCACCTTCGGCCAGGTCGCCCGCCTCATCGGCGACGACGACGCCGCACGGCTGCGCGACGTCACCCTGGCGGTGTACACCCACGCCGAGGGGATCGCCGCCGGGCGCGGGGTGATCCTGGCCGACACCAAACTGGAGTTCGGGCGGGACCCCGGCAGCGGTGCCCTGGTGCTCGGCGATGAGGTGCTCACCCCCGACTCCTCCCGGTACTGGCCCGCCGAGCACCACGAGCCTGGGCGCCCCCAGCCCAGTTTCGACAAGCAGTACGTCCGCGACTGGCTCACCTCCCCCGAATCCGGGTGGGACCGGGCCGGCACCGAGGCCCCGCCGCCGCTGCCCGAGGACGTCGTCGAACGCACCCGCCGGCGGTACCTGCACGCCTACGAGCGCGTCACCGGGCGGGCCTTCACCGCGGGATAGGATCGACCCCGGAGCCCACACGCAAGGAGTTGCATTCATGGCACGTGTCGTCGTCGAGGTCATGCCCAAACCGGAGATCCTGGACCCGCAGGGCAAGGCCGTGGCCGGGGCGTTGTCCCGGGTCGGCATCGACGGCTTCAGCGGTGTGCGCCAGGGCAAGCGGTTCGAACTCGAGGTGGACGGTGAGGTCACCGAGGACATCCTGGCCCGGGCCCGCACCGCCGCCACGGACATGCTGTCCAACCCGGTGATCGAGGACGTGGTCTCGGTGCATGTGCTGGAGCAGGACTGATGGGCCGCATCGGCGTCGTCACGTTCCCGGGAAGTCTCGATGATCGCGACGCCGCCCGGGCGGTCCGCCTGGCCGGCGGGGAGCCGGTGCGGTTGTGGCACGGCGACGACGACCTGGCCGGGGTGGACGCGGTGGTGCTGCCCGGGGGGTTCTCCTACGGGGACTACCTACGCGCCGGGGCGATCTCCCGGTTCGCGCCCTTGATGGGTTCGGTGATCGACGGGGCCCGGGCCGGGCTGCCGGTGCTGGGCATCTGCAACGGCTTCCAGATCCTGTGCGAGGCGCACCTGTTGGCCGGGGCGATGGTGAAGAACACCGACCTGACGTTCCTGTGCCGGGATCAGCGGCTGCGGGTGGAGAACACCAACACCGCGTGGACCTCCACGTTCAGCCCGGGCGCGGAGATCACCGTGCCGCTGAAGAACCAGGACGGACAGTTCATCGCCGACGAGGCCACCCTGGATGAGCTCGAGGGCGAGGGCCGGGTGGTGTTCCGCTACCTCGGCAACCCGAACGGGTCCCGGCGCGACATCGCCGGCATCACCAACGCCCGCGGGAACGTGGTGGGCCTGATGCCCCACCCCGAGCACGCGGTGGAGGATGGGTTCGGGCCGGGCACCGACGGGCTGGGGTTGTTCACCTCCGCGCTGTCGGGGCTGCTGGAGACTGCCTGAGTGGGGCACGCACAGACCACCGGTGCGCCCGGCGACGGCTTCGGCGATGACTCCGGCGGTGCCGACCTGCCCGAGGTGCACATGTGGACCGACGGGGCGTGCAAGGGCAACCCCGGCATCGGCGGGTGGGGCGTGCTGATGCGCTCCGGACCGCACTCGAGGGAACTCCGGGGCAGCGAGCCGGTGACCACCAACAACCAGATGGAACTGACCGCGGTGATCGAGGGACTCTCGGCGCTGAAGACCACGTGCCGGGTGCACCTGCACGTCGACTCGGTCTACGTGATGAAGGGCATGCAGGAGTGGATCGCCGGTTGGAAGCGCAACGGCTGGCGGACCGCGGCGAAGAAGCCGGTGAAGAACTCCGAGTTGTGGCGCGCCCTGGATGAGCAGGTGGCCCGCCACCAGGTGCGCTGGATCTGGGTGAAGGGCCACTCCGGCGACCCGGGCAACGAACGTGCCGACGAGTTGGCGAACCTGGCGATCGAGGACCTGCGCGCACAGTCCGGCGCCTGACCGCCGGCAGCCGACAGCCACGTCCGGACGCGCGCCGGACTCAGGGTCTGATGCTCGCTCGATGGCTGTCGGCCGCGAGCCAGATCGTCCGGGCGGCGACCATGCCCAGGTCGGTCCGCTCCGCCGGCTTGTCGTCCCCGCCCGCCGCGCGGAGCGGCTCAGCCACGATCCGCATCACCCCGGCGCCCTCCTGCCGGTCGTGCACCCGCAGGTGGGTGCCGACCTCGATGCCGTGCCCGGTCAGGTAGCGCAGTACCGCCGGGTCGTCGTCGCTGATGCGCGCGATCGTTCCGCATGCGCCGGACTCCACCTCCGAGAGCATCCGGGCGCTGGTGGCCACCATCACCCCGTCCCGGTCCGGGATCGCGTCCCCGTGCGGATCGTGGGTGGGAAAGCCCAGGTCCGCCTCGATGCGTTCGATGAAGGTGTCCGAGGCGGCGTGCTCCAGGTGTTCGGCCTCGTCGTGCACCTCGTCCCAGGAGTAGCCCAGCCGCTCCACCAGGAACGTCTCCAGCAGCCGGTGCCGGCGGGCCATCTGCACCGCGGCGCGGCGCCCCGCCGGGGTCAGTTCCACCCCGCCGTAGGGTTTGTGCGCCACCAGTCCGTCGGCTACGAGTTTGCGCACGTTCCCCGAGGCGGTGGAGGCGGCCACCCCCATCCGCTCGGCGAGTTCGTTCACCGCCACCGGCCCGGGATGCCATTCCTGCACCTTGAAGATGGTGCGCAGGTAGTCCTGCGCCATCCTGGTCAGGGAGTCGATATGCACGGCGGCTCGCTGTCCCAGCGTTCCTCAGCGCACCGACAGTGCCGTGTCCAGGCCCGCCCAGTCCACGTCCCCGGGCACCCGTTCGGCCACCGCGGCCAGCAACCCCAAGCGAGCCTGGCGCAGCTCCTCCTGCGGTGCCATCACCAGGATCGCGTCGAAGAAGGTGTTCACCGAAGCGACCAGGTCGGCCGAGTCGTCGGTGAACCCGGTCAGGGATGACGAGGGCGGGAGCGCGGCCAGCGTGTCCCGCAGCGCGAGCTCGGCCTTCTCGGTGAGCAGGTCCGAGGCCGGTCGGGCCGCTGTGCCCGGCGGCACGATCCGGTTGATGCGCTGCACCACCGCCACCAGGGCGGCGAAGTCGGCCCGGTCCAGCAGGGCGTCCAACTCCGCCAGCGTCTGATCCACCCGGGCCGGGCGGTCCATCGCCGGCCCGACGGCGGTGACCAGCTCGGCGCGGATGCCTTCGTCGCGCAGCAGCTGGGCGAAGCGGGACTCGGCGAACTCCGCGGCGGTCTGCACCTGCTCGGGGCCGGCGGCGACGTCCTGCGCGCGCAACCGGTCGGCCGCAGCCTGCAGCACGGTGCGCAAGGTCAGGGCCTCGACGAAGGGCGCCTGGTGCAGGGAGCGCAGGATCCGCACGATGCCCAGTGCGGCCCGGCGCAACCCGAACGGGTCGGAGGATCCGGTGGCCTTGGCGCCGGTGGCCAGCAGACCCACCAACAGATCCGCTCGGTCGGCGAGCGCCAGTAGCACCCC
This sequence comes from Pseudactinotalea sp. Z1732, assembly GCF_049724975.1. Taxonomy (NCBI): domain Bacteria; kingdom Bacillati; phylum Actinomycetota; class Actinomycetes; order Micrococcales; family Cellulomonadaceae; genus Pseudactinotalea; species Pseudactinotalea sp. Z1732. Next base: position 316,174 of record NZ_JBMPQC010000001.1, on the reverse strand, counting down.
GGGCACGGTTTCCGGGGTGGCATCGGCGCTGGTGCGCGGCTGCTCGGTCTCGACCAGTGCGGTGGCCACCGCCTCGGACTCCCCGGTGCGCCGGGCGTACTCCCCGGCCACGAACCCGGCCAGGGAACTCATCTCGATCACCATCTGGGTGGCCAGGTCGAACTTGATGAGTTCACCGGCTCGGTTCAGCGTGGTCCGGTCCGCATCGGTCACGTGCACGAGCTGGCCCAGCACCGTGGCCACGTCGGCGATCCGGCGGGCGCGCAGGCCCACCGAGCCGAGACCGTCGGCGAAGGTGAGTTTGTCGAGCCCGGGGACGAAGGCGTCCAGGTCGCCCGACTCCAGATCGGTGTTCCAGAAGAACAGGGCGTCCTCGTAGCGGGCGCGCAGCACCGACTCGTTCCCGCGGGCCACTGCGGCCTCATCGCAGGCGCCGTTGGCCATGGTGATGAAGTGTGGCAGCAGCGCTCCGTCGGCGTCGCGCACCGGTAGGTACCGCTGGTGGGTCGCCATCACGGTGGTGAGTACCTGCTCGGGCAACTCCAGGTAGCGGGCCGCGAAGTCCCCTCGGATCCCCACCGGGGTCTCCACCAGGTTCGCGATCTCGGCTACCAGTCCCGCCGTCGCCTCGGCATCGATGTGCCCACCGACCTCGGCAGCCAATTCCTGGGCCCGGGCGAGCACCTGCTCGCGCCGCCGGGTCACCGAGAGCTCGATGCCACGCTCGGCCAGCGCTGGGCGCAACTCCTCGGCGCTCGCGATATCGACGGCGGGCTGGACATCGAGCCGGTGCACGTGCGTGGTGCGCCCGGCCACCAGGCGCGAGGCCGCGGCCGGCACCACCACGGGCCCCCACAGCGCCACCAGCCAGCGGATCGCGCGGGAGTAACTCAGCTCCGGGTCGGACCAGCGCATGTTCTTGTCCGCCCGCAGCCCGGTGACCACCTGGGTGACCAGAGGCCCGAGCACGTCCAGCACCCCGCGTCCGGGCACGTTCACCCGCACCGCGGCGTGGGTGTTCCCCCCGATCTCGGCCTCCTGCACGTCGGCCGGCTCCACCCCCTGGCCGCGCATGAATCCTCGCAGCGCCTTGGACGGGGCGCCGGAGTCATCGAAGGCGGCGGCCCACTTGGGCCCCTTACGCCACTGCACGGCGTCGGCCTCACGGGCAGCGACGTCGTCGACCGTCACCACGATCCGGCGCGGGGTGGCATCCACGTGCACGTCCCCGTGCTCCAGGCGGGAGGCGCCCAGCGCCTCCCGCACCGCGGCTCCGACCGCCTCGACCGACTCATCCACCACGTTCGGGGGCAGCTCCTCCACCCCGATCTCGAGGGCGAACACCTGCGCCTGCGCGGGCAGTGCCTCCTGGTCGACGGCAGGCAGCTGAACCGGATCAGGCGCGGTGTCCTTCAGCAGCGGGAAGCCCAACTCCTCACGCCGGTCCACCCACAGTGCCGAGATCTCCCGGGCCAGGCGGCGCATGGTGCCGAAGGCCTTGGCGCGCTCGGTGGTGGAGATCGCTCCGCGCGCGTCCAACACGTTGAAGGCGTGGGAGGACTTCAGCAGGTAGGTGTGCCCGGGCACCGGCAGGCGCGCCTCGATCATCCGCTTGGCCTCGGACACGTAGTGCTCGTACAGCGACTGGTTCGTGGCCACGTCGGCCTCGTCGAGGTAGTACCGGGACATCTCGTACTCGGTCTGCCCGAACGCCTCGCCGTAGCTGATGCCGGGGGCGTAGGCGAGGTCGGCGAAGTGGTCCACGCCCTGCACCGCCATCAGGATCCGCTCCAGCCCGTAGGTAAGTTCCACCGGTACCGGGTCCAGGTTCTGCCCGCCGACCTGCTGGAAGTAGGTGAACTGGGTGATCTCCAGTCCGTCCAACCACACCTCCCAGCCCAGTCCCCAGGCGCCGATCGCGGGCTGTTGCCAGTTGTCCTCCACGAACCGCACGTCGTGGGCGCGCAGGTCGATGCCAAGCGCCTCCAGGGAGCCGAGGTAGAGCTCCTGGGGGTTGGCCGGCTCCGGCTTGAGGATCACCTGGAACTGGGTGTGGGTCTGCAACCGGTTCGGGTTCTGCCCGTACCGGGAATCATCCGGGCGAACCGACGGCTCGACGTACGCCACGTTCCACGGCTCGGGACCCAGCACCCGCAGCACGGTGGCCGGGTTCATCGTCCCGGCCCCGACCTCGGTGTTGTACGGCTGCGTGATCAGGCAGCCGTGGGAGGTCCAGTACTCGGTGAGCGCGCGGATCGCGTCTTGCATGGTCAGCACCGCTCTAGGCTACCGAGTCCGCAGCCGCGAGCGGCGCTCACAACCGGAGTCGGCGGTGGACGACCTGCTCAGCCACCTCCCGGAGACTGGATCGGGTGCCCCGGGCGTGACGGCGGATGAGCTCGAATGCCTCGTCCACGCCTGCCCCGTGGGTCTCGGCGATTATGCCTTTGGCCTGCTCGATGACGATCCGCGAGGAGAGGGCCTCCTGAAGTTGGGTGTTTATGGTGCGTTGGCGGTCATAGGCGACGGAGTTGACCAGGTACACCGAAGCGGCATCGGCGAAGATCGTGGCCACGCTCAGGTCCTGATCGCTCCAGCGCCGGTCGACGGCGTAGGCGTTCAGAGCGCCGATCGTGCGGTCCCCGACCTTCATCGGGATGCCGGCAACGGACGTGATGCCCATCTCAACGGCTATCGAGCAGTAGCGGGGCCAGCGATCAGCATGCTCACGCAGGTCGTCGATGGCTACTGTGCTGCGGCAGCGGAATGCCTCCACACACGGTCCGGCCTGCTCATCCTCCTGGTACGTCTCCAGCTCCACCAGGGCGCTGGGATTGGCCGTGGCGAACCGCAGTTCTGCGCCGCGGGCGCTGGAGACGTCGCGGGCGATGGAGACTCCGGCGCCGACCAGGTCCAACTCCTCCTGAACCGTCATGGTCAGGTCATCCAGTGCGTCGGAGATGTCATAGGGCGTCAGCAGAGAACGCAGGAAGCTCGAGAGCGTCGCTAGCACGCCGCGTCCCAATCCTCGGGGGGCACGGTGCAGTACCGTCCGGGCTTGATGCGCGAAGGTTCGGGCTGCGATGACCCATCGATAACTCAGGTACCACATTAGCACCCACCGCTGCACGTGCCCCGATGAGGCGGCTGGCTCACCGTGGCATCGGTTCGAACAAGTCCCACCGCTGCGCCACGTCCAGCAGGAATCGAAGGGTCGCAGGAGGGTCGGTCAAGCGCGGCCGGGACCGGGACGTCTCCACGAGGCGGAGCACCGCGGTCAGGCCGCACGCGTCGATGAACCGCATGTCGCTGGCATCGACCTCAACCAGTAGTCGACAGGCATTCGCCATGAGGACCTCGTGACCCTGGTCGGCCACCAGACAATCCAGGTCACCTCGCAGCCGGATGGTTGCGTGCCCGGACCCGGTCACCGTCAGTTCGATCGCCCCGTGCTCCTGGCTCACCGGATCACCTGCACGACGTCCAGGGTGCCGAGCGCCCGGTGAATCAGTGCCTCGGGTTGCTCGCCGGGAGCGGCGATAGCCAGGGTGACCTGGACGGTAAAGGGGGCCGAACCCTCCATGTGGCGGATCCGGCTCAAGCAACGATGCGTTCGCTCGGTGTAGCGGATCAGGTCCGTCGTCGAGCCCCGCACCAGCAGCCGGACGCGTTCGTCGTGCACGTCGATCCATCCGCACTCAGGGATGTCCGCGCGCAGCCGCTGCGCGATGTCGCGTACGGTCACGGCGACGACCTGCCGCGGAACGCGTTCGGCGCTGAAGTCGGCGGAGGCGTAGATGAGTCCGACGTGCTCGGCGCCGTAGGCGTCGAACTCCCGATGGATCCGGTCGGTGAACGTGGAACTGCCGATCCTGCTGGTCGCTACTCCCATGCCACGCCTCCGGTAGTCCGCTGCCTGATAGGTCAGTAGGTCCACCGGGGTCTGGGGTGGGGATCGCACGTCCTCGAGCGATGCCGTGGTGGCAGGGTAAGCACACCGACGGTGGTTCGCAAGCGCTGGGCGTGCGCCTGCCCGTCCGGGCGGGTGGTCGGTTGCACATGCGCGACCGCCCCGACTGCGGTAGGAACGAAGCGATGAGCACGCCCCTTGAGCACTACGCCCTCCTGTCCGATCTGCGCACCGGACCGCTGGTGTCCCGGGACGGCAGCATCGACTGGCTGTGCCTGCCCAGGTTCGACTCCCCGGCGGTGTTCTCGGCCATCCTGGGCGATGCCGAGGACGGTCGTTGGAAGCTCTCGGTGCCGGACGGGGAGGTGGTCGAGCGGCGATACCTGCCGCAGACGTTCGTCCTGGAGACCGTGTGGCGCAGCCGGACCGGGCGTGTCCGGGTCACCGACTTCCTCCCGCCCAGCACCTCCCAGGGTGACCTGGTGCGCCGGGTGGAGTGTCTGGAGGGGCAGGTCCGGGTGGAGCACGACCTGCGCCTGCGGTTCGACTACGCCCGCGCCACGCCCTGGACCAGGGAGATCGAGCGGGACGGCCAGGAGCGTTGCCTGCTGGCCCTGGCAGGGCCGGACGCGATCCTGATCACCGGCCCGATGCTGCACTGGCCCGGCAACGGCGACGGCGGCGGGGAGGACGACGACGGCAGTGCCGCGTCGGTAGCGGAGCACCCCGGCACGCAGCCGGCGGAGGGCCGGCGCGCCCCACGACTGGTCGGATCGTTCAACCTGGACGCCGGGGACGTACTGGACTGGGACCTGACCTGGTTCAGTTCCTATCGGGACGTGCCGGAGCCACCCGATGCCGACCGGGCCCTGGCCAGCACCGTGCGGTTCTGGACGGACTGGGCCAGCCACTTGCAGGTGGACTCAGACCACCAGGACCTGGTGCTGCGTTCGCTGCTGGTGCTGCGGGCGCTGACCCACCTGGACACCGGCGGGATCGTCGCGGCCCCCACCGCCTCGTTGCCGGAGTACTTCGGTGGCGGGCGCAACTGGGACTACCGCTACACCTGGTTGCGCGACGCCGCCCTGACCATCGAGGTCGCGATCGCGCACGGCTTGACCCGAGGTGCCACGTTGTGGCGGGACTGGTTGCTGCGCGCGGTCGCCGGGGACGCCGATGAGGTCAAGATCATGTATGGGCTGGGCGGGGAACGCGAACTGACCGAGACCGAGTTGGAGCACCTGGACGGATACGAGAACTCCCGCCCGGTGCGCGTGGGTAACGGGGCAGCGGACCAGTACCAGGCGGACGTGGTGGGCGAGGTGATGATCGCACTGCACGAACTGCGCGAAGCCGGCGTGGCCGAGAATGAGTACACCTGGGGCCTGCAGAAGAGCCTGCTGGCCTATTGCGAGGCCAACTTCGACCGGCAGGACCACGGCATCTGGGAGATGCGCGGGGACACCCACTACTTCACTCACGGGCGCGCGATGATGTGGGCGGCGTTCGACCGTGGCCTGCGCGCGGTGGAGGAGCACGGGTACGACGGGCCCGCCGAGCGGTGGCGCGACCTGCGTGATCGGTTGGCGGATGAGATCGAGGAGCACGGCTTCGACGCCGAGTTGAACGCCTACACCCAGACCTATGACAACACCGAGGTGGACGCCTCCCTACTGCAACTGCCCCACACCGGGTACCTCGCCTACGACGACCCACGCATGCTCGGCACGGTCGAGCGGATCGAACAGGATCTGGTCACCTCCGAGGGCCTGGTGTACCGGTACCGGACCGAGGCGGGGATGGACGGGCTCGAGGGCGAGGAGTACCCGTTCGTGATGTGCACCTTCTGGCTGGTGGAGCAGTACGCCAACTCCGGGCGGCTGGACCGCGCTCGGGAGGTGATGGACCACATGGTGGCCCAGGCCAGCGATCTGGGTCTGCTCGCTGAGCAGTACGACCCCGAAACCGGGCGCCAGGCCGGCAACTTCCCCCAGGCATTCAGCCATATGGGCCTGATCCGGGCCGCCGACGCGATCCAGGCCGCCGCGGAGGACCGATGACGACCGCGTACGGATTCCACGCCTCGCACGAGCAGATCTCCCCGGCCCAGTTGCTCCGGGACGTGCAGCGGGCCGAGCGGGCCGGATTCGAGATGGCGATGTGTTCGGACCACTTCGCGCCCTGGTCGGTGCGCCAGCATCACTCCGGATTCGCCTGGGCGTGGCTGGGAGCGGCGCTGGCGACCACCGACTTCGACTTCGGCACCGTCTGTGCACCCGGACAGCGTTACCACCCCGCGATCATCGCCCAGGCCAGCGCCACCCTGGCCCAGATGTTCCCCGGCAGGTTCTGGGTGGCGCTCGGCACCGGACAGAACATGAACGAGCACATCACCGGCGAGGCCTGGCCCGGGAAGGACCACCGCCAGCAGCGGCTGGAAGAGTGCGTCGGCATCATCCGGGCCCTGCACGAAGGTGAGGAGGTCACCCACAGCGGGCACGTCGTCGTCGACCGTGCGCGAATCTACTCCCTGCCCGACACCCCGCCGGACCTGATCGCCCCGGCGCTCAGCCCCGGCACCGCCGCCCGCGGGGCCGGCTGGGCCGATGGGCTCATCACGATCAATGATGACGCCGACTCGGTGCGGCAGATCATCGACGCCTACCGCGGTGCCGGTGGCCTGGGGCCGTTGTCGGTGCAGGTGCACGTGTGCATCGCTGAGTCCATGGTGCAAGCCCGCCGGATCGCCCGGGACCAGTGGCGAAATCATGCCCTGCCGGTGCCGTTGCAGCATGACCTGCCCATCCCGGAATACCTCGACATGGCGGGGGAGCACGTTCCGGATGAGGAGATCGCCGGTGGCGTGATCATCACCGACTCGGTACCGGACCTGGTGGAGCGTCTGCGTGCCTACGAGGACCTGGGCTTCGACCGGATCTATCTGCACCACGTGGCCCAGGACCAGCAACCCTTCCTGGAACTGGCCGAGCAGGAGTTGCTGCCGGCACTGCGGAGCCGCTGAGGCGCTGTGCCCGCGACCTGGTCTTGGGGGCGGTGACGCCGCGGCCGGGAAGTGGGTGATACTGGCGGAGGTATGTCAGAGGCGTCCTTGCACCGCCCCCGGCTGCCCAGGGAGATCTGGGTCCTGGCCGGCGCGGCGTTGCTCATTGCGTTGGGCTACGGCCTGGTGGCCCCGGTGCTGCCACAATTCGCCCGGTCCTTCGATGTGTCCGTGGCTGCGGCGTCCTTCGTGGTCAGCGTGTTCTCCCTGGCCCGGTTGCTGTTCGCCCCTGCCGGAGGCGCGCTCATCACGAAGCTGGGGGAACGGCGTATCTACATGGCCGGGCTGGTCATCGTGGCGATCTCCAGCCTGCTGACCGCCTTCGCGCAGAACTACACCCAGTTGCTCATCTTCCGTGGCCTGGGTGGCATCGGTTCCACGATGTTCACCGTCTCGGCGATGGGGTTGATCGTGCGGCTGGCCCCGCCCACCGCACGCGGACGTGCCTCCTCCACCTACGCCACGGCCTTCCTGCTCGGCAATATCGGGGGCCCGGTGATCGGCGGCTTCCTCGCCGAGTTCGGGCTGCGCGTGCCGTTCGTGGTGTACGCGGTGATGCTGATGTTCGCGGTGGTCGTGGTGTGGCGGCTGCTCCCGGCCACCGGGACCGGCTCGGCCCGCTCCCGCGATGCCAGCCCGCCGATGCAGTTCGGCGAGGCGATCCGGGACAGCGCCTACCGGGCCGCGCTCGCATCCGGATTCGCCAACGGCTGGGCGAACTTCGGGGTGCGGGTGGCGCTGCTGCCGCTGTTCGCCGCCGCCGCCCTGGAGGCCGGGCCCTGGGCAGCCGGGCTGGCGCTGGCGGTGTTCGCGGCCGGGAACGCGGTGGCGCTGAACATCGCAGGCAGGCAGGCCGACGTTCGGGGCCGCAAACCCCTGATCCTCACCGGTATCGCCGTGAGCGGGGCATTCACCGCGGTGCTGGGGCTCTCGGACAACCTTCTGGTGGTGCTCGCCGTCTCGGCACTGGCCGGAGTGGGCGCCGGCCTGCTCAATCCGGCCCAGCAGGCCGCGATCGCCGACATCATCGGGAACCAGCGGTCCGGAGGCAAGGTGCTGGCGGGCTTCCAGATGGCCATGGACACCGGCGCGATCATCGGGCCGGTGCTGGCCGGGGCGCTCGCGGACCAGTTCGGCTTCGGTGCGGCGTTCGGTGTCTCCGGGATGATCATGCTGCTGGCCGGCCTGGGCTGGTTGTTCGCCCGCGAGACCCTGGAACACCCGGAAGGAGGCGAGCCCTCCGACGGCCCGGACCACGGGGGCCCGGGCCACGACGGCCCGGACCCGGGGCCGCGGTAGGAGACCCGGACACTCGGACTCGGACGCTCAGCGCGCCAGGTCCGCCATCACCGTGGCCAGGTCCGACTTGCCCTCGAAACCGATGCCGGGCAGTTCCGGCAAGGTGACATGACCGTCGGTGACCTCGATCCCGTCGGGGAACCCGCCGAAGGGTTGAAAGAGGTCGGGGTAGGCCTCGTTCCCGCCCAGCCCGAGCCCGGCCGCGATGTTCAGGGACATCTGGTGCCCCCCGTGGGGGATGCACCGGGACGGCGACCAGCCGTGCTCGCCCAGCATGTCCAGGATGCGCAGGTACTCCACCAGTCCGTAGGACAGCGCGCAGTCGAACTGCAGCCAGTCGAGGTCGGGTCGCATCCCGCCGTATCGGATCAGGTTCCGGGCATCCTGCACGGAAAAGAGGTTCTCGCCGGTGGCCAGTGGGCCGGAGTAGTCCTTCGCCAACTCCGACTGCAGGGCGTAGTCCAACGGGTCGCCGGCTTCCTCGAACCAGAACAGGTCGAAGTCGGCCATTGCCCGTGCGTAGGCCAAGGCGGTGCGAGTGTCGAAGCGTCCGTTGGCATCGACGGCCAGTCGCTGCCCAGGGCCCAGCACCTCGCTCGCAGCCTCGATGCGGCGTAGGTCCTCATCCAGGCTCGCCCCACCGATCTTCATCTTCACCACGGTGTAGCCACGGTCGAGGTAGGAGCGCATCTCCTCGGCCAGGGCGGTGGTGTCCTTGTCCGGGTAGTAGTAGCCGCCCGCGGCGTAGACGAATACCTCCCGGTCGGCGGTGCCGTTGCCGTAGCGCTGGGCGAGCAGGTCGTACAGCGGCCGTTCGGCGATCTTGGCCACGGCGTCCCAGACGGCCATGTCCAGGGTGCCCACCGCAACGGAGCGTTCGCCGTGCCCGCCGGGCTTCTCGTTGGCCATCAGGATCTTCCAGATCTTGTGCGGATCGAGGTTCGTCCCTGCCTCGTCCACCAGGTCGACTGGGTCGGCGGCCTGCAACCGGGGGATGAATCGCTCGCCCAGAAGGGCGCCCTGGCCGTAGCGGCCGTTGGAGTTGAAGCCGAAGCCCACCACCGGCTTGCCCTCGCGCATCACGTCGGTGATGACCGCGACCAGACTCAACGTCATCGTGGAGAAGTCGATAAAGGCGTTGCGGATCGGTGAGGAGATCGGAAAGGTCCGCTCGCGGACGTCGACGATTCGCACGGGGTTCCCTTGTCGTTGGCTGGCTCAGGTCCACCTATTCTCGCCCGCGGTCCGGCCGGCCGTGGCCGGATTTGCCGTCGTTTGCTCCCCGGGTGCCGGTCCCCGGGCATCCGCTACTCCGCGCTCGCGGGCATCGGCTACTCCGCAACCCCGGAAGTCCGCGCGGTGGTCCGCGCCGAGAAGAGGGTCAGACGCGCTCGAACCGGAGTTCGGTGTCCGGCCCGGTCAGAACCAGTTCATCGCCGTCGGCCTGCACGTCCTGGATCTGCCGCATGGCGGTCAGGAGCTGTGACTCCTGGTCCATCACCTCGGGCGGATCGCACGCCATCATGGTGCTGACGAACTCGGTGGGCCACTGATCGGGCTGCTGGTCCTCCTCGCCCTCGGCGGTGGCTGTTCCGAAGTGGTTGCAGCCGCCGTGGCCGGAGACCTCGAAGCCGTCGACGGTCAGCGTGGGTTCGTGGCCGGAGACCACCTCGATCTCACCGTCGGGGCCGTGACCGGAGACCAAGATCCAGTCGCCGTCGGCCGCGGGGTCGGGGCCCGCCGCCCCACCTGCGGTGTCGCAGGCGGTCAGGGTGAGCGCGACGAGCGCGAACAGTGCCGCGACGGCGCGGCCGGGAAAGCGGTGCATCGGTGGCCCTTCCGTTCAGGAACAGTGGTCGATGCCTTGCCTGTGTCACGTCCCGCCCGGGTGTTGCAGCGGGGCCGTGGCGCATGCGCGGGCACTCCCGCACCGGGTCACGTCCCGCCCGGGTGTTGCAGCGGGGCCCGGATGCGGCAACCGGGCCCCGGTGTTTCAGCTGGGCCCGGGTGGCAGCGGGAGCGGGAGGACCTGCCCGATCCGCTGCCGGGGCCCCCTCAGGGAAGCGGCCGGACCGATCCGGTGAAGTGGACCCGGTCGCTGCCGGCCTTCCAGCCGGCGTAGGTGTAGGTACCGGAATCGGTTCGGGCCTGCCCGAAGGAGACCGTCGAGGGCAGCAGCACCGGCTTGGCGAAGTCGATCTGCCAGGTGAACGCCGGCCCGCGGGCCGGGCCGACCGCCGCCAGTGCCCGCGCCGCGGTGTACATCCCGTGCGCGATGGCCCGCGGGAAACCGAAGGCCCTGGCGCTCAGGGCGGACATGTGGATCGGGTTGCGGTCCCCGGAGACCGCGGCATAGCGCCGTCCGGTCCTGGGCGTCAGGCGCCATACCGCGGTGGCCTCGGGCAGCACGCCCCGGCCGCCGGCGTCGTTCCCACCGGCACCACCACGGGAGTGTCCGCTGCCGGCGGCGCCGGAGTCGCCGTCGTCGACCGCCTCGCCAGAGCCGGTGGAGCCATCCTGGCCGGCCTTCACCGGTTCGGCCAGCGCCAGACCGGGCAACGTGGTGCCCTTGGCCAGGTAGGTCGAGACCCCGCGCCAGGCCACTTCCGGGCCCTCCTGGGCAGCCACCTCCACTACTAGGTCCACCTGGGTGCCGGAGCGGTGCGCGCGCAACCCCTGCGCGCGGGCCTGCACCCGCAGCGTGTCGGTGGTGCTCAGCGGGTGGAACTGCTCCACCCTGTTGGCCACGTGCACCATGCCCAGTACCGGCAGCGGGAAGTCCGCGCGCACCATCAGGTTCATCGCGAGCGGGAAGCCGAGCACGTGCACGTATCCGGCCGGCAGTTCGTCGGTGCCTGCCTCCCCGAGCAGGTGCTGGTACTCGGCCAGGTGTGCGTGGTCCACCGGCACCCGCGGCACCGTGTAGCAGACCTGGGGCAGCGTGGTGGGCGAGGGGCCGCCGGAGAGCATTCCCGGCGCCGCGGCCCGGGCGGTACGCCCCAGGGCACGGGCGTACAACGACCCCAGCGAGGGCACCTGGTCCAGCACCTGCTCGCGCATCAGGCCCCCATCAGGTGCTGTCCGCACACCCGCAGCGTCTGGCCGTTGATGCCGGCGGACTGGGGCGAGGCCAGGAAGGACACGGCCTCGGCCACGTCGACCGGCTTTCCGCCCTGTTGCAGGGAGTTCAACCGTCTGGCGACCTGGCGCTGCAGCGCGGGAATGCGCGCGGTCATCTCGGTCTCGATGAAGCCCGGGGCCACCGCGTTGGCGGTGCCGGAGTGCTCGGCCAGCAGCGGCGCCAGGGACCGGGTCATCCCGATCACCCCGGCCTTGGTGAAGGCGTAGTTGCTCTGCCCGCGGTTCCCGGCGATCCCGGAGGTGGAGGCCAGGGAGATGATCCGCAGGCCATCGGGTGACAGGTCCGGGGTGGCAAGCAGGGCCTCGTTCATCTGCGCCTGCGCGCGCAGGTTCACCGCCACCACCGACCGCCAGCGGTCCGGGGTCATGTTCGCCAGCAGTTTGTCCCGGGTGATGCCGGCGTTGTGCACCAGCACGTCCAGGCGTCCGTAGCGCTCACGTACCCGCTCGATCAGCCGGGCCGGGGTCGTCTCGTCGGTGATGTCGGCCTGGATGGCGGTGCCCCCGACCTCGTTCATCACCGAGGCCAGGCTCTCCCCGGCGGCGGGGACGTCCACCCCGACCACCTGGGCGCCCTCACGGTGCAGTACCCGGGCGATCTGCGCCCCGATCCCGCGTGCCGCGCCGGTGACCACCGCGACCTTGCCGGCCAGCGGCTTCGTCCAGTCGGCCGGGAGCGTCCCGGCGTCGCTGCTCACCTGGAGGCCCTGGCCGGAGACGAACGCCGAGCGCGCCGAGAGCAGGAACCGCACCGCTCCGAGCGCGGCGGGTGCGTCCACACCCACCCCATCGCGCAGCACGACGGCGTTGGCGGTGGCTCCGTAGCGCACTTCCTTGGCCACCGAGCGCCACAGACCCTCGACCCCGGCCAGGGCGGCCGCGCGGGCGGGGGAGTCCTGCTCGGTGGCTGCCCGAGTGAGCACCACCACCCGGCCCGAGGGCCCCAGGGCTTTCATCAGCGGACCTGCCTGGTCCACCACCTCGGCGGCGTCTTCGGGTGCGGTCAGTTCGGTGAGCATCAGCACCAGGGCTCCGACGCGGCCGCCGCGCATGGTCCGGCGCACATCCAGTTCCCAGTCCAGCAGGGTGGTGGCCAGGGTGTCGGCGTCGGCTCCGGTGCCCAGCACCACCACCGGTCCGGTGACCAGCGGGGCGTCGATCGACTTCGGGTCGGTGCGACGCAACCTGGCCGGGCGGGGCAGGCCGAACTGCTTGGCGATCTTCTTGGTGAGTCCGGAGTTCACCAGGTTCAGGTAGGTGTCGCTCACGCTGCCTCCAGGATCATCGCCATGGCCTGCCCGCCGGCGGCGCAGACCGAGATCAGGCCGCGAGCCGGCGGGCCCTCGGGGTTGGCCTCGCGGTGCTGGGCGAGCAGGGCGGCCAGGTTGCCCACGATCCGGGCGCCGGTGGCGGCGAACGGGTGTCCGGCGGCGAGGGAGGAGCCGGTCACGTTCAACGTGGCCGGATCCACCTGGCCGGGGCTGGGCACCCCGACCTTGGAGGTGCAGAAGTCCTCATCGGCCCAAGCGGCGCTGGTGGTGGCCACCACGGAGGCGAAGGCCTCATGGATCTCCACGAAGGCGAAGTCCGCCAAGCTCAGTCCGTTGCGGTGCAGCAGGCGCGGTACCGCGTAGGCACCGCCCATCAGCAGCCCGTCCTCGCCGTGGGCGAAGTCCACACTGGCCGTCTCGGCGTCGATCACGTGCGCCAGCACCGGCAGCCCGCGCTCGGCGGCCCACTCCGGTGTGCCGAGCAGCACCGCGGCGGCGCCGTCGGACAGCGGGGTGGAGTTGCCGGCGGTCATCGAGGCCTCGGCGGCGTGCTCACCCTTGGTGCCGAACACGGGCTTGAGGGCGGCGAGCTTGTCCGCGGAGGTGTCCGCGCGCAGCGACTGGTCGCGTACCAGGCCGCGGTAGGGGGTGATCAGGTCGTCGAAGAAGCCCTCCTCGTACGCCTTGGCCAGGTTCTGGTGGGAGGCCAGCGCGATCGCGTCCTGGGCCTCCCGGGTGATCTTCCACTGGCGGGTGGTGATCGCCTGGTGCTCGCCCATGGACAGCCCGGTGCGCGGTTCGTTCACGTTCGGCGCCACCGGGGCCAGGTCGCTGGGGCGGAGCTGTCCCACGAGTTTGAGCCGCTGCGGCACCGTTTTGGCCCGGGACAGCCGCAGCAGCGTCTTGCGCAGGCGGTCGCTGACCACGATCGGGGCGTCGGAGGTGGAGTCCACGCCCGCGGCGATGCCGGAGGTGATCTGGCCCAGGGTGATCTTGTTCGCGATCGCCGCGACCGCCTCCACGGACGTGGCGCAGGCGCGCTGCAGGTCGAAGGCCGGGGTCTGGGGGGACAGCGTGGTGCCGAGCACCGCTTCCCGGGTGAGGTTGAAGTCGCGGGAGTGCTTGAGCACCGCCCCCCCGGCCACGTCGCCCAGGCGTTCGCCCTGCAAGCGGTACCGGGCCACCAGCCCGTCCAGGGCTGCGGTGAGCATGTCCAGGTTGCCGGCGCTGGCGTAGGCGCCGCCGGCCTTGCCGAACGGGATGCGGTTGGCGCCGATGATCGCTGCGCGGTGACGGCCGGCGCCTGGGGCTGCCTCGGCGCCGGAGCCGGCGCCCGGGGAGGTCTGCTTCTGGCCGCGGTTGCTGGTTCGGGGCTTGTCTGCCATGAGTTCCTCTGCGTGGTGGAGTGGACAGAGTCCGGAATGTGTCCGGTACCCACGGTACCTGATACTCTCGGTTGCGTGAGTGACGTCACTGTAACCACCTCTGCGGCCGCCCCGCCAGCGGGCGACGGTCGTTCCACGCGCTGGAACAGCCATCGGGCCCGGCGCCATGATGATCTGTGCCGGTCGGCCCGCCGCGCGGTGCACCATCAGGGTCCGGATCTGTCGATGGATGAGATGGCCGGGGCCATGGGGACCTCCAAGTCCATCGTGTACCGCTACTTCAAGGACAAGGCGGGCCTGCAGGCCGCGGTCGGCGAGATGGTGCTGGCCGAGATGGCCCAGGCGTTCGGTGCGGCGGCAGAGGGTGGGGGGTCGCCCCGGGAACGGCTGCGGGCGATGATCGAGGTGTATGTGTCGATGCTCGCCAGGTCGCCGAACGTGTACCGGTTCGTCACCCAGATCGAGCAGGCCGGCACGATCTCCACCTTCATGGCTCAGGTGCAGCGTTATATCGCACGCCTGCTGCGCCAGGTTCTCGCCGAGTCCGGCTCCGACCTGCGGTTCGCCGTGCCGTGGGCGGCCGGGGTGGTGGGCTTCGTGCGCGGCACCGGGGAGCAGTGGCTCGCAGCGGATGCGGAGCAGCGGTTGGAGCCGCAGGTGCTCATCGATCTCGTCGCCGACTGGATCTGGCTCGGGACCGCCACCGTGCCCGGCGACCCGGCCGACACCAGCGCCCCTAGGCCCAACTAGCCCGCCTACCGTGCACTCGCCTACAGCCCCGCACCCGTTGACCGCCCGTTCAAGCCCCTGACACCCCGCCCGTTCAAGCCCTGACATACCTCTCGCACCGACCCAGACGCCCGGACCGGCGTTGACCCTATGGAGAATTCGATGCCACGCACTTCACGCACCAATGGAACCGGCCCCGAGGTGACCATCGATACCGCGGTGCTGGCGGATCTGCTGGATGGACGCTGGAAGACCCAGCGCCGCGCCATCCGGGATCTGTACACCGACGAACGGTTCGCCCGCGTGCCCGGTCTCAGCATGGCCGAGCACCGCGAGCGCATTCTGGAGCAGTGCCGAGCGCTGGTGGACATCGGCATGCCCCGGCGCGGTTTCCCGGGGGCGGACGGAAGTCGGCCACTGCCCGGGGGCAATGTGGCCGGCTTCGAGGAACTGGCCGTGCACGACCCGTCGTTGCAGATCAAGGCCGGGGTGCAGTGGGGTCTGTTCGGTTCCGCGGTGCTGCACCTGGGCACCGAGTACCACCACGACACGTTCCTGCCGGGCATCGTGGAGCTGGAGGTGCCGGGTTGCTTCGCGATGACCGAGACCGGGCACGGCTCCGACGTCGCCGCGATCAGCACCACGGCCACCTACGACGAGCAGGCGGAGGAGTTCATCATCCACACCCCGTTCGAGGCGGCGTGGAAGAACTACATCGGCAACGCCGCCCTGCACGGGGTGGCCGGCGTGGTGTTCGCACAGTTGATCACCCAGGGCGTCAATCACGGTGTGCACGCCTTCTACGTCCCGTTGCGCACCCGGAACGAGGACGGATCCGCCGGTGAGTTCCTGCCCGGGGTGCGCGGCCGGGACAACGGGCACAAGGGCGGTCTGCTGGGGGTGGACAACGGCATGCTGGCCTTTGACCAGGTGCGCGTTCCGCGCCGGAACCTGTTGAATCGGTACGGCGACGTCGCCGCCGACGGAACCTACACCTCCTCGGTCAGCAGCCCCGGCCGGCGGTTCTTCACCATGCTCGGCACCTTGGTGCAGGGGCGGGTCTCGCTGGGCGGTTCGGCGCTGACGGCGGCGAAGATTTCCTTGGCCACCGCGGTGCGGTACGGCAACCAGCGCCGCCAGTTCACCGGCCCGGATGAGCACGACGAAGTGGTGCTCATGGACTACCAGCGCCACCAGCGCAGGCTACTGCCACGACTGGCGAAGGTCTACGCCGCCCAGTTCATGCACCACCAGCTCTCCGACCGTTACCACGGGGTCTTCTCCGGGGAACACGACACCGACGCCGACCGGCAGGATCTGGAGACCCTGGCTGCGGCCTCCAAGCCCTTGGCCACCTGGCTGGCGCTGGACGTGATCCAGACCAGCAGGGAGGCCTGTGGCGGCGCCGGGTACATGGCGGAGAACCGGTTCACCGGCCTGCACGCGGATTTCGATGTCTACGTGACATTCGAGGGCGACAACAACGTGCTGCTGCAACTGGTGGGTAAGCGCCTGCTCACCGACTTCGGCCGGGAGATGGCCAAGATGGATGTGGCCGGTGCAGTGCGGTACGTGGCCGATCAGGCTGCGGACATGACCTTGCACCGCACGCCGCTGCGCCGGGTGCAGCAGTCCATCCGGGACTGGGGTTCCAAGGCGCGTTCGGCCACCGAACTGCGCGACCCCGATATGCAGCGGGAACTGCTGGAGGATCGCGTGGAGTCACTCGTGGAGCGGGTGGCGATGGAGTTGAAGGATACCCGTGAGGCCGATGCGGCCACCGCGTTCGAACTGTTCAACGCCCACCAGGACGAACTGATCCAGGCCGCCCGTGCCCACGGTGAACTTCTGCAGTGGGAGGCCTTCACTGAGGCGTTGGCCGGGATCGCCGACCCCGGCACGAAGAAGGTGCTGACCTGGTTGCGTGATCTGTTCGGCCTGACGCTGATCGAGGAGAACCTGGACTGGTACCTGCTCAACGGCCGCATCTCCACCCAACGGGCCCGCACCGTGACCTCCTACATCAACCGCCTCCTGCCGCGGTTGCGCGCCTATGCCGGCGACCTGGTGGAGTCGTTCGGGTACAGCCCGGAGATGATCGGCGCCCCGATCGGAACCGATGCCGAGGGCAGGCGTCAGGAGGAGGCACGTGACTACTACCGCGCCCAGCGGGCCAGTGGCTCCGAGCCCACACTGGAGAAGCACGTGCCCCGTGGATCGGTCACCGACAAGGAACTGACCACCGCTTGATGGACGCGCTTGAAACCTGACCCACAGATCGTCCACAGCCGGTTCCGCAAGGCTGTCTGGCCTGCACGCAAGTGCCGTGGTCGTCGGGGGTCTGCCCTGCTGCCACTCAGTCTGACAGCCAGAGGAGATATCGATGACGACGTCCGATTACCGGTCTGCGGCGAACCAGCCCGAGCAGGGTGTATCCCAGCACGGTGTCCCGCCCCAGGGAATACCCCAGCACGAGCACCCGGAACAGGGCGGGCCCCAGGACGGTGCACCCGGGCAGGGCCAGCCGCAGTACGGGGCGCCTCAGGGTGGGCCGCAGTACGGGGCGCCCCCGGGTGGGCCGCAGGCGGGCGGGCAGGCGGGCGCTGGCGTCGAGAGCCTCGACCCGAAGATCGGCGGTCTGCTCGCCTACTTCACCTGGATCGGGGGGCTGATCATGTACCTGACTCAGCGTCACCGCGAGGTCAGGTTCCACGCTGCTCAGTCGATCCTGTTCAACATCGTGGTCTTCGCGGCCTGGGCGGTGCTGTGGATCGTGGAACTCGCGCTGACGATGATCTTCAGCCCCTTCGGGCTGGTGACTCTCGTGCTCTTCCCGCTCCTGGGCCTGGCCGTGCTGGCGGTATGGATCCTGCTGGCGATCCGGGGCTACAACCTGGTGCACTTCACACTGCCGATCATCGGTTCCATGGCCGAGAAGTGGGCGGACAAGTAGGCCGATCCGCGGCGGTGGCCGCCTCCGCGCCCTGACCGGCCGGCGGCCACCGGGCCCCCATCGCCCAGTCCCCGGCGAATTAGGTTAGGGTTGCCTTATCTAATTCCCCGGATGATTGGACGTGTTCTGTGGCGCGCGTGCGACGCCTGACCTATGCCGAGGTTGTTCGCAAGGAGCAACTGACCCCCTCGATGGTGCGGGTGGTCCTCAGCGCTCCGGGTGGTGGGGCCCTGCCGGTCGAGTACCCGGGCTACACCGATACCTACATCAAACTCGTGTTGCCTCGCCCGGAATCCGGCCTGGTCTCCCCGTTCCACCCCGATGAGGTCAAGGAGGGCCTGGAGCCCGCGCTGTGGCCCGTGATGCGCACCTACACCGTCCGCCATTGGGATGCCGGGCGCGGCCTCATGACCGTTGATGTGGTGGTGCACGGCGACAAGGGGATCGCCGGCCCCTGGTCCGTGCAGGTCCAACCCGGGGACCAGGTGCAGTTCTTCGGACCCGGCGGCGACTACCGGCCCGACCCCCACGCCGACTGGCACCTGCTCGTCGGCGATGAGAGCGCGCTGCCGGCAATCGCCGCTGCGAGTGAAGCGCTACCGACCGACGCCCGTGGCTACGCAGTCATCGAGGTGGCCAACGCCGCCGAGGAACAGCGCCTCACGATCCCCGCCGGCGTGCAGGTGCGCTGGATCCACCGGGAGACCTCTGCCCGGGCACCGGGGATCGAGTTGTGCGAGGTGGTGCGGTCCCTGGACTTCCCCGCCGGCCGGGTGCACGCGTTCGTGCACGGCGACGCCACGTTCGTGCGGGAGATCCGCTCCTACCTACGCTTCGAGAAGCATGTGCCCAAGGAGGACCTGTCCGCCTCGGGATACTGGCGCCGCGGGCTGGACGACGAGGCCTGGCGGGCCGCCAAGGCGGAGTGGAAGGCCGCTGTCGAGGCCGATGAGGCGGCCCACGCAGGCGTCGGCGTCGCGTGACCCGGTATCGGCTGACCCGGTGAAGGGCACTACCAGCGGTTGCTGGTGAACTCCGCCCACCCGACCAGGCCGTCGAGGCGATGGCGGCCCCCGTCGTCGTCGGCCGCCCACCCGCGCCAGGTGCCGCACACCCCGGTGGTGGTGGTCGCCACGATGCCCAGGTTGGTCGAGGTGGAGCCGTGCTGAAAGGGTTCCAGTGTCGCCTCGACCCGGTCGCCCTCGATCGACCACGTGCCGGTGGGGGAGTCGGCATCGAAGGCCCAGACCGTCTCCTCGGGCAGGTAGTGCACGCGGGAGTCGATGATCAAGGCGTTCTCGGTGGAGCCGGTGCCCTCGGTCCACAACCCGCCAAGGTGCAGCCCGGTGCGGACCCCCGCGACCGAGCCGGACGCGACCGCGCTGGTGTAATTGGTGGCGTAGGGCCAGCGGCCGCGTCCGTGATCGATATTGGCCCAGGCCTCAGGGCCGACGGTGGTATCGGCGTCATCGATCTCGAGTCGGCCGCTGACCGGCAGCGCCGAGGACTTCAGCGTGTACTGGAACTGCCGATCGCTCCACGGGATCACCACACCCAGGGACTCCGGTGGCATGGGCACGTGCAGGTCCAGCCGCACCCGGGGAGTCTTCGCCCGTAGCCGGGTGCTGCCGTCCTCGGTGTCCACCGCGATCGCCAGGTCACGGGTGAGCGCGCGCACCGGTCCGCCGAAGGCGGTTTCGGGCAGTTCCACGTGGCGGGCCAGCGGTACGATCGCCGACTCCTCGATCACCGTGCCGTCGCTGCGGTCCAGGATCCACACCTGGTGGGCGGCGGCGTAGTTCAGGGAGTTCACTGTCAGGGCGATGAGGTGGTCGGGGGTGTTGATGCCCCAGTGCTCGCGCCGCTTTGTGCGGCTCCAGGTGGCTGCCCGTGAACTCAGTGGCACCGTGCGCAGGTTCGCCCGGTGCAGTGCGCGTCGGCTCCACCCCAGGGCGGCAGGGTTGAGCGCACCTGAGGGAAGACACAGGTCCACCGGGCGGACGATCTCGGGCAGCACGGGCCCATCATGGCGCCCTTTGTGCCTGGGCCGCACCCGGCGCGCCTGATTCGTCCCTTGCGCGCATGCCCGGCCCGCACGCCTGCACGTGGCACGCACGCTGCGCGCACACCTGGGCCCGCTCGCCTGGCCCGCTCGCCTGCGCGTACACGCTCGCCTGGCCCGCAGGCCTGCGCGACCCTGTTCCCGCACTACGGGGTGGGGCGGCGCCAGACCGAGACGTGCGAGGTGGACTCGGCGGTGAACGGCGCGCGTTGGAAGTCGGCCACGCGCTCGACCAGTTCCATGCCGGCCAGACGGGCCATCAGATCCAACTCGGCGGGCCAGGCGTAGCGATGCTCGCTGGGACCGTAGCGATACCTGCCGTCGTCACCTTGGGTGAAGTGATGAGAGGTCATCCGTTGGGAGAGCGGGTCGATGGTGTCCAGCCCTACGTGCCGCTCGGTCACCTCGAACGGCACCGCAGCCGCGCCCGGCGGCAGCCACCGCAGCGGTGGGACGCCCAGTTCGATCACGAAGTGACCGCCCGGGAGTAGATGCGCCGCGGCATTGCGGAAACAGTCCACCTGCGCCTCCTGGGTGAGCAGGTTGGAGATGGTGTTGTAGACCAGGTACACCAGGTCGAACACCCCGGACACCCGGGTGGTGGACATGTCCCCGACGGTCACCGGAATGTCCTGATCGGAGGCCTTGGTGCGCAACCGGGCGATCATCGGCTCGGAGGTGTCGATGCCGTGCACCTCGAGTCCCCGCCGCCACAGCGGGACCGCCACCCGCCCGGTGCCGATGGCGAACTCCAGGGCCCTCCCGCCGCCGGTCCGACCGGCCAAGTCGGCCAGGAAGCCCACGGTGGGATCGAGCACCTCGGCGGAGAACATCGGAGAGTCCGGGTGGTCGTACCCGGCGGCTGCCGCTTCGGTCCAGTACTGGCTGCGCATCGTCACGAGCATGCCAGGGCGACCGGTCGTCGTCGACGACTTTTCACCCGACAGTCCTGCCGAGGACAGGCTGAGGCGGGTGCGTGCGTCGAAGTGGCGCTGCGGCTGGGTCGCCCCGGGTACCGTGGCCCGGTGAACACCACCGCCACCACCCCCCTCGAGAGGGCCTCGGCATCGCAGCGCCTGGCCGGCGTGGCGGTGCACCTGTTCACCGCCATCGGCGCGCTGCTCGGCTTCGCCATGGTGCACTTCGCCTATGCCGGGCAGGTCCAGCTGGTGCTGTGGCTGTTCCTGGCCGCGATGGTGATCGACGGTACCGACGGGTTCATGGCCAGGCGCCTCCGGGTGGCCCAGGTGCTGCCCAGGTTCGACGGTGCGCTGTTGGACAACATCGTGGACTTCCTCACCTACGCCTTCGCCCCGATGGTGCTGCTCTGGTCGGCCGGCTACCTACCTGGTGGAGCCGCCGGGTGGGCGGTGGTGGCCGTGGTCCTGCTCGCCTCCTGCTACCAGTTCTGCCGCACCGACGCCAAGACGCCCGACCACTACTTCCGCGGCTTCCCCAGTTACTGGAACGTGGTGGCCTTCTACGTCGTGGTGCTCGACCTGAGCGCAGCCGCCACGGCAGCGATCCTGATCACGCTCAGCGTTGCGGCGTTCATCCCGATCTGCTATCTCTACCCCTCCCGCACCCAGGTGTTGTGGCGGGTGACGATGGTGGCCACCGCGATCTGGCTGGGCCTGTACGCGCTGATCGTGGCGACCTACCCCGATCCGTCCGGTTGGGCGGTGGTGGCCTCGGTGGTCTACCTGGGCTACTACGCCGGGTTGAGCGTGGTGCTCACCGTGCTGCGTCGTCGATAACTGATCTCGGGACTGCCCTGCGGAGCGCCCCGCGGGCCGGGCTGCAGCAGGGCTGGTCGACGCCCTTGACGGCGCAGGATAATCGGCACGTGGGCACATCGGCCTCGCTGCACTACGAACCGGTCGCCGCCCTGGCGCCGGGGGTACTCAGTGCCGTGGGCTACCACCATGCCGGGGTCGAACCCGGGCTCCACCTGGGGATCCCGGCGCCGTCGTTGACGTTCATCTTCTCCACCCGGGGCCCCATCGAGGTCGGCGCGAGTGCGGGGCAGGCCACCGGGCCGGGCGCCGAGCGTGCGCAGGTGCTGATCAGCCGGCTGCACACCAACCCCGCCTACGTCGTCGAACCCGGTGAGCAGGCCGGCATCCAGATGGCCGTGCATCCACTGGCGGCCCGCTCGCTGCTGGGGGTACCGGCCCGGGAACTGGACCGGCTCGCACTCGAAGGCAGCGACGTGCTCGGCCCGGGCGCCGCCCGGACGCTCCGACGGCTCCAGGACATGCCGCTGGGACCGCAGGCCTTCGCCGTCGTGGGCGATTACCTGCGTGAGCAGTTGCAGGAGCGCCGGGCCGAAGAGGTGCGCCCGGAGGTGGGCGAAGCCTGGCGGTGGATGTCCCGCACCCGGGGCGCCGGTTCGATGCGCAACCTGGCCGCGCACGTGGCGCTCAGCCAGCGCCAACTGACCACACTCTTCCAGCGGGAGGTGGGCATGGCGCCCAAGGCGATCGCCCGGCTGATCCGGTTCACCCGGGCACGGCGGATGGTGGTGCAACACGTGGCGGTGAGCCCGTCGATGACACTCGCGCAGGTGGCGCACGCCTGCGGCTACGCCGATCAATCCCACCTGGTGCGTGACTTCCAGCAGTACACCGGGACCAGTCCCACCCAGTGGCTGCGTCAGGAGCACCAATATGTCCAAGCCGGGGCACACGTGCGTGCGGAAGGCTGACCGCTATGAAGACCACCGAAATTTCTGCCGAGTCCACTACCTCGCCGGCCGAGTCCACTACCTCGCCGGCATCCCCGCCCGCCCCGAACGTGTGGCCGACCCTGAAGTGCCACGACGCCCTCGGCCTCATCGACTTCCTGGTCACCACCTTCGGGTTCGAACGCACCGCGGTCTACGCCGACGGGCCCACCGTGCACCACGCCCAGTTGACCTGGCCCGAGGGCGGCGGCGTGATGCTCGGCAGCGTGATCGCCGGCACCCCCTGGCAGCGCGAACCGGGCACCGCCGGGATCTACCTGGTCACCGACCGCGTCGGGGAGATCCACCAGCGCTGCCAGGAAGCCGGTGCTTCGATCATCGAGCCCCTCACCGACACCGACTACGGTTCACACACCTTCGCCGTCGCCGACCCGGAGGGCAACTACTGGTCCATCGGCACCTACCGCGGCGAACCCAGCGGGGCCTGAGCCGGCACCGGACTCCTCACCGCCCCCGCGGCCGATCCGCCAGGGGCGTCGAGTTCGAGTCCGATGGCCGAGGTCGATTGTCCGAACACTCGACTTGAGCCGCGAGGCTCGAACTCGGGCGGGACAAGGATGCCCGTGGGCGCGGTGTCCGTACCGGGACCTACCGTGGGGGCATGAGGGAACAAGCCACAGCCGCGCTGCGCCAACTCGTCGGTCACCCCGAGGCCGACTTCCGAGAGGGCCAGTACGAGGCCATCGAGGCACTCGTCGATCGGCGCGAGCGGGTGCTGGTGGTCCAGCGCACCGGGTGGGGCAAGTCCGCGGTCTACTTCGTCGCCACCGCGCTGCGGCGGGCCGACGGTGCCGGGCCCACGGTGATCGTCTCCCCGCTGCTGGCGCTGATGCGCGACCAGATCGCCGCTGCGTCGCGCGCCGGCATCAACGCGGTGACCATCAACTCCGCCAACGCCACCGAGTGGGGCCAGGTCCGCGAGCAACTGGATGCCGATGCCGTGGATGTGCTGTTGGTCAGCCCGGAACGGTTGAACAACCCGCGGTTCCGCACCGAGCAACTGCCCGAACTGACAAGGCGCTGCGGGCTGCTGGTGGTCGATGAGGCGCACTGCATCAGCGACTGGGGCCACGACTTCCGCCCCGACTACCGCCGCATCCGCACCATGCTCGCCGGGCTCCCGGCCGACACGCCGGTGCTGGCCACCACCGCCACCGCCAATGAGCGCGTGGTGACCGATGTGGTCGAGCAACTGGGCACCGGCGCCGATGGCACGCCCCGGCAGGTCAGCACCATCCGCGGTCCGCTGGCGCGGTCCTCCCTGCGGCTGGGCGTACTCCGCCTGGAGGGCCCGGCGCAGCGAGTGGCGTGGTTGGCCGCACACCTGGACGACCTGCCCGGCAGCGGCATCATCTACACCCTGACCGTCTCGGCCGCGCAGGATCTGACCGAGACCCTGCGCGCGGCCGGGCACCAGGTGCGCCCCTACACCGGCCGCACCGACCCGGCGGAGCGGGAGGAGTTGGAGCAGGCGTTGCGGGACAACCAGGTCAAGGCCCTGGTCGCCACCAGTGCTCTGGGCATGGGGTTCGACAAACCGGATCTGGGGTTCGTGGTGCACCTGGGCGCACCCAGTTCACCAGTGGCCTACTACCAGCAGGTGGGCCGGGCCGGGCGGGCCACCGAACGTGCCGACGTGCTGTTGCTCCCCGGTGCCGAGGACCGCGACATCTGGGCCTACTTCGCCTCCGCCGCGATGCCCCGCCAGGCCCAGGCCGATGCGGTGCTGGCCGAACTGGGTCGCGCCTCGGGCCCGATGACCACCGTGGCGCTGGAGACCTTGGTGGATGTGCGCCGGACCCGGCTGGAACTGTTGCTGAAGGTCCTCGATGTGGAGGGTGCCGTGGAGCGGGTCCCCGGGGGCTGGGCCGCCACCGGGCAGCCCTGGACCTACGACGCGCAGCGCTATGAGCGGGTGGCCCAGGCCCGTGAGCGCGAGCAGGGCCTGATGGTGGAGTATCTGGCCGGGAACTCCTGCCGGATGGAGTTCCTGCAGCGATCACTCGATGACGCGACTGCGGCCCCGTGCGGCAGGTGTGACGTGTGCGCCGGCCCCTGGTACCCCGTCGAGGTGCCGGCCGAAGCCGTGCAGGCTGCCACCGGGCAGTTGGCCCGGGCGGGGGTGCCGATCGAACCGCGGGCGCAGTGGCCCTCCGGGATGGGCCGGCTCGGGGTGGATGTCAAGGGCAAGATCGACCCGGGCGAGACGATGCAGCGCGGGCGCGTCGTGGCGCGGTTGTCGGACCTGGGCTGGGGGCAGCGGCTGCGGGAGGTCCTGAAGGCCGACGACGGCGCAGCCCCCGACGGCGTCCTGGCGGCAGTGGTGCAGGTGCTCGCCGAGTGGGACTGGGACCGCCGACCGGCCGGTGTGGTGGTGATGCCTTCGCGCACCCGTCCGGTGCTGATCGACTCGGTGGCCCGGCACATCGGCGACCGGGGGCGGTTGCCGGTCCTGGGCACCCTGGAGTTGGTCGACGGCGGGCCTACCGGTGGACCCGGCGGCAACAGCGCCTTCCGGCTCGCGGGGGTCTGGGACCGGTTCGGTGTCGGGGCTGATCTGCGCGCGCACCTGGCAGACCTGCACGGACCGGTGCTGCTGGTGGACGACCTGGTCGACTCCCGCTGGACCGTGACGGTGGCGTCCCGCGAACTGCGCCTGGCCGGGGCGGAGGCGGTGCTGCCGCTGGCGCTCGCCGCCGAAGGCTGACGCCGTCGGGCCGGCCCCGCCCCGCATGCGTCCGCGCCCCGCCGGCCCCACCGCACCGCCCGGTCTGCACCCCGCCGGCCCCACCGGCCTACCGCACCGCCCGGTCTGCACCGGGGACGAGCCCTACGGCCGAGGGAGAGTCTGGTGAGGCTCGCCCTCCGCCGCAGTGCTCGCCCTCGGCCCGCTGGCGTGCAGTGGCAGCTTCATTCCGAGGTGCGAGGCGACGAAACCGAGGCGCTCGTAGAACCGCACAGCATCGGTGCGGCTGCGGTCGGAGGTGAGTTGCATCAACGCCGCACCCCGGTCGGCGGCGTAGGTGGCTATCCACCGGAAGAGGGCCTCACCGAGTCCCGCACCGCGGTATCGCGTAGCCACCCGTACCGCCTCCACCTGGGCGCGGAGCGCACCCCCACGGGAGAGCCCCGGAATGAACGTCAACTGGGCGGTCGCGGCCATCTCGGTTCCCGCCCGGGCGACCAGCAGGACCTGGTTCGGGTCGGCGTCGATCGCCTCGAACGCCTCGGCATAGCGGGGGTCGTTACCGGCATGCTCGCGGCCCTGGCCGAGCACATCGTCGGCCAGCAGCGCCACGATCGCCGGCACGTCCGAAGTAGCCGCGCGAGTGAGGATGACCTCCTCATCGCCAATGTTGAGGGAGCCAAGGCGGGGCTGCGGTTCTTCGGGCGAGATCTGGTCACTGGTCATCGAAGGGGTGCTCCTGGTCGTTGTCCGCCACCGGGGTGGTCGGGTTGCGTGGTGCGGCCGGGGTGGTCGGGTTGCGTGGTGCGGCCGGGGTGCTCGGGTTGCGTGGTGCGGGCGGCCTGGTCGGGTTGCATAGCGCGATCGGGGTGCGTCGCGGGGGCCTGCGTGAGCGCCTCGATCACGTCGGCCACTCCGTCGTCGATGTTGGTGCCGGTGACCTGATCGGCCACGGCTAGGGTTTCCGGTGCAGCGTCGGCCATCGCCACCCCGTGGCCGGCCCAAGCGAGCATTTCGGCGTCATTGGGGGCATCGCCGAAAGCGAGGACCTCATCCGGCGCGATACCCAAGTGGGTGCACAGCCGGGCCAAGCCCCAGGCCTTCGTGACGCCCTCGGCGAGCACCTCCACGAACGGCGCGCCGGAGTGGGTGACTTCGAAACCGGACAGACCCAGGCCGCGGATGGTGGCGACCAGTTCGTCATTGTCGGTGCCCGGATGGCGCACGATGAACTTCAGGCTGGGCTGGTCCAGCACCTGGTCCACCGTGTGCGCGACCATCGAGTCCGGGTCGCGCTTGTGGTCGTTGAAATCAGCCAGATCCGCGTACCCCTCCTGGGCGACGAACGTCTCACCGCCCTCACGCACACTGACGAACACCGCCTCGGGCAGCCGCTGCAGGAGCGCTTCGGCGAGTTGCCGCTGGGCGGGGACGGAGAGTTGGGCTTCGAACAGGTGCTCCCCGGTACCCAGATGCACCCCGAGCGCCCCGTTCCCGCACAACGCCCACCCGTCGAACCCTGCCTGCTCGGCGATCAGGCGAAGGCCGACGGGCTGGCGAGCCGTCACCGGGACCACCTCGATCCCGGCGGCCCGGGCAGCGTCCAGGGCGCTGCGGGTGCGGGCAGTGACCTGCTGCTGGGGATCGAGCAGGGTGCCGTCCAGATCGGTGGCGATCAGGCGGATGGTCACCCGGACACCTTATCCGGGCGCCCGGGCTGCAGAGCGAGAGTGGTGGCCCGGGATGGGCACGGTCGATCCGGATGGTCCGGACCGCTGCGTACTCCACGTGGGGGCTCCGTCGGGGCGGGACTTGGCGTGGATGATCACGACCATCGACGTCGACTTCGAGCTTCTCGAGGCCCCCGCCGAACTGGTCACCGCGCTCGCAGGGTTGGCGCAGCGATGTGCCCGGGCGCTGGCGCGGTGAGGGCCGACCCGGTCACGCAACGGGTGCCGCAACGGGCTGAGGGCCCGGTGGGTCAGAACGAGGCGGACCAGGCGACCTCGGGCTCGATCAGGAACACGATCCTGTTACTGCGCTCCGGATAATCCTCCCCGGTGTACTTGCGGGCGATCCGGTCGATGATCGGCCACGCCCGCTCGTCGTCGATCCGCTCCACCACCCGGCCCCGGATGCTGGCCATCTGAAACGGGTTCTCCTGCGGGGTCAGCGACAACGCCACGCGGGGATCGCGCCGGATGTTGCGATCCTTGATCGAGTCGGGGATGGTCAGGACCGCGAGCCGCTCGTCCTCCAGGCCCACCCACAGCGGGACGCTGGTGGGCCGGCCATCGGGCATCACCGTGGCGAAATGAGCGAGGTTCGGCGCCTCCAGGAGTGTGCGAACCTGCTGCGGCAGGGTGTGCTTCACGAACCGGCTCCCGGGGCCAGTTCGGCGAGGACCTCGAGACGACCGCCGTAGCGGAGTTCGGGCCAGTCCCGGAGCAGATCGGCGGCGGCGTCGAGGGAGTCCACCTGCAGCACCGAGATCCCGAACAGATCGCCGTCGTACTCGGCGCCGCCGTGCTCGGGGCCGCCTTCATGGTCGGGGGTGCCTTCGCGGTGAGGGCCGCCTTCATGGACGGGGGTGCCTTCGTGGTCGGGGGTGTCGTCGTCCCCGCCGAAGGTGCGCCCACCGCCGAGCGCGATCGTCTGCTCGTGTTCGGGGCGGGCCCGGAGACGGCCCACCCACACCCACAGCGCGTGCTCGTTGGCCTCGGCCTCCTGCTCGGGGACCTGTCCTGCTCGGTACTGGACGACGACTCGCATGGCACCTCCGATTCGTGGGCTGCATTACTTGTGCATTGCAAGTGGAACTGAAAGTAGTAGCATCACTTGCATTACGCAAGTGAGGCGCCGGCGAGGTGTGACGCGGGTGCTGTGGAGGTGTCGCAATGGCTGAGAAACGATCCGGTTGCCCGATCAATATGACCGTGGAACTGCTCGGGGATCGGTGGAGCCTGTTGGTGATCCGCGACGTGATGTTCGCCGACCGGCACACATTCGCCGAGTTGCACGCCGGGTCCCAGGAGGGCATCGCCACCAACATCCTCAGCGACCGGCTCAAGCGCCTCGTGGCCGCGGGTGTGTTGCGGCGGACGTCGGTGCCCGGCAGCCGGAACAGGGTGCGGTACGACCTGACCGAGCGCGGCGTCGATCTGGTCCCGGTCCTCACCGCGATTGGGGGGTGGGGGGCGCGGCACCTGGACGTCGACGACGCCCTGTGCCAGGTGGTGCAGGACCTGCAAGCCGGCGGACCCGATGCCCAGGAGCGCACGCAGCAGCACCTGCGTGAACGCGACCTGACACCCGCCTGACGCGCGCACACCTGCGCCAAGGAACAACTGCGAGGAGATCGACCATGCCCAACTACGGCCATGCGGTGCAGTTCGGCGTACTTATCGACGCCGAGTCCACCGCGCAGGAAGCGGCTGACCTGGCCGTGCGCGCAGAACAGGCCGGACTAGACCTGGCGGCCTTCGCCGCACGCGAGATGAGTGGCGGCGCGGCGGGCGCGGGTAGCGATGACGTGGCCGCTGCGAGTTGGATGGACGACGACGACGCGTCAGCAGTGGCAGCACCCGGCGAGGGAACCGCGGCGAGAATGATGATAGACGACGACGGAGCCTCGGCAGCAGCAGGCCCGGACCCATGGACGCTGGCCACGTGGGCAGCCGCGCGTACCGAGCGCATCGCCTTGGCCGTCACCGGCTTATCGCCCGGGTACCGGCCGCCGTCAGTGCTGGCCCGCGCGGCAGGCAGCCTGAGCCTGCTCTCCGGCGACCGCGCCGCCATGGCGCTCGCAGGTGCTGTGGCGTCTGCCGGAACTTCCGCCGATGCGGCGCGGGTCCAGGTCGTGCCCACCGACGCAGAACCCGCAGGTGTCACGCCCACCGAGGCTGCGACCACGGAGGCGGGCGACACCCCGCTGACCGAGGCGATGGGGGTGCTGCGCGCCATGGCCGACACTAGCACCGATGCCGCCACTTACCCCGGCCGTCACCACAGCGTCACCGGCGCCCAGCCCGGCCCCTCCCTGGACCGGGAGGTCCCGGTGTGGTTGACCGGCTCGGATGAGCGCGCGGCAAGACTGGCCGGTGCACTCGCCGATGGCTTGGTGCTGGACCTGGAGGCAGCCGGCGGACCAGCCGCTCTGGCGCGACTGAACGCCATCATCGACGAGGCCGCCGCCAGCCATGACCGGGATCCTCGCGAGATCCGGCGGCTGGTGGTACTGCCCGCCGTGACTGACCAGCCCGCGTTCGTCGACCAGTCCGCGTTCGTCGACCAGTCCGCGTTCGTCGACCAGGCCGCGTTCGTCGACCAGGCCGCGTTCGTCGACCAGGCCGCGTTCGTCGACCAGCCCGCGTTCGTCGACCAGTCCGCGTCCCTCGGCCAGTCCGCGTCTGTCGACCGGTCCGCGCTCGGCGATGAGTCCGTTCCTGCGGACCGCAGTGACCAGGCCGAACCAGTGGTTCCGGTTCGCCGGACCGTCCACCGCACCAGGATGAGCACCGAGGACCTCGTGCGCCTCGTCGTCGACGAAGGCGTGAGCGGGCTGCTGGCTCGGGCGGGCGGTGCGTCGTCCTCCGCTGATCTCGAGCACTTCTCCACCCACACCGCACCGGCGGTTCGCGCAACCGTCGCCGAGGCCCTGCCGGGCCTGGGCTCCCAGCGGATCCGGCGCGCAGGCGTGCGCGCCAAGCGACACCCGGGCATCGACTACGAGGGCGTGCCAGAGTCACTGGTGCACACCGCCGTCGAACCGGGGGACGCCGCCTACGGCCGGCTGAAGTCGAACTACCTGCGCGGCGGCAGTCCGGGCCTGATCCTGCGCCCGGAGACCATCGAGCAGGTGAGCGACGCCGTGGCCTACGCCCGGCGCAACCCGCACCTGGAACTGGGTATCCGCAGCGGCGGGCACGGCATCTCGGGGCGGTCGACGAACATCGGCGGCCTGGTGCTCGACGTGGGACTGATGAACGCGGTCGAGGTGGTCGATGAGGCCAGCAGGCTGGTGCGCCTGGGACCTGGCGCCCGGTGGCGGGATGTGGCCAGCGCGCTGCAACCCTATGGCTGGTCGATCGGTTCGGGTGACTACGGCGGCGTGGGCGTGGGCGGGCTGGTCACCGCCGGCGGCCTGGGTTTCCTCTCCCGCCACCACGGCCTGACGATCGACAACCTACGCGCGGCGGATCTGATCGTGGCCGACGGCACCCGGCTCCGGGCGAGCGAGGAGGAGAACCCCGAGGTGTTCTGGGCCGTGCGCGGCGCCGGGGCCAACCTCGGCATCGTCACCTCGGTGGAGATCACCGCCTCGCCGGTCGATCAGGTCGGCTGGGCCCAGCTGGGCTTTGCCGCGGGTGACGTGGCGCAGTTCCTGCAGGCTTTCGCCGACGCGGCCACCAGCGCCCCACGGCAGACCACCGCGTTCCTCCTCATGGGCCCGCCCCGGGGCGGCAGCGCCACCGCGCAGGTGATGGCGATGGTCGACTCCGACGATCCCGATGTGGTGATCGAACACCTGCAACCCTTCGCCCAGATTCCCACCATGATCCAGCAGCAGGTCGTCATCGCCCCCTATGCCGCGGTGATGAACATGTTCCCCGAGGCGCCCCACCAGGGCCGCGGCGACCCAGTGTCCAGGTCCGGGCTGCTGAACCAGGTCACTCCTGAGTTCACCAAGGCTGCCGCGCGGTTGCTGGACTCCGGCACGATCGGCTGGTTCCAGTTGCGCACCATGGGTGGTGCGATCGGGGACATGCCCGCCGAGGCCACGGCGTTCGTACACCGGGACGCCGTGATGCATCTGACCGTGATGGGTAGCAACGCCCAACGGGTGGATAGGCACTGGGAGGACCTGCGCGAGCACCTGTCGGGGGTGTACCTCAGTTTCGAAACCGACCGGAGTTCGCAGCGACTGGTGGACGCGTTCGGGGAGCAGGGGCTGGCCAGGCTGCGTAGGTTGAAGGCGGAACTGGATCCCCACCAAGTGTTCCGCGACAACTTCGCGATCCCACCCGCTGACGGGACCCCACCTGCTGAGGCGGTCCCACCTGCTGAGGCGGTCCCATCTGCTGATACGACCCCATCCGCTCACGCGATCCCAACCAATCACGCCGACCGACCAGGAGGCACTCATGACTGACTACGGCCACGACCTACTCTTCGGCACCTTCGTGACTCCCACGAACTCACCGCCCCAGCATCCGGTGGAGCAGGCGATCGTGGCCGACCGCGCGGGATTGGACCTGGTGAGTTTCCAGGACCACCCCTACCAGGGCCGATTCCACGACACCTCCACCCTGCTCGCCTACGCGGCGGCCAAGACCGAACGGGTGCACCTGACGGCGAACGTGACGAACCTGCCGCTGCGTCCGCCGGCGGTCCTGGCCCGGGCGATCGCGACCCTGGACCAACTCTCCGGTGGCCGGATCGAACTGGGTCTGGGTGCGGGCGGGTTCTGGGACGCGATCGAGGCCATGGGCGGCCCGCGACGAAGCCCGGGGGAGTCGATCGAGGCCCTGGAGGAGGCCATCGAGATCATCCGTGGCATCTGGAACGCCTCCGAACGCGGGCGTTTCGTGGTCGAGGGCAAGCACTACCAGGTCGATGGCGCCAAGCGTGGCCCGGCCCCCGCCCATGACGTGGGTATTTGGATCGGGGCGTACGGCCCACGAATCCTGCGGATGACCGGCCGGGTGGCCGACGGGTGGATCCCCTCGTGGCAGTACCTGAAGAACGGCGCCGAGGACCTGGTCCGGATGAACATGAACATCGACGACGGCGCTGCGGCAGCCGGGCGCGAACCGGCAGCGGTCCGGAGGTTCTTGAACATCGGGGGCAGGTTCGCCGCCCAGTCGGGAGGTTTCCTGCAGGGTCCGCCGGATCAGTGGGCCAAGGAACTGACCGAGATGACCCTGAGGCACGGCATCACCGGGTACTTCCTGGCTTCCGATGATTCGGCCACCACCGAGGCGTTCGCTCACGAGGTGGCCCCGGCGGTGCGGGAATTGGTGGCTGCCGAGCGCTGAGCCGCCCGCCTCCGCCGGGTCCCACCCGGCCCGCACGCGACCTCGTCTGCGCCGGTTCACGACGCACGTGCTATAGCCCCGGCAACAGGGGCGTCGGAGCGGCCCCGCGGGGCGACCAGATCGGTGACCTCGGCCGCGAATCTTTGCCGGACTGTCGATTTCTGCTGTCCTCGCGCGACATGATGGTGACGGCACCATCGCCGTCACCATCGAAAGGACGATGATGAAGTACCTAGTGATGCTGATCGGCGACGGTGACGTGCCCGCGTGGGACACCTTGAGCCCGGAGGAGCAGGGCGCGTTGATGGGCAGGTTCGGCGAGTTCGACGAGGCGTGCGGCGCTCGCGTGGGCGTGGAAATCCTCGCCGGGGAGGCTCTCTCGGACGGCCAAGCCGACGCCACCGTGATGCGCACCCGAGCCGGCGCCGTCACGCTCACCGAGGGCCCCTATGCCGAGGCCCTGGAGGGCTTGGGCGGGTTCTTCCTGATCGAGGCACCGGACCTGGACGTCCTGGTGGAACTGCTCGGCCACCTCCCGCCGTATGACATCCAGATCTCACCGGTCGTGGACCCGTACTGACCCGTGCCGCAGCGCGTCCTCGACGACCTCTGGCACAGCCATTGGGGCCTGCTGCTGGGCCACCTGATGGCGCGATTCAATCGCGCCGACCTCGTCGAGGACGCGCTCGCAGAGGCCTTCGCGCAGGCCGCTTCCCAGTGGCCCGCAGCCGGCGTGCCGCACAACCCGCCCGGGTGGCTGCGTACCACCGCCCATCGCCGGGTGCTCGATGCGCTGCGGCATGAGCGCACCATCCGGAGCAAAGCCCACCTGATAGCCGACGACGACGTGCAGCCCGGCCCGGAGGATGCGGCCGCTCCGGGAGGGGTAACGTCGTCTGCCACGGTCGCTTCGGCCGTCGATGAGCGCCTGCCGCTGCTGTTCATGGCTACCCACCCGGCCCTGGCCGAGGAGGTCCGCCCGGCGCTCGCGCTTCGGTTCGTGCTCGGTGTGCCCACTGCCGAGATCGCACGGTTGTTCCTGGTGCCGTCAGCCACGATGGCGGCACGGCTGACCCGCGCGAAGAAGCGTCTGGCCGGCAGCGGGATCGCGTTCGCGATCCCCGACCGAAACGTCTGGCCGGATCGGCTCGATGACGTGGCCCGGGCGATCTACCTGGCATTCACCGCCGGATATGCGCCCGGAGGCGGCCACGACGTTGTCCGTGCGCAGCAGGCAGGGGAGGTGGTACGGCTCGCCGATCTGGCTACTGACCTGCTGCCCGGCCGTCCGGTGCTGGAGGCCCTGGTCGCGCTGGTGCGGTTGCAGCACGCCCGCCGCGATGCGCGGGTCAGTCCGGAGGGTGCCCTAGTGCGCCTGGCTGATCAGGACCGGTCCCGGTGGCACGGCGCCGAGATCGCGGCGGGCTTGGACCGGCTCACCGCCCTGTCCCCGACCGATGGCCTGGCGGAGGAGTTGCGCCTGCAGGCCCTGATCGCGGCCTTCCACGCGACGGCCACCCGCGCTGCTGACACCGACTGGGCGGGAATCGTGCGCGCCTACACCCGACTGGAGGCACTCACCGGATCACCGATCGTGCGGCTCAACCGTGCTGTCGCGGTGGGCGAGGCATCGGGGGCGATGGCCGGCCTGGCGATTCTGCGTGCCGCCGCCGACGAACTGCCCGGCCATCATCGTGTGGCGCTCGTGCGCGCCGAGTTGCTGCACCGCGGTGGACAGGCCGAGGCCGCTCGTCAGGCATACCTCGAGGCGATCGAGGCCTGTCCCGACGGCGCCGAGCGAGACCACATCCGGGCCCGGCTAGTCCTGGTGAGCAGAGCATGACGTGCCACTACGCATGGTGCGCCTAGTGGCGCATGGTGAATGCGTACTCGCCGGCGGGAGTTCGGGTGTGGTGGTAGTCGTCGTCGTGTGCCATTCGGTGGTGGCGGTGGCACAGGGGGACGGCATTGTCGAGGTTGGTGGGTCCGTGCTCGGACCAGGGGATGGCGTGGTGGAGTTCGCACCAGGCGTAGGGCCGTTGGCATCCGTGCGCGGCACACGCGGTGTGCTGGGTGGCTAGGGCGGTGCGTTGGCTTTCGGTGAAGAGTCGGTTGCCGCGCCCGAGGTCCAGTGGCTGGGATTGACCGCCCAGCACGAGGGGCACCAGGCCGGAGTTGCAGGCCAGTTGCCGCGCTCGGGCGGCGGAGATCTTCTCTCCGGTGTCCAGTCCGGCCGCAGC
This sequence comes from Pseudactinotalea sp. Z1732, assembly GCF_049724975.1. Classification (NCBI taxonomy): domain Bacteria; kingdom Bacillati; phylum Actinomycetota; class Actinomycetes; order Micrococcales; family Cellulomonadaceae; genus Pseudactinotalea; species Pseudactinotalea sp. Z1732. The sequence goes on along the minus strand of NZ_JBMPQC010000001.1, from coordinate 281,654 downwards.
GATGCGTCCGCGGAGCACCTGCTCGTCGAGGGTGACGACGATCGTGGCGGCGGTCTTCGGGCTGAGGTGGTCGGTGGGTAGGTGTTCGATCAGTTCTGCCAGGGCCAGGCCGTGGGCGTTGGCCCAGTCGGTGCGCCGGCCCTGGGCCACCCGGCCCGGATCGGGAAGCCCGGACAGATCCTCCACGACGCTGCCGGCCCCGCCGCTGCCCTGGGAACCACTCGCGTCTGCGCCGTTTCTCCCCCCAAAGTGTCCTCCAGCACCGCCAGCACCGCCAGCGCCAGCAGCGCCAGCGCCAGCAGCGCCACCTGCGCCGTTGCTGTCGCTGCGGCTCGTGCGGCGTGGTGCGGTCATCGTGTGGATGATCTTGCGCAGCAGGTGGCCGTGGAAGACAGGCAGGGTGAAGTGGCCGGTGACGGTGCCGTCGTGGTTGTCCCGGATGGTCAACCGGGTGTGAGCGCGGGCCTGTTGCTCTTCATCGGCGATCTGGCCATCTTCGTGGGCGTCGATGCTCTCCCGGTCCTTCTTCAGCGCTTCCAACTGTCGCCGTGCTCGCTGGCGCAACACCGAAGGCGGCATGTGCTTGGCTTTGTCGACCAGGTCTTCTTCGACCCGGGCCCGCTCGGTGGTGGTCAGCCCGTCGGGGAGTTTTTCGCCTGCTCCCACGATGATCTCGGCGTGGTCGGGGGAGATGTCCCCGTCGTCGAGTGCGCGTTGGGTGGGGCCGCGGTCGCTGAGGCGGGTGGCGAGTTTGGTCTGGCGGCTGGTGTCCCGACCGTCGTCGTTGGTGTGCTTGGCCGCCCAGGAGGCGGTATCGGCATGACCGGACTTGCGCGCGGTGTTGGCCTTCTCCGCCGCGTTGAGCACCTTGAGCTTGTAGGCCCGAACCCGCGACTCGATCCGCCTCAGGTCTACCAGCAACTGGCTCTGCCCGGCAGCGCTGAGCCCGCCCGGATCCAGCCGCGACAACCCATCCAGCGCGGCGTGCACCTCCTGGGTCGGGGAGATGCTCGGGAGCGGGTGTACGGCCATGAACCTACACTACCTAGAACGCCCGTTCGAGTCAACGGTTTACTCCGATTCGTGTCACATGGCACTGGTGCCTGATGGTAGGTAACGGTTGGTGCCTGCGGGTCATGGCGGCGGTGGCCGGGGGGGCGGGCGCCTACAGGGCGTGGCAGTGGGGTCTTCTGGGTGAGTGCGTGGGTGAGTACAGGTCCGACGGCCGGGCGTCTGCGGCCCGCGACATGAGCGACTGCAGGGCGTGGCAGTGAGCGCCCGCTACCCGGCGCGCCCGTGGGAGACTCGAACCATGGCCAATTCGACGAATCCCCCGCCCTTCGGCGCCGAGATCGACCAGCGCGCACCGGCGCGCCCGCAGGGGGGTGTGCGATGACTCGGGTCGGCGCGATATTCAACCCGCACCACAATCCACCCGAGGCGCTGCGAGGGGCGGTCGAGGCCGCCGAAGCCGCCGGCGTTCCCGAGCTCTGGCTCTGGGAGGACTGCTTCCGTGAGTCGGCCTACGCCTCGGTCGCCGCCGCCCTGGCGTGGACCGAGCGCCTGCGGATCGGCCTGGGGATCGCACCGATCCCGCTGCGCAACGTGGCGGTGACCGCGATGGAGATCGCGACGATCGAGCGGACCTTTCCCGGCCGGTTCTACCCCGGCCTGGGCCACGGCGTGCTCCCGTGGATGAAACAGGCCGGCGCGCACGCTGCCTCCCCGCTGACGCTCATGCGCGAGTACATCACGGTGCTGCGGTCGTTGCTGGCCGGGGAGGAGGTGACCGTGGCCGGCCGCTACGTCACCCTCGGCAAGGTGCGGCTCGAGTGGCCGTTGGAGGCCGCACCACCCGTCTACGCCGCAGGCGTGGGACCCAAGACGTTGGCACTGACCGGGGAGGTCGCCGACGGTGCGGTCCTCGTCTCCGGACTCTCCGTCGCCGAGGTGGGTGAGCGGGCCCGCCTGATTGCCGACGGGCGCACCGCCGCCGGACGTGACGGCGATGCGGTGGTGGTGGCCTACGTCGACACCGCCTTCGGCGACGGCGCCCGGGAGCGGGTTGCCGCCGCGCTGGGCGAGGCCGGCACCGACGACAACCGGGGCGTGTGGGGCGAGCCCGACGACGTGGCGGCCGCGGTGCGACGCTTCGCCGAAGCCGGTGCCGACGCGGTCATCCTCTCGCCCGTGGACGGTGAGCCCGACCTGCACGCGTTCCTCCGTGCCACCGGGGAGGTCGCCCGCCTCATCGACTGAGCGGGGCCAGTCAACTGAGCGGCGCCAGTCGACTCACCGAGGCCACAGCCGGAGAACCGGCGGTGCGCTCGTGCCTGCTGAGCGGCTCTAGTCCGGGCGCAACTCCATCAGCTCGCCACCGTCGGTGGCGAGCCAGATCGCGCCATCGGGAGCCTCGGCCAGGGCGCGGATCCGATCACCCATCTCCCACTCATCCACCTGCTCGGCGTTCTCGCCGTCCAACTCCACACGCACCAGGTTCTCCCCCGAGAGGCCGCCCAGCAGCGCGCTGTCGGCCCATCCGGTGAACAGGTCGCCGGCATAGATCATCAGGTTCCCGGGCGAGATCGCCGGCACCCAGTAGGCCTTCGGTGCCTCGAAGCCATCGCCCTCGGCGTGATCGGGGATCGCGGTGCCGTCGTAGTGCTCACCCATCGACACCTCCGGCCAGCCATAGTTGGCGCCCTTGACGATCAGGTTCAGTTCATCGCCGCCGGCCGGCCCCATCTCCGAGGACCAGAGGTTGCCCTGAGAGTCCAGGTCGATGCCCAGCGGGTTGCGGTGCCCGGTGGTCCAGAACTGCGCCGCGACGCCGCCGTCATCGGCGAAGGGGTTGCCGGGGGCAGGATCACCCTCCAGCGTCAGGCGCACGATGGTGCCGAGGTTGGTGCCCATGTCCTGAGCGGGTTGCAGCTCCTGCCGGTCCCCGGAGGTGATGTACAGGGAGTCGTCGAGGACCACCATCCGGAGCGCGAAGTGGCCGTTGCCGGACGCCGGGTCCTGTTCCCAGATCACCTCGAGATCCTCCAGGGCGGCGCGGTCAGCGTCGAGGTGTGCCCGTCCGACCACCCCCTGGCTACCGCCGTCGGCGACGCGCACCCAGCTGAGGTAGATGATCTGGTCCCGCTCGAAGTCCGGGCCGACGATGACGTCGTGCATACCGCCTTGCCCCGCGGGGACGACCTCGGGCACGCCGCTGACCGGCCTGACCTCACCGGACTCCTGATCTCGTATCTGCACGGCGCCGGTGCGCTCGGTCACGAGCAGCAGGTCGGTGCCCGGCAGGAACTCCAGCGCCCACGGGTTCTCGAACTGATCGTGCTCCACGGCCTCGAACTCCGCCACCGCTGCGTCGTCGTCGTCGCGGGTATCCTCCGCCCCCGGTGACTCCTCGCCGTCGGCCGACTCCTCGCCGTCGGCCGGCTCCTCGACGTGGGCCGTGTCCTCTTGCTCCTCAGTGGTCTGCGGCTCCGCAGTGGTGGCCGGATCCTCAGGCGTGTCCGGATCGTCCGCAGCGCACCCGGCGAGCAGCAGTGCAACTCCCGTGACCATGAGTGCGCAGCGCATACTTCTCGACGCTAACAGTGCCTGTTCGCACCGCAACAGAAGCCACGAGGCTCGGGCGAGCGCAGTCGTGCGGGTCGCCACCGTTGCTCAGCCCGGGTGTGGGTGGTCGGCGCTACCGTACCCGTATGGACCACGCGCGCCCGGACAAGCACCTGACCGCCCGGGCGCTGAACCGGGCGACCCTGGCCCGCCAGTTGCTGCTGCGCCGGGCACCCCTGGACGTGGCCGAGGGAGTCCGCGCCATCACCGCGGTCCAGTCCCAATCGGCCCCCTCGCCCTACCTCGCCCTGTGGAACCGGTTGGCTGACTTCGACCCCGCGGATCTCGACACCGCCTTCACCTCGCACCGCATCGTCAAGGCCACGCTGATGCGCATCACGCTGCACGCGGTGCACGCCGAGGACTACCCGTTGCTGCACCGCGCGATGCAACCGACCTTGCGCGGGGCGCGGCTGGGCGATGCGCGGTTCACCGGCGAGGGGCTCACCCCGCAGATGGCCGACGACGTCGCCGGTCACCTGGGCGAGTTGCTCGCCGAGCCGCGCACCGGGGAGCAGGTGGCCGCCGACCTCGCCCACCCGCAACTGTGGTGGGCGCTACGCCATTACGCCCCGATCGTGCACACCCCTACCGGAGGGCCGTGGTCGTTCGGCGCCAGGCCGGCCTACGTGGCCAGCCCGCATCCGTCGTCGTCGGCCGATCCGGATGAGGCCGCCCAGCATCTGGTGCGCCGCTACCTGCAGTCCTTCGGTCCGGCGCGGGTGCATGACGTAGCGCAGTACGCGCTGATCCAGGTGACACGGGCGCGGCGGGTGGTCGAGACGATGACGGATGAACTCATCGGGCGCCAGGGCCCGGACGGGGTGGAGTTGCTGGACGTGGAGGGCGCGCCACTGCCCGAGGAGGACACGCCCGCCCCGCCACGACTGCTGCCGATGTGGGACTCGGTGCTACTGGCCTACTCCGACCGCTCACGCATCATCCCGCCCGAGTACCGCGGGCATGTGATCCGCCGCAACGGCGACACGCTGCCGGCTGTGCTGGTGGACGGACAGGTGGCGGGGGTCTGGCGCGCGGTGGACGGCGCCGTGGAGGTCACGACGTTCCACCCCCTGTCCGAGGCCGACTGGGCCGGCATCGAACAGGAGGCGGTTGCGCTCGCGGACTTCGTCGCCGACCGCGATCCGGTGGTCTACGGCCGCTACCGGAACTGGTGGGCGAAACTGCCCGCGGAGCAGGTGCGGGTCTTCGGCGAGTGAATCCCCGGGCGGGGTGCTCGCTCGCCGCGCCCGGTCAGTCCACGTCGCCGCGCCAGCTACCGGTGGCGGTGCCGCGCTTCTCGATGAACTCCTTGAACCGCTTCGCGTCGGCCTTGACCTGACGGTCGTCGGCCCCGACAGCAGCGCCAGCCTTCTCCTTGGCGTCCTGCGGCTTCCACTCGAGCTGGATCATCACCCGGGTGGTGGTCTCGCTCAACTTGTGGAACGTGACGACACCGGCGTGGTAGGGCTCGCTGTCCACCGTGCGCCAGGCGATCCGCTCGTCCGGGTGCTGCTCGGTGATCTCGGTGTCGAACTCCCGCGTGGTCCCACCAACGGTGACGACCCAGTGGTTCTTGGTGTCGGTGACCTGGGTGATCGAGTCGACCCCATCCATGAAGTGGGGGAAGTCCTCGAACTGGGTCCACTGGTTGTACGCGACAGAAACCGGTACGTCGACCTCGATGGACTCTTCGATCTCGTCCTCCTAGTTGTGTGCGGTGCTTCCTTTCATAACAACGCGGGAGAGGCCCCGCCACTTGGCGGACCGCTGGTGGTCACCAGATCCGCACCCGCTCCTCGGGTGGCAGGTAGAGCGCGTCCCCGGGTTGGACGTCGAAGGCCCGGGCGAAGGTGTCCAGGTTGCGTACCACGCCGTTGCAGCGGAACTCGTTGGGGGAGTGCGGGTCGATCGACAGCAGCCGGATGACCTCGGCATCGCGGGCCTTCTGCTGCCAGATCCGGCCCCAGGAGTAGAACACGCGCTGCAGACCGGTCAGCCCGTCGATCACCGGTGCATCGTCGAGACCGGAGCGGCCCGCCTTGCGCAGCGCGATCTCGTAGGCCTTGATCGCGATCGACAATCCGCCCAGGTCACCGATGTTCTCCCCGACCGTCAGAGCCCCGTTCACGTGGTGGGTGCCGTCCAGCTGCGCCGGGGAGAACTCGTCGTACTGGGAGATGAGTGCCCGGGTGCGCTTGTCGAACTCGGTGCGGTCCTGCTCCGTCCACCAGTTCCGCAGCCGGCCGGTGCCGTCGTACTTGCTGCCCTGGTCGTCGAAACCGTGCCCGATCTCATGGCCGATCACCGCGCCGATGCCGCCGTAGTTCCAGGCGATATCGGCCTCGGGATCGAAGAACGGTGGCTGCAGGATCGCGGCCGGGAAGACGATCTCGTTCCTGGTCGGGTGGTAGTAGGCGTTGACCATCTGCGGCGGCATGAACCACTCGTCGCGGTCGACCGGCTTGCCGAGCTTCGCCGTGTTGCGATCGGTTTCGAAGCGCTGCGCGCGCCGCACGTTGCCGAGCAGGTCGGTCGGGTCGATCTCCAGCCGGGCGTAGTCGCGCCAGGAGTCCGGGTAGCCGATCTTCGGGGTGAAGCCGTCCAACTTCTCCAGGGCCCGCGCCTTGGTCTCCTCGCTCATCCAGTCCAACTCGGCGATGGACTGTCGGTAGGCCTCGATCAGGTTCGCCACGAGCTCCTGCATCGCAGCCTTGTGCGCGGGCGGGAAGTGACGCTCGACGTACACCTTGCCCACGGCCTCACCCATCGCGCCCTCGACCAGCGCCACGCCCCGCTTCCAGCGTTCGCGGAGCTCCTCGGCGCCGGTGAGGGTACGACCGTAGAAGTCGAAGTTCTCCTCCACGAAGGCGGCAGGCAGGTAGGGAGCCCGGCTGGAGACGACGTGCCACAGCAGCCACAGCCGCAGGGAACTGACGTCGGTCTCCTCCCACACCGTGCCCAGGTGGGTGAGGTAGGACGGCATCCCGACGATGGTCTCGGCAAGGGCATCCTCGGGAAAGCCCAGGGCGGTTCGCCACGTCTCCCACGGGAAGCCGGGGGCGGACTCGACGATCTGGTTCCAGGTGCGCGGGTTGTTCAGCAGGTGAGCCTCCCGCGTCTTGACCCGGTCCCAGTGCCCGGCGGCCAGCCGGGTCTCCACGTCCATCACGCGCTGCGCGGCACCGGCGGCCTCCTCGGCGGTGACCAGCCCGGACAACTCCAGCATGGTGGCCACGTGGGCCACGTAGGCGCTGCGCACCGGTGCGTGGGTCTCCTCGCGGTAGTAGGACTCATCGGGCAGTCCCAGGCCGGCCTGCGACAGCATGACGATGTAGCGGTCGGGGTTGTTGAGGTCGGTGTCGATGCCCAGCCGGATCGCCCCGGTGATGCCGGTGGCCTTGAGTGCACCCATCGCTCGCGCCAGTGCCTCGGAATCGGTGGCGGCGGTGAACAGTTCCAGGTCTGCCCGCAGCGGGGCGGTTCCGAGCGCCTCGATCCGTTCGGTGCTCATGAACGAGGAGTACAGCCCGCCGAACTGGGCGGCCTCACCGGAGGCGGTGTCCTCGTCGGTGTCCTCGCCGGCCTGCGTGTCGGCCGCCGCGGTGATGATCTCCCGCACGCGCGCCTCGGACAGGTCGCGCAGCACCATGAAGGCGCCGTCGCGGGCGCGGTCGGCGGGGATCTCGTGCTCGCGGACATAGGTGCCGTTGATGAAGCCGTACAGGTCGTCCTGCGGTCGCACCGAGGTATCCATCGCGCGCTCGAACGGCGTGGTGGTGGCGGTGGTGTCGAACTGGTTTGTCGTCATGCCTGGACGATACGTGGATTTGAGGGTTCGGTGACGCCGGATCAGACCCGGTCACGCTGCTCGGGCAGGGGCAGATCGGTCAGCATCTTCATCAGCAGTTCACGCAGTTGCGCGATCTCGGCCGGGTCCAGGCTCTTCCCGATCAGGCTCTCCACCGCCTGAGTGTCCTGCAGTGCTTCCAGCGCCTCCCGGCCCTTCTGGGTCAAGGTCGCCAAGCGCCGGCGCCGATCCATCCGGTGTGGTTCCCGGGTGAGATAGCCGTGGCGCTCCAACCCCGGCAGCACGCGGCCCAGCGTTTGTTCGGTGACGTGCATCTGGGCGGCGATCTCACGCTGGGACAGCGCTCCGCGCACCAGCACGGCCAGCACCGGGACCGAGGCGTGCGTGAGGTGCCAGTGCGCGAGGTACTCATCCCACCGGCGCTCGACCCTGCGGGCCGCAGCGGACAGCAACCGCCCGGTGGGCCACGACTCGGGGGAGGAGTAGGCCGCGGTGTGCTCCGAGGCGCCTGTCGGTACCGACTCCTGACCGCTCACGTTCCGATCACCTCTGTGCCGCTCACTCGCCTCACGTCTCGATCCTGGCTGGTCCCGGCCCGCCGGCGTCCTGGCGGGCTGGTGATGTGGGCGACGTCACGAAAGGACTTGTCGCCATGACTTGCACGGTACCTGTCCAGGAACGATATTACTAAGCATGCTTAGTAATCGAACGGGGAGTGCCCGGCATCGGGGCAAAAGTACCCGCTCAGCGGTGCTGCGCGCACTCACTCTCGTCGTCGTCCTCGGCGCCTGGCTCGCCATCGGCGCCTTTGGCGGCATAGCCCAGGGCAACCTGTCCCAGGTCCAGGAGAACGACCAGGCCTCCTTCCTGCCGGAGTCCGCGGAGTCCACCCGCGCCGGCGAACTCGCTACCGAGTTCATCGACAACGAGACCCTCCCGGCGCTGCTCGTAGCGATCCCGGACGACGGCGGCGGCGAGATCACCGAGGAGCAGATGGCCGCCGCCCAGGAACTGGCGGAGGCGATCCCGGAGCGGGAACTGCCCGGCGGGGCGGCCCTGGGTGACTACGTGGATGGACAGGTCGTCGTGGTGCCCGCCGAGGACGGCGAGGCGCTGCTGTTGCCGGTCCCGATCGCCGAGGACGAGGCCGACGAACTGTTCTCCGGCTCCGGGGACCGGGTCAGTGAGGTCGTGGTGCAGGAATTGCGCACCATGGCAGCCGAGACCCTGCCGGACGAAGGCCTGCAGGCCTGGGTGACCGGCCCAGCGGGTTTCGTGGTCGACCTTGTGGGTGCCTTCGCCGGGATCGACGGCGTGTTGCTGGTGGTGGCCCTCGTGGTGGTATTCATCATCCTGGTGCTGGTCTACCGCTCTCCGATCCTTCCCTTCGCCGTGCTGATCACCTCGGTGTTCGCGCTGGCCGGGTCGGCGCTGGTGGTCAAGCCACTGGCCGAGTCCGGCCTGCTGGTGCTGAACGGGCAGAGTCAGGGCATTCTGGCGATCCTGGTGATCGGGGCGGCCACCGACTACGCACTGCTGGTGGTGGCCCGGTACCGGGAGGAACTGACCCGCAATGCCGAGCCGGCAGCGGCGATGCGCATCGCGTGGAAGGCTTCGGTACCCCCGATCGTGGCCAGCGCCGGCACCGTGATCGCCGGGTTGTTGTGTCTGCTGCTGTCCGACCTGAGTTCCAACGCCAGCCTCGGCCCGGTGGGCGCGATCGGGATCGCCGCGGCCATGCTCGGCGCGCTGACCCTGCTGCCGGCCATCCTGCTGATCGGTGGGCGTCGCTCCCGTGGCATCTTCTGGCCGAAGACCCCCGCGTTCACCCCCGACGCCCTGGCCGCCGTGGACAGAGGTGCAGGGCTGTGGGGCCGGGTGGCGGCACTGGTGTCCCGCCGCCCGCGCGTGATCTGGGCCGGCACCGCCGTGGTGCTGCTCGGTCTCGCCGCGTTCCTGCCCACGTTGCAGGCCGAGGGCACCGGGGAGGCGGACGTGTTCCTCGAGGACGTCGAGTCCGTCACCGGCGAGCAGGTGCTGGCCGAGCACTTCGACGCCGGTCAGGTCGATCCCGTTCTCGTCCTCGTCGAACAGGACAACGCCGAGGACGTGCTGGAGCAGGTGCGCTCGGTGGAAGGCATCGGTGAAGCCGACGTCCTCACCGACGACGACGGCGACGCGGTGGTGGTGGACGGCCTGGTCCGGATCGAGGCGTCCACGACCGCTACCGCGGAGAGCCAGGAAGCCACCAAGGTGGCGGGCCAGGTGCGCAGCGAGGTGCAGCAGGTCGACGAAAGCGCACTCGTGGGAGGGGCGGCCGCGGAACGGCTGGACACCCAGGAGACCGCGTCGCAGGACATCCGCACCATCGTGCCGCTGGTACTGGCTGTGATCTTCGTGATGCTGGTGATGCTGCTGCGTTCGATCGTGGCACCGCTGCTGATCCTGGCCGCGAACGTGCTCTCCTTTGCCGCCACGATGGGTCTCGCCGCGATCTTCTTCAACCACGTCTTCGACTTCCCCGGAGCGGATGCGTCGGTGCCCCTGTACGGGTTCATCTTCCTGGTCGCCCTGAGCATCGACTACTCGATCTTCCTGATGACCCGGGTGCGGGAGGAGTCCCTGACCCACGGCACCAGGGCCGGGGTCCGCCGCGGGCTGACGATGACCGGCGGGGTGATCACCTCCGCCGGCGTGGTGCTCGCGGCCACCTTCAGCGCCCTGGTGGTGATCCCGTTGTTGTTCCTGGTCCAGTTGGCCTTCATCGTCGCGGTGGGTGTCCTGATCGATACGTTCATCGTGCGCAGCCTGTTGGTTTCAGGCATTGTGTATGACGTCGGTCGCGCCACCTGGTGGCCGTGGGGATCCCGGATTCCCCGCGATGAGGCACGGGAGCGCTCGGAGAGGAAGCCGGCCCTGCAGGGGAGTAGCGGATGAGTCGTACCGCCCACGGATCTTCGGCCCATCTGGTGCGCCGGATCGGCGTCACCGTCAGTTACGTGATCTGCCTGGTGGGGTCGATGATCGGGGTCGGAGTCTTCGGTGGCACACCGATCTCCGAGGCTGCCGGCGGGCTGCTGTCCGACCGACGCCACCCATCTGGCACCGGCCTCACCGGCCTTCTCGGTGTGGACGTTGATCTACATCGCGCTGGGCGCCTACACGCTGTGGCAGTGGTGGGACAGTAGCGATCCGCGTGGGATCGGCTGGTGGGTTGCGCTCTCGTTGCTGCTGAACGCGGCCTGGATCCTGTCCGTCCAGGCAGACCTGATCTGGGTCAGCGTTGTGGTGATCGCGGTCCTGTTGGTGGTGCTGGCCCGGACCTACGCCAAACTGCTCAGCGCCCGCCCGAGGAGCACGGTGGAGGCCGTGGTGGCCGACGGAACCGTGGGTCTCTACCTGGGCTGGGTGAGCGTGGCCACCTGCGCCAACATCGCGGCCGCGCTCGCGGGTGCCGGATTCACCGGGGGCGGCTACCCCGAGGTGTGGGCGGTGGCGGTCCTGGTGGTGGTGGCCGCCATCGGGGTGGTTCTCGCCGTGGTCGGCCGGGGCCGGCTCGCGGTGGCGGCGACGTTGACCTGGGGACTGGCCTGGATCGCTGTTGCTCGCACGGACGAGCCCTACTCCATGGGCGTTGCGGTGGTAGCCGGTGTGGCCGCCGCCGTGGTGGCCCTGAGCACTCTCGGACTGAGGCTGCGGGCGGAACGGGCACCGACATGACCGCCTCGGTGCCGGCCACCGACGTGGACGCCCAGACCGGAGCCGGGTCCGGCCCTGCGGGTGAGCCCGGCGCCGGTCTCCGTCCGGCCGGCGCGCAGAACGACTGCGCCGATGACCAAGGCACCGGCGCTGATGCCCACACCGCCTGCACCGCGGACGACGGCGATGTCGCCGCGGCCGCGGCGGCCGCGGGATCGGCGACCAAGACCGCTTTGGCCCGGTTCTTCGATGCCGGGGCGCGACACGCCGCCGGGCCGGATCACCAGCAGTTGTGGTCCGCGCTGGCCGACGTGGCCTCCGGTGGGAAGGGGTTACGACCAGCCCTGTTCCACAGTGTCTATCTGGCCCTGGGCGGCGACGATGAACGCGCCGCCGCCGAGGTCGGCGCTGCCCTGGAGTTGCTGCATAGCGCCCTGGTGATCCACGACGACGTCATCGACGGGGACACCGTGCGGCGCGGTCGGCCGAACGTGACGGGGATCTTCGCCGACGACTCCAGGGCGCGTGGGTATGACCATGACCGGGCTACCCATTATGGCGAGACCGCCGCCATCCTCGCCGGCGATCTCGCACTCACCGGGGCGGTCCGGGTGCTGGCGCTCTGCGGAGCATCCCAGCCGACCGTGGCGCGGATGCTGGACCTGCTCGACCGCGCCCTGCACCTGAGTGCTGCCGGTGAACTGACCGACGTGCGGTTGAGTATGGACGCCGATGCCGAGATCGCCGACGCGGTCGACATGGAGTATCAGAAGACGGCGGTGTACTCCTTCGAACTGCCCCTGCAGTTGGCATCCGTCCTCGCCGGGGTCGAAGAGTATGAGCCGCCCTTGGTGGAGTTCGGGCGTCTGCTCGGGGTGACGTACCAGTTGCACGATGACCTCGATGGCATGTTCGGGGACGAGGCCACCATCGGCAAGAGCGTCCTGACGGATCTGCGCGGGGGCAAGTGCACTCCCCTGATCGCCCATGCCCGGACCACCACCTTCTGGCCGAGGATCCGGCCATACCTGGGGTCAGCGTCCCCCGACGCCGCCGCCCAGGTGCGCGCCCTGCTGGAGCAGTCCGGGTCGCGGGCCTACGTGGAGGAGCTGGCGCAGAACCTGGCGGCCGAAGCCCGTGCGCGAGTGGCCGATCTGCCGATCGGCCCGTTGCTGCAGGGCTGGGTGCGCCTGATCACCGAGCGAGCCGCGTAATGGCTCGGACCCGTTCGCACGCCGCCGCTACCGGCACCTACGACGTGGTGGCCAGTCGCAGCGCTGCGGTGCTGATCCAGTCCTATTCCACCTCGTTCGGGTGGGCCTGCCGGATGCTGCCTCAGCCTGACCGTGAGCATGTGCGCAACATCTACGCCCTGGTGCGGCTCGCCGACGAGATCGTCGATGACCCCGACCCCGACTGGCCCGGTCCTGATCGCCGCGTACTCCTGGACGCACTGGAGGCCGAGACCCGGCGGGCGTGCGGCGGTCCCCGGAGCGCTAACCTGGTCGTGCACGCGTTCGCCCGCACGGCACGGCGGTACGGCATCGGGCCCGAACTGATCACCCCGTTCTTCGCCTCCATGCGCACTGATCTGACCACCAGCGAGCACGATGAGACCAGTTTCGCCGAGTATGTGCACGGATCGGCCGAGGTGGTGGGGTTGATGTGCCTGCGGGTGTTCACCGCCGGGGATGAGGAAGCCTACGCGCGGCTGTCCCCCGGGGCCATCCGCCTCGGCGCGGCATTCCAGAAGGTGAACTTCCTGCGGGACCTGGCCCAGGACCACAGCGACCTGGGCCGCACCTACTTCCCCGGACTGGACCCGGCCGCCTTCGACGACAGCCACCGGGATGAGTTGCTCGACGAGATCGATGCCGACCTGCGCGCGGCCGATGCGGCCCTGCGTCAGTTGCCTGCCGGCAGCAGGCGCGCGGTCCGGGCCGCCCACTCCCTGTTCGCCGAGTTGTCCGGGCGTCTGCGCAGCACCCCGGCCGCGCGGTTGCGCAGCGTCCGGGTGCGCGTCCCCGATCCGGTCAAGGCGCGCCTCGTAGCCCGCGCGGTGCTCAGTGGAGGGCGGCGATGACCGATGCGCTGCCGGCCCCCACCCCACCCACGCCGGATGTGCGGGGCCGCAGCGCCGTCGTCGTCGGTGGTGGTATCGCAGGCCTGGCCACCGCGGCCCTGCTGGCGCGGGACGGGTTCCGGGTGGACCTGCTGGAACAACAGGATCAGGTGGGTGGCCGGGCAGGCAGTTGGCAGGCCGACGGGTTCCGGTTCGACACCGGACCGTCCTGGCTCCTGATGCCGGAGGTGTTCGAGCGCTTCTTCTCCCGGATGGGCACCTCGATGGGTTCGCGGCTGGATGTGGTGCCCCTGGACCCGGCCTACCGGGTGTTCTTCGAGGGACATGAGCAGCAGGTCGACATCGTCGCCGACGTGGACCGGAATGTGGCGACCTTCGAGGCGATCGAGGCCGGTTCCGGCACCCGGTTGCGCGACTATCTGCGCTCGGCTCAACACACCTATCAGATGGCGTTGGCGCACTTCCTCTACACCAGCTTCACGTCCCGGACCGACCTGCTCAGGGGTGCGGTGCTGAAGCAGGCACACCGGCTCGCGCCGCTGCTGCTGCGGTCCCTGCAGAGCCACATCGCCAGCAGGTTCCAGGACCGGCGGCTGCGCCAGATCCTGGGTTACCCGGCGGTGTTCCTGGGTTCCTCCCCGGACCGGACGCCGAGTATGTACCACCTGATGAGCGCCCTGGACCTGACCGGAGGGGTGCGGTATCCCCAGGGTGGGTTCACCGAACTCATCCGGGTGATCGAGGACCTGGCGCACGAGCAGGGCGCCCGGGTGCACACCGGAGCCACCGTCACCGCCATCAGCACCGAGGCACTGCCCGGTCGCCGGCGCCGCGCACGTGCGACCGGGGTGACCTACCGGAACCGCGAGGGCCGCACCCGGCACCATCGTGCGGACGTGGTGGTGGCCGCCACCGACCTGCACCACGTCGAGCACGCACTGCTCCCGGCGCACCTGCGCGACCACTCGCAGCGGTGGTGGCGTCGTCATGATCCCGGGCCCGGTGGCGTGCTGGTCTACCTCGGGGTGCGCGGCCGGCTGCCGCAACTGACCCACCACACGCTGCTGTTCACCGCGGACTGGGCGCGGAACTTCCGCGACATCCGTACCGGCCGGGTGCCCAGCCCGGCGTCGGCCTACGTGTGCACCCCCTCCCGTACCGACCCCTCGGTGGCACCGCCCGATGGCGAGAACATCTTCATCCTGGTCCCGGTGCCGGCCGACCCGGGCATCGGCCGCGGCGGCCTGGACGGGCAGGGCGACCCGCCGGTGGAGCGGATCGCCGACGAGGCCATCGCCATGCTCGCCGACCACACTGGCATCGCGGACCTGGCCGCGCGCATCGTGGTGCGGCGCACCGCGGGGCCGGGGGACTTCGCCGAGGATCTGAACGCGTGGCGAGGGAGCATGCTCGGTCCGGCCCATACTCTGGGCCAGAGCGCGTTCTTCCGGGCCTCGAACGCCTCGACCCGGGTGCGCGGGCTCTACCTGGCGGGCGCGGGTACCGTTCCCGGGATCGGGCTGCCGATGTGTCTGATCAGCGCCGAGACCGTGGCCGAGCGGATCGCCGGCGAGATGCCGGCTCGCGGGATGGTGCGATGATCGCACTGGCCTACCTGGCCGCCCTGCTCGGGGTGATCGGCTGCATGGCGCTCCTGGACCACCGCTTCCGGCTGGTTTTCTGGGCCGATGCTCGCCGCGGACTGCTCACCCTGGGCATCGGCGCTGGTGTCTTCCTGATCTGGGATGTGGTGGCCATTGCCGCCGGGTTCTACCACAAGGGTGACAGCCCGGCGATGACCGGCATCCTGCTGGCCCCCGAACTGCCTCTGGAGGAACTCTTCTTCATCGTGTTCCTGTGCTACCTCACGCTCGTGGTGCACGCCTTGATCACCCTGGTGCTCCGGCGGCAGGAGCAGCCGTGACCTATCCCGTTCTGGCGATCGCGGTCATGCTGTTGTCCGCGCTCACGGCACTCGTGGCCGGGCGCCGTCGTGGTGGTCGGTGGTGGGCGGCGACGGCGCTGACCGCGGTGGTCCTGATCGCGTTGACCATCGTGTTCGACTCGCTGATGATCTATGCGGACCTGTTCCGCTACGACGAGGCCCACCTGATCGGTGTCTATGTGCTGCTCGCGCCGGTGGAGGACCTGGCGTGGCCGGTCGTCGCCGCACTGCTGCTGCCGGCGGTGTGGTCCCTGCTCGGACCTCGCCGCCGGACCGCACGACCGTCGAACGCGGCGCAGCAGGAGGAGGAGTCGTGACCGTGGCCGGCAGACCCGGCGCCCTGGCCCAGCTCCTCGGTTCCTCCCGCCCGTTGAGTTGGATCAATACCGCCTACCCCTTCGGAGCCGCGTACCTGCTGGCCGGCGGTGGAGTCGATGTGGCGTTCGTGGTGGGCGCGCTGTACTTCCTGATCCCGTACAACCTGGCCATGTACGGCATCAACGACGTGTTCGACTACGAGTCGGATCTGCGCAACCCCCGCAAGGGCGGCGTCGAGGGGGTGGTGCTGGACCGCCGGTGGCACCGCCTGACCATCGGGGCCGCACTGGTGACGAACGTGCCGTTCCTGATCGCGCTGCTGCTGATGGGCACCCTCGCCTCCGCCGCGGTGCTGGCGGTGAGCGTGTTCGCGGTGGTGGCCTACTCGGCGCCACCGATGCGCTCCAAGGAACGCCCGGTGCTGGACTCGATGACCTCCAGCACCCACTTCGTGTCCCCGGCGGTCTTCGGCCTGGTGCTCGCCGGGGGTGACCCGACCAGGACCGCGCTGATAGCGCTGGCGGCGTTCTTCGTCTGGGGCGTGGCCTCCCAGGCCTTCGGGGCGGTGCAGGACGTCACCGCCGACCGGCAGGCGGGGATCGCCTCGATCGCCACCTGGCTGGGTGCCGCGCGCACGGTACGGCTGGCGATGGCGTTGTACGCCGTCAGCGGGTTGTTGCTGCTGGGCGCCGGCTGGCCGGCGATGCTGGCCGGTCTGCTCGCGCTGCCCTACCTGGCGAGCATCGCGCCGTTCCGGTCGCTGCCCGACCAACAGTGCGAGACCGCCAATGCCGGCTGGCGACGATTCCTGGGCCTGAACCTGGTGACCGGGTTCCTGCTCACCCAGTTGCTGATCTGGATCGGGTGGGGTGGCTGAGGTGCCCATCGGACGATCTGCGTCACGTGCCGCGTCGCGGGCCCCGGCCGGGGACCCCGCGACCCGCAAGCCGACGGGAGTGCGGCTGTTGACGGTCCCGGGCAGTCCCACCGGCCGGATAGCCGTTCACCTGGTCGCGGTGCTCGGTGTGGCCGGCCTGCTCGTCGCCACCCGCTACGACTGGGTCGGTGTGGCGGTGTTCGCACTGGTGCTGGGCGGCATGACGGCGATGCGGGTGCTGCAGTTGCCCGCGCCGCTGCAGGTAGCCGCGGCGCTGGCGGCGCAGGGGGCCGCGTGGGCGAGCGTGCTGCACCTGTACGAGCGGATCTGGTGGTTGGACATCCTCGTGCACCTGGTCCTCAACGGGCTGCTCGCCGGCGCCGCGGGGCTGGCGCTGCACCGTGCCCGGATGACGTCCTCGAAGCAGCACCGGCGGGGTCGGTGGGGGCTGGTGATCACCACCACCGGAGTGGGTGCGGTCATGGCGGTGGTGTGGGAGATCGCGGAATGGTTCGGGCACGTCTACGTCGACCAGCGGGTGCAGATCGAGCCGGGAGACACCGTGGGTGATCTGGCCGCGGCGCTCCTGGGCTCGGCTATCGCCGGGATCGCCCTGGCCGGGCGCCGAACGGAGAACGAGGGATGAACCGGCTCCGAACCGTCAGCGTGGTGATCCCCGCGCGTAACGACGCACCCGCCCTGGCCCGGTGCCTGCGGGCGCTGGACCGGCAGAGCATGCCACCGCTGGAGGTCGTGGTGGTCGACAACGCATCCGAGGACCGAACCGCCGAGGTCGCCAGGCAGTACGGGGCCCGGGTGGTGACCGAGCGGCGCGTCGGCATTCCGCAGGCTGCCAGTGCCGGGTACGACGCGGCCCGCGGGGAGATCCTGGCCCGGCTGGACGCCGATTCGATCCCCGGGCCGAGGTGGGTGGAGCAGGTGAGCGCACTGATGTCCGGTACGCGCTGGGACGCGGTCACCGGAGTGGGCCGGTTCTACGAACTGCCCCGGAGCGGTCGGGTGGTGGCCGGGCTCTACCTGGGCGCCTACTACCTGTTGTGCCACGCCGCTCTGGGGCACCGCCCGCTATGGGGCTCGAACATGGCCCTGCACAGCAGTACCTGGCGGCAGGTGCGGGACCGCGTCCATGACGACGACGCCGAGGTGCACGATGATCTCGACCTCGCCTTCGCCCTGGGTCCGGAGCGGACGATCCGCTTGGACCGGTCCCTGGTGATAGGGGTGTCGGCCCGGGCGTTGCGCGGCCGGGCACAGATGCGGCGCCGCTTCGCCCGCGCCTTCCGGACCCTCTCGGTGAACTGGGCCATCGCGCCCCCCTGGCAGCGCTGGGCACGCAGGATCACCCATGTTCTCGGGCCGGGGCGCGGCCGGCCGCTGGCCCCGCACCCCACGGCGCAGCGCGGGCAGGGATTCCATGACTGAGCAGGGGCCGGCCCGCACCGACCTGGTTGTGGCAGTGCGGGCGCAGTTGGCCCGCGCCGCCGACCCCGCGCGGGCCGTCGCTCAGCAGCGGTACATGAAGTCGGCGCTGCCGTTCCACGGGGTGGCGATGGCTCAGGTACGCCGGATCGTGCGCGACCTCGCCGGCGCGCACCCGATCACCACCGACGCACAGTGGGAGGCCACCGTGCGGGCGCTGTGGGACGGGGCCACCCACCGGGAAGAGCGCTACGCGGCCACCGCCCTGGCCCGCCAGCCCCGCTACCGGGCCTTCCGCACCACGGCGACGCTGCCGCTGCTGCGGCACATGATCGGCACCGGAGCCTGGTGGGATCACGTCGACGAGATCGCCTCCCACCTGCTCGGGGAGGTGCTGCAACGCGAACCGCATGTGGTGGCCCCGGTACTGCGGGACTGGGCGGATGACGACGACATGTGGGTGCGTAGGTCGGCAATCCTGGCGCAGTTGCGCGCCAAGGCCGCCACCGACACCGACCTGCTTTCACACTGCCTGGAGGCGAACCTGACCGGGTCCCGGCACGGCGGGGAGTTCTTCGTCCGTAAAGCGGTGGGCTGGGCCCTGCGTGAGTACGCCAAGACCGACGCCGCCTGGGTGCAGGCGTTCCTTGCCGAGCATCGCGACCGGCTCAGTCCACTGAGCGTGCGGGAGGCGAGTAAGCACCTGGCCCGTACCTGAAAGCACACGGGCGCGCCGTGGCCCCCTGGCGAGTCGACTCAGGACTGTTCGTGCCAGGGTGCCTCGAGTTCGGCAGCATCCGGGGCCGGGCCGGTCAACGCAGGTGCCTCGGTGAGCGCCAGGGCCTGCAGCGCGAGGTCGACGTAGCGTTGCCGCAGGGTCGTGGTGCGCTCGGCATCGGCGGCGCCGAGCGCCGCGATCTGCGTCGCGATCAGGGTGAGGTCGGCACCGGTGACGTCAGATCTGACCCGGCCCGTTGCGATAGCGCGGTCGACGAGCTCCTGCATCGCCAGGTTCCCCCGGTGCGCGAGTTCGTAGAGGTCCTCGGGCGGGGTGAAGGTGCCCAGCAGGCTCCCCATTCGCAGGGTGCCGGAGTTCGCGTACCAGGTCAGGAAGGCAGCCAGCCCGCTCCAGGGGTCCGGATCTGCCAGGGCCGAGCGCACCTGATCGGTGATGGACTGCAGTCCTTGCCGGGCCACCGCCACGAGTAACGCCTCTTTGGCGGGGTAGCGCCGATAAAGCGTCGCCTGACCGACGCCGGCCCTTTGCGCGACGGCCGACATCGGGGCAGCGGGGTCACGGCTGAACACGTCCAGTGCGGCCTCGAGCACGAGGATGTCGTTGCGACGCGCTTCGGCCTGGCGTCCGCGGCGGGGAACCATGGGGCAACACTAACGGACAATTCTAGTCCGGTGTGTGTTACCTTAAAGCGGACAAAGTCAGTCCGATACAAGTCCCAGGAGTGATAGCCCTATGCGCAGCGTGCACGTGACCGCTTTCGGAGGTCCGGAAGTCCTAGAAGTCCGTGAGTCCCCGCGACCGACACCGGGACCCGGCGAGGTGGTCATCGAGGTCGAAGCAGCGGAGATCCTCTTCCTCGACACCCAATTGCGAAGTGGCTGGGGACGAGACTTCTTCACGGTTGAACCGCCGTTCATCCCGGGCGTGGGGATCGCGGGCACCGTCACCGAGACCGGGGACGGGGTGAAGGACAACTGGAGAGGCGCCCGGGTGGTGACCAGTACCTCGGCCGTGGGCTCGTACCGGGGCGGCGGCTACGCCGAGTTCGCTGCAGCGAGTATCGACCGCGCCCTGCGGATCCCCGCCGGAATCGATTCCGCTGAAGCCTTGGCCGTCCTGAACGACGGTGCCATGGGCGTCAGCAGGGTTGACCGCTCCGGAATGTCGCCGGGTGATAGGGCGTTGATCACGGCCGCCAGTGGGGGAATTGGCATCTGGCTGGTGCCGTTGCTGACCGCCGCCGGCGTCGACGTCACCGCGGCCGCCCGCGGCCGGCAGAAGGTCGACCTCGCCCGCGAGCGAGGGGCGACCGCAGCCGTCGACTACGGCCAGCCGGGTTGGGCCGATGGGATCGGTCAGGTCGATGTCGTCTTCGACGGCGCCGGCGGGCCCCTGGGCGAGCAGGCGGCGAGCCTGCTGCGACGGGGCGGGCGATTCTTCTCCTACGGTGCAGCGTCCGGCGACATGGCCGATATCGAGGCACTCGCTGCCGAGCGCGACCTCCGGGTGATCGGCCTGGACGAGGAGTTCACGGACGAGGACGCACACCGCTATGCCGGAGAAGCGCTGCATCATCTGGCCGCAGGATCGGTCCGCCCGGTCCTCGGGCAGAAGCGGCCCCTCGAGCGGGCCGCCGAAGCCCATGCGGCGATCGAGGCACGTCGCGTCGTCGGGAAGTCGGTGCTGATCCCATGAGCCGGCGCGACAGCATTCCTCCGCAAACCGTTCTCGTCGTCGGTGCCACCGGCCGCACGGGACGGCACGTCGTCGACGGGCTGCTCGCAGCCGACGTGGCCGTACGAGCATTGGTCCGGCACCCCCTGACCGCGGGGCTCCCCGCCGAGGTGGCCATGATCGAGGGGACGTTGCAGGACGCCGGCGCTGTCCGGGAGGCGGCACGTGGAGCCCACGCCGCCTTCCTCATCTGGACCGGCGACGACTCGACTGTGATACCACCTGTGATCGACGCGCTGACCGAGAGTGTGCGGCACGTCGTCTACCTGTCGGCCGCGAACCTGCACCACGATGGCGGTGTGGGAAGTGCGGTCCAGCCCGGGGTCTACGCCGAGGTCGAACGTGCACTCGAGCGCTCGCCGAGCACGTGGACCTTCTTGCGTGCCGGCGGGTTCGCCGCCAACACCCTGGAGTGGGCCGAGCAGATCCGGACTGGCGACACCGTGCGCGTGGTCCACCCCGACGCAGGGCGGTCCATCGTGGACCAGCGTGATCTGGCTGAGGCCGCAGTCAAGGCGCTGCTGGATCCGTCACTGGCCGGTCGAGCCTTCTCCCTCACCGGCCCGCAGACCATGACCCAGCGCGAGCAGATCGCCGTGATCGGCGACGTCATCGGGCGCGATCTGAGTGTGGAGCACCGCGACCCGGACGAAGCACGTGAGGAGTACGCGGCGGTGCTGGGCGCCGATTTCGCCGACCAGGCACTCGGGTACTGGAGGACACTGGTGGATCGTCCCGAACCGGTCACCACCGGCATCGAGGAGATCCTGGGACGGGCGGCTCGGCCCTTCCAGGATTGGGTGCGCCTGCACCGCGTCGACTTCGAACGACTCACCACGCACGAGGTGGGACACCGGTACGCCGAGGCGTTCCGTACCGGCAGACTCGAGGATGCCGGCAGGCTGCTGGCCGAGGACGTCGTCCGTGTCGCGCCCTTGGAGGACGGTGGCGTCGAACGTGAGGTACGGGGCCTGCCGGCGATCGCGGAGAACGCCCAACGCCAGGTCGAGGGTGCGGACATGGAATCGGTTCAGGTGGACGACCCCCTGGTGGGGGGCGACCGTTTCGCGATTCGCTTCACGTTTGGCATGAGAGATCGCCAGACGGGTGAACGGTTCCGCATCGTCAAGATGTCCGTTTGCGCCGTAGCCAGCAGCAGGATCGTGCGCGAGGAGGTCTTCTACTACCTGAATCCTTAGCACGGACGGCGCCGCGACTGCTGTCCCCGAGGACGTCAGTCACATGGAAAGGTCAGAGCGTGGATCTATGGAACTCGGCCGAACGAGTGGCAAGCAATTACGCGCACAACCCGAAGGTGAGCGCCACCGTCGTGGCCGGCAGTGTGGGACGCGGACGCCACGACGAGTTCTCCGACATCGAGATCGATGTGTACTGGGCCGACCCACCCCAGGACCAGGACCGGCTCGCCGCCATCCGCGGGTCCGGCGGGACCCTGCCCACCGTGTGGGACTACGACCCCGAGGACGCGGAGTGGTCCGAAGACTTCACCGTCGACGGCATACCGACTACGGTCAGCAACTTCGCCTGCACCGAGATCGACGCCGTCCTGGGTCGTGGTGGCAAGTACATCCAGCGTGACCAGATGCGGTTGTCGGCCATCCATGAGGGTCGTGCCGTCACTGGCCAGGAGCTCGTGCGGACCTGGCGCGCGCGCAGCCCCTACACCGACGAGGTCCGTTTGCCCACTCTGCGAGATTCAAGTGGGCACACCGGGTGATGACACGGTTCGAGTACCTGCCGGTCGCTTCCCTCGATCGGCTTCGACAGGTCTGCAGCGAAGAGCCCGTCGCGGCATGTGAAGCCGTCATCGCGCTACTCCAGGAGACACTGGACCTTGTTGAGCTCCACGTACCTGCCGTCCCCACGAGAGACCTGCGGCAGGGGCTGGCCACTGCTCGCCTCCCGCGCTGACACGTCCGTGGCCCGCAGACGACGTTGCTGCCACCGTTCAACATGTGCGCTCACGTGGCGCGACGACGTCTGACGTGAGGCGAGAACCGCGGGCACCTGATGCCTCCGTCTCTCGGCTCGCCGAGGGACGCCGTTCGCTCGGTCGCGGTCAGCGCCAGCCCAGGCCCGGGGCGACGTGGGTGAGCAGGTTCTCGATGATGCGGGTGTTGTACTCCACGCCCAGTTGGTTGGGGACCGTGATGAGCAGGGTGTCGGCGGCAGCGACGGCCTCGTCCTGGCGAAGTTGCTCGACCAGGGCGTCGGGCTCATCGGCGTAGGACCGACCGAAGATCGCCTGGGTGCTGGCGTCGATCATGCCGACCTGGTCCTTGCTGGAACGCTCACCGCCGAAGTAGTGGGCGTCGGTACCGTCCACGATCGGGATGATGCTCCGGCTGACCGAGACCCGTGGTTCGAACTCGTGCCCGGCGTGGGCCCAGGAGGCGCGGAAGGCCTCGATCTGCGCGGCCTGCTGGACGTGGAAGGGACGGCCGTCCTCATCGTCCTTCAGGGTGGAACTCATCAGGTTCATTCCGAGTTCGGCGGCCCATTCGGCTGTGGCGTTGGATCCGGCGCCCCACCAGATCCGCTGCCGCAGCCCGGGTGAGTGCGGCTCGATACGCAACAGTCCGGGCGGGTTGGGAAACATCGGCCTGGGGTTCGGTTCGGCAAAGCCCTCACCGGTCAGCACCTGCAGCAGCACCTCGGTGTGCATCCTGGCCATGTCCGCATCGGTCTTACCCTCCGGGGGTTGATATCCGAAGTAGCGCCACCCCTCGATCACCTGCTCCGGGGATCCGCGGCTGATGCCCAGTTGCAGCCGACCGCCGGCGATGAGGTCCGCCGCCCCGGCGTCCTCGGCCATGTACATCGGGTTCTCGTACCGCATGTCGATCACGCCGGTGCCGATCTCGATGCGGCTGGTCCGTGCCCCGATGGCGGCCAGCAGCGGAAACGGGGAGGCCAGCTGGCGGGCGTAGTGGTGCACCCGGAAGTAGGCGCCGTCGGCCCCGGCCTCCTCCGCGGCGACGGCCAGGTCGATCGACTGCAGCAGGGCGTCGGACGCCGACTGGGTCTTCGATTGCGGGTGCGGGGTCCAGTGGCCGAACGAGAGGAATCCGATGTTCTTCACGTTGGCGGCAACGCCTGGCGGGCGCAGGTATTCCGCGCTCGGTGCGCGTGGGGCCGGGAGCAGGCGGGGCTCACGGGTCGGTCAGCCAGGGAAAGCCGTTGGGATCCTTGGTGGCGCGTTCCTGGAGGACCCGGTCGTCGTGACCGCGGATCTGGTGGAGGAACGGGAAGTCCTCCGGGTTCACGGTGACCTTGGCCAGTGGTCGTACCGGCACTGCGCTGGCCGCCTGTGCCGGCTGGACGGTGCCGAGGGCTCCCGCCATCGGGGGCTGGACGGTGAAGGTCTCACCGGGAAGCACGTACACCGTGCCGGTCCGCCAGGGCCGGCGGACCAGGGCGGCGTCGGTGATGGAGAAGTAGTAGTAGGGATCGCTCCACTCCCCGGAAGGGCCCTGGATGCGGATGCAGGCATTCGTCAGGGACATCGGGTTCCGTGCCCGATCGAGGATCGCGTAGTACATCGGCCAGATCCCGTCGGTGGCGGCATAGACGGCCTCGCGGTCACCGAACTCGATGACGTCGTCGGCCTTGCGTGGTTCGAACAGTTCGATCGCCGGATCCTGTGAGCCATGCAGGACGACGTCGGCGTGGTCAGCGATGTGGCAGAGGAACTGCCACTTCGGTTCCGCCAGCCGATAGGGCACCGGATCGGCCGGTCCCCGGCTGAGTGCGTGCTCCCACAGCGCCTCGAACCGCTCCCGGCTGCTGGCAGTGGCCCCCTCCGGCCGGGGCAACCAGAAGTCGGGCAGGCTCTCCATCTCCTAGATCGTGCCATTGCCGGCGCGATCGCTCCAGGAGTTTCTCAGCGCCTGCGCCGCGTGCGCCACGTGCGCCGGGGGCGGCGGAGGGTCGCAGGGGACCGCGGTGGGGCAGGAAGCGCGATGCGGCGGCGGGCCCGCTACCGTAGCCGACATGGACTCACCAGGACTGGCGGACTTCCCGCTCAATGACGGCAACCGACTGCCCGCCGTCGGGTTCGGCACCAGCGGGCTTCGCGGCGAGGACGGCCTGAACGCCTTTCGCAGCGCCTTGGAGGCCGGGTACCGGTACGTGGACACCGCGGTGAACTACGGCAACGAGGCCGAGGTGGGCAAGGCCGTGCGTAGCAGCGACCTGGACCGCGCCGATGTGCTCGTGGCCACCAAGGTGCCCGGACGTGATCATGCCAAGGACAAGGCCGTGCGGAGCGTGGAGGACTCACTGCGCACCCTGGGCCTGGACTACCTGGACGTGGTGCTGATCCACTGGCCCAACCCGAGCCAGGGTTTGTACGTCCAGGCGTGGGAGGCGCTGGTCGAGGTGCGTGAGCGTGAACTCGTGCGCTCCATCGGCGTCTCCAACTTCACCACCGGGCACCTGGACCGGATCATCGACGCCACCGGAGTGACCCCGGCACTGAACCAGATCGAGATGCACCCCTACTTCACCCAGGAGCAGATGCGCACCGATCACGTCGGACGCGGGGTGCTGACCCAGTCCTGGAGCCCGCTGGGCAAGGGCACGGTGCCCTTCGACGCGCCCGCGATCGCCGCAGCCGCTGAGCGTCACGACGTCAGCCCGGGGCAGGTGATCCTGCGATGGCACCTTCACCTGGGCGCACAGCCGCTGCCGAAGTCCGGTGACCCCGGCCGCCAGGCCCAGAACCTGGACCTGGCCGGATTCGCCCTCACCGAGGAGGAGGTCACCGCGATCAGCGCGCTCACCCGTGCCGACGGGCGCCGGTTCGGGGGCGACCCGAACACCCACGAGGAGATGTGACCGGGCAGGATCGGGACGCTGACGCCAGTGCCGGTCTATACGCGTCACACCAGGCATGCTCTTCATCTACTTGATCGTCTGGACGGCCTGGGGGATCGGTGCGCGATGGGCGTTGGGGCCGACGTACGTGCCCTGGTTGCTCAGGATGGTGCGAACGCCCAAGCGTGCCCTCCTGGTGTACGGCACGGTGTTCGCGTTCGCCGTGATCGTTGCGGTGGTACTGGTGCAGATGACCGATCGCGGGGTGGGGGCGCACGTGCGGTTGATGGTGCTCGGAGTGGGAGCGATGTCCCTGGCCCCGCTGGTGCTGGACGCGATACCGGGCAAGGGAAGCCGGCTGGGGGAGTTGCACCACGACTTCGAGCTCTACCGGCGGGACGGGCGGCTGCACGAAGTCGGCGCCCAGGATCTGAGCGTCGGGCGCCAGCGCGCGATCGGTCTCATTACCGCGATCCTGTCGCTGCTCACGCTGGGGCCGCTGATGGGTGGGATGTTCCTGGTGCTGGACCCGTGAGGATCAGCCCGGCACCAGGGAGTCTGCGCGGCGGGTCGGGGCGTGCCAGCGCTCGACGGTCTGGGTCACCCAGAAGGCCATGAACTGCAGGATCAAGGCGGCCTCGAGCACGAACACCCACTGCGGCAGCACCACCCGCACCGGGCCGAGCACCACTCCCACGGTCACGATCATCAGCACGAAGCCGAAGGAGTACCAGTTCGCCCACCGGCGGCGGCGCCCGATCCCGTTGGCCGCGCGCGCACGGGACAACGCCGTGGCGTTGATCCCCACCAGGGCCACCACGCAGATGAACAGGATGATCGCGGCGGCACCGTGACCGTAGGCCAGGAAGGTGTCGCGGGCGAACATGAACACCCCCGCCAGGCCCAGGTACGCCAGCAGGCCGGCGATCAGCACGATGCGGCCGCCCCGGCTGTGCAGGTGCCGCTCCCGCTGCGGCACCACCACGAGCTCCAGGATGAAGGCCACCAGGACCACCGCCAGCACGGCCCAGGTGTTCTGCGTCAGGGCCTGGGTGAGGTCATCGGGCAGGCGGGAGCCGCCCTCGCCCACGGCGTGGGCCGGGCTGGTCGGCACGAACGCGACGATGAAGCTGAGGTAACCGGCGAAGTTCAACAGCACGTCCTCGGTGTCGCTACGACCGCGGTGGATGATCAGGCAGGTGCCGATCGCGCACAGGCTGGCCACGAAGACGTCCCGGGCGGGGGTGTAGTAGTAGGCACTGACCGAGGCGAGGACCTCGCCGTCGTCCGCCCCGATCTGCAGGGCCACACTCAGCAGCAGCAGCGCGGTGAGCAGGATGATGGCCAGGCGCAGGTACCGGTAGGTCGCCTGCATCTCGTGGCGATGGGACGGCGCGGACCGGACGGAGGCCACCTCCCCCTCCTTCCTCCCTGATGCGGCCCAGCCTGGCACAGCCGGCCCCCGTCGTCACGGGTACGCGGCGACAGCCCTCGAGCGCGGGCCTCGCGCCCCCTGGAGCGGGGGCCCCACGGCCGATGCGTGGGTACCGTGTGAGCATGCGAGCCTCCACCCGATCAGCCGTACCCTCCTTCCAGGTCATGATGCTGCTGGACCAGGTGGCCAGGTTGCGCGCTCAGGGCCGGGACGTGATCAACCTGTGCGCCGGGGAACCCTCCGGAGGCGCCCTGCAGGCGGTGCGCGAGCACGCCGCCGTCAGCCCCCAGGACTTCGGTTACACCTCCCCGATGGGATTGCAGGAGCTGCGCCGGGCCATCGCCGGGCACTACCGGCGCTGGTACGGCATGGAGGTCGATGCCGAGCAGGTGGTGGTCACCACCGGCTCCTCCGGTGCGTTCATGCTGACGTTCCTGGCCGCGTTCGACCCAGGGGACGTCGTCGTGCTGGTGCGGCCCGGCTACCCCGCCTACGGGAACATCCTGAGGGTGCTGGGCTGCGACGTGGTGGACCTGGACTGTGGGCCGGAGGTTGGCTTCCAGCCCACCACACAGATGCTCGACGACGTGCTGGCCGCCCACGGCAGGATCGACGGGCTGATGCTTGCCTCCCCGGCCAACCCCACCGGCACCATGATCGACCGGGCGCGGCTGACCGCGCTGGATGCCTGGTGCAGCGCCAACGACGTGCGCCTGATCAGCGATGAGATCTACCACGGCATCACCTACTCCGGGGCCGGGGGTCCCGACGCTCACGGCGTGTGCGCCTGGGACGTGAGCCCGCAGCCCACGTCGGTGGTGATCTCCTCCTTCTCCAAGTACTGGGGGATGACCGGGTGGCGACTGGGCTGGGCGCTGGTGCCGCCGGACCTGCTCGACGCCGTCGCGGGCCTGGCCGGCAACGTCGCCCTCTGCCCGCCCGCACCGGCGCAGGCTGCCGCGTTCGGAGCGTTCAGTGATGCGGCCTACGCCGAGGCCGAGGCCCGGGTGGCCAAGATGAGCCGCAGCCGGGAGGCCCTGCTGTCCGAACTGCCCAGGCTCGGGTGGGGACCGGTGGCCTCGGCGGACGGGGCCTTCTACCTCTGGGCCGGGCTGGCCGAGGGGATGGGGCGCTACACCTCGTCGGTGGACTGGTGCGCGCAGTTGCTGGAGACCGATGGTGTGGCGATCACCCCGGGTGTGGACTTCGACCGTGAGAACGGCGACCAGTTCGTGCGGCTGTCCTTCGCGGGCGAACCGGAGGAGCTGACCGAGGCGGTCCGCAGGATCGAGCGCTTCCAGAACCGGTGAGCCCGGGGGCGCGGCGGTTGCGCTCGGCGCGCCGCCGCTCCCGGGGTGTTGTCGGTGGTCCGTGGCATCGTGTGCGTCATGGACCAACGGATCAGCTTCATCACCCTGGCGGTGCGTGACCTCGATGCCACCCGAGCCTTCTACCTGGACGGGCTCGGCTGGCGGGCGGAAGTGGACGTGCCCGGAGAGGTCCTGATGATCCGGACCGGCCGGCACCTGGTGCTGAGCCTGTGGGATGCCGGTGCGTTCGAGGCCGAGGTCGGTCCGATCGCCCGGGGTGCGGGTGCCCCGCCGATCACGCTGGCGCACAACGTGGCCACCCCCGAGGAGGTCGACGCCATCCTCGCGCGCGCTCGTGGACTGGGCGCCGACCCGATCCAGGACGCGGTGCGACGGGAATGGGGCGGATACTCCGGCTACTTCGCCGATCCCGACGGATACCGCTGGGAGATCGCGGTGAACCCCGGACCGATCGGCCAGTTGGTGCTGCCCGGCACCGGGTCCTAGCCCCGACCGCACGGGACGGATCTGGTCTCACCCGCGCGCCCGGCCTGGCTAGGATGGCCGGTCGTGAGCACCGAAGCCGGCATCCTGCGTCCCTCCGTCGACAGTCCGTTCTGGCCCGGGGCGGTGGGCTGGGTGCCGGAAGCGCAGTGGTGGCAACCCTGGCGGGTGCTGCCGGAGCGGACCGCGCGGGCCCATGCGCCCACCCTGCTGGAGGTCGCCCGGATGCCCACCGGGGTGCGGGCGGAGTTCCGCACCGACGCCCGCGCGTTGCGGCTGCCGATCGAGTATTCCTCCACCGAGCGCGCGGCGCTGCTGGATGTGGTGGTCGACGGCGAACTGCACGCCCGGATGGACCTTCCGGTGGGTGTGAGCGACGTCCGGGTCTCACTGCCCCCCGGCGCACATGAGGTGCAGGTGTGGCTCCCGCAGGCCGGACCGACCCGCATCGGGGAGTTGGAACTCCATGATGCGGAGGTGGTGGAGCGGATCGAACCCGGGCGGCGCCTGACCACCTACGGCAGTTCGATCACGCTGTGCTCGGCCGCCTACGGACCCAGCCGCACCTGGCCGGCGCTGGTGGCGCAGTCCCACGGCTGGGATCTGACCTGCCTGGGATATTCGGGCCAGTGCCACCTGGACCCGATCGCCGCCCGCACCATCGCCGCGGTCCCGGCCGACCTGATCGCGCTGTGCCTGGGCATCAACATCTACGGCGGTTCGACGTTCAACGAACGCTCCTTCGCCCCGCACGTCTCCGGTTTCATCGAACAGGTCCGCGACGCCCACCCGAACGCACCGATCGCGGTGATCACCCCGATCGCCAGCCCGGAGCGGGAGGCCACGCCCAACCACGCCGGGATGACGCTGGAGCAGATGCGCGCCGACATCACCGAGGTGGTGCAGGTGCTGCAGACCGACGATGACGATGTCCACCTGGTCGACGGCTTGGAGGTCCTGGGCTTGCACGAGGCACACCTGTTGCCCGACGGTCTGCACCCCGACGGTGAGGGTTATGAGTTGATGGCCCAGCGTCTGGCGCCGGTTCTCGGTTCGCTCACCGCCGCGGCACCTTAGGGCGGCGCCCGAACCGGTGCGCCGGCAGGCTAGGGCGCCCGAACCGGTGTTCCGGCCACCGACCTCAGCCGGTGGTCTGCGAGCCGTGCACCGGCGAACTGACCCGCGGAGACTGAGTGGTGCTCAGCCGCGGGCGGCCGCGCGTGCCGAGAGGTAGTCCCAGCGGCGGGCCTTGTGCCGCGCGCGCCGCACGCACGCCCACGCCACGATCAGCACCGTGACCAGGGCCTGTCCGCCGATGATCGCGCGGTTGACGTCGATGGCCGGCTCCCACTTGACCTGCCCGTCCCGGACCGAATAGACCCCCAACGGCTTGACGCGGGTGCCGAAGCCGCCGCCGCCTCCGGAGCCCTCGGCGTGCTGGGCGTGGGTGGTGTCGCCGCCCCCGGAGCCGAAGCCCATGCCACCGCCACCCATCACCTTGGCCACCGGGATGATCGTGGCACCATCGGCCTGGTACGCCTCACCGAAGGCGCGGCGCACATTCTGGGTGTCGCGGGCGGCCTCGACGGGAAGGTTCGCATCCCCGAGGGATTGACCCTGCTCAACGTGATCGCGTGATTCCTGCTCGCTCATGTGATTCCTCCAGTGGAGTCCGATTCCGATACGTGACGCGCCCCCGGTGCCCGCGGGACCAGGAGTGCCGCAACGACGCGCCACCCGAGCAGGCCCAGTCCCAGCACACCGGTGGCGACCAGGACGAACGCCAGTGCCGTACCCTCGCCACTCAACAACCGTAGCCCCATGCCGAGGGCCAACGTGATCGGCCAGATCAGCAGGCCCGAGCGCAGGCTGCGCAGCGCCCACCGGGTGCGCCCGGCGATCACCCAGGCAACCAGCACCCCGACGGCGAAGGGCCAGGCTGTCTGCAGCACACCGGTGGGTGTGACCGTGTCGTAGTGGCTGGCCCGCCCGGCCACCGCGAATGCGAGCACCACCAACAGATCCAGGGCGATGCTGACGAGGCGCATACCTCCATCCTCACCCGCGAGGTGCCCGGTGTACACCGATCCAGCCGATTGGGCGGCCGCGGGCCCGCCCGCTTGCCCGGGCTCCGCCGTCGTCCGCCGCCGTTCGGCGAGCCGGGCTCCGCCGTCGTGCGATCCCGCAGGCGGACGAGGGTAGATTACGTTACGTTGCCCCGAGCCACGTAGAGGACCCTTCGTTGACGCACACCGCCGACACCGTCGCCCATGCCGAGGCCACCCCTGAGGCAACCCAGCCCTATGCCGAACTCGGCTTGAACACCGAGGAGTACGCCGAGATCCGCGAACTCCTCGGCCGGCGGCCCACCGCCGCGGAACTGGCGATGTACTCGGTGATGTGGTCCGAGCACTGCTCCTACAAGTCCTCCAAGAAGCACCTGTCGCAGTTCGGTGCCAAAACCAGCGAGGAGATGCGAGCGCGGCTGCTCGTCGGGATCGGGCAGAACGCCGGCGTGGTCGACATCGGCGAGGGCTGGGCGGTGACGTTCAAGGTGGAGTCGCACAACAGCCCCAGTTACGTCGAGCCATACCAGGGCGCGGCCACCGGTGTGGGCGGCATCGTGCGCGACATCATCTCCATGGGCGCACGGCCGGTCGCGGTGATGGACCAACTCCGCTTCGGTGCGCCCGACCACCCCGACACCCAGCGGATGGTGCACGGCGTGGTCTCCGGCATCGGCGGTTACGGCAACTCCCTGGGACTGCCCAACATCGGCGGCGAGACGGTGTTCGACGCCGCCTACCAGCGCAACCCGCTCGTCAACGCACTGGCCGTGGGGGTGCTGCGGCACGAGGACATCCACCTGGCCAACGCCGAGGGCGTGGGCAACAAGGTGGTGCTGTTCGGGGCCCGCACCGGCGGCGACGGGATCGGGGGCGCTTCGATCCTGTCCAGCGCCACCTTCGATGCGGACAAGCGCGCCAAGCGCCCGAGCGTGCAGGTGGGTGACCCCTTCATGGAGAAGGTCCTGATCGAGTGCTGCCTGGAACTCTTCGCCGCCCGGGTGGTCGAGGGTATCCAGGACCTGGGAGCCGCCGGGATCTCCTGTGCCACCTCCGAACTGGCCTCCAACGGGGACGGCGGCATGCACGTGGACCTGGAGAACGTGCTGCTGCGTGACCCGACCCTGACGGCCGGTGAGATCCTGATGAGCGAGTCCCAGGAGCGGATGATGGCGGTGGTGGCTCCGGAGAAACTGGAGCAGTTCCTGGCCATCACCGAGCGCTGGGACGTCGAGGCCGCCGTGATCGGGGAGGTCACCGGCACCGGACGCCTCATCATCGACCACGACGGTGAGCGGATCGTGGACGTGGACCCGCGCACCGTGGCCCATGACGGCCCGGTGTACGACCGGCCCTATGCCGAACCGACGTGGCAGGCGGGGCTGAACGCCGACGTCGCCGAGGCGCTGGTCCGGCCGGCCGCCGTGGACGAACTGCGCGAGCAGGTGCTGGCGGTGCTCTCCAGCGCGAACCTGGCGAGCAAGTCCTGGGTCACCGACCAGTACGACCGGTACGTGCAGGGCAACACCGCCCTGGCCCAGCCCGACGACGCGGGTGTGGTGCGCGTGGACGAGTCCAGTGGGCTCGGGGTGGCCCTGGCCACCGACGCCAACGGGCGGTTCAGCAAACTCGATCCCTACGTGGGCGCCCAACATGCCCTGGCCGAGGCCTACCGGAACGTGGCCACCGTGGGCGCGCAGCCGCTGGCGGTGACCGACTGCCTGAACTTCGGCTCGCCGGAGGACTCCGACGCGATGTGGCAACTGGTGCGCTCCATCACCGGGCTTGCCGATGCGTGCCTGGCCCTGGGCATCCCGGTGACCGGAGGCAACGTCTCGCTGTACAACTCCACCAAGTCCGCGGATCTGCCACCGGGGCACATCGACGCTTCGATCCATCCCACGCCGGTGGTCGGGGTGCTCGGGCTCCTGGACGACGTGGGCGCGGTGGTCCCCTCGGGCTGGTCCGAGGCCGGGCAGGAGATCCTGCTGCTGGGCACCACCGCGACCGAGTTGTCCGGGTCGGTGTGGGCCGATGTGGTGCACTCCCACCTGGGCGGGCTGCCGCCGGCGGTGAACCTGGACGCCGAGCAGGCGCTGGCCCGGGTGTTGATCGCCGGTGTGGGCCGGGGTCTGGTCAGCGCCAGCCACGACCTGTCCCAGGGCGGGCTGATCCAGTCGCTGACCGAGTCGGTGCTTCGCTTCGGGGTCGGGGCACGGCTCGACCTGGCGCCGCTGCTGGAGCGCGACGGCGTGGATGCGGCCACGGCACTGTTCTCCGAGTCCACCGCCCGGGCGCTGGTGGCCACCACCGAGGCCGATGCGGTGATCGACCTGGCCGCCCAGCACGGCGTGCCGGTGCTGCGCCTGGGTGTGAGCGACGACGGCGTGGGGCTGGATCTGGCCGGACAGTTCAGTCTGTCCATTGCCGAGTTGGAGCAGGCCCACCACGCCACTCTGCCGGCCATCTTCGGTTGACCCGCCCGATCCCCCTCCGGCCGGTGCGCAGCCCCGGGGCGCTGAGGGCGATAGTTGCCGCCCAGGGCGATACCTGTAGGGCTCGCTCTCGGGGCCGAGGCTCGTCCTCGGTGATCGGCCGGGCTTAGGCCGCTTCGCGTAGGCCGCGGCGTTCGGGCGGCAGGCTCGTGCAGGCGCGCACGTGGCGGCGCAGATCGGTGATCAGGCGACGGGAATCACTCAGGTCGGCGCGAGTGGCGCGCACGATGAGGCATCCGACCGACCGCAGGGCGTCCTCGCGGCGCTTCTCGTCGTAGACGTCGCTGCCTTGGGTGTACTTGGCGACCCCGTCGTACTCCAGTCCGACCATCTGCCACTCGCTATGAACGTGGGCACCGGACCACAACAGGTCCGGATAGAACGTGCCCAACTCCGTGGCGACCGCTACCTGAAGGTCGGGTGCGGTGAACCCTGCGGACAGCACGATCCAGCGAACCAGCGACTCGGCCGCCGATTCGGATCGGCCGTCGGCATGGCTGAGCACCGCGCGAGCCCGTACCACTCCCCGGACCGGCCCCGAGTCCGCCACCCTGTTCAGCCAAGCGGCTCGGATCTGCGCTTCACGGGCGGACGATGCCGGCCAGTCGAACCGGGTGGTCCCCGCGATACGGCGAAGGATCGCATCCGCTGTGGTGAGCGCTAGGCCGGGTCGCTGGGTACGCGCGCAGTCCACGCAGGTGCGGTCCAGCCCGGTCACCGGTAGGCCCCGGGTCCGTACGAGGTCCGCCTCGGGCATCTCCACAACCCGGTGGCGGATGACGTCGCGGGCACGGTTCCCGGCGGCGTGAGACGTCTGCAGGATGTGCACCGTGTCCGTACGCTCCAACCACGTCGGAATCCCGTGCAGTGCGGCGGCCGTCTCGTGGCTGAAGGCGAAGGTGGTCCGGAGTGACCGGTGGACTGCACTGCACCGTGCCAGCAGCTCGCTCACGCGACCCTGCTCGTACGCGTCGGCCTCGGCGTACGCGCCTCGTCGGACCCTGACCAGTACGCCTTGCCGGCGGAGCCGGTCGACCGCGCCGGGCGGGTAATCGGAGGTAAACCGGATCCGGGGGGTGTTGGCGACCATCGCGACATGGTGTCCGGAGACCCCGCTGTGCGGTGAGCGCCCGGTGCGACTGTGTGGATAGCCAGGAGCGGCTGTGGAGAAACCTCTCCGAGCCCCGCGACGGCGAGGCCAGGCGGCTGCCCAAGGTTGCACCGCCTGCCAGGGGCGCCGGGGCCGCCGAGGCCGCCCAGGCCGCCGAGGCCGCCCAGGCCGCC
The DNA here is from genome assembly GCF_049724975.1 of Pseudactinotalea sp. Z1732. Classification (NCBI taxonomy): domain Bacteria; kingdom Bacillati; phylum Actinomycetota; class Actinomycetes; order Micrococcales; family Cellulomonadaceae; genus Pseudactinotalea; species Pseudactinotalea sp. Z1732. Next base: position 247,451 of record NZ_JBMPQC010000001.1, on the reverse strand, counting down.
CAGGGCGATCGTGGCCGCCCACGGCGATACCTGTTGGGCTCGCTCTCGGCGCCGGGGCTCGCCGTCGGGGTGCTTGGTGGGGGCGCGGTTGCCGTCGGGGTGCTGGGAGGGGTGCGGTCGGCTTCGGGGTGCTGGGGGCCGGTACTAACGTCGCTCCGGGCGCGCAGGCGGGCGGCGGGTGGTGCGGCGAGTCACGAAGCCGCGCAGCGCCCCGGCGGCGCCCTGCCGCCCGACCTGGAGGCGGATCATCTCCTCCCGGCGAGGGCCGCCCCAGATGTCCTTGGGCAGCGACGTCGCCGAGACCAGCCAGGTGGGCAGCCCCAGGAGCCGAGCCATGGCGGTGAGCCGTTCGGACTCGCTCTCGTCCTCGCTGAGCTCGTCCTCCAGCAACTCGGTGAGTTCCTCAGAGACCTCCGGCACGTCCAGCGCCTGTGCGAGGGGGGCGTAAGTCAACCCGTCCGAGTCGTCTTCGAACATCGCCATCCCGACAGGTTCACCGAACTCGTCCAGCATCGGCTCACCGAACTCATCCAGCGTCACGGCCCCGCCGAACTCGTCCTGCCCGGGCCCCGCACCGTAGTCGGGCTCGGGCGGGTTGGTGTCGACCGTCGCTACGCGCTGGTCGCCGTCGTAGAGCCACAGCCGAAGGGCCTCGTCCCGCCGGATCTGAGCAACGAGCGCAAGGGTGCCGGTGGTCGCGGCCAGGTCCCGCCCCACCTCGTCGATCGTCCGTTTGCCAGCGGCGACCTTGCCCAACGGGTTCTCCGCGACCACCAGCACCCACCGGCCCTGAGCCGGACCGATCCAGCCGCTGAAGCCCAGCGACGCCAGGACCTCCACGACGCGCTCGCGATCGGCCGCGGTGTACACGCCGGCGCAACTGACTCCCTCGCGGCGGTCCGAGTCGGGGTTGATCATCCCTGCTGGGTACATGGCGTCCAGTCTGGCACCGGCACGTCGGGGCCGGCACGGCGGGAACGGAGGACGGAGGTCGGCGCAGCCCACCCGCTGTGGCCGTTGCGCGCTTATCCACCTGGCAGAACCGCGACATCCCTGGGAGAATGGATACTGAGGGTGAGGCGCTCGATGAAGTGGCTGTTGGATTCGCTGAGCGGGGCCCCGATGATGATCCGGCCCCGGCGTCCCCGGGCTGCCGTCGAGTACGCCACCGACCGACGCGATCTGCGGGAGTGGATCGAGAACTGGTGGCCGTGGGCTCGTCGGCGAGCAGAGGAGGCCGAAGCGCGCGAGGTGTTCCGGGTGCTGGAGATGCAGATGCGGCTGACCACACTGACGGCGATCCTGCGGCGAATCGACTCCGACCCGGACATGTTCGCGCGGCAGCACCACTGGCGAACGACGCTCTGGGCCTACGACTCCATGCTCGCCGATGCCTGCGCACTCGCCGGTCTGTCGGTCCGGTCGGTTCCCGCTGGTCCGAAGGCCGATGCCGAACGGGCCCGGCGCGAACTCGAACTGTGTGGTCGTGGGTGGACGTGGTGACACCGCCCGTCCTGGCCTGACCCCGCAGGTCTGACGCTCCGCCCTGCCTACCGACCGACCGGCTGGGGCGGGATGGACTCAGTCCTTCTTGAACTCCAGCTCGATGGGGTTGGGGTGCTCATCCTGTGAGGACAGGCTCGCGGCGTCGCGCTCGGCGACCGCCTGAACCGCCTTTGCCACCGTGGTGTGCAGATCGCTGTGAAACACACTGGGCACGATGTAGGTGGCGTTGAGTTCGTCGGCGGTGACCACATCGGCCACCGCGTGGGCGGCGGCGATGAGCATCTCGTCGGTGATCCGCGTGGAACGGGCGTCGATCAGTCCGCGGAAGACCCCCGGGAATGCCAGGACGTTGTTGATCTGGTTGGCGAAATCGCTGCGGCCGGTCGCCACCACGGCGGCGTGCCTGGTGGCGATCACCGGGTCGATCTCCGGCATCGGGTTGGCCATCGCGAACACGATCGCCCCCTCCGCCATCGATTTCACGTCATCCTCGGAGACCAGGTCCGGTGCCGAGACCCCGATGAACACATCGGCATCGACCAGTGCTTCGGACAGCGTGCCCTTCAGATCCCGCTTGTTGGTCGCCTCGGCGACCCACTCCAGCGAGGGATCGAGGTTGTCCCGGTCTGCGTGCACGATGCCGGCCACGTCGGCGACCACCACATCGGTGGCGCCGGCGGCAAGCAGCAGCCGCAGGATCGCCGATCCGGCGGCGCCGGCGCCGGCCTGGACGATCCGGACGTCCTCGAGCTTCTTCCCGACCACCTTCAACGCATTGGTCAGGGCGCCCAGAGCAACGATCGCGGTGCCGTGCTGGTCATCATGGAAGACGGGGATGTCCAGTTCCTTGCGCAACCGGTCCTCGATCTCGAAGCACCGGGGCGCGGAGATGTCCTCCAGATTGATCCCGGCGAAGACCGGGGCGACCGCCTTGACGGTCCGGACGATCTCGTCGACGTCCTGGGTGTCCAGGCACAGCGGGAAGGCGTCAATGCCCCCGAACTGCTTGAACAGGGCGGCCTTGCCCTCCATCACCGGCAACGCGGCCAGCGGCCCGAGGTTGCCCAACCCCAGGATCGCCGAGCCGTCGGAGACCACGGCGACGGTGTTGCGCTTGATCGTCAGGCGGGAGGCGTCCTCGGGATGCGCAGCGATCTGCTGGCTCACCCGCCCCACGCCGGGGGTGTACACGAGGGAGAGGTCGTCGCGGTGCCGAATCTGCATCTTCGGTTCGATCTGGATCTTCCCACCCAGGTGGGCGAGGAACGTACGGTCCGAGACCCGGCCGATCCGCACACCCTCGACCTCGCCGAGGGTGTCCACGACCTTGCGGGCGTCGCTCTCGCCGCCGGTCGCACAGGTCAGGTCGACCTGCAGGCGATCGGGTCCGGAGGCCGACACGTCCACCGCGGTCACCACACCGCCGGCCTTCTCCACCGCGGTGGTCAACAGGCTCACCGCCGTGGGTATGGCGGGCAGGTCCAGCCGCACCGTTATGGAGTAACTGACACTGGGAGCACTCATCGACATCCACCTTCACCGGAACTCGCCACCTCGCGGTCTCGCCACCACCCGCAGGGGCACCATCGCCCCGCAGTGGCGGGGCACGGTCCATTCTGCCGTAGTGCTAGCAGCCGTACACGTTCATCCGGCGGGGTGTTCCGACTTGTACAGATCGGCAATGAATGATCGTACGGGCAGGCCTCGGTGCGGTGTCGCCAGGTCAGGGCGGCGGCGTCGCCGGTTCAGGAGGGCGGGGGAGCGGTCGAGCGGCGCACGACGAGTTCAGTGGCAAGTTCGATGCGCTGGTGGGCCAGGGTCTGCCCGTCGGCCAGCTGCAGCAGCATCCGGGTGGCGGTTGCCGCCATCTCCCGGAGTGGCTGGTGCACCGTGGTCAGCGCCGGCTCGATCCACTGGCTCACCGTGACATCGTCGTATCCCACGATCGACAGGTCCTGGGGCACCCGCAGGCCCAGTTCGTGAGCCGCGCGTAGCACGCCGAGGGCTTGCATGTCGGAGCCGGCGAAGATGGCTGTGGGCCGGTCCGGCCGGTCCAGCAAGTCACGCCCGTGCTCGTAGCCGGCGCGGACGTGGAACGGCCCGTACCGGATGAACTCCGGGTTCACGCTCACGCCGGCCTCGTCGTGAGCACTGCGGAATCCGTCCACCCGGGCCCTGCTGCACAAGACGTCCTTGGGTCCGGAGATCACCGCCAGGCTGCGGTGCCCCAGGCCGAGCAGGTGCCGGGAGGCGGACAGTCCACCGCTCCAGTTGTTCGACCCGACCGTGGGGATGCCGACCGGTGGCTCGCCATCGGTATCCAGCACCAGGAACGGGATCGATCGCGACTCCAACTGATATCGCTGCGCGGCCTCCACGCCGGAGAGCACGAAGAGCACCCCGGCCGGGCGGCGTGCCAGGACGGCATCGAGCCATTCCTGCTTGGGCCGGTGCTCACCACCCAGTTCAGAAAGCACCACCCCGATCTGGCGCGCGGCGGCCACGGCCTCCACCCCGCGAATGATCTCCACCGACCAGGCCGAGTCGAGCTCGTGGAACACCAGGTCCAGTAGGGCCGGGCTGGTTCGGTGGCCGGAGCGGCGTCGCCGGTACTGGTGGCGCTCAAGCGCTTCCTCGACCTTCGCGCGGGTCTGGCTGGCGACGTCGGGACGGCCGTTCAGCACCTTGGACACGGTCGGCACCGAGACACCGATCTCCGCCGCGATCGAGGCGATCGTTGCCCTGGGCTTCTGGGCCGCCATGGCCTCGTTGCTCATCGTTCCCCTATTGCTCCGATGCGAAAGTTTCGGCTTCAGGGTATCACCATGACCATGCCGTTACCGAAACGTTGTTTGACGAGCTCGGGCACATCCGCTTAAGGTCGCACCAAGCAACTTTCGATGCTTCCACGAAAGTTTCGATCAGAGTGTAAGCACAACGAAGTGGACCGGAGCCGATGACGACGGACATAAGCGCCGAACGCACCGCTGAGTCGCAGGTGCCGCCTTGGCGTGACCGCACCCGCACACCGGCGGAGCGCGCCGATGGTCTTCTCGCCGAGATGACCCAGTCGGAGAAGCTCGGTCAGATCGTGGGGCTGTGGGTCGGTGCGGACGCCTCGGGAGCCGGGGTGGCTCCGAACCAGTCGGACATGCCCCAGGGCCTGGAGTGGGAGGCCGTGATCGCCGACGGTCTGGGCCAACTCAGCCGGCCCTACGGAACCGCACCGGTGGAGCCGGCGCTGGGCGCTCGCTCGCTTGCCCACTCCCAGCGTGAGGTGATGGCCGCCAACCGGTTCGGCATTCCGGCCCAGGTGCACGAGGAGTGCCTGGCCGGCTTCGCCGCCTGGCAGGCCACCGCCTTCCCGATCCCGCTGTCCTGGGGCGCCTCGTTCAACCTCGAGCGGGTGGAACAGATGGCCACCCTGATCGGGCAGACCATGCGGGCCGCCGGCGTGCACCAAGGTCTCTCGCCCGTGCTCGACGTGACCCGGGACTACCGGTGGGGCCGCACCGAGGAGACGATCAGCGAGGACCCCTTCCTGGTGGGGATGGTGGGCGCCTCCTACGTCCGCGGCCTGGAGTCGACCGGGATCGTGGCCACCCTGAAGCACTTCGTGGGCTATTCGGCGTCGCGGGCCGGGCGGAACCTGGCCCCCGTCTCGATCGGCACCCGCGAGTTCGCCGACGTCCTTCTTCCCCCGTTCGAGACGGCGTTGCGCCTGGGCGGGGCCCGTTCGGTCATGCACTCCTACACGGACATCGACGGCGTGCCCTCGGCGGCGGACACCTGGTTGCTGACCGACCTGCTCCGCGACACCCTCGGCTTCGAGGGCACCGTGGTGGCCGACTACTTCGGCGTCCGCTTCCTCGAGCGGTTGCACCGGGTGGCGGCCGACGGATCGCACGCTGCCGCTCTTGCCCTGACCGCGGGCGTGGACGTGGAACTGCCCACCATCGACGCCTACGGCGATCCGCTCGCCCATGCCCTCGCAGAGGGCCGGGTCGCCGAGACCATCCTGGATCGGGCGGTACGGCGGGTCCTGATCCAGAAGATCGAACTCGGTCTGCTCGACGCCGACTACGCCCCGGAGCAGGCCGATCCCGAATCGCTGGCCCTCGACCCGGAGCCGGCCCGCGAGGTGGCCCTGGAGATGGCGCGGGAGTCGGTGGTGCTGGTGGCCAACGACGACGCCCTGCCGCTGGCACCAGGCGCCTCGATCGCGGTGGTCGGCCCCTTGGCCGATGACCCCTACAGCATGCTCGGGTGCTACTCCTTCCCGGCGCACGTGGGGGCCCAGCATCCCGACCACGAGATCGGCATCGACATCACCACGGTGCGGGCCGGTCTCGAGGCCGAACTCGGCAGCGTCCGGTACGCCCGAGGCTGCGACGTCACCGACACCGACCGCTCCGGGCTGGCCGAGGCCGCCGAGGCAGCCCGCGCGGCGGATGCATGCGTCGTGGTCGTCGGCGACCGGGCCGGGCTCTTCGGGCGGGGCACCTCCGGCGAGGGGTGCGACGCCGCTGACCTGGCCCTGCCGGGCATCCAGGGCGAACTGATCGAGGAGATGCTGGCCACCGGCATCCCGGTGGTGCTGGTGCTACTGACCGGCCGCCCTTACGCGCTGGGACACTATGCCGACCGGGTCGCGGCCATCGTGCAGGGCTTCTTCCCCGGCCAGCACGGCGGTCGGGCCATCGCCGAGGTGCTCACCGGCACGATCAACCCCTCCGGCCGGCTGCCGGTGGGCATTCCCCGGGACCCCGGTGGCCAGCCCGGCACCTACCTCGCCGCCCCGCTCGGCCAGGCCTCCACGGTCTCCAACCTCGACCCCAGTGCACTCTTCCCCTTCGGCCACGGACTGACCTACACCTCCTTCGAGTGGAGTGAGGCGACAGTGGCCGGCGGTGGAACCGAGTGGGACACGGCCGGGCAGGTCACGGTGGAGTTGACCGTCGCCAACACCGGGGACCGGCCCGGCACCGAGGTCGTCCAGGTCTATCTGGAGGACCATGTGGCGCAGGTGACGCAGCCGGTGCGCCGCCTGATCGCCTTCGCCCGGGTGCCGCTCGATGCCGGAGCCTCCGCTGGGGTGCGCTTCACGCTGTCGGCCGACCTCACCTCCTTCACCGGACTCGCCGGTGAGCGGATCGTCGAACCCGGGCAGGTCAGCCTGCATATCGGGCGCTCGGTCACCCAGACCCTCGCCAAGGTGGACCTGGGCCTGACCGGCGCCCTACGCACGGTGGGCCACGACCGCGAACTGGCTCCCGTCGTCGTCGTCGATCCCGGCGAAGCTACTGCGGGGGTGTCGTCGTGACCGCGCCTCAGCCCATGCCCGGAGCAGGCATCCCCCCGGGCCGCGAGATCCCGGGGCCCGGCGTCGCCGTGGGGGTCGGAGTCGGCGACGACGGCCCCAGCGGCGGGCCGCGCAAGGAAGGGCCGCGGTCGTGGCTGGGCCGGCACGGGCACGAGTGGCGGATCGCGCTGAAGAAGGACTGGCGGCTGTACTCCCTGCTGGTGCTTCCGGTGATCTGGTTCCTGATCTTCCGGTACATCCCGATGGCGGGAAACGTGATCGCGGTGCGCCGGTACCGTCCCGGCGGGAGCATCTTCGGTGACGAGTTCGTGGGCCTGCGGTACTTCCGGATGATCCTGGGCGATGCCAGCTTCTGGAACGCCTTCGAGAACACCCTCATCCTGGGGGGGTTGAGCCTGGCCATCGTCTTCCCGCTGCCGATCATCCTGGCGCTGATGCTGAACGAGTTGCGTTCGCGGGTGTTCAAGCGCACCGTGCAGACCATTTCCTACCTGCCGCACTTCATGTCCATCGTGGTGGTCGCGGCGATGGTGCTCCAGATCGTCTCGATACGCGGCACGATCAACCAGATCCTCGACGTGTTCGGGGCCGGTCCGATCTCCTTCATGCAGCAGTCCGAGTGGTTCCGGACCATCTTCATCACCTCGGAGATCTGGCAGACCGTCGGCTGGGGCACCATCCTGTACCTCGCCGCACTGACCACGATTGATCCACAGCTCTACGAGGCCTCCCGGGTTGATGGGGCCAGTAAGTGGCGACAGACGTGGCACGTAACCCTGCCGGGGATCCGGCCCACCATGGTGGTGTTGCTGATCCTAAATATGGGCAACTTCCTCTCGGTCAGTTTCGAGAAGGTGCTGCTGCTCTACAACCCGTTGCTGTATCCGACCGCTGATGTCATCGCCACGTATCTGTACCGCGTGGGGCTGCAGGGAGCGAACTTCTCCTACGCCGCGGCCATCGGCTTCTTCGAAGCCATCATCGGCGCCATCTTGATCGTGGGCGCGAACCTGATATCGCGCCGTCTGGTGGGGGAGAGTCTCTGGTGAGCACGTCAGTCGATGTCAAGGCCAAGGGCCGGGCAAATGAGATCCTGGGCGTCAACGAACAGGCGACCAAGATCAAGGACAGTCGCGGCTACACCGTGTTCCGGTGGTTCAACGCGTTCTTCCTGATCCTGGTGTGCCTCCTCACGCTGTACCCGTTCGTCAACGTGATCGCGCAGGCGTTCTCCGCCGAGATCTACATCACCCGCGGGCAGGTGAACCTGTTCCCTCGCGGATTCAACGTCACCACCTTCGAGGCGGTGATGGGCGACAGCCGGTTCTGGACCAACTACCGCAATACCGTGGTCTACACCGTCACCGCCACCGCGATCTCGATGGTGCTGACCACCACGTTCGCCTACGCGATCAGCAAGAAGCACCTCAAAGGCCGCAACATCTTCATCGCGATCGCGCTGTTCACGATGGTCTTCAACGGCGGCCTGATCCCGAACTACGTGCTCGTGGACAACTTGGGGATGCGTAACACGATGTGGGCGATCGTGATCCCGAACGCGATCAGCGCGTTCAACCTGCTGATCATGAAGTCCTTCTTCGAGAACTTCCCAGCCGATCTCGAGGAGGCGGCCCGGATCGACGGCCTGCACACCTACGGGGTGCTGTGGCGCATCGTGTTACCGCTGTCCAAGGCGGTGATCGCGACCATGATCCTGTTCTACGCGGTCGCGTTCTGGAACCAGTGGTTCTTCGCGTTCATCTATCTCGATGACGCGAATCTGTACCCGGTCACCATGTACCTGCGCAACCTGATGGCCGGCGCACTGTCCACCGAGGGTCTGGGCACCGAGAGCGCGCAGATCAACTCCAACATCCAGGCGGTGGCGATGTTGCTGACGATGCTGCCGATCCTGTGCCTGTACCCGTTCATCCAGAAGTACTTCGTCTCCGGCGTGATGCTCGGAGCCGTCAAGCAGTGAGCGCCGCCGCCCACTGTCCGTCCGCATTCGATCGTCGCGAACGACGACGTTCACCATTGGAGGAAAGATGAGGAATACACGAAGAAGGGTGCTCGCGGGTATCTCGACCGCGACTGCCACAGCCCTGGTGCTGGCCGCCTGCGGCGATGGTGGCGGCGACGACGTCGACGCCGAGGAACTCCTCGAGGACGAGTCGCAGAACGTGGGCGCGATGGAGGACTTCTCCGTCGGTGACACGTTCGTGGCCACCACCGATGAGCCGCTGGAGATCTCGGTGATGTACCGCGATCATCCGAACTACCCGCTCGATGAGGACTGGATGTTCTTCGACGTGATGGAGGAACGCCACAACGTCGTCTTCAACAACCAGGTGGTGCCGCTGTCGGACTGGGCCGAGGGCCGCTCGCTGGCGATCGCGGGCGGTAACGCCCCGGACGTCATCCCGGTGACCTACGCCGGGGACGAGGCCCAGTTCGTGGGCTCGGGCACCATCCTGCCGATCTCGGACTACCTGGACCTGATGCCGCACTTCACCCAGAAGGCCGACGAGTGGGACCTGTGGGAGGAGATCGAGCAACAGCGTCAGGTGGACGGGCGTTACTACATGATCCCGGGCCTGCACGAGAACCCCTTCCCGCAGTACTCGCTGGTGGTCCGTAAGGATCTGTTCGAGGAGTCCGGGTTCACCGAGGACCCCGAGACCTTCGACGAACTCGCCGACCAGCTCGAGACGGTCATGAACGACCATGATCTCGACTACGGCTGGACGGAGCGGTGGAGCGGTGGCGGCCCGATGGAGGCTACCGTGAGTTTCATGGCCGACTCCTTCGGCACCTCCGCCGGCTGGGGCTTCGGTGATGGTCTGAACTACGACCACGACGCCGGCCAGTACGTCTACGCCGGTGCCCAGGACGGTTACCGGGACCTGCTGACGTACCTCAACGACCTGGTCGAGCGCGGGGTCCTGGACCCCGAGTCGGTCAGCCAGGACGATGACACCGCCATCGCGAAGTTCACCAATGGCCAGGCTGCGGCTATCGCAGGCAACAACCAGGAAATCCTCAACTACCGGGACGGCTTCGATGACCCGGATGTGGAACTGCGGATGATCCCGGTGCCGGCCGGCCCGGCGGGCAATGTCACCACCGAAGGCCGGACGGAATCCGGCCTGATGTTCTCCGCCGATCTGGCGGACAAGGAGACGCTCGTCGCGACCCTGCAACTGGTCGACTGGCTGTACTTCTCCGACGAAGGCCAGGAGTTCGCCAAGTGGGGTGTGGAGGGTGAGACCTTCGAGCGTGACGGCGACACCCGCATCCTCAACGAGAACATCGACATCCATGGCATCAACCCCGATGCCGATGAGTCACTGAATGTGGACTACGGCTTCCACAACGGTGTCTGGATGCCCGCACAGGGTTCGACCGAGGACCTGGTCCAGTCGATGCTCGGTGATGAGATGGTCGAGTTCCTGTCCATCATGGGAGAGAAGGAAGTGATCCCGCCCGGGCCTCCCTACCCCTACGACGAGGCCGAGCAGGAGACGCAGTCCCTGACCTCCAACACCCTCGGTGACGCCGTGCAGCAGAACACCGCTGCCTTCATCATCGGCCAGCGCTCACTCGACGAGTGGGACAGTTACGTGGCCGAACTCGAGGGCCTCGGGATGGAGAACTACGTCCAGGTTGCCAATGAGGCCGTCGAGCGCGACGTGGACGAGGACGCCTTCGAGGACGACGAGTAAGACTACTCGGCCGTACTTGCGAAGGTTCCGTGACCCGGTGACGACGGGGCCGGTGGCAGCACATCGCCACCGGCCCCGTTCGCATCGGGGCAGAATGCGTCCAAGACGAACCCCGACCTGGCAGGGATGACCATGACCTCTGACCGTTCAGCGGCCCGCGACCCCGGCGACGGCGTCCTCGGCCGCGGCACCGGCGCGATCTACTGGTTCCTCGTCGTGGGCTTGTTACTCGTCCTGACCACCCTTCCGGGCACATTGCCGCTGATGCTGCTGGATCGCTCGACGAGCAACATCCCGCTGGTTGCGCTCTGCCTGGTTCCGGCTGGTCCGGCACTGTCGGCCGGGCTCTTCGCGATGCGGGACCGGTACCGGGCCGAGTCGCTGACGCCGATGGCCTCATTCCTGCGCGGCTACCGGCTCAACGTGGTCGAGGTCCTCAAACTATGGGTCCCCGGGCTCGCCGTGCTCACCATCATCGGCATCACCCTGGCCAACCTGGAGTACGCGGGAGTACCGGGAGGCTACGGGGTGGTGCTGGTGGTGCTCGCGGTGCTGTTCTCGGTGTGGGCCCTGAACGCGCTGGTGATCACGTCCTTCTTTGCGTTGCGCACCCGCGACGTGGCCCGGCTGGCCGTGTACTACATGGCCAGGACCCCGCTGGTGGCCCTGGGCCTGCTGGCCATGCTGGTGGTGGCCGCGGGCATCGTCTACTTCACCTTCGATGTGGTGTTGTTGCTGGTCAGCCCGATCCTGGTGTGGCTGCTCCTGCGCACCTGCGATGCGATGGTGAGCCACGTGGAGGCGAACTTCATCGCCCGCGGCGGCTCCTGACACTCCACTTGCTCAAGCACGTTGCCAGTGCTCAAGCAAACTGCCAGCCGGCCCGGACAGTGCCGACCAATCGGCCCCGATGCCGAGTAGGCGACTGCACACGATGCAGGGTCAGCGGGACCACCAGGGGTTGTCGGCACGTGAGCGACCCCGTGCGCCGCGGGCTGCGCCCGACTGATGCCGGCTTTGGCAGGCCCGCCGCCCGCCGACCCGGCCCACAGCGGTCGAGGGCGAGCCCGAGCGCCGAGGACGAGTGCTGGACCGCTCGTCCTCGGCCACAACCCTCGCCTTCGGCTGGGTGCGGGGTGCGGGGCGGGGTGCGGGGTGCCGGGTGCGGGGTGCGGGTGTGCCGTCAGGAGCCAGGGTCCTCAGAGCATCGCGAGGATCCGCTCGGCCTGCTCACGCAGGTCGGTGCGGGCCTCGTCGGTGAGAGTGTCCGGCCGCTGCGGACTGTCCAGGTTCCGGATGAACCTGTCCATGGCCTGCGCGTCCGGGTCGGTGCGCCCGCCCTCCAGGTGCCGCTGCGCCTGCTCCAGTGCGTTCGTCAACCTGTGCGAGATCGGGCCATCGACCGCGCCGGCATGCGTGTGCTCCTCCAGCGCACCCGCGAGCGTGATCACCGCATCGACCGGGTCCTCCGCTGCTGCAGCGGGCCAGTCCACGAGGAATTCGTCCTCCTCACCGTCGCCCCCGATGCGTTCCACGGTGAGCCAGTTGATGGTGTAGGCACTGCCGCCTCCGCCACCCCGAACGGCGATGTTGCCGATCAAGCCCTCCTCGGGCTGGTCGCCGTCCAGCATGATCTCGGTGACCAAGGTGTAGGTGCCCATGTTGATCAGTCCGGTGAAGTAGGCCGGGATGTGCTCCGCCACCTCTCCGCCTCCGTACTGGTGGTCATTGACCACCACGCCGTCCGCCTCGGTGTACCCGCCGTTGCTGTTGTCCTTGACCCAGCGAATCCGGACGGAGTTGGTTCCCAGGATCGTGGTGTTCACGCTCAGGCGGTACCTCGCGCCGGGCTCGGGTGTGAAGGCAACGAGGCCGTCCTCACCGGCCGTCGACCACGGCCATTGCGAGGAGTCGTTGCCCAGGATGATGTTGGCGCCGGTGTAGGCGTCGCCCCGTCCGACGTCGTAGACGTGCACTCCGTCAACCGGCTCGAAGCCGTCTTCGAAGTCCGGTTCCATCCACTCGTGGGCGGCGAGGAACTCCTCCGGCCACAGGATGCCGAGCAGCGCCTGCTTTGCCAGGCCGTCGTAGTCGTAGGGCATCGCGAACTCGCCGCCCCGCCAGCCGGTCTCGACGTCCCGGACCCCGGCGAGTTTCACCGCGGTGATCACGCGAGGGTTGCCGGTCGTGTTGGCAGGGCCGGCGGCGAACTTACGGTATGTCTGGAACAGTTGGGCGTACTGCATGCCCTGGTTGTTCTCCTTCCACGCGTCGAGTTCCCCCGGGGGCACGCCGACGTCCATCTCGGTGATGTTGATCTCGATGCCGGGGAGCGTCGCGAAGAGCTCGATGTTCGCCTCGACGTTGCTGATGTCGGTGTTCAGGCCGTAGTGCCCCTGCATGCCGATCACCTCGATCAATTGTCGCCCGTCCGGCCGGACGCCTACGTTGCGCTCGTTGATCTCCTTGACCATCTCGTAGACCACCTGGGCCTTGGCCGGGTCGTTGAGCCCGAAGTCGTTGTAGACGAGCTTGATGTCCCACCCGTTCTCGTCGACGACCTCCGCGGCCTTCTGGAAGGCCAACTCGACCCAGTCCGAGCCGAGCGCCATGTACCAGCCCTCGCCCTTCGCCAGGGAGGCGCGCCAGTCATCGGTGTCGGCGGTCCCGACGGCCTCGTTGACCACGTCGATGGCCTGCAGGTCCGCGCCGTAGTATCCGAGGACGTTCTCGATGTGGCTGTTCATGTTCTCGAGCGCGACGTCGGCGTCGAACTCTCCCGGCTGGTCGTACCTGGCGGGAGGGGCGTCCCACATCCAGGTGGGTGTTTGCGAGTGCCAGGTCAGGGTGTGACCGTAGAAGAGCATGTCGGGATTGTGCGCCGCGTGCTCGGCCATCGCGGCGTCGGCCGCATCGAAGGTGAAGACACCCTTCTCCGGCTGGGTGCTCTCGGGCTTCATCTCGTTGCCGGGTGTGTAGGAGGCGTAGTTGTAGACCAACGCGTCCATGTCGTTGCCCCGGCCGAAGATGCCGACGTGGAAGTGGTCCTCGTAGACATCCTTCATCGCCGGGTAGTGCTCGAAGGTCTGCCCGGCGGGTGGCAACCCGTCCTCCGGCGCCGCGTTGGCCAGCCCCACCAGGGAGGTGCCGGTCAACAGCGCCGCTAAAGCCGCAGCAAGACCAGCACGGGTCGAGCGGCTCGTGCGGTCACTCGACCGTGTGGTCGCGGTTATCTTGCCACTTCGTCGTTGAGCAGACACAGATGACTCCCTCTGCAGCGATCGGCCCTTCGGGCACGCACGGTGCGGTGTGATCAGCCGAGGCCGCCTCACTCCACTGCGAGGAGGGCCTCGGTGTGCCATCGAAGGTATGGCGGAGAGTGTGCCTCGTCAATGACTTTCGGGAACTTTCGTTAAAGTTCTGACCGACCGCACGCCACCTGGACCAACTCGACCCCTTAGTTCTGGCGAATTGAGCGACTCCCTGCCCCAGGAACAAGGCCGCATACGGTGTGGCATCGGCTGGCGCACCGGAATGTCGACGAAATGTTTCGAAGCGCCGCTGCTCTCGTTCCCGTAGGTCTCGCCGCGGTGCGCAGTACGGACGATGTCCTGGTGATTCGGGCGGCTGATCGCCGGAGATGGCCGCAAATTGCGTTGCGGGCGTTCGTACTGTGAACGGTGATGAACCAGCAGCAAGCCGCCTCCGGTGGTCCGGGCACGCTGTCGCCCTCGCGATGGCGCGTGACCCGGGTGGACAAGGGCGCCATCCGCGCGATCCCCGACGACGGTGCCCAGGTTGCCTTCGACGGCGTAATCGCGCACGACACGCCCGACGACGACGCCGCGCAGCCAGCAGCCGGTCGTATCTGGCGTACCGGTCCCGAGGGCACGCTCCCGGCGGTGGTCGGTGAGCCCCTGGCGCCGGCAGTGGGGGACTGGCTGCACGTTGCCGAGGGGGTGGCCCGGATCGCACCGCGCATCAGCGAGTTGGTCCGGGACAGCGCGGATACCACCTCCCGCGAGCAGGTCATCGCCGCGAATGTGGACACCGTGCTGATCGCGGAGCCGTTGGAGCCGCTGCCCGCGCTGGGGCGGATCGAACGGCTGCTCACCATCGCTCACCGCTGCGGTGCGCGGCCGGTGGTGGTGCTGACCAAGGCTGATGTGGTCGCCGACGCCGACTACTGGGTGGAGCAGGTGCGCGCGGTTGCGCCCACAGCCAGGGTGCTCGCCCTCAGTGCCACCACGGGTGCGGGCATCGACCACCTGCGAACCGTTCTGGACGACGCCTCCACGCTGGTCCTGGTGGGGCCCTCGGGAGCGGGTAAGTCCACCCTCGTGAACACTCTCGCGGGTACGGAGGTGATGGGCACCGGCCGGGTGCGCGGGGACCAGCGCGGAATGCACACCACCACCCACCGTGAACTCGTGCCGCTGGGACCTGGACAGGCGCTGATCGACACCCCGGGGCTGCGCTCGATCGGGCTGGTGGCCACCGAGGACGCGGTGGCCTCCACGTTCGAGGATGTGGAGTCGATCGCCGCCGGATGCCGGTTCGCCGACTGCGCCCATGACCGTGAACCGGGCTGCGCGGTGCAGGCCGCGGTGGAGTCCGGGGAGTTGGCCGAACGCCGGCTGGACTCCTGGCGCTCGCTCCGCCGGGAGGCGCAGCGCCAGGCGATGCGTGCCGAAGCGCGGCTGGGCGCGGAACAGAACCGACAGTGGCGCCGGGGGAGCAAGGCGGCCCGGCAGGCACGCTCGCGTGCGCGGCGGTAGCCAGGACGGGTTCGCAGGCCGGGTCATCGTCTGCGATTGATAGCATCGGCCTATGGCGATGCGCGCCTGCGGCTTGGTGGGTGCCCGTGGCCGGGGCCGGGCCAACGACCACTCGCAGACCACACCGGCGCTGCTGCCGGCCGGAGCCTGGCCATGACCGAGCAGTACGTGCCGGTGACCGCCGGTCAGAAGTACCGGTCCCGGATCGCGTTGGCGCTGGTGATCACCGTGACCGTGATGGTGGCCGAGGTGATCGGTGCCGTGCTGACCGGTTCCCTCGCCCTCCTCGCCGACGCCGGCCACATGCTCACCGACTCCGCCGGGCTGGCTATCGCCCTGGTCGCCACCTGGCTGGCGGCGCGCCCCGCGAGCGGACGGTGGACCTTCGGGTTCCAACGAGCCGAGGTGTTCGCCGCCCTGATCAACGGGGTGCTGCTTGCGGTGATCGCCGTGGTGGTGATCATCGAAGGGATCCGGCGTTTGCTCGAGCCTCCCGAGGTGCAGGGCCCGCTGATGCTGGTCTTCGGTGTGATCGGGTTGGTGGCCAACCTCATCGCGCTCCGCCTGCTGTCCGCCGGCAGGTCCGAGAGCCTGAACGTGCGCGGGGCCTACCTGGAGGTGCTGGGCGACCTGCTCGGTTCGGTTGCGGTGATCGCCGCGGCGGTGGTGATCGCGTTGACCGGGTGGAGCGCCGCCGACGCGGTGGCCTCGTTGGCGATCGGACTCATGATCGCCCCGCGCGCGGCCCTGCTGCTGCGTGACGTGGGGCGGGTGCTGCTGGAAGGCACCCCGGAGGATCTGGAGCTGACCCGGGTGCGTGAGCACATGAGGAGCGTGGACGGCGTGCTGGACGTGCACGACCTGCACGCCTGGACCATCACCTCCGGAGTCCCGGTACTGAGCGCGCACGTGGTGGTGACCGATGAGGTGCTGGATCCGACGCAGTTCTGCCGGGTGCTCGACGCGGTGCAGGACTGCATGCGCGGACACTTCGATGTGCAGCACTCCACCATCCAGATCGAACCGGCCAGCCACAGTCACACCGAGACCGGCACGCACCCCTGAGGGCTGTCCTCACGGGAGGTGGTTCCAGCCAGAGCCATCTTCCGTCAGGAAGTGCATTTCGCACGCAAGCAGGACTCCTAGTGCTGTCCCGGGATTCCTTCCCGCCGCAATCGATGGCCCCATAACGAGGACGAAGGGCAGGTTGATCGATTAGCGTGATTGAAATCGGAGGCAAGGAGGCCGTCGTTGGTTTCACAGATCTGGTCCGGTCGGACGCAAGATGTCCGCTGCATGCGGGAGGTCGAATTCATCCGAACATCGTCACGAGTTCTCGACAAATCCGTGCGGACTGAGCGTTCCGTCCGAGCGCACGCCAACTAGTCGAAATGTGGCGACAGGCTTGGGCGAAGGCGCCCAAGGTCGAACTTGGTGAGCAGCAGCAGTGGTTACCGCTCCTCACTCACCTCACGGACACTGGGCGCACCATTGGTCTGCTGTGGGACGAGTGGGCCGGGCCGGGTCCTCGCGCCGTCGTTGAGCGCGACGTGGGGGACCAAACCTTGGCGCGCCAGATTGCTGTACTCGCCGCCGCCCTGCACGACATCGGAAAACTATCGCGCGCTTTCGCGGGACAGGTCCCGCGCATGCGCGAGCACATGGAGGCCCACGGCTTCAGGTGGCACGACGCGGCGGATGTGACAGATTCCAGACGCCTACCGCATTCCGTAGTAGGCCACGTCCTGGTCCGAGATCTGCTCCGCGGGTATGGCGCGAGCAGACGAAGTGCTGATGCGTTCGCGGTCATCATCGGGGGGCACCACGGCGTTCCACCGACACAGCAACTACTTAATGACGTGATGGACTCGCGCTGGCTAGTCGGCGTTGGGCATTGGGAGGAAGCCAGAACTTCCCTGATCCAGCACGTCTTAACTGATCTCGACCTCCATGAGGCAACTTCAGCGGTAGGGCAGATCGTGCTCAGTGATGCCAGCCAGATGCTCCTCACCGGACTTGTCATCACGGCGGACTGGATTGCTTCCAACGATCGCCAGTTCCCGCTGGTTCCGATGCCGGAACAAGTCGCAGAATCTTCGCAATCGCGTGCTGACCGGGCCTGGCAGCGACTGTCCCTCCTACCCCTATGGCAGCCAACGGATGAAGCCCTCCGAGAAGAGCCAACACGCTTGCTCCGCTCCCGGTTCGTCAATGCCGAGCACTACCAGGCCAACGCCATGCAGCGTCGCGCAGTCACGGCCGCACGAGAGATGCCAGGCCCAGGACTCCTCATCATCGAGGCATTGATGGGCACCGGAAAGACGGAAGCCTCGTTACTCGTCGCAGAGGTCTTCGCGCGCAGGTTCGGCCGCTCTGGCGTCTTCTACGGCTTGCCGACCAGGGCCACCACCGACGCCATGTTCGATAGGGTGCTGCCTTGGTGGCGCGGTGTTCCAGATGAGAAGCACACTACCGTCCGATCCGTCCAATTGCGCCACTCCGGGGCGCCGCTGAACGAGCGGTTCAGTTCCTTGCCCCGCGGAGGAACCAACAAGACCGGACCATTTTCGGGCGTTCCCGCAGAGGTCGGCCGAGACGAGCGTGACGTGCCGCTATGGGCAGGACGTCGACACGTGACTGCCGAGGCGGTCGCTCACCATTGGACCTCCGGCCGGAAGAAGGCAGCGCTCGCCGATACTGTGGTCGCTACGATCGACCACGAGTTGCTCTCGGCGCTCGCCTCCCGGCACGTGGTACTGAGGCATCTAGGTCTAGCGCGACAGGTCGTGGTCCTTGACGAGGTACATGCAGCCGACGCCTGGATGATGGTCTATCTCGAACGAGCACTGGAATGGCTTGGCCGGTACGGCGCCCCGGTGGTCGCGCTCTCGGCGACGCTTCCACCAGGCCAGCGGACCGCCATGATTCAGGCCTACGAGCGCGGCCGGCGAGCGGGCCTCCCCCCGAATCCCGAGGCACTGGACCCAGATCTTGACCTTCCGGTGCGATCAGGCCACACGAAAGTGCCACTGCCGGTAGCCCCCGCGACTACCGATTACCCGGTCATGACCTGTCTATCCGAAGGTTTCGTCACTCAACAGGCAGCGCCCGCCGGGGTTCAACGTCGGGTCTCGCTTGCATGGCTGCGGCACGGCACCGAACACCTTGCCGACCTCCTGGGGGCCGAACTGTCCGAAGGAGGCTGCGCCGTCGTCGTCTGTAACACCGTCAACCGAGCGCGTGCCCGCTACGAGGCGTTGCGGGAGCGGTTCGGTAGTCGGGTCCACCTTGCTCATTCGAGGTTCATCGCCGCCGATCGCGCGCGCAACGACGAGTGGTTACGCACTGCGTTCGGACCGACCGACGGCAATCCCGAGGCGAATTCCCGTGACGGTCGCATCGTGGTGGCCACCCAGGTAGTCGAGCAGTCACTTGACATTGACTTCGACCTCATGGTCACCGACCTCGCACCGGTCGACCTCGTTCTGCAAAGGATCGGGCGTCTGCATCGTCACGAACGCGGCGATGCCCGCCCACCACGGCTCCGTCACCCGCGGTGCTTCGTGACCGGCTTCGACCCGGAGGCGGGCCCCGAGTCCCTCGATGGCGGGAGCGCAAGGGTCTATGGCACTCACTTGCTTTTGAGATCGGCAGCGCTGATTGATCACGTCATGCACACCCGCGGCGCTATCACCCTTCCCCAAGACGTGCCGGAGCTGGTCCGGCGTTGTTATGGGGAGGAAGGTCTCGGTCCCCAGGAGTGGGCACAAGCCATGGAGGCCGCTGCAGAGGAGCACCACAACACGACCGGAATCCGGTGGCGCAACGCAAGCGCATACCGGCTTCGGTCACCAGGAGAGAGAAGGACCCTGATCGACATGCTGGCGGCGAACGCTAGTGAAGCCGACACGGACACCGTCGGCAGTCCGCAGGTGCGCGAACCAGACGGCGGCTTCGAGGTCCTGTTACTTGAACAGGCCGATGACGGGCTGCGGTTGCCGGCGCATCTAAATGACGACCGGAGAATCTCGACCGATCAGCAGCCCGACCCCGCGACCACCAGGGCACTTGCCAAGTGCATGGTGCGAATTCCCGGCTGGACTACCAACAACCCCCGGGATACCGACCAAGTGCTCGACGACCTCAACGTGAACTACTACGCCGCATGGCAGAAAGACCCCATCCTCGGCGGACAACTGATCCTCCTGCTGAGACCGGATGGAACGGGCCGGATGGGGCCGTTCCTCGCTTCCTACGACCCCATCACCGGACTGGAGATCACCTATGACCGCGATTAGTGAGTCAGGCTTCAATCTCTTGGATGAGCCATGGGTTCCTGTTCTGGACAGAGCGGGAATCGTCCGTGAATTGTCCCTCACCGAGACCATTGGCCAAGCGAGGTCCGTCCGAACGATCGGCGGTGACGTTTCCACCCAGTCGTTCGTTCTGTTGCGCCTTTGTCTGGCGGTCCTCCATCGGGCGCTTGCGAAGTTCACACCAACGAGCGCCGACGACGTTCCGCGTGCCGTGGAGGCTCTAGTCGCGAACTGGGACAACCGCGTACTCCCTGAGGTGCAGGCGTACCTGGATCGCCATCGGGAGCGGTTCGACCTTTTTCATCCTACCGAGCCGTTCTTCCAGACTCCTGGGCTACGGACGGCGAAGGGAGACTACAGCGATCTGAGCAAGATCGTCGTTGACGTTCCGAACGGGGCGCCCTACCTAACAATGCGTTCTGCGCGCAGCCTGCGGTCGATCAGCGCCGCTGAGGCAGCCCGCTGGCTGGTACACGCCCAGGCGTACGACACCTCCGGGATCAAGACAGGAGTTGTGGGCCACCCCCGCGCCAAGGGCGGGAAGGTATATCCCGAGGGTGTGGCCTGGACGGGACAACTTGGCGGGATCCATCTGCGCGGCGAGAATCTGATGCATACCCTAATGCTTCACCTTTGGGCAGCACTGCCTGAAGACGACGAGGCACTCGCCAGCGACCTACCACCTTGGGAGCGACCGGTTCCCCGCGTCGAAGGCCTGCCAGCGAGGGTGGACGCTCTCGGCCCGTCCCGGCCAGCCGGACCCGTTGATCTCTTCACTTGGCAACCGCGACAGATCCTGCTCCGAGAGGACCGTGGCGGTGTCACCGGCGTTCTTATCACCTACGCCGACCGATTCCTGCTGCAGCAGCGCCAGGATCTCATCCGCCGTGAGCCGTTGACGCTCTGGCGGTACTCCAAACCGCAGACCGCGAAGTACAAACAGCGGATCCAGATGACACGTAAGCATCAACCGGGATCGGCACTGTGGCGCGGCTTGGCCAACATCATCCACGATCATGCGCCAAACGATGAGGAACGCCCGGCAAGGTCCCAGATCCTTGCGCACGTCGCGGAACTGCGGAACTCGTCCCTGCTGGAGCATGGGCTCGTGCACCTGCGAGCGATCAGCGTCGAGTATGGCTCCCAGGAGTCGGTGATTGACGAGATCGTCGAGGACAGCCTCGATCTCCCTGCCGCAGTACTGGATCCTGATCAGCTGGAATTACGCAAGGTTGCCCTTGACGCAGTAGAGGCTGCGAGTAGCGGCGTTGATGCACTCCGCTTCCTCGCTGCCAATGTCGCGGCTGCCGCAGGGGCGTCTGGTTCATCCCTCGAAGGGCCGAGGAACATGGCGCGCGAAACCGGGTACGCGGCACTTGATCCTAAGTATCGGACGTGGCTGCGAACTTCGCTGCTCCAGTACGAGGACGACCCGAGTCGCGCCGTCGGCGCATGGCACCAGGTCGCCTGGCGAACGCTCCGCGGTCTGGGGGAGGAGATCGTTGCCAACGCCCCGGACAGAGCATGGAAGGGCTATGGCGCTTCCGGTGCACGGATCGATGTGGGGCGCGCAGATGCGATGTTCGGTAACGCTTTGTTGAAGGCCTTGCCACTGGCCTTCGGAACTGACAGTAAGACGACTAAGGAGGTCAGTCGATGACCGCGCCAGTGAACGCTATGGAAGGGCCTGACGAGGCCCCTGAAGATGCTGCGCGGGCCTCCAGGCCAGTGCGGCACACGCCGCTGGCAACTGCCGTAGCAGCGCGTGTTCAGCATCTGCAAGCCGCGAGCCTCAAGGGCTCGCCTCGCGCCGTAGCCCGCATCGCGCAATTGCGCCGTGCTGTCAATACGGCGCCCGGGCAGTTGCCTGACGTGTGGGAGGACACGATCGGGGTCGTCCCCGAGAATCTCATTGGCCGAGAGGACGATCCGAGCCCGGCCGAACGAGCCGCGCACCACGCACTGACCTTGTTCGCACTGCATCGGCAGGGAAAGGCGGACATCGCCCACTCCACCCAAGTTTCCTTTGGCGGTGCTATCCGAGAACTAGCGCGACGGCGCGGCGGTGGCACAGGTGATGAATCCCCCGGGGTGCGCCGACGGTTCGACGCATTGGTCACTGCCTCAACGCCCGATGAGGGTGCCTATCACCTACGGGGCCTTGTCATGATGCTCCGGGACGCCGGGCTGAGCATGGACTACGGCCGATTGGCCCAAGATCTAGCCGATTTGTGGACGCCGGCACGCCGTGATGGCGTTCGGCTCCGCTGGGCACGCCAGTATCGGAGCCGCTCGCCACGTGCCAATGACGACACGCAAGACATCCCAACCACCGCAACGACTGAGGAGCGATCATGACCTACATCGATGTCCACATCCTGCAATCCGTTCCGCCAAGTTGTGTGAATCGGGACGATACCGGGTCCCCGAAGACGGCACGTTACGGCGGTGTGCGGCGCGCACGGGTGTCGAGTCAGGCATGGAAGCGGGCAACACGGACGCAATTTGTGCAGGATCTCGACGAACGCGACCTTGGTGTTCGCACCAAACGAGTGGTGGAGATGGTGGCCAGGCGGATCGAATCCGCTCGTGCAGACCTTGACATCGAAGCGAGCACTGCGCTGGCGACGGCTGCCGTCGAGGCGGCCGGGCTGAAGCTGGAGAAGTCCAGGCGGGCGGACCGAGAGGAGACTGAGTTCCTCGTTCTGGTGTCGTGGCAGCAAGCGGCAACGCTGGCTCAACTCGCTTTGGATGCGCTCGGAGAGACCGACGACGACGTTGAACAAGCGATCAAAGCCGTCACTAAGGGTAAGAGGGCGGCGAAGCAGGCTCTGGGTCAGGGGAGTTCGATCGACCTGGCGCTATTCGGACGCATGGTGGCGAACGACACCGATCTGAACGTCGATGCATCCTGCCAGGTCGCCCACGCCATCTCGGTGCATGCCGCTGACACCGAGTACGACTATTTCACCGCGGTTGATGATCTCAAGGAACGCGAGGGGGAGCAGGAGGAGGCTGCAGACGCCGGCGCGGGAATGATTGGCACAGTCGAGTTCACCTCGGCCACCTTGTACCGCTACGCGTCGATCAACCTGCGAGACCTAAGTGAAAACTTGGGCGATCAGTTAATGGCTCGACGGGCCGTGGAGGCGTTCATCTCGGCCTTCGTGCGCTCCATGCCCACCGGAAAGGTAAATACCTTCGCCAACCACACTCTGCCGGAGGCGGTGGTCGTCTCCGTGCGTGACGATCAACCGGTCTCCTACGTCGGGGCATTCGAGACCCCGGTGACACCTGGACAGCACGGCGGGTACGTCCACGAGGCGGCTGAAGCCCTGCGCAACTGGGCCCGTTCGATCACAGATAGTTACGGCATGGGTCCCGCCCGTTCGTGGGCAGTCGGCGTGGGCCCGGTTGCGGAGTATCTCGACGGCCTGGGGGAACCGACAAACTTCGCCGACCTTCCCCAGGCAGTAGGGGCGGTCGTGGACGAGCGCCTCACGGTGGCCTCATGAGCACCCTCTTGCTGCGATTGGCTGGCCCGATGCAGTCGTGGGGGACCAGGTCCAGATTCAGTTACCGGTTCACCGACTCCCAGCCCTCGAAGAGCGCGATTCTCGGTTTGCTTGCGGCCGCACAAGGGCGGCGGCGCAGTGAACCGATCGAGGACCTACTACACCTGCGCTTCGGCGTGCGCCTTGATCAGCCGGGCCGGGTGATTCGAGACTTTCAGACAGCACGAAGTCTCGATGGCAGTCGAGCCATGCCGTTGACGCAACGCTATTACCTCAGCGACGCGGTCTATGTAGCTGGTGTTGAAGGACCACAGGAGTTGATCGACTCATTGTCGCTGGCCGTGCGGCGGCCAGAGTACCCCCTCTATCTCGGCCGCCGTTCCTGCCCACCAGCACGGAGCGTGCACATCGGTGTGCGGGAGATGGGGGTCGCTGATGCGCTCGCCTCGACCGAGGAGGAGGTTGGCGCACCTTGGGAAGCTGCGCTTTGGTGGCGCCGCCGGCAGCCGGTTGAAGTCGATCTCGAAATAGTCCGTGATGTTCTCCCAGGCGAAGCGACCACGGAACTGGTACCGGATGCTCCGCTGAGTTTCGATCCACACCACCGGCGATATGCCATGAGACCAGTGCTCCACGCGGTGTGCTCGGTGCGTAATCATGAGGGACGGCCACGCATGAAAGGCCGGTACCTCACGACGCATGATCCCTTTGAGATGACAGGATCCTGATGTTCCTGACGCGTATAGAGATCAACCAACGCAGACGCGCAACGAGGCAAGTCCTCGCCAACCCTCATCGGATGCACGGGGCGGTGACTGCCTGCTTTCCCAGATCAGTCGACCCCGGACGAGTGATGTGGAGGCTGGACGAGCGTGAAGATGGCGTGTTTCTCTTTGTCCTCTCGTCGCTACCACCGGACGCCACCAGTCTGGTGGAGGACTACGGATGGCCCCAATTCGAGTCACCATGGCAGAGCAAGGAATACCAACCTGTCCTTGATGCCGTTCAAAACGGAAGGCAATTCCAGTTCCGCTTGCGCGCAAACCCTGTTCGCAACGTCTTAGAACCTGCGAACGACCAGGTACAGGCTGGTAATAGCGGCTCTGGAGAGGTCAGACGGATCCGAGGGAAGCGGGTTGGCCACGTGACAGTCGCGCAGCAGCGCCACTGGCTCCTCACGCGAGCCTCGCGATGGGGATTTACAATGGGCGACGAGAATGCTCCCTCCGCCGACGTCGTTGAGCGGAAGGTTTGGACTTTCGCGAAGAAGTCTCGGACGGTCACGCTCAGTACCGCGGTCTTTGAAGGGATCCTGACCGTGACCGATCAGGGGGAGTTGCGCCGTCGGCTCCTTGATGGGTTCGGGCCCGCCAAGGCTTATGGCTGCGGCCTCATGACTTTGGCGCCTTTCAGTTCGCCGTGAGTCTGACGGGCGCGAGGCCGCCGACGCCAGTTGAACTTGTCCGGGCTGGTGAGCGGATCTCCTTTCTCTATGTTGAGCACGCGTTGATTAGCCGGGCGGACAACGCGATCACCCTCAAGAGTTCCCGCGGTGTCGTACATGTTCCAGCCGCTCAGTTGTCCTGTGTGTTGATCGGGCCGGGATGCCGGGTGACGCACCATGCGGTCATGCTGCTGGCAGATTCCGGATCCTCAGTTGTGTGGGTCGGTGAGAACGGCGTGCGATTCTACGCGGGAGGGCGGGGCCTGACTCGATCAAGCCGGCTCTTGGAGGCGCAGGCCGCACTGGTGTCCAATACACGAAGCCGGCTCCGGGTGGCGCGCGCAATGTACGAGATGCGATTTCCGGACGAAGACGTGTCGACGTTGACAATGCAACAACTCCGCGGACGCGAGGGTGCTCGCGTACGCGCCCTTTACCGCGAAGAGAGTCAACGTACCGGAGTGACATGGAACAGGCGCGATTACCGCCCTGATGATTTCGATGCGTCGGACCCGGTCAATAAGGCGCTCTCATCGGCGAACAGCGCACTCTACGGCATCGTTCACTCAGTGATTGTGGCGATGGGCTGCGCCGCCGGCCTCGGGTTTGTGCACAGTGGCGGAGATCGAGCGTTCGTCCATGACGTGGCCGATCTGTACAAGGCGTCGACCTCGATTCCCGTAGCGTTTGACGTGGCCTCCGCTGGCGTTACCGATGTAGGTGCCCATGCTCGTCGCTGTATGCGTGATGCGATTTACCAAGAGCACATCCTCGAGCGTTGCGTGCGAGATGTTCGTCAACTCTTGATCGGAGACCAGGGCGACCTCAATGATGAGTGGGCTGACGTTATCGTCCTTTGGGACGCCGCCGATGGTTCAGTTGCTTCCGGGACGAATTACGCGGACGAGGTTGACTGGTGACGGTGGTCGTGCTCACGGCGGTACCGGCCGGACTACGTGGCGTGTTGACACGGTGGCTGCTGGAGATTGCTCCGGGAGTGTTCGTGGGACACGTATCGCGCCGCGTGCGGGAGCACTTATGGGACCGCATCGTCGACGGCGTCGGACGAGGCCGAGCGCTGATGGTGTTCCAACAACGCTCGGAGCAGCGCCTCGGCTTCTGGGTTCACGGGCACGATTGGGAGCCCATCGATTTCGAAGGTCTTTCATTGATGTTGCGCCCAGAAGGTGATGGCTCGACAGACTCGGGGCAGTTCGCCGCCCAAGAACTGGAGTTTCGCCGAACGTCGGCTGCGCGGTAGTCGGTAGCGCGGCGATGGGCCTTGCGGTTAGCGCAAACTAATACGGACGCGACGGTTTGGTTGGTAACGTTGCAGGTCAGCAACTGTGCTCCCCGCGCATGCGGGGGTGGTCCCCGATACCTCCAAGCCGCGACCGTCCTCGGCCTGGTGCTCCCCGCGCATGCGGGGGTGGTCCCGTCCAGCCGTTAGCGTCCACGTAAGTCATGGCGTGCTCCCCGCGCATGCGGGGGTGGTCCCGAGGCGAACCGGCGCCTGCTTCAAGCATACAAGTGCTCCCCGCGCATGCGGGGGTGGTCCCCTATTAGGTCCTAGTAGGCTCGCATCACTGAGGTGCTCCCCGCGCATGCGGGGGTGGTCCGTGGAATACCGACCCCAACCTAGGCACTGGCACGTGCTCCCCGCGCATGCGGGGGTGGTCCCACGAATCAGATGTCCAACGCGATGGCCGAGCGGTGCTCCCCGCGCATGCGGGGGTGGTCCGAATTGAGCATCCATCCACTGCTGGATCAGCGCGTGCTCCCCGCGCATGCGGGGGTGGTCCCTTCCACTGCAGGCCCGGGCGGGAGGCGAACCCGTGCTCCCCGCGCATGCGGGGGTGGTCCCCAGCGTCGCATCAGAAGCACCAGGCGCCCTAGGTGCTCCCCGCGCATGCGGGGGTGGTCCCGGTGACTGTTCGATGGATCGCGGTACAGATGAGTGCTCCCCGCGCATGCGGGGGTGGTCCCTCGGGATCGGTCAACTGCTCCACCTTCTCCACGTGCTCCCCGCGCATGCGGGGGTGGTCCCACGGTCCCGTCAGCCGCCGCGAACACCGGGCCGTGCTCCCCGCGCATGCGGGGGTGGTCCCTGCGAACCGGTGCCGGACTGGTCGGATGATCCGGTGCTCCCCGCGCATGCGGGGGTGGTCCCCGGTGCACGTCGATGCCGTAGCCAACCTCGGGGGTGCTCCCCGCGCATGCGGGGGTGGTCCCTTGCCGGCCGTTGAGGACGGCAACGAGTTGGGGTGCTCCCCGCGCATGCGGGGGTGGTCCCAGTCGCGCCGGCGTCCTGGTGGCCAAGTCCATGTGCTCCCCGCGCATGCGGGGGTGGTCCCTGCCCGCACCGCACGCCGTCGCGGAGAACAACGTGCTCCCCGCGCATGCGGGGGTGGTCCCGGCGCGGGGCTTGCCGCCGGCGCCAGCGATGAGTGCTCCCCGCGCATGCGGGGGTGGTCCCTGGGAGCGCTCACGCCACACCACATCGACCAGGTGCTCCCCGCGCATGCGGGGGTGGTCCCCCCTCGAACGACCACTCGCATGGCTCAACCGGGTGCTCCCCGCGCATGCGGGGGTGGTCCCGTGGCGCCGTCGAGGATCTGCCGTAGCGCCTCGTGCTCCCCGCGCATGCGGGGGTGGTCCCGCTGAGACCGGGGCATGGGAGCGCACCACCACGTGCTCCCCGCGCATGCGGGGGTGGTCCCCTGCGCCCCCGCGGCTCGTCCATGCAACTGGGGTGCTCCCCGCGCATGCGGGGGTGGTCCCGCCACCACGACCGCCGGCTAGCAGAAGCACAAGTGCTCCCCGCGCATGCGGGGGTGGTCCGCCCTGGATGAGTTCCACACCGGCGCTCCACAGGTGCTCCCCGCGCATGCGGGGGTGGTCCCCGGTGCCGCAGCGTGTGGGCGGAGCGGTCCGCGTGCTCCCCGCGCATGCGGGGGTGGTCCCTGCCACGATGGGCGGCCCGTAGCGCGCAGCCCGTGCTCCCCGCGCATGCGGGGGTGGTCCCCGGTCTTCCATCTGTTGCCAGCCGTCGCCGATGTGCTCCCCGCGCATGCGGGGGTGGTCCCTGTCCGCCGTCACGTCCACGTACCAGATCGCCGTGCTCCCCGCGCATGCGGGGGTGGTCCCCCTTGGCGGTCGTCGGTGCCGTTGATGACCTGGTGCTCCCCGCGCATGCGGGGGTGGTCCCTTCCGCGCCACATCTTGCCCTGGGCGACATGCGTGCTCCCCGCGCATGCGGGGGTGGTCCCCACCGGCAGCAACTCATCCGGGCACGACTCGTGTGCTCCCCGCGCATGCGGGGGTGGTCCCGTTCGACGTGCCCCACCCCGACTCAGCGGACCGTGCTCCCCTGGGGTCAACCCCAGGAGGCTAAGGCGTGCTCCCCGCGCATGCGGGGGTGGTCCCGCGCGCCGATACCGGGCAGGGCCAATGTCTACGCGCTCCCCGCGCATGCGGGGGTGGTCCCGAATTGGAGCCTCTGACACGGTCAATGTCGAAGTGCTGGTGCAGAACCGGCCAGCCACAGTCACACCGAGACCGGCACGCACCCCTGAGGGCTGTCCTCACGCGTTCTACGCAGAGACGCTGGCACCCGGGCGCGCCACGTGGTGGTGATCGCGGAGAGGACGGCCGGCCGGTAGCCTCGCCGACCATGCCGCCTCTGCCGAACTCCCCGACCATGCGACCCATCCCGCCCAGCCCGGGTCAACGGGCCTGGCAAGACCTGGAACTGGGCTTCTTCTGCCACTTCGGCGTGAACACCTTTCACGGCATGGAGTGGAGTGACGGCACCTTGCCGGCGGCGAGTTTCAATCCGCGCGACCTCGACGCGGCTCAGTGGGTACGGACGGCGCAGGACGCCGGCGCGGGCTACTTCATCCTCACCGCCAAACACCACGACGGGTTCTGCCTGTGGCCCACGGCCACCACCGACTACTCCGTGGCGTCCTCGCCGTGGCGCGACGGGCGGGGGGACGTGGTGGCCGAGGTGGCGCGCGCCTGCCGGGAGGCCGGCATGCCGTTCGGGTTGTACCTGTCGCCATGGGACCGCAATGCCGCCTGCTATGACGACCCGGACGCCTATGACCGCTTCTACCAGGCGCAACTACGGGAGTTGTGCACCGGTTACGGACGGCTGGTGGAACTGTGGTTCGACGGCGCCGGCAGCCACGGACGAGCCTATGACTGGGACGGCGTCATGGCCGTCATCGACCAGTTCCAGCCGCAGGCGATGGTCTTCAACATGGGACGGCCCACGATCCGCTGGATCGGCAACGAGGACGGCCTGGCTGCCGATCCGGTGCACTACGTGGTCGAGAGCACCGAGGTGTCCAACTACGTCTCCGACACCGCAGCCCTCGACGCACCGCGCTACCTGCCCCCGGAGTGCGACGTCTCGTTGCGCCGCGGTTGGTTCTGGGCTCGTGACGATGAGCCCAAGTCCGCCGAGCACCTGCTGGGGATCTATTACCGCTCCGTCGGGATGGGAACGAACCTGCTCCTCAACGTCCCGCCCGATGACCGCGGGCTGATCGGGGATGACGACGCGGCCAGGCTGCGCCAGTGGCGCACCGAACTCGACCGGCGGTTCGCGTGGCCCATCCGCGCACACCTGAGCGGTTCCGGCGACGTCTGGACCGCCACATTCGAGGACCCGGTCACGATCGACCACGTTGAACTCGCCGAGGACTATGACGACGGCCAGCGCATCGGCGCCCATCGGGTGCTGATCGATGACGACGCCGCCCCGGCCGGCACGGATCCCGCCGGGGCCGAGGTGCTCGCCGCCGGGCTGAGCGTGGGTCACAAGCGTCTCCACGCCGTCAGCCCGGTCACCGTCCGGCGGCTGCGCATCGAACTCCGGGGCCCATCTCCGCGGCTGCGCTCCGTGCGGGCCTACCGGGCCGGGACCAGCGGCTCGGGCCGGGTCGAGTACCGGGCCAGCACCGACGAGCCGGAGGCGAACCCCGCGGTAGCCGCGCGGCCACCGGCGGAGGAACAGTTGGTGAACGGGCTTGGCCGCGCGCGCGATCATCACTAACGTGACGTGCGCTGGAGGACTACCGGACCTCCGGTGACGTCGACGGCCCGATCGGGCACCGGTTGACGAACGCGCTCGCGCAGGCGCAGCGGCATCTGGAGGGCGGAAGCG
This sequence comes from Pseudactinotalea sp. Z1732, assembly GCF_049724975.1. Taxonomy (NCBI): domain Bacteria; kingdom Bacillati; phylum Actinomycetota; class Actinomycetes; order Micrococcales; family Cellulomonadaceae; genus Pseudactinotalea; species Pseudactinotalea sp. Z1732. The sequence continues at coordinate 217,671 of NZ_JBMPQC010000001.1, read as the reverse complement.
CCAATCCCGCCGAGCAGGCGCTGACCCGGTTCGTCCGGCACCTGGATAACCCGAAGGGCCCGGACACCCTCGCCTCAGACGCTGCTGCCGATCTGCGCGAACGGGCTGTGGCGATCCTCGAGGTGCTCTGAGGGAGCGGGCGGCCGGGCGCCGGCGGGCTCGGTCGAGAGTGCCGCGGAAGTGCCGGGCCAGGCGGCCGGATCTGCCCCGTGCCGGGCGGGCGCGCGGTGAGGCGAGTCGTCTACGAGATCTTGCGGCGGTAGATCCTCACCGCGATGAGGACGGCCACCAGCAGTACTCCGACGCACCAGGCCAAGGCGACCCAGATCTCCTCGCCGAGCGCCTGACCAGTGAGCAGGTTGCGCAGTGCCTCCACGATCGGGGTGACCGGCTGGTTCTCAGCGAAGGCTCGCACCGCAGAGGGCATCGAGTCGGTGGGTACGAACGCCGAGCTGAGGAACGGCAGGAAGATCAGCGGGTACGAGAATGCGCTGGCTCCTTCGACGCTGTTGGCGGAGAGGCCGGCGATGACGGCTAGCCAGGTCAGCGCCATGGTGAACAGGATCAGAATTCCTGCGACCGCCAGCCATTCCAGCACACCGGCACCGGAGCGAAATCCCATCAGGAGAGCCACGCCGATGACGATGGTCAGTGAGATCAGATTGGCGACCAGCGAGGTCAGCACGTGTGCCCACAAGGTGGCGGATCGGGAGATCGGCAACGAACTGAACCGTTCGAAGATGCCTCTCTGCAGGTCCAGGAACAGCCGGTACGCGGTGTAGGCGATCCCGGACGCCACGGTGATCAGGAGAATCCCGGGCAGCAGGTAGTTCACATAGTCGTCGGTACCGGCGTCGATGGCGCCGCCGAAGACGTAGACGAACAGCAGCAGGAACGCGATCGGCATGATCGCGGTGGTGATGATGGTGTCCGGGCTGCGGGCGATGTGGCGCAGGGACCGTCCGAGCAGAGTTCTGGTCTCACTGAAGGCGTGCGTACTCATGATTGGTCCTTCTCCGGGGAGCGTGCGCCCGGGTCAGTGCTGGTAATAGCCAGGAAGATGTCCTCCAGGCTGGGCCTCTTCTCCACGTACTCGACCTCGGCCGGGGGTAGCAGTTCCTTGAGTTCGGACAAGGTCCCGTTGGCGATGATGCGCCCTTCATGCAGGATCGCGATCCGGTCGGCGAGTTGCTCGGCCTCATCGAGATACTGGGTGTTGAGCAAGATCGTGGTGCCCCCGCGCGCCAGTGTTCTGATGGAGTCCCACACTTCCAGCCGGGATTTGGGGTCCAGGCCGGTGGTGGGCTCATCGAGGAAGATGACCTCCGGGTCACCGATCAGGCTCATGGCGAGGTCGAGACGTCGCCGCATGCCGCCGGAGTAGGTGGAGGCCCTCTGTGCGCCGGCATCGATGAGCGAGAACTTCTCCAGCAACTCCTCTGCGATGACGCGGGGGTTCTCAAGATGGCGCAATTGCGCGACCAGCATCAGGTTCTCCCGGCCGGTGAGCATCTCGTCCACGGCGGTGAACTGTCCGGTCAGGCTGATCGACTCGCGCACCTTGCCGGGGTCGCGGGCAACGTCGATACCGTTGACGAGGGCGGTCCCGGAGTCGGCCTTCAGCAGTGTGGAGAGGATCCGAACGGTCGTGGTCTTGCCGGCGCCGTTGGAGCCCAGCAGCGCGAGGATGCTTCCCGCTGCAACTGCGAACTCCACGCCGGTGAGGACCTCGTTGTCCTTGTACCTCTTGGTCAGGTTACGGACGTCAATGGCGGGTTTGGTGAGCGTCGTCGGGGTCATGGTGTGTCCGCGGCGTCCTGCCTCCGGGTCGCGTCATCGACGGACCTCCTCAGCCGGGCCTTCTCCTTGTTGATCCACTGGCTGTCGGTGTAGTTGGCAAGGAACTCGTCGGCGAAGTCCACTGGATCCTCGCCGATGATGTCGTTGATGGCGGTGCCGTCGGCCGCGGCACGTTCCATGAGTTCGGTGAGGTCGTCGAGCATCTGCAGCAACTCCTCACCGTCGCTGATCCCACCTCGGTGCATGAGATAGCGCTCGATGGCTTCCTGCGCCTGTTGGTAGCCGGCCGGCAGTTGCTTCACGCGTTCCTGCTGCTGCTTGTACCGCTTCTTCTGCTCGAGCGAGCCGGTCAGCCACTCGAACCACTTCCTTTTCTCTGCCATCTCTACTTCCCCTCCTGACGGAGTTGGTCGACTCGCTCGGTGAGGAACGTCCAGTTCCTCCAGAACTCATCGAGGTATTGCTGTCCCTGGGCGTTGAGTGTGTAGACCTTGCGCGGCGGACCCTTCTCCGAGGGGACCTTCTCCACATCCACCAGTTGCCGCTTCTCGATGCGGACCAGCAGGGCGTACACGGTGCCCTCCGCGATATCGGTGAAGCCCTGATCGCGAAGCCACGCGGTGATCTCGTAGCCGTAGGCGGGCCGGGAGGCCAAGATGGCCAGCACCAGACCCTCCAGCGTGCCCTTGAGCATCTCGGTGACCTGTTTACTCATCGCACCTCACTACTCAGTGTCACTCACTACTGGTACATAGTAGCGCTAGGTACCGGCGTTGCAACCCCTTATCGGACCCCGCCGCGCGCAGCCTGGTCCGATGAAGGGCCGGTCGTGCTCCCTCGGGAGTGCCACGGCTGCGGCGACCGGTAACCTCCAGGCGTGGCTCGAGCGATAGCGCCCCAGGAGGGCGTCCAGGCACTGCAGGCGTGGCGCACCGGCGCGGCCGACGGCACGCAGGTGCGTACCGCCGTCCGGTTCGCCCTGCAGGTGCTCACCCGGCACCACCCCGGCAACGCGGTGGAGGTGCGGGTCCCCCCGGCGGGGGTCACCCAGGCCATCGCCGGGCCCAGGCACACCCGCGGTACGCCACCGAACGTGATCGAGACGGACGCGCACACCTGGCTGGCCCTGGCCACCGGCACGCTCGGCTGGGATGAGGCGCTGGCCAGTGGTCGCGTGCAGGCCTCCGGGCTGCGCGCCGACCTCGGTGAGGTGCTGCCGTTGCCGCTGTGATCGGTGGTGCTAGCGTCGGAGGAGTGGATGACGCTCAGGATGCCCGCGCCGGAACCGGCGCCGATACCGCCCGGGAGGCTGCGCCGTCGACCGCTGACGTGGTCAGCGGCGACGAGGCGATGGCGATGGCGGACCCGACCACGGTGCGCAAGGTGCCTCGCTTCCGCCGGATCGGGATGCTCGGCGCGCTGGTGGGCCTGATCGTCTGCGCGGTGGTCACGGCCGTGTTCGCCCGGCCCACCGAGTTCCTGTCCCTGCCCGGCGTCTTCCTGTTCCTCTCGGTCTTCCTGGTTCCGGTGTTCGCCCTGGTCGCCTGCGCGGTGGCGCTGCTCATGGACGCCCGGGCCCGTCGTCGTCGATCCTGACCCGGCGAGCCCGCCCTGGCGGCATACGCGGCCCTGGCGTTATGTGGGACGATGGTGCCGTGGCGCGCGGAGATGGTCGACTCTCACATGAACTGCTCCCCGGGGAGAAGGGCCCCCAGGACGCTTGCGGCGTCTTCGGGCTCTGGGCACCGGGGGAGGAAGTGGCCAAGCTGGCCTACTTCGGCCTGTACGCCCTGCAGCATCGCGGCCAGGAGTCGGCCGGGATCGCCACCTCCAACGGTAAGCAGATCCTGGTGTACAAGGACATGGGTCTGGTCTCCCAGGTGTTCAACGACACCGCGCTGCGTCCGCTCACCGGGCACATCGCCCTGGGTCACGTGCGCTATGCCACCACCGGGGCCTCGGTCTGGGAGAACGCCCAACCCACCCTCGGGCCGACCTCCTCGGGCACGATCGCGCTGGGGCACAACGGGAACCTGACGAACACCTCCGAGCTCATCGGCCTGGTCGAGGAGCGCTACGGCAGCGCCGTGCGGCACCGGTTGGACTCCTGCGCCACCGACACCACCGTGCTCACCGCCCTGCTCAGCGGCGACCCCGGCCATGACCTGGAGACCACCGCGATGGAGGTGCTGCCGCGGGTGCGCGGCGCCTTCTCGCTGGCCTTCATCGACGAACGAGGCCTGTACGCCGCGCGCGACCCCCAGGGGATCCGCCCACTGGTGCTGGGGCGCCTGTCCCGGGGCTGGGTGGTCGCCTCCGAGACCGCCGCCCTGGACATCATCGGCGCCTCGGTGGTGCGCGAGGTCGAACCCGGGGAACTGATCGTGATCGACGACGACGGGCTGCGCTCACGCAGGTTCGCCGAGGCCGCCCCGAAGGGCTGCGTGTTCGAGTACGTCTACCTGGCCCGCCCGGACACCACCATCGCCGGCAGGTCCGTCAACGCCGCGCGGGTGCAGATGGGCCGCTCGCTGGCCAGGGAATGGCCCGCCGAGGCCGACCTGGTGATCCCGGTGCCCGAGTCCGGCACTCCGGCCGCGATCGGCTACGCCACCGAGTCCGGCATCCCCTTCGCCCAGGGGCTGACCAAGAACGCCTACGTGGGCCGCACCTTCATCGAGCCCTCCCAGACCATCCGACAACTCGGCATCCGTCTCAAACTCAACCCGCTGCGGGAGGTGATCCGGGGCAAGCGGCTGGTGGTGGTGGACGACTCGATCGTGCGCGGCAACACCCAGCGCGCCCTGATCCGGATGCTGCGCGAGGCCGGTGCCGCCGAGGTGCACGTGCGGATCAGCGCTCCTCCGGTGAAATGGCCCTGTTTCTACGGCATCGACTTCCCCACCCGGGCCGAGTTGATCGCCAACGGGCTCAACGCCGAGGAGGTGGGGGCCAGCCTGGGTGCGGACTCGCTGGGCTACATCTCCGTGGAGGCCATGATCGCGGCCACCGAACAGGACGCCGCCCGGCTCTGCACGGCCTGCTTCACCGGGAACTATCCGCTGCCGGTCTCCGAACCGGCTGATGAGGCGATGATGCTGGACCAGGAGGAGTTGCCGCTGGGCGATCCGCAGAACGGGTTGAACGCCCTCTCGACCGCCCCCGGTGGTGAAGGAGCGCTGCTGCGGCCGTGACCAGCCACGATGAGGACGGCCCCGACGTACCAGGGGCGCCGGGCGCAGCGGACCCGGACGGGGGACCGGGTGGCCCGGGTGGGAGCCCGATCACCTACGCCTCCGCGGGAGTGGATACCGAGGCCGGTGACAAGGCCGTGGAGATGATGAAGGACGCGGTGCGCGCCACGCACACACCCGCCGTGATCGGTGGCGTGGGTGGGTTCGCCGGAATGGTGGACGCCTCGGCCCTGAAGGACTACCGACGCCCGCTGCTGGCCACCTCCACCGATGGGGTGGGCACCAAGGTCGCCATCGCCCAGGAAATGGATGTGCACGACACCATCGGTTTCGACCTGGTGGGCATGGTGGTCGACGACATCGTCGTGGTCGGCGCCACGCCACTGTTCATGACCGACTACATCGCGACCGGCTCGGTGGTGCCCGAGCGCATCGCCGACATCGTGCGCGGGATCGCGCAGGCGTGCCAGGTGGCCGGCACGGCCCTGGTGGGCGGGGAGACCGCAGAGCATCCCGGGCTGCTCGCCCCGGACGAGTACGACGTCGCCGGCGCGGCCACCGGGGTCGTGGAGGCCGACGACGTGCTGGGCCCGGACCGAGTCGGTGCCGGTGACGTGGTGGTCGCGATGGCCTCCTCCGGTCTGCACGCCAACGGGTACTCGCTGGTGCGCGCCGTGATCGCCCGCTCCGGATGGGAACTGGACCGGCAGGTCCCGGAGTTCGCCCGTACCCTGGGCGCCGAACTACTGGAACCAACCCGGGTGTACGCCCGTGACGCCCTGGCCCTGGCCGCCCACGCTCCGGCACGTGTGCGCGCCTTCAGCCACATCACCGGCGGTGGGCTGGCGGCGAACCTGGCCCGGGTCCTGCCGGCCGATCTGGTGGCCACCGTGGACCGCTCGTCCTGGCAGGTGCCCGCGGTGTTCGACGTGGTGCGCGGCCTGGGCAGGGTGCCCTGGACGGATCTGGAGGCGACGTTGAACCTGGGCGTCGGGATGGTCGCCATCGTGCCGGCAGACGGGGTGGATGAGACGCTGCGGCTGCTCGGCGAGCGCGGCGTGCCCGCCTGGGTGCTGGGTCAGGTGCACCGGGCCGGCAGCATCGACGAGTCCGTGGCGCCGGTGGTGCGGGGCACCAAGGGTGTGCACGGCGGAGGTGTGCAGCTGCATGGCGCGTACCGCACCGCGTGACGGCGCCACCGTCGTCCCGTTCCGGGCACGGCTGAGCAACCCAGGTGGTTCAGGGGTCACGGACCCCTGTGGCACACCCGGTCACGGCCTCAGTTCGAGGGCCTGTCCCAGTCGTCGTCCTCGTCGGTCGCGGGCGGGATGTCGTACCGATCGGCAAGATCGGTCTGCGTCCCACCGGCGAGTTCGCGTTCGAGCGCCTCGTAGTCCGTCTCGGGGCTGTAGTACTTCAGCTTCCGAGCGACTTTGGTCTGCTTTGCCTTCTGACGGCCGCGCCCCATGAGCGAGACCCCCTCCACCGGATACTGCCGGGGCCACACCGTCCGAGGACGTAGTGACCACCGGGATTTGGTCAATGTGTTCGTGCTACCACCGTACATGTAGGCGGTGGCGATGGGCCAACTGGTTACCTGCGGCAGGCTGCCCAGGGCCCGTGGAAAAACGCCGGGATCAGCGGCTACGGCGCAGGATCGTCACACCGATCACACCAATGATCGCGGCGGCAACGCCCCCGACGATGGAGACCGCGCGGGGCTCGCCCGACTTGACGTCGTTGACGAAACCGGAGACCTGGGTGCGCGGGTCGACGCGGTCGACCAAGGCGTCCACGCTGCGGGTCAGTTCGAGCCGCTTGGCTGCCAGGTCCGCCTCGATCTCGTCGGCGGTGCGCTTACGGGTCTCCTTGGGGTCGGCTGCCCCAGGCCCCTTGCCGGTCTCGGTGCTCATGACTTGACTCCCTGCTTGACGGCTTCGACGTCCTTCTTGATGTTCTCACCGGTCTGGGGCGACGGCGCCTTGGACAGCGCCGACTTGCCGAGCAGGGCCAGGATCACGACGACCACGAGCAGCACCCCGGCCACGATGAGCGAGGCCGCCCAGTAGGGCATCACGGTGGCGAGACCGAACATCCCGGCGGTGAGCAGCCAACCGAGCATGAACAGCCCGGAAACTCCCGCACCGACGAACAGGCCGATACCCAGGCCCATCGCCTTGCCCTTCTCGGCGAGTTGGGTCTGAACGAGTTCGATCTCATCGCGCACCAGCGCGGAGATGTTCTCGGTGACCTTGGCCAGCAGTGCGCCGACCGAGGGCGTCTCGCCGGAGGGAACCCTCGTAGTGTGACTGTCCTGGACCATGTTTTGTCTCCGTCCTGCGTTATCCCTCACCCTAGTCTGCTGACTCAGCCAACCGCTCCCGTGGCTTCGGGGCAACTCAGGACGCGGATTGCGCCCGTAGCGGCGCCGCCCGGTGGGCCGGCGCCGCCCGACTGACCGGCGCGGCCGCTCGACCGGCCGCCGCTACGGGGCGTCAGCGTGCTTCGTAGTCCTCGATCTCGGTGAGCCGGGGCCCGTAACTGCTCGCCGGATCGTGGCGCAGGTCCAGCCACACATCGACCAGCGCCTTCGCCGCCACCGGGGCGATCACGTTCTGACCCATGCACAGGATCTGTGCGTCGTAGTTCTCCACCGACCCGCGCACGGTGAGGAGGTCGTGCGCCGTGGCCGCCCGGGCGCCCTTGACCTTGCTCGCCGCGATCGCGGTGCCGATCCCGGTTCCGCAGACCAGGATCGCGCGCTCGGCCGTGCCGTCGAGCACGGCACGGGCCGCCTGGAAGGACACCTGCGGATAGGTGATCTCCGCCGTGGAAAGGTCGATGACGTCGCTCACGCGCGGGTCCGCCTCCAGGTGGGCCTTCAGTTCGTCCTTCAGCACCGCCCCGTTGCCCGGTGCTCCGATCGCGACTCGCATCTTGAGGTCCCTTTCCATGGGTGTTCGTCGGCTCGATGCTGCTACGGACCGATCGGGGAGGCAACGGGCACCACGCCGCTTCAGGGATCGCCCGAACCCGGGCCATGGCCGGGGCCGGGGCCGGCACGCCACGCCAGAGCCCGGGCCGGGTTGCTGACGAACAGGGAATCGATCTGTTCCGGGTCGAGCCCGATCGCGCGCAGGCGGGCCGGGAACTGGCCGGCGAGCCAGTCCAGACCGGGTTCGCCGCCGTAGCCGCGCCACAGGTCCCTCCGAGCGCCGTCGGTGCCCAGCAGCACCTGGTCCAGGTAGCCGGACTCGGTCGCACGGCTGATCAGCCCGGCGGTCGCCGGCAGTTCGTCACGGTGCTGGCGCAGTCCCTGGTCGTACACCAGCCAGGCGCCGGTTCTCGCCAACTCGGCGTGGTAGCCCGGGTCGGTCACCTTGTCGACATGGGAGAGCATCAGCGCGCCCGCCGGCACCCCGACCTCGGCGAACGCCTCGATCTGCTCCAGCCCGCCGGTGCCGCCCTCACAGTGCGTCAGCACCGGAGCACCTGTGCGCTGGTGGGCGTAGGCGGCCGCGGCGATCAGGGTGCGATCGCGGATGCTGAGTTCCGGCCCGCCGGTGGCCACCTTGATCGCGCCGGCCCGATGCAAAGTTCTGCGGACGATTGGCCCGGTGTAATCGAACGCGTCGATCCCGAGGAGCAGGTCGGCAGCGAACAGCTCACCGATTTCGGCCGGATCCAACTGCGCGGTCCAATGCTCCGCGCCGTAGTAGCGCTCATGGTGGGCCCCGGTGACGGCGATCACGCGTACGCCGCTGCGGCGCGCGATTTCGGCCAGTCGCACCACGTCCCGGCCTGATGCGCAGGGCATTGCGTCGACCATGGTGGCGATGCCGGCCGCCACACAGGCACGGACCTCATCGACGGCTAGATCCACGTCGTCGAGCAGGATGTGCGGGAAGCCCGCGGCGATGAGCGCGCTGTGCAGGACGAGGTGCTCGTGGGCGTAGGTGCGCCCCAGGTCCGTCGCGGGGACGTCGCCGGTGACGGTGCGCACCATTCCCGCGCCGGGCGGGCTGGACTGCGGGCTGGTGGGCCCCGGTCCGGCGCTCATGGCATGACCTCCCGGGCCTCGTCGAGTTCCAGAACGGCTCCTGCCCGGCGCAGCACCGCGCGGACCTGCTGCGGCGCAACCTCTCGCACATCCCCGCTGAGTCCGGGTGTTGTCGCCGCGAGCGCGGCGGCGGTGCCCGCAGCCTGTCCCATCGCCATGCACTGGGCCATGGAACGAATGCTCGCGTGGGCATCGTGGGTCGCCGAGAAGCAGCGTCCGGCCACGAGCACGTTCGGCGCGTCCCGGACGATGAGGCTGCGCAGCGGCACTCCCACCGCGGTGCCGTCGGGGAGGTACGCCCATGCCGTGCCATCGCCGGAGTGATGGTCCTCGATCGGGGCACCGCACAGGGCCACTTGGTCGTCGAACTGCCGGGCGCCCAGGACGTCCTCGCGAGTGACCCGGTAGTCGCCGTAGACGCGCCGGCTCTCGCGGATACCCACCTGTGTGCTCAGAGCGCCCAGGGCGGCATCGGCGTAGCCGGGGACGCGGTCGACGAGGAATCGCACGTACTCCAGGGCCTGACGGCGCCCGGCCAGTTCCGCTGCACTCAGCCGCTCGGGCTCCAGCACGGAGCGCAGTTGGCCATCGGCATCGCGCTGCACCGAGTCGAGCCGGGTCATCACCGTGGCGGTCATGCCCGCAACCGGGGTGATGTGGTCACTGCCGTCCCGGCGCGGGAGTTCGTATCCGTCCTCGGCTGCCTCGAGCATGAGCGCTCGCAGGCCCTCCTTGTCGATCGAGCGGCGTTGCTCGTGATCAACGTTGATCATCCGGAACGTCGTCGTGAGGGTCTGCGCGGGTGAGTCCGCTCCGGCCGTCTCGTAGCCGAAACCGGCGAAGTGGCACAGATCGGCGTCACCGGAGGCATCCACGAAGGTGTGGGCGCTGACGCGTCGCAGCCCGGCCTTCGTGGCCAGCAGGAGTTCGGTGAGGCGTCCGTCGATGACCTTCGCGTCCTGGACCATCGTGTGCAGGAGGACGCGCACGCCGGCCTCGGTCGCCATGGTCTCCCAGGTGACCTTGAGATGCTCGGCGTGATACGTCACCCCGGTACCGGCGCCGTAGGTGTTGGGTCTTTCCACCACCGGACCCAGGGTGCGTAGATGGTCGACCACCTCGCCGGGAATGGAGCCGACCAGCCGCCGCGGACTGGAACCAGGGGAATAGAAGCCGTAGAAGGTATCCAGCACCGCGGTGCTGGACCCGCCCAGGAACGGCAATTTATCCAGAAGCAGTACCGAAGCGCCTTGGCGGGCTGCCGCGATGGCTGCGGTCGAACCGGCCGAGCCGGCCCCGGCGACGACCACATCGACCCGCTCGAGTTGGGGCACCTGGGCCCAAAGGTCTGCTGCCACTGCGATCACATTTCCTTAGCCTCAGGACTCGTGGTTGTCTAGACTATAGGGAGCAAGGTGCCTAGATGAAAGAGGGTGGTGACGATGCCCGTTCTCCCAGGGGTGGTGATCACCGGGTCCTCGGGGATCGCGGCCGCAGTGGCAGCACGACTGACAGGTCAGGGGCGGCCGGTCTTCATCATCGGACGCGATGAGGACTCCTGCGCGCACCTTGCCACCAGCCTCGGGTCCGCCGGCGTCGGATACGCCGTGGCGGACCTGCAGAGCGAGGACCAGGCCGAGGACGCCTTCACCGCGGCGCAGCGGGGTCTGGGCACCATCGGCAGGGTGGTCGCGGTGGCCGGCGGTAGCGCCCGCAGCCAGGGAGACGGCTGGTTGCACGCGATGTCGCTGGCGTCCTGGGAGGCGGCGCTGCAGTTGAACCTGACGACGACGTTCCTCACCGTCCGTGAGGCGGTCCGGCGGATGCGTGGGGAGGGCGGGTCGATCGTTCTCACCTCGAGCGTGTTGGCCAGTTCGCCCCAGCCCGAGGACTTCACCACGCACGGTTATGCCGCTGCGAAGGCTGCGATCAGTGGTTGGGTCGTTCCGCTTGCGGCTGCCTACGCCAACGACGGGATCCGGATCAACGCGGTCGCCCCGGGGTTGGTGCACACCCCGATGTCCCGACGCGCGGCGAAGTCACCGCAGATCAGTGCTTTCGCACGGCGCAAGCAGCCGCTCGCCGGCGGCATGCTCACCCCCGACGATGTCGCAGCGGTGATGTGCTCGGTTCTGGAGGCCGCCGCAGTCACGGGCCAGGTCATCGCCGTCGATGGCGGCTGGTCGGTGACGTCGACGTCATGACCCCGAGGTCCCTGACGGACCAACCGCCGGCTCAGCGGCGCCGGGTAGCACGCCACCCACCGAGAAGGTGACATCGATGACGTACCGATCGGCGACGTAGGCGCTCTCGGTATGCTCCAGGGGAACGTCATCAGCATCGACGATGATGCGCCGTTCCACCAACAGCGCCGAGCGCGGCGGAATGTCGAGCAGGCGGGCTTGGGCACCCGTGGCGGTGCGTGCGCTGATCCAGCATTGCGCGGTGGTCGGAACCCGGCCCAGGGCGACCAGCGCCTCGTGCAGCGACCCGTTCTCGAGATCCTCGGCCAGGACGGGTGCGCAACTCGACGGCAGCACGACGTTCTCGATCGCCATCGGGACCCCGTCGGCGAGCCGGAGCCGGGACAGGCTCACCACCCGGCTGCCCTTCTCCAGGCGCAGTGCCTCGACGTCGGCCGCGGTCGGCGCCCGGAGCTTTGCCTCCAGGAGCCGCGAGGATGCCCGCTTCCCACGACGGCGCATGTCGCTGGAGAAGTTCATCAGCGCACCGCTGTGGCGGTGCATCGGCTGGGGAGCGATGAAAGTACCGGAGCCGCGCTGGCGTCGCACCAGCCCATCGATTGCGAGATTCTGCACCGCTTGCCGCGCCGTCATCCTGCTGACCTTGAATTGCGTGGCGAGTTCGGTCTCCGAGGGCAGGGGGTCTCCCGGAGCCCCGTTGAGAACCCGCTCGCGCAGCCACTTCTCGATCTCGGTATAGCGGGCCGCAGGACGCTGACGTCGCACCGCTTGACCACTCATGTCCCACATCATAGGCTTCTCGGCGCCCGTATAGTTGGCTATACAACTATGAAGGAAGGTCTGGACGTATGGTGACACAAAGTGGTGTGGCCGGGCGCTGGAGTGAGCGTGCGATCGACCTCATTCGCCGGGTCCAGCGGACGCAGGCGGACGCGATCTCGAATGCGGCCCGATGGAGTTGCGAGGCGATCGCGGCCGGCGGGCTTGTGCACATGTACGGCAGCGGCCACTCCCGGATCGCCGTCGAAGAGATGTTCCCGCGTTACGGCTCCTATCCCGGCTTCCATCCCATCGTGGAGCTGTCGACGACGTTCCATACCCAGGTCGTCGGCGCCAACGGCCAGCGGCAAGCGATGTACATCGAGCGGACCCCGGGTCTCGCCGAGGTGATCCTGTCCAACTTTGCCTTCGGTGAGCGGGATGTGATGGTGGTGTTCAGCGTTTCCGGCACGTCGGCTGTGGCGATGGAGATGGCCCAGGGTGCGCGCAGACGAGGCTTGCGGACGATTGCGGTCACCTCCAGGGCTGCGGCACCGGCCGATCCGAGCGCCGACCACCTGGCACGATTCGCCGACCTCGTCATCGACATCGGAACACCTCCCGGAGATGCACTGGTGTCCGTACCCGGGCTTGAGGAACCGGTCGGGCCGGGCTCGACTGCCGCCACGATCACGGTCGTCAACGAACTCAAGGCGCAGACGGCCGAACTGCTCGTCCAGCGTGGCATCCGCCCTCCGGTGCTGACTGCGGCCTCGGTGGTGGGCGCGGAGCGCTCGGCTCAGTTGTTCGACGAAGCCTACGATCAGCATGCCGAGCGTGTTGCGCGCGCCATTGGTGGAGCCGGTGCCGCGCGACGCAACGCCGACCCGACGCACCTGGACGGCAGGGTTGTGCCGGATCTGGGCGTCCCGGGCGGTACCGGTGGGCAGCCGGCTTCCCCGACGAGTTCCGACGGTTCCTGAACGATAGGGGCCGTTGATGGCGCGTTGGCTGGGGGTGGACGTGGGCGCCACCATGACCAAGGTCGCCATGGTCGACGACGCCCAGTGGACGGTGACCGAGCAAGCCACTGTGCCGACCGACCGAACCGACCCGGACCGGACGGTCGCCGCATGTGCGCGGTTGATCGGCGGCTGGGTCGCGCGGAACCCAGAGGTGCGCGGGGTGGGAGTCACCCTTCCCGGCCACATCGACCCCGAGTCCGGGCTCGGGCTCGTCGTCCCCAACATCCCTGGGGATTGGCGCGGGGTGTCGGTGACCAGGCCGTTGCAGGTGGCTGCGGGACGCCCGATCGAGATGATCAACGATGCTCGCGCGTTCGTGCTGGCGGAGAGCCGGCTCGGTGCGGCTCGGGGGGTCGACGACGTGCTGGGCATCGTGCTGGGCACCGGCATCGGCGGTGGGCTGGTCCTTGGCGGGAGGCTGTTCACCGGTAGTTCGGGCAATGCCGGGGAAGTGGGTCATCAGGTCCTGATGCACGACGGGCCGCCATGCGGTTGTGGCAACCGTGGGTGCCTGGAGGCGCTGGCGCGGGCGGAGATCATCGCCGTGGCAGCAGGGCACGCCACCGTTGCCGACGCTGCCGCTGCCGCCGCGAGCGGTGATCCGCGGGCCCGGTCGGCACTATGGGAGGCCGGGACCTGGATCGGCCTCGGTCTGGCGAACCAGGTCACCGTGCTCACCCCCGAGGTGGTGGTGATCGGTGGCGGCGTGGCGCTCGCCGGGGACTCTTTGATGAAGCCCTTGGTCGAGCAACTGCGAGCGCGTGCACCGCTGGTGCCGCCGGACACCTACCGCGTGCTGCCGGCAGAACTGGGACCCCTCGCTGGAGCGGTAGGGGCGGCGGTCGCGGCCTCGGACGCGGCACCCTGAACCGGTCACGTACCGACTATCGTGATGCCGGCCGCGGCTCGCTCCACCGTCCGGAGGCGCCGTCGGCGCTGCCCTCCGTCACGAATCGGTCTCGTCGCTTGACCGGTACCTGGCACATGGTTAAAGTCATAATGTCTATACAGGTTCGGCAGTGCGTGAGAGCATTCTCGACAGGTACGCCAGACATCAAGGTGGTCGGTGCTGCGATCCGGAGCCAACCACCCCGAATACCCGGAAAGGTCCGGGAAAGGGAGCATCCGCAATGAAGCGTTCCGCAAGATTCAAGGTCGCGGCGGTTGCCGCGACGTTCGCGTTAACCGTAGCTGCCTGCGGCAACGGCGATGGTGACGGCAGCAACGGTGACGGCGATGGCCACACCGACCCCGCCACTGACAGTGCCGAAACGGAGGAAGGCGACGAGGGAGGTGAAGAGGCCGGTGGCGGTGACTACGTGATCGGAGTCAGCAACACACTGGCCGGGAACGGCTGGCGGGAGCAGATGATCTGCTCGATCCAGGCCGAGTCCCTGGCCAGCGGGCAGGTCTCGGAGGTCGTGGTGTTCTCCGAGAACGCCGGGCCGACCGAGCAGGTGCAACACCTGCAGACGCTGATCTCCGAGGGCGTCGACGCCATCGTCGTCAATCCCTCCGATCCCGAGCAGCTCAACGGCATCATCGAAGAGGCTGTCAGCCAGGACATCGTCGTGGTCGCAGTGGACGCGTCCGTCAGCACCCCGGAGGCCTACATCGTGACCAACGACCAGGTCGAGTGGGGTCGGATCGGGATGGAGTGGCTCGCCGAGGAGATCGGCGGATCGGGCGACGTCCTGTACATGCGGGGGATCGAGGGCGTCCAGTCCGATACCGACCGCCACGAAGGCGTCGAGGCCGCCCTGGCCGACTACCCGGACATCAACCTCAATACCGTGTGGACCAGTTGGGACTACACCCTGGGCGGGGAGATTGCGGTCCAGGAATTCAGCGCCCGCGATTACGACGGCGTGTGGACCACCGGCGCGGACTACACCGTGGTCAACGGCATCGAGTCGGTCGGCAAGGACCTGGTCCCCGTGACCGGCCAGGACTCCAGCGCATTCGTCGGCCAGCTCATCGACGGCGCCCCGGGCGCCGTGGTGACCAACCCCGCCGTCATCGGTGCGGTCGGTACGAACGTTGCGTTACGCATCCTCAACGGCGAAGACGTCGATCAGACCACGATGCTCACCCCGGCGCTCTGGACGATGGAGAACGCCGCCGAGGAGATGGAAGCCGCTTTCGACCCGGACCGCGGACCGGACACCAGCGCCGCCATCGACATCGACTACCCCTTGGAGATGACGCGCGAGCAGCTGTATGCCTGCGACGGCCCCAGCGATGGCTGATCGAGCCACCGATTCGCACGGTGTGCCGGGAACGAGTTCACCCTCGTTCCCGGCACATCTGCGAGGTCCGGTACGCCCACGTGGGAGGATGATCGCACGCGATGGACGCTGAACCACTTCTGCATGCCGAAGCCGTGGCCAAGTCCTACGGTGCGGTGCGTGCACTCCGGTCTGCGGACCTGACGGTTCGGCACGGTGAAGCCCATGCTCTGCTCGGAGCCAATGGCGCCGGAAAGTCCACGTTCGTCAAGATTCTCACCGGTGTCATCACCAAGGATGCCGGGAGCATCACCATGGAGGGGAAGCCGGTCGCGCTGCGCTCTCCGGCGCAGGGCTACGAACGGGGGATCGCCTCGGTCTTCCAGGACCCCGCCATGATCCCGGACCTGACGGTCCGGGCGAACCTCAGACTCACCGGTACCGACCCGGCCGCGGTGACCGCTGAACTCGAGCGGCTCGGCATCCATGGGCTGGACCTGGCCGAACGGGTCAGCGAGGTGCCGTTGCCGTTCCTGCGGATGCTCGACCTGGCCCGGGCCCTCTCGCATCAGCCTCGATTACTCATCCTCGATGAGATCACCGCGGCACTGCCCTCCGACCTCAGCGACAAGGTCACCGAGGTGATGGCCCGCCAAACGGCCGCCGGCGGCTCGGTGTTGTTCATCTCGCACAGACTGGAAGAGGTGATCGAGCACTGCGACATGTGCACCGTCTTCCGGGACGGCGGCGACGTGGCGTCCTTCGCCCCGAAGGACGGACGCGAGGAGCGCATCGTCAACTCGATGCTTGGCGAGGGTGCCGCCGGCGAACAGGAGCAGGGACGGCGATCGCGAGCCGAACGGCCCGAGATCCACGAGCCGTCCCTGGTGGTCCGCGGGCTGAGCGCCGGCGACATCCTGGACGATGTGAACCTCTCGGTCACCCCCGGTGAGGTGGTGGGCATCACCGCACTGGAGGGTCAGGGGCAAGAGGCGCTCTTCGACGTGCTTGCCGGTGCCCAGCGCCCACGCGCCGGCGAGATCGTGGTGGATGGGGAACGGCTGAACGCGCGTCACCCCGCCGCGGCCATCAGCCAAGGGGTCGCCCTCGTCCCGGCTGACCGCACGCTGGCGATCCTGCCGAAGCGCTCAATCCGGGAGAACATCGCGCTGCCCTCCCGGGCGCGCTTCTGGCGGTGGGGGCCCATCTCCCGCCGCAAGGAGAACCGCGCTGTCAACGGAGCCATCGATCGGCTCTCCATCGATACCCGGGCGGCATCTCAGGCCCGGCGCCTCTCGGGCGGAAACCAACAGAAGCTCACCATCGGTCGGTGGCTCGCCGAGGGATTCCGAACGCTGCTGCTCTTCGACCCGACCCGGGGTATCGACATCGGAACCAAGCGGCAGATATATGACCTCATTCGTGACCTTGCCGAGGAAGGGGCGGCGATCGTGATGTACACCAGCGAACTGCGCGAGATCGAACTCGTCTGTGATCGCGCCCTGGTGCTCTACCGCGGGCGCGTCGTCGCCGAACTGCCGGCCGACGCCGGTGAAGAGGCACTCCTGCGCGCTGCCCACGGCTTCGTCGAGGCATCGGAGGCGGGAACGTGACCGAGGTCGCGCCACAGACCACAGTGCCCAAACCCTCCAGTGCAGCCGCGCGCTTCCGGCAACGCAACGGCTGGGTCGTCGGGTTGGCGCTCCTGTTGGTCGGCATGATCGTCCTGCGCTCCACCCAGGTGGCGAACTTCGGGGGATTCGAGGTGCGCGCGCTGGCCGCGGGCGGCCTGATGCTCGCCTTCCTGGCGATGGCGCAGGGCGTGGTGGTCCTCTCCGGAGGCATCAACCTGGCGGTCGGTGCGCTGATGGTGCTGGCGAACTGCGTCTCAGCGCTGCTCATGGAGGACTCCTCCTTCGCGATGAGCATCGTCGTGGCGATCCTCACCATCATCGGCACAGCATTGCTGTCGGGACTGATGGGCTGGATCATCACGGTCTCGGGCATGCCCGACATCGTCGTCACCCTCGCGCTGCACTTCACGTTCGTGGGGCTGGCCCTGTTCATCCTCGGCGGGCCCGGAGGGCGAGCCAACCCGGATTTCGCGAACATGATCGTCGGCGGATTCTCCAACCCCTGGCCCTCGTTGCTGTGGCTTTCGGCGGTCTTCTGCTTGATCTGGCTGCCGTTCCGGTACAGCAGGTCGGGGATCGCAACCTATGCGATCGGCAGCGACCGGCAAGCGGCGTTCCTGGCCGGTGTCATCGTCAAGCGAGCCAGGGTGAAGGCATACCTGATCTCCGGGGTATTCGCCGGCTTCGCCGGACTGGTGACCACCGCCCTGCTCGGTAGCGGAAGCCCCCAGGGCACGGTCGCCCTCGGGGCGCTGCTGAGTTCGGTGGCCGCCGTCGTGCTGGGTGGTGTGGCGCTCGCCGGTGGCCGCGGCCAACTCCTGGGACCGGTGCTCGCGGCGTTCGTCCTCACCCTCATCCCCTCGATCCTGCTGAGCATGGGCGTCAACTCGAACATCGCGACGCTGCTCCAGGGCCTGATCATCATCGTGGTGGTCATGCTCGGGGGCTTCCTTGAGATGAAGCGGAGGAAGTTATGACCAGCGCCGCCACCACCCCGCAGGCAGCCGCCGCGAGCGAGGGCCCAACGGGCACCGAACGCGCTCGCAACTACCTCACCGACCATCCGATCATCGTGCTCAGCGTGGTCTTCGTGCTGTTCTACCTCGTGACCGCAGCCTTGGATCCCAGCCTGTTCACCGTCCGGGGTCTGCGCTCGATCCTGCTGCTGGCCTGCCCGCTGGCCTTGTTCGCCGCCGGGCAGACCCTCGCCTTCCTCACCGGGGGAATCGACCTGTCGGTGGCGATGATCGCGAACTTCGCCGCGTATGTGGTGGCGACCCAGAGCGGTGCCGGGACTGCGACCGCCTTGGCCCTGGGCCTCGCCGTGGGAGTCGGGGCCGGGTTGCTCAACGGCATCGGGGTCGGTGTGTTCAGGGTGCACCCGCTGATCATGACGATCGGAATGTCCAGCGTCCTGCTCGGGGTGGTCTCCGTGGGCCAGGCGAGCGGCGGCTTCCTCTCCGGTTCCGCCGTAGTCCCGCGGCTCCTGCAGCAACTCGGCGGGGGCACGCTGATCGGCCCGATACCGCTCAACGCCGTGGTGTGGGCGGGGATCTCGGTGTTCTTGATCTGGATGCTGGCCAGGTCCGGCCTGGGCCGCAACATCTATGCCGTGGGCGACAACGCCATCGCCTGCCGCCTGTCCGGTATCAAGGTGTGGCAGGTCCTGATCGTCACCTACGCCCTCGTCGGAGTTCTGGCCGCGATCGCGGGCATGATCATCTCGGGCACCTCCGGGTCGGTCGGTCCCAGCCAGTCGAACTCACTCCTGCTGCCGAGCATCGCGGCCGCCGTCATCGGCGGCACCTCGATCCTGGGCGGGTCCGGCGGCTACGGGGGCACCGTCGTCGGGGCGCTGGTGCTGACCGTGCTGAACCGGCTGATGCTCACGCTGGGCGCCGGTCAGGCGGTGCAGCAGATGGTCTACGGGATCATCGTGCTCGCGTTGGCGTGGGCGTACGTGGCGGTGTCCCGCCAGCGCTCGGACTAGCAGAACAAGGAGAGGGTCGATGGCGGACGACGGCGGGCCGGTCAAGGCAGCGGTCATTGGCACGGGATTCATCGGGCTGGTTCATGCTGAGGCAGTGCGCCGAGCCGGTGGCCACCTGGCCGGGGTGCTGGGCTCGGCACCGGAGCGCGCCGCGGCGCCGGCGGACCGGCTGGGGGTGCCGGCCTACCGGGACATGACCGAATTGCTTGATTCCGATGTCGACGTCGTGCACGTCGCCACCCCGAACCACCTGCACGCCGAGCAGGCGGCCGCCGTCATCGAGGCCGGTAAGCACGTCGTCTGTGAGAAGCCCCTGACCACGAACATCTCCGACGCCCGCCGGCTGCGGGGCTTGGCCGAGGAGCGTGGGCTCGTCAATGCGCTGTGTTTCAACCTGCGCTTCTATCCGCTCATCCACCACGCCCGCAGCATGGTCGCCGCCGACGCGATCGGAGCGCCCCGGCTTGTCACCGGAAACTACCTGCAGGACTGGTTGCTGTACGAAACCGACTGGAACTGGCGGGTGGAGACGGCGCTGGCGGGGCAGACCCGGGCGGTGGCGGACATCGGAAGCCACTGGCTCGATGCGACCTCATGGGTGATCGGGGAACCCATCGAGGCCGTCTACGCCCAACTGCACACGTTCGTGCCCACCCGGATCAAGCCGTCGGGCTCAAGGGAGACATTCTCTGCCGGTGCCGGGCACACCGGTACGCCGGTGCCGATCGACACCGACGACGCCGCCCAGGTGCTGTTGCGGTATGCGGGGGGAGCGCGCGGGGCGATGACCGTGTCGCAGGTCTCGGCCGGACGGAAGAACTCGATGTCCTTCGAGGTCGATGGATCGACGGCGGCGCTCTCCTGGGCTTCCCAGAACCCCGATGAGTTGTGGATCGGCCACCGCGACCGGCCCAATGAGGTGCAGCACCGAGATCCGGTCACGTTGAGCGAAACCGCCGCGGAGATTACCTTCTACCCCGGAGGGCACGTCGAGGGGTTCGGGGAGACCTTCCGCGGCCTGTTCGAGCGGGTCTACCAGGATGTCGCAGCCGGAAGCCCCGGCGCGGAGCCCGCCTACCCCACCTTCACCGACGGCCTGCGGGCCTTGGCGGTGGAGGAAGCGATTCGGATCAGTGCGGCCCAGGACCGATGGGTCGATGTGGAGAGGATCACGTGATGAAACTCGGACTGTTGACCGCCCCCTTCGAGAACACGCCGTTGACCGAGGTCGCCGCCTGGGCCGCCTCGGTCGGCTACGAACAGCTCGAGGTCGCCTGCTGGCCCCAATCGGGGATGGAGGCGCGCCGGTACGCCGGTACCGCGCACCTGCCCATCGAGGACATGACGGCCGAACGCGGAACGGAGATCGTCGGCGAACTCGCCGACCTCGGGATCAGCATCTCGGCGCTGGGCTACTACCCGAACAACCTGCACCCGGATGAGAGTGCGCGGACCGCGGCCAATGAGCACACCAAGGCGGTGATCCGCGCCGCGAGCCTGATGGGAGTGCCGATGATCAGCACCTTCATCGGTGCCGATCACACCCGGTCGCTGGAGGAGAACTACGCCCGCGCCCTCCAGGTGTTTCCCGAGATCGTCGCCTATGCCGCCGAGCACGACGTACGCATCGCGATCGAGAACTGCCCGATGATCTTCTCCGCTGATGAATGGCCATCAGGGAAGAATCTGGCCTACAACCCCGTCATCTGGCGCCGGATGTTCGAGGACTTCGAGGGCGAGACCCTCGGCCTGAATCTCGACCCCTCGCACCTGCACTGGCTCATGATCGACCCGCAACGGGTGGTGCGCGAGTTCGCCGATCGGATCTACCACGTCCACATCAAGGACCTGGAGATCGACCGCGAAGGGTTGTATGAGAACGGCAGCATGTCCGCCGGCGTCGGTTGGCAGGTGCCGCGGCTGCCCGGGCTGGGTGAGGTCGATTGGGCAAGGTTCGTCGCGGCGTTGTACCGGGCGGGTTACGACGGCGTGCTCTGCGTGGAGCACGAGGACCGTGACTTCGAAGGTAGCGACGACCTGGTGAAGAAGGGCTTCATCATGGCTCGGGACGTGATCCGTCCGCTGGTGCCGCTGCTGTAGCGACGCCCGGGTGATCGCGGAGCGGCAGCACGGTGGTGCGGGGGCGGACCGACCCGCCCCCGCACCGGCGCATCAGGAGGTGACCTGCTCCATGACCTCGCCGCTCTCGCTGTGCTGGTAGAGCACCTTGGAGCGCCCGTCGGGCAGGGTCTCCCGCTTGATCACCGGATGCCCCTCGAACGACTCGGCCTGTCGGGAGATGCGTGGCGTCGACCCCCCGCGCCAATCGACCAACTCGACCGGTTCCCACCGACCACTGTCGGAGGAGGTGAAGCAGGCGTCCATGATCGCGTTGACCACATACCCGTCGTAGAAGGTCTCCTGCGGGGTGGTGCCGTTGTCGATGGAGTCGAACATGTCGACGAACATGTCGACGTAGCCCAGCTCGTTGATCTCATCGCCCACCGGGAAGAGCCAGCCGCTGTCACTCTCGGCCTTCTCCGCGACGTAGCCCTCGCCCACGCCGGTGGTGAACATGTCGAACCCGGTGCGCAGGAAGTGGTTGAGCCAGATGGTGCCCTCGGTTCCGGACACCTCATCGCGCAGGTCCATGCCGCCCCGGAACGCCCAGGAGACCTCGAACTGGCCGATCGCTCCGGACTCGAACTTGATCAGGGCCACCGCGTGGTCCTCTGCGGTGATCGGATGGACCAGGGTGTCCTTCCAGCAGAACACCTCCACCGGCCGGTTGTCCTTGCCGATGAAGTTGCGGCAGATCTCGATGCAATGACAGCCCAGGTCCACGATCGCGCCACCGCCGGCCCGGTTCTCGTCCCAGAACCAGGCGCTGTGGGGGCCGGGGTGGGTCTCGCGGGAGCGGACCCAGAGAATGTCCCCGAGCGCGCCCTCCTGGACCGACTTCACGGCCGCGAGGGTCTTCGGGGTGTAGACCAGGTCCTCCAGGTAGCCGGCGAAGACGCCGTGGTGCTCGACGATGTCGAGCATCTCCTTGGCCTCGGCCGCGGTGCGCCCCAGAGGCTTGGTGCACAGGACATGTTTGCCGTTCTCGGCGGCCAGCCGCACCGCCTCGACGTGCATGTCGTTCGGCAGCCCGATGATGACCGTGTCGATCTCCGGATCGGAGCAGGCGGCCTCCAGCGACGTCGTCGATCGGGGCACGTCCCAGCGTTCCGTGAAGGCGGCACCCCGTTCCTCGGTGCGGGAGTAGACAAGCTCGACCCGATCGCGGTTTCGACCACGATGCAGGGTAGCGGTGTAGAAGTCACCGATCAGGCCGGTGCCGAGCATGGCAATGCGATGTGCAGTCACGGGGAGAACCTCTCGTCGTCGAGTCAACCACCAAAAGTATAGACAAGACTGTAGCGTCAGACCAGACTTCACACGTTCAGAAGGAGGGAGTCGATGGATTCTCGCACCGGGGTACGAATGCGCGCGGATATGGCCGATCAGCCCGGATGGTTGCGCGGGTTGGACGATCGACGCGTCGAGGTAGCCCAGGCGCTGGCGGGGCAGGTCCTCGGGATCCCGGGGCCCGGCCTGTGGACCCTCGCGCGCGGCTCGTCGGCTCACGCGGCGAGCATGGTGGCACCATGGCTGGCCCGCGCGGTGGGCGCTCCGGTGCCGGCGCTACGCGTTGA
Organism: Pseudactinotalea sp. Z1732; assembly: GCF_049724975.1. Classification (NCBI taxonomy): domain Bacteria; kingdom Bacillati; phylum Actinomycetota; class Actinomycetes; order Micrococcales; family Cellulomonadaceae; genus Pseudactinotalea; species Pseudactinotalea sp. Z1732. The sequence goes on along the minus strand of NZ_JBMPQC010000001.1, from coordinate 195,079 downwards.
CGCCGTGTTGTCCGAGCCCGCCGCGCTGCCGGCGCCGGGGGCAACGGTGATCGTGATCAGTCAATCGGGTCGGACACCGGATGTGGTCGATGCGGCGCGCCGGCTGCGCTCCGCCGGGTGCCGTGTGGTCGCCCTGGTCAACGAGCGCGGCGCGCTGGCGTCGGAGGCTTCGTATGTGTTGGAACTTGGAGTCGGTGCCGAACGCGCGATCCCGGCGACCAAGACGGTGCTCGCCCAGGTGGCGCTGCTGTGGCTGCTAGGGATCGAGGCCGCCTCGCAGCGCGGGGGTCCCAACGGCGCCAAGAGGCAGGTGGTGGTCGAGCCGTTGGTCGATGCGGTCGCCGATGCGCTCGCCGATACCGTGCCGGTCGACCGGGCGGTTGAACGGCTTGCTTCGGCGCCGCCGGTCGCCGGGACCGGGAGAGGCGTCACGGGCGGGCTGGCGGCGGAATGGGCACACAAGGTGATGGAGACCTCGGGGTTACCCATCTATGCGGCCAGCGCCCCAGAACTGGCACACGGGCCCGTTGCCATCGCGACCTCAGGACGAAGCGTGGTCGGCTTCGCCGTCGGCACCGCCGCTCGACGCACCGTGGCCGACGTGCTGAGCCGGGCCGAGGCGCGTGGTGCCGAGACCGCGCTCGTCGCCCCCGGAGGCACGATCCAGTTGCCGCAGGATGAACTCCCCGGCCTGCTCGCGGGCCTGGTCCGGGCCCAGATGCTGGCCGAACGGATGGCCGTGGCGTTCGGGCAGGATCCTGACACCGCCTTCGGGCTGGCCAAGGTCACCGCGACACCGTGATGTCCCCCAGAGGCTGGCTCCGGCGTCGGTGTCGATGACAGGACCCGGCGGGCTCCGTCCGGGCAGGCGAAGTGGAAGGTCGCCGTCTCACTTGACCAGACTGAGGATACTAGGAAGTATAGACAACCACCCGTTGCTCCGTGCATCCGGGGCAGGCCAGCGCAGCGTTGGCGTCAATCTGAGACCCAGGAGACCCGATGAGTCCCGATAAATCCGCTGAGCAGATGTCCGTCGCTGAGTTGGCGGCCTACATCGACCACTCGGTCCTCAAGCCCGAGTTCACGGTGGAGGACGTGGGTCGTGAGGTAGGCAACGGCGTCCGCTACGGCTGCCGGACGGTGTGTATCAACCCCACCGCCATCGAGATCGCCGCGCCCCTGTGCGAGGGGACGAGCACCGGACTGTGCGTCGTCGTCGACTTTCCGTTCGGTCTGTCCAGCACGCCGTCACGGCTCGCGCAGACCAGGGACGTCCTCACTGCGGGGGTGGCGGAAGTCGACATCGTCGCGAACTACGGCTGGCTACGCAGCGGCCGTGCTGATCGGGTGGAGCAGGATCTGCGAACCGTCGCCGAGGTGTGTCATGAGGCCGGTGCGGAGGTGAAGGTCATCCTGGAGACCGACGCGCTCACCGTGGACGAGGTGCGCGCGGGCGCCGAGGCGGCGATCGCCGCCGGTGCCGACTTCATCAAGACCTCCACCGGATTCTTCACCGGCACGACACAGCACGAGCAGACCGGAGCCTCCGAGGACATGATCGCGATCATGCTCGACGCAGCCGCGGGGCGCTGCAAGGTGAAGGGCTCGGGCTCGATCCGGGATCGCGCACACTTCCTGCGGCTGATCGACGCCGGCATCGACCGGATGGGCATTGGCTATCGTTCCACGCCGGTGGTCCTGGGCGTCGATCACGACACAGCACCGGCCGGGGCGGGCTACTGAAGGCCGCGACCTGGCGAGTCGGGCCCGGAACGCGACTGCGGCTCCACCCCGGAGGGTGAAGCCGCAGTTCTCGCGAGGTGGCTCCGACCGGCGTCGATCCGGTGACCTTTCGATTTTCAGTCGAACGCTCTACCAACTGAGCTACAGAGCCCCGAGACGAACGCCCGGCCACCATGGTGCGGGTGAGCCGGGCCTGTTGTCTCGCGACCCCGACCGGACTTGAACCGGCGGCCTCCGCCGTGACAGGGCGGCGCTCTAACCAACTGAGCTACGGGGCCTTGCAGATACTGATGGTACTGGACATTCTCCTGTTGCGATTCGCACCCCCAACGGGATTCGAACCCGTGCTACCGCCGTGAAAGGGCGGGGTCCTAGGCCGCTAGACGATGGGGGCCCGGTCTGTTCCTACTGGACGCCCGTGACGCACTTCGGCGCCCCAAGACCTCCGAAAGCATACGGTACCCAACTGCCGCAGGGCAAAACGGCCCGGTGTGGTCTTGCGCACCCTGGTGACGGTGCCGGAACCGGGCGGTTGCGAACTGTCACGGGTCGTTCGGCCGGCTTCGAAGCGCGTGCGGCTGCTGGTTGTCGATAGAGTGCTGGGGAATCCGCACGTGACCCGATCTACTGAGGAGTAAGCGATGGGGATCGGAGAGCACAGCGTGCTTCCCGAGGTCTTGGCGCAGGTGCGTTCCGAGCGCACCGCGGTGGTGGTGTTCAACGGCGGCACCTACGAACTGAGCGGCCGGGACCTCACCGATACCCGGGCGGAGGCCCTGCACTACATCACCGGCCTGGCGGCACAGATCGTCGGTGGGCCGGTACAGGTCACCCTGACGGACCCGGACGGTACGGGGTGGCGGCTGGTGGTCACCCCGGATGGGGAGGTGATCGATGAGGCGCCGGCGGCAGGGGGAACGATGAGCACCGTAGCCGAGGACCACAGCACGGCCCCGACGGCAGGCTCTGCCGAGGAGGCCTCGCCGGCCACCGCCTCCGCCGTCGGATCCGGCACCCTGGATCCCGAGACGGCGGACCCGGCGATTCTGGCCGCGCCCACTGCGGCGGACCCGGCTGCCCGGCCCGACCTGGGCCTCGGCGTCGAGCCGGGACCGGAGGCGTTCGCGCCCCCAGCCGCCCCCGAACGTCGTTCCGTGCGTCCCGCGTTCTCGCCCGGCTCGGTATCGCACGCCTTCCGGGACCAGCCCGGAGCACCCGCGGCGCCGGCGGCGCCGGAACAGGTGGGCGGGTTGCGCGATGTGTTGGGCAGCACCGCTCGGGCACAGGAGACCGAGGTACTGCCGGAGGTCCCGGCCGTCCCCGCCCCCGCCGGTGGAGCCTACGCTCCGCCGGCGCAGGTGCCCGGGAGCGCCGGGGGCTCGACGGTGCAGGACCGTGAGTCCCCCATGCGCCACACCGGCAGCGCACAATCCGGCGACGACGCCCAGTCCTCCCCCCGGCGCCGGGAACTGCGGGAGTCGTTCCTGCGCACCGAGCAGGCCGAGGCCCCGGCGACGCAGGGGGTGCGCGGTGCCCTGACCAAGGTCGGTATCCGGACCAGTCCCAGCGCTGCCGAGCGGGCCGAGCGGGCCGACGTCAACGCCGTCTCCCAGCACTGGCCCGGGGTGCGCACGATCGCGGTGGTCAACGGTAAGGGTGGGGCGAACAAGACCCCGACGACGGCGCTGCTGGCGGCGGTCTTCGCGCGCAACTCCGGTGCGGCGACCCTGGCGTGGGACAACAACGAGACGCGTGGGACGCTGGGCTGGCGCACCGAGCAGGGCAAGCACGAGGCCACCGTGCAGGAGTTGTTGCCCCGGGGTCACGCGCTGCTGGATCCGGCGGCCAAGGCCGGGGACATCTCCCACTTCGTGCATCACCAGGCCGCGGACAAGTACGACGTACTGCGGTCCAACCCGAATGTGCTCTCCGCCGAGCAGCGCATCACCGGGGAGGACGTGGATCTGGTGCATGACGTGGCCGGGCGCTACTACCGGCTCATCTTCATCGACTCCGGCAACGATGAGTCCGCCGATCACTGGTTGCGGATGATCGACAAGGCCGACCAGTTGGTCGTGGCCACGATCGCCAAGCCCGAGCACGCCGAGGCAGGTGCGCTGTTGCTGGAGGCCCTGGGCCAGCGTGATGAGCACAGCGCCCGGTTGGCCCACGGCGCCGTGGTGGTGGTCTCCCAGGCCCGGGAGAAGGACGTGAATCCCTCGGTGCAGCAGATCGCCGACGGGTTCGCCGGCTGGGTGCGCGAGGTGGTCACCATTCCCTATGACCGGGCGATGGTGGAATCGGTGCTGCGGTTCGAATCGCTGGGGGCGGAGACCCAGCGCGCCTGGCTGCGCGCCGGTGCCGCGGTGGCCGGGGGCCTGTGACCGGGGTGCCGAACGGTCCCAGCCGCGGACCTGCTGCGACGGAGGCTGCCACCGGCGCGAGCGGGTGCACAGCGCCGTGATCGAGATGTCGTTGGAGCAGTTCGAGGATGCGGTGGCCGACGGGCTGGATCTGATCCCGGACGAGTTGGCCGACCTGATGGACAACGTGGTGGTGCTGGTCGAGGACGAACCCCCGGCCGATGCCGGCGAACCCGATCTGCTCGGGCTGTACGAGGGCGTCCCGCTGACCGAGCGCGGCGAGTGGTGGGCGGCCGGTTCGCTACCGGACCGGATCACGATCTTTCGTAACCCCACGCTGCGCCTGTGCGACAACGAGGCGGAGGTGGTCGAGGAGGTTGCGATCACGGTGGTGCACGAGATCGCACATCACTTCGGCATCGACGATGAGCGCCTGCACGACCTCGGCTGGGGCTGATAGCGGGGTAGGGTCACGGCTGGTGCTGGCGGGCCCGCCAGGCGCTGGTGACCATCTGCTCCAGGCTGTGGCGCATCGTCCAGCCCAGGTCGCGGGCAGCCAGTTCACCATCGGCCACGATCCGGGCCGGGTCGCCCGGGCGGCGCTCCGCTTCGATGGGGTCGAAGTCGATCCCGGTGCCGGCGGCCATCGCGTCCATGATCTCCCGGACCGACACGCCGGTGCCGCTGCCCAGGTTGTACACCGGCTCCAGGGCGGTCCCCTGCGCCAACGCCTTTGCCGCCTCCACGTGGGCCGCGGCCAGGTCCGCGACGTGGATGTAGTCCCGCACGCAGGTGCCATCCGGAGTCGGGTAGTCGGTGCCGTTGATCTGCGGGGTGCGGCCGGCGGCCAGGGCGTCCAGGACCAGCGGGAACAGGTTGTGCGGGGAGGTGTCGGGAAGGTCGGGATATCCGGAGCCCACCACATTGAAGTACCGCAGCGACGTGTGCCTCAGCCCCACGGCCCTGGCCTGGTCGGCAAGTAGCCACTCGCCGATCAGTTTGGACTCCCCATAGGGCGACTCCGGCGCTGTGGGCGTGGACTCGGTGACCTGCTCGGCCTCCGGGGTCCCGTAGACCGCGGCGGAGGAGGAGAACACGATCGAGTTGACCTGAGCCTGCGCCATCGCCTCCAGCACCGAGATCGTGCCGGTCACGTTCTGGGCATAGGTGTGCAGCGGCCGTTGCACCGAGACGCCGGCGTACTTGAACGCGGCCACGTGCACCACCCCGGAGATCCGGTGCTCCACCAGGGCACTGCGGACCGCCTCGGTGTCCAGGATCGAGGCGCGGACGAACGGGACTCCCTCCGGCACGAACGCGGCGTGCCCGCTGGAGAGGTCATCGATCACGACGGTGCCGATGCCCTGCCCGGCGAAAGCTCGCACGACGTGCGCACCGATATACCCGGCGCCCCCGGTGACCAACCACGTCATCGCGCCACCCCCGCGCGGCCCCGAGCGAACGAGAGATCGTCGAAGGCGGGCAGTGCGGCATCGTGCACGTCGTGACGGGGCGCCCGGATCAGTGACAAGGTGGCCCAGCCCTGCATCAGTTCGTGCACGTCGGTGCCCTCGGGGAAGGTCGCGGGCGCCTCGCCGCTATCGTCCATGTGCGCGAACAGGATCTGCCGCACCGATCGGTCCACGGTGTCCGGCAGCGTCCCGAAGGTCGCGAGTTCGGCCGGGCGCAGGCCGCGGAGCCGCTCCAGGGGAACGTCGGGAATGTTGATGTTGAGCACCCGGCCGTCCTGGGGGTGGGTCTTCAACCAGTGCAGGGCCTCGGCGATCACCGGGTAGGCGGTGTCCCAGTGCTCGGGGTCGAACGAGGCGCTGGAGGCAGCCAGGGCCGGGATGCCTTGGGCCGCCGCGGACAGGGCGGCACCGACCGTGCCGGAGTGCACCACCGCGGGACCGACGTTGGGTCCCAGGTTGATCCCGGACAGCACCAGGTCCGGACGCGGCCCGAACGCGCCCATCCCGGCGGCGTAGGCGATCGCGGCCGGGCTGGCGTGCACGGCGATGGACTCGACGTCATCGGAGATTCCCGGGGGGCGCGCGGTCGAGATCCGCAAGCCGTGCTGGGGCCTGCTGGGCCCGGACGGGTAGCCGGCGGTGTTGTCGCCGTTCTCCGCGCTGAGTGCGGCGCTGTATCCGGAGTACTGGCGGTTCGGCGCGGCGATGATCACCTCGTGCCCCGCTTCATGGGCCACGTTGGCCAGGACGGTCAGTCCGGGGGAGGAGACCCCGTCGTCGTTGGTGATCAGGACGCGCATCGCACAAGTTCTCCTTCGTGGCAGGGGGCTGGCCCGCCTGGTTGGTCCGCGCACCATTGTGCCCGGTGCCCGAGCGGAGCGGCGAACCGGTTCAGCCCCGCTCCCAGGGCTCCACGGGACCGGGGACCACCATGAACAGCGGATGCGGGTCCGGTGGGTCATCGGCGTCCAGGGTCGCTACCGTCGCCGGGCTGCGGTGCACGAGTTTGGCCCGCAGGTGGGCTCGTTCGAACTCCACCTGCCCCGAGGTGACTGCGACGGGGGCTTCCGCGGGAGGTGCGTTGTCGATGCGCGTGCGGTCGAACCGGTAGCCTCGGGCGTCGGCCTCGTCGGCGACGTGCCGCAGGTAGCACCGGACCGAGCCGGCAGGGTCCGGGGTGGTCCGGAACCGGTCCAACTGAGGATGGCCGCGGTAGCCGACGGTACGTCCGGTCAGCACGGCTTGGGCCAGCAGGGCCTCCCGCCAGCACGCCAGCAGTCCCTGCCGATCCAGGTATCGCGGGTGCAGTGACCACAGGCGCATGGGCTCATGCTGGCACGCGGACGTCAGGGCCTGCCATTGAAGACGCCGGGAAAGTGGCTCGGCAGATGGTGCTGGCCGGCCCTGGTCAACCGGATCGTGCGGGGTCTGTCGCCGCGGACCACCCAGCCGTGGGCCAACAGCCACGCGAGCAGGCCGGCACCCAGAAGTCCGCCCAGATGGGGACGCCGTTCGGTCCAGTCCAGGCACCGCCGGGCCAGCGGCCGGTCCGTACGGGCAACGGCAGCCGTTACGCCCAGATCGTCGAAGAACGTGCGCCCGATGGTGGTCAGCCGGAGCGCCGACCCTTCTTCCTGCGTCAGATAGCCGGCGCGGACGCAGTCCTCGTACACGGCCACGGCGACCGCTCCGGCGAGGTGGTCGTAGCAACTGCGGGCCAGGTCCAGGCCGGCGGGATGCGGTCGGGGTGGTGCCGCGGCGGGGTCGGCACCGAGCGACTCCAGCATCTCGGCGACCTCGGGTCCGGCGAGCCGGTAGTAACGGTGCCGCCCGGAGGGCTCCACGGTCACCAGGGCGGCATCGCGCAGCCTGGCCAGATGTTCACTGGCGGTGGCGGTGGCCACGCCCACGTGCCGGGCGAGCTCGGTCACCGTGTACGCGCGGCCGTCGAACAGGGCGGTGAGCAGGGCGACCCGGCTGCGGTCGGCCAGCATCGCGCCGACGAGGACCAGCCGTTCGGACGTCACGGTTCTTACGGTACCGATGACCACTTCGGCGCAGCCCGAAACATCGCAGGGTTGACTCGGCAGGGACCGATACCCATCGAGCCACCCAGGAGAGGCACATGGCCATCACGTGCATCATTCGCTACGAGATCGATCCCTACCGGCAGGGGGACTTCGAGCACTATGCCCGGACCTGGGGGGAGGCGATCCCCCGCTCGGGCGCCGACCTGCTGGGCTATTTCGCTCCCCATGAAGGTTCACTGACCACTGCCTACGGGATCTACACCCTCCCCGACCTGGCCTCCTATGAGACGTACCGGCAACGACTGGCGCAGGATCCGCTGGGACGGCGCAACTACGAGTTCGCCAGGCAACGACAGTTCATCCGGTCGGAGGAGCGCCTCTTCACCCGGCCGGTCTCCGGTCCGCACGCCCCGGGAGCTCTGGGATGATCGCGGTCATCTTCGAAGTATGGCCCGAACCGGCTCAGCGAGAGCGGTACTTCGACCTGGCGGGGCAGTTGCGCGCCGAGCTGGAGGACGTGGACGGGTTCATCTCCATCGAACGATTCGAGAGCCTGACCGACCCGGGCAAAGTGCTGTCGCTGTCGTTCTGGCGCGATGAGGACGCGGTGCGCACGTGGCGCACGAACGCCGCACACCGGGACGCGCAACGGGCCGGGATCACCGAGGTGTTCGCCCACTATCGGCTGCGCGTCGCCGGGGTCAGCCGTGACTACGGGATGTCCGACCGGGCGCAGGTGCCCACCGACAGTGCTGCGGTCTGGCCCGGTAGGGACTCTCCGGGCCCGAGTCGCGGCGGCGGGTCGGGCCACCTAGCCTGAGATGGCGCCACCCGAATGAGGAGGACTGTGATGACATCGGAGGGGACCTCCCGCCCGAAGCCAGAGGCGGACCAGGACAACGTGCCCGGCTCCCAGCATGGGGACACACCCCAGGACGAGCAGCAACCGACCCATAGTGGGGGCCCGGGAGCCGACCCGGAGTTGCCCGACGAGGAACGCGAGCGCTGACCGCCAGGATCACCGGGTCCGCGTTCCGCGGTCCGGGCCACCGCACCGCGTCGGTCGCGGCTGGTGACGCCGGCCTGATCACTCCTGCAGATCGATGCTGCCGTCGCGCCGGCCGGACCCGGCGAAGGCGGTGAACGCCACGGCCGCGAGCGCGAACCACACCAGGCCAGCGCCCAGTGCGGCGCCGGCGGCCACCGCGAGCGAACCGGCGTCGGCGGTGCCGGCCTGCAGATCACGGATCGCGCCCAGCCCGTGGGTGATCGGCAGGCCCTGCCCGGCGACCTGAAGCCACGCCGGCCAGATGAGCGTCGGCACGGTCACGCCGGTGATCAGCATGACCAGGGTGTGGCTGACGTTGCTGGCCACGTTGCGCCACCGGGGCCCGCGCAGCACCAGCGCAGCCACGAACAGCGCCACCGCGTACATCGTGGTCGCGGTGAGCACCAGCATCGCGAAGGCTCCCAGGGCACCGGCCAGGCTCCAGCCCACCCCGAACAGTGGCCCGAGGGCGAAAAGCGCAATACCGGCGGTGGCGATCCCGCTGGGCAGCCACTGCACCGAACGGCCCACGAACACCGGCCACAGCGGCCCTGGTGCGGCCACCAGCAACCCCATGGTCCCGGCGAACCGTTCCCAGGTGGTGGAGGGCACCGACATGAACACCTCCACCACACACGCCATCACTGCCTGGCCGATGAACAGGTAGAGCACCGCCCCGGGGTCATCGAGCAGCAGCCCGATCAGGGCGAAGAACGTCACCTGCATCAGGATCCGGCCGAGCCAGCCGACGCTCCAGGTCAGCGGCGTGTAGGTGGCGCGCATGTCGGCGAATGCGGTGCGGGTGGCGGCCCGGACGATCGCCCACGGCCCGGGGACCCGGTGGCCGGGTAGCACGCGCTCAGGCATGAGCCAGCCTCCCCGTCATCCGCACCCGGCGCAGCGTCCGGTCGAGCAGCACGTGGCTGAGCACGAACCCGACCGCTCCGAGCAGGGCCACGATCAGCAGCCGCAGGGCCGCGGCGTCGACCGGACCGGTGGCGAGGGAATCGCGCAGCAGGTCCGCTGACCAGGACAGGAACACCGCCCGGGCCGGCCACGTCAGCCAGTCCGGGAGCAGCGCCACCGGCACGATCACCCCACCGAGCACGAAGAACGGGTAACTCAGCGAGTTCTGGAACGTGCGCGCCGAGCGGGCCAGCACGAACACGCACGCCATCACCCCGGCCCACCCGGTCATCGCCACCACGGTCAGCGCGACGGTGATCACGAACAGGCCCGGATGGATGATCCTCACCGGGTCCCCGGTCAGTGCCCAGCCCACCAGCCAGGACTCGGCGAAGGCCACCATGGAGATGCTCGTGACCGCGCTGATCCGGCCGAACAGCACCGCGGCGAACGGGGCCGGTGCGGCAAGCAACGCCTCCAGGGAGCCGTTCTCCCGTTCCCGGGAGATCAACTCCCCGGCGGTCTGCAACGACATCGCCCACAACGCCATCAGCGCCGGAGCCAGCACGCCGTAACTGCTCAGGTCACCTCGCCCGGCGTGGGTGAAGATCGAGACGAAGACCGCGGTGAGCAGCGGTGCGGTGAACAGCGCCAGGAACCAGTCCGGGGTGCCCCGCATCATGCGCACCTGGTGGGCGAAACCCGCCCGGGCCGGGCCGATCACACGTCCATCCCGCGGCGCTGCCCGGCGGCATCGGTCCCGAGCAGATCCAGGTAGACATCCTCCAGCGACGGCGGAGCGGAGGTGATCTGGGTGTGTCCGGCGGCCAGCACGGTACGCAGGGCGGTCGAGACGGCCTCGGCGCCGCCGCTGACGGTGATCTGCAGCACGCCCGAGCGCGCGTCGTGCACGGCGTGGATCCGCTCGGCCGCGTCGGGCAGGGTACCCAGTGCGCCGGTGAGCGCTTCCGCAGAAGCGGGGTCGACGTCGTCCACCGTGATCTGCTGGGAGCCGGCCACCATGGCCCGGACCTGCGCCGGTGGGCCGGTGCCCAGGACCCGGCCCTGATCGATGAACGTGACCGAGTCGCACAGAGCCTGGGCCTCGGCCATGTCGTGGGTGGTGAGCAGCACCGTGCGGCCCTCGCCCCGCAGTTCGGTGACCAGGGTTCGGAAGTCGCGGGCGGAGACCGGGTCCATGCCGACGGTCGGCTCGTCCAGCAACAGCACCCTCGGTTCGGCGACCAGGCCGCGGGCCAGGTGCAGGCGCTGCTTCATTCCCCGGCTGAAGGTCTCCACCTTCTCCGTCGCCCGTTCGCCGAGGCCGAGCCGCTCCAGCAGTTCGGTCGAGCGCCGCCGCCCGGCCCGGGCACCCAGGCCGTGCATGGCGCACCAGAACTGCAGGTTCTCCATCGCGCTGAGCCGGTCGTACAGGCCCCGCTCACCTCCGAAGACGATCCCGATCAGGCGACGCACGGCGGCAGCCTCGGTGACCACATCGTGACCGAGCACGCGGGCGCGGCCGGAGGTCGGCAGCAGCACCGTGGCGACGATCTTGCAGATCGTGGTCTTGCCCGCTCCGTTGGGACCCAGCAGCCCGTGCACCAGCCCGCTCGAGGCGCGGGCGGGCAGGCGTAGGTCCACGTTGTCCAGGGCGATGCGTTCTACCTGGCCGCGGCGACGGAAGGTGCGTCGTAGCGACTGCAGGTCCAGTGCCCACTCGTTCACGCCATCCAGGATGGTCCGACGCTGTGATGTGAACCTAGTCAATAATGCGTAGATGACGTCGGTCGATTCCCGGTGCGCACGGTTGCTCCAGGACGCCCGGGCCAGGTGGCTCCTGGGTGATGCTGCCGGGACCTGGGCGGCACTGGCGCAGGCCGAGGAACTGGCCGGAGCCGACCGCCGCCTCCAGATCCTGGTGCTGGCCGAGCGGTCGGTGGCGTGCGTGCGCGCCGAACGCGCTACCGAGGCACTCGCTGCCGCATCGCAGTGCCTGGCGCTGGCGGCCGAGTCGGCCGGGCAGCCCGGAGCGGCCGGGCAGCCGAGCCCGGCGGAACGGGACCGCCCGCTCGGCGAGGCAGGACCGACCGCGCGGGACGACGCGGTACGTGCAGCGGTGGCCGATGCGCGGGTCAGCCACGCCCTTGCCCGCGGCGGGGCGATCTCCGCCGGGCGCCGGAACGAGGAGGCCATCGCCGAGGCCGTGGCCGACCTCGACGCCGTGGCCACCAGCGGTGATCCGGCGCTGGTGGGAGCGCGCATCCGCGCCATCACCGGAGCACTGGTGCTGCGGCTGGCCGGTATCGAGGCGGCCCTGGGCAGTGGGCACGGGGAGGCGCAGGCCTGGATCTGGGTGTCCCGCGCCCGCGTGCTCAGCGAGCAGTTGCGCGACCCCGGAACGGTCGTGCGCCAGGCAGTGGATCTGGGCTTCCACACCGGGCAGTGGGCGCGCGCCTGGGACCACGCCCTCAGCGACATCGACCGGGACAAACACCGCAACGAACAGGTGGCGCTGCTGACCAAGGCGGCCCAACTGGCCTGGGAGCGTGGTTGGGAGGACCACGCTCGGCACTACGGCCAGCAGGCCCTCACGGCCAGCGTGGGGGTGGACCTGCCATGGGTGCGCGTGTACGCCTACCTGGGTGGGGTGATCGCCGCGGCCGCGGGGGCGGGCTCAGTGGAGGCCGCCCTGCGCGCCTACACCCGGTGCACTACCCGCGCCGGGCACGCCACCCGGCCGAACCGCGCGTGGCTGGCCGCCCAGGTGGCCCTGGAGGACGGTCTTCCGGCAGCGAAGGTGCGGACGTTCCTGGACCGGACCCTGCCCGGTGGGCTGGAGCATCCGGCGCTACATGCGGCAGCCGAGGTGCAACTTCGCCACCGGGAGGGCAGGCCGGTCGACCCCGACCTGTTCGAGGCCGCGGACATCACCCGGCAACGGGCCCCGGAACGGGCGCGGATCCTGTTGGTGCGTGCTGCCGAACGCGGCCGGACCGGGCTGCACACCGCTGCCGCCCAGGATCTCGCACAGGCCCGCACCATCGTGCGGCACTGGCCCGGACGAGTACTGCAGCGAGTCGAAGCAGCGGTGGAGCAGGTGACTCCCTCGGTGCCGGGCACCCCCGCCCAACGCCGGGTGCTCGACCTCCTCGTCGAGGGCTGGAGCAACCGGGACATCGCTGGGCGACTGGGCTGCTCCCAGCGCACGGTCGCGGTGCACGTCTCGGCGCTGCTGGCGGCCTCGGGCACCACCTCGCGCACCGAACTCGCCGGGCGGGAGTTGCGTCGTCGTCTGCTTGGCAGCGGCTACGAATAGCGGGCGCCCGGCCCGGCGATGCCGATGTGCTGGGACGCCGTGACAGTCCGCTGGGACACCTGCGCCATCATGGGCGAGGATAGAGGCATGCGTGAGGTGAAGAACGACTACGAGGTGTCCAAGACCGAGGAGCAGTGGCGGGCCGAACTCGACCCCGCCGAGTACCAGGTGCTCCGGCAGGCCGGCACCGAACGGCCCGGCACCGGGGAACTGCTGTATGAGGACCGGGTGGGGATCTACTCCTGCCGGGCCTGCGGGGCGGAGCTGTTCCGCTCCGAGACCAAGTTCGACGCCCACTGCGGCTGGCCCAGTTTCTACCAACCGAGCGCCGGTGACGCGGTGGAACTGCTCGAGGACCGGTCCCTGGGCATGGTCCGCACCGAGGTGCGCTGCGCCTCGTGCGGCTCCCACCTTGGGCACCTGTTCGACGACGCCCCCCAGACTCCGACCGGTGACCGGTATTGCATGAACTCGGTCGCAATGAGATTCGCCCCGGAGGCCACCGACTGATGAAGGCCACCTGATGACCCCCCTGCGCGTGCTGTCTGCGAACATTCAGTCGGGCCTATCGGCCGGTGGTGTGCCCACCACCGGCCCCGAACTGGCGGCCGCCTTCACCGGGATCCAGACGGACGTGGTGGTGCTGCAGGAGGTGGACAGGTACCAGAACCGCAGCAACCGAATCGACCAGGTGGCGGTCATCGCCGAGGCCCTCGGTCTGCCGCACCACCGGTATGCAGCCGCGCTGGCCGGAAACGTGCGCGGGCTGCGCTGGATGGCCGATCCGATCGGAGAGTATCCCGGCCCGGCATACGGGGTGGCGTTGGCCAGCCGGTTCCCGATCACCGCCTGGTTCGCCACGCGGCTGCCCCAGGGGGTGCAGCGCCTGCCCACCCTGAAGGGACTGCGGCCGGGCTGGTGGGTGCACGAACCCCGGGTGGGGCTGGCCGCGGTGCTGCAGGGCCCAGACGGCCCTTTCGCGGTGGCATGTACCCACCTGTCCCTGTTGCCGCCGGTGGCCTGGCGACAGTTGCAGACCCTGCTCACCGGCGTGGACGGGCTGGCCCGGCGCGCGATCGTGGCCGGAGACTTCAACCTGCCCACCCGCACGGTGCGCAAGATCGCCCCGGACTGGCACCTGCCCGAGGCGCTGACCTTCCCCGCCGGCACCCCGCTCCGACAGATCGATCACATCCTGGTCCGGGGCGGGACCACCGCGAACACCGCATCGCACCGGCTGGCCGTCTCCGATCACCGGGTCCTGGCTACCGAGGTGGAATGGGCATGAGGAACCCTCTGGACCGGGTCCCGGCGCCGCTGCTGTTCCTGATCGCCGGTGCCTCCCAGTACCTGGGCGCGGCGATCGCCGTCGGACTGTACCCGCTGATGCCCGCGCACACGGTGGCGTGGCTTCGTTCGGTGGTGTGCGCACTGATCCTGCTGGTGCTGGTGCAACCCTGGCGGCGCCAGCACTGGACCCGCCGCACGTTCGCCCAGAGCGCGGTCTTCGGCGTGGTGCTGATGGCGATGAACATGCTGTTCTACATCTCCATCGAGTACCTGCCGCTCGGTGCGGCCGTGGCGATCGAGTTCGCCGGGCCGGTCGCCGTGGCCGCCTGGGGCGGGCGCACGCTGCGGCAGCGGGTGGCGATCGTGCTGGCCGCGTTCGGCGTGGTAGCGATCTCGGTGCTCGGGCTGGACTGGGCCGGTGCCGAATCGGGCTGGTACCTCCTGCTCGGGATCGTCTGTGCGCTGGCGGCAGGCTCCGCGTGGGCGGTGTACATGCTGCTGGGTGGCCGGATCGTGACCGAACGGGACGGCATCTCCTCCCTGGCGGTGGGCACCGCCGTGGCCTCGGTACTGTTCGCCCCGATCGCTGCGCCGTGGGCGGGGCCGGCGCTGTCGATGGACGTGTTCGTGGTGGTGGTCGCCGTTGGGGTGCTCACCTCGGTGATCCCCTACATGCTGGACCAGGTCACCCTGAAACGGCTGCGGATGGCGACCTTCGCGCTGCTGAACGCCCTGTTGCCCGCTTCGGCGACCGTGATCGCGCTGCTGGTGCTGGGTCAACGGCCCACCTCGTGGGAGTTGGTCGGGCTGGGGGCGATCAGTGTCGCGTTGGCCCTTGCCGGTCGTCGCACCCGTTCCGGGGCCGGCCGGTTGCGTCCACGCGATTCCGGCGACCGTGACCGATCATCCGTCCGACCCGGCGTGGCTGCCGCAGGAGAGGCCGACGGCGGACCGCCCGGTCCGCCGGGCTGAGTCCCCACCGGTGGCACGCCGAGCGGTGGCGCATAGGGTGGTAGGGCTCGGCCGGATGGTCGCCTACGTCGTCTTCCACTCCCCACCATGGAGACCCCTGTGATCGATGCCGTCCTGTACGGGGCTGTCGTCTTCCTGGTGATCAACGTGCTCGTCTCACTGGTCCGGGTGGTGCGCGGGCCGGCCGACCACGACCGGCTGCTGGCCCTGCTGTTGATGGGCACCACCGCCACCGCCGTGCTGGCGGTGCTTGCCCACGTGATGGTGGTGGCGGCACTGCGCGATGCTGCGCTGGCCCTGGTGGCACTGGCCGCCCTGGTGGTGTTGGCCCGGGTCCGAACCCTGCGGGCGCGCCGATGATCCTGGACGTGGTCTCGGTGGTGCTGGCTGTGGCCGGGTGCGCCTTCTTCGGGGCCGGCACGGTGGGTCTGCTGCGCTTCCCGGACCTGAACAACCGGCTGCACGCCCTGGTCAAGGCCGACAACCTGGGCCTCGGGCTGGTGCTGGCGGCCCTGGCGCTGCAGTCGAGTGTGGCGGTCGCGGTGAAGCTCGTGCTGATCTGGCTGCTCGCCCTCCTTGCCGCGGCCACCAGTTCCTACCTGCTCGCCGACCGGTCCGAGGTCGCCGCGGTATCGGCGATGACCGAGGCATCCGAGGCCGACGACGACGGCGCTGCGCCGGATGATGACCTGGTCGGTCGTGATGAGGAGGCCGGCAGCAGCGGCCGCGGGCCGCGGACGCGCTGATGGAAGCGGTGGGAGCCTTCGACGTCGTGCTGGCCGTGGGCCTGTTCGCGGTTGCCGGCTACGCGCTGTTCGGCCGTTCGCGGGTGCATGCCGCGGCGATGTTCCTGGTGTTCGGTGTGCTCCTGGCGGTCTCGTGGGCCTGGCTGCACGCACCGGACGTGGCGATCGCCGAGGCGGTGCTCGGTGCCGGGGTGACGGGCGTGCTGGTCATGAACGCGGTGACCGCCACCCCCGAACCGCCGCGAGCCCTGGCCGGTGCCGGCCACCGCCCGGGCCCCTGGTACGGCCTGCTCGGCGGGGCACTTGCCGCGGTGCTGGCGATGGCCCTGCTCGGTGCGGTGTGGCAGTGGCAGACCGTCACCGGCCCGGGCGCGGTGGCCCGGGGGGAGATGGCGGCAACCGGGGTGTCGCATCCGGTGACGGCGGTGCTGTTGAACTTCCGCAGTTACGACACCCTGCTGGAGATCGGGGTGCTGGCCGCGGCCGCGCTGGGTGCCCTGGCCCTGGCGCCGGGTGGGCGGCTGTTGCCCGAGCCCGTGCCGGACACCGGACCGATGGGGGCGATGGTGCGGGTCGTGGTGCCGGTCCTGGTCCTGCTCCTCGGTTGGCTGCTGGTGGCGGGGTCCACCCGTCCCGGAGGAGCCTTCCAGGCCGGCGCACTGCTCACCGGCGCGGTGCTGATGATCTACCTGGCCGGCCTCGGCCCGCGGCGCTCGATGGAGCGGTGGGTGCGCCCGGTGCTCCTGGCCGGCCTGGCGGCGTTTCTGCTGCTGGCGGCCGTGAGCGTGGCGCTGGCCGGGGGCTGGCTGGTGCTGGGGGAGCGCTGGGCCGGCGGGGTGATCCTCGGCCTGGAGGCGATCTTGATGCTCAGTATCGGGGCCACCCTGGCGGTGCTGCTGGTGCTGATGGACCGGATCAACGCCGCGGCTGGTGATCGGGTGTGATGCGCTCCGATGTGTTCGTGATCCTGGCGGTCGCCCTGGCTGTGCTGGGCATCGTGCGACTGCTCACCACCACCGACCTGGTTCGCCGGGTGATCGCCCTGAACATCGCCAGTGGTGGTGTGCTGATGGTGTTGGTGGCGCTCGCCGCACGCACCGACCCGCCCGACACGGTTCCGCACGCGCTGGTACTGACCGGCATCGTCATCACCGTCTCGGTGACCGGGCTGGCGCTGGTGCTCATCCGCCGGATCGAGGCGCCGGGGGGCGCATCCAGCCGGGGGCCGGACGGCGCGGCCGAGCCGGACGAGGCGCCGGGGGCATCTCGGGAACTGCCCTCCGGGTCCGGTCGCTCCGAGGCGCCCGGGGGTGAGTGCTGATGGGCGGCCTGCTGCCCGCTCTGGTGCTGGCCCCGCTCGCCGGTGCGGTGGTCCTGGCGCTGGTGCGGCCCCGGTGGCGGCCCTGGCTCACCGTGACCCTCGGGCTGGGCCTCACCGCGATGGTGGTGGCGGTGGTCCTCGACGTCGCTTCCGGGGCGGAGGTGCAGTACCGGATGGCCGGGTGGCGTGCGCCGTTGGGGATCGAGCTGCGGGTGGACGCGCTCAGCGCCCTGATGCTGGCGATGACGGCCGTGGTGAGCGTGTTGGTGCTGCTGTACGCCACCGGGACATCGCGGGTGCGCGGCAGCGAGGCGTTCTGGCCCCTGGTGGCGATGCTGTGGTCCGGGCTGAACGCCGTGTACGTCACCGCGCACCTGTTCAACGCCTACGTGGCGCTGGAACTGATGGGCCTGTCCGCGGTGGCACTGGTGGTACTCGGTGGGCGTTCGGCGTGGCGCCCCGGCCTTCGGTACCTGTTCGTGGCGGTGCTGGGGTCGCTGGCCTACCTGTTCGGTGTGGCGCTGGTCTATGCACAGACCGGCACGCTGGACATGGCCGGGGCCGGGCAGGTGCTGACCGCCGGCGCCACCGCGTCGGTGGCCCTGGTGCTGATCACCGCGGGGATGGCGCTGAAGACCGCGCTGTTCCCGGCGCACACCTGGTTACCCTCAGCCCACGCAGCAGCCCCGTCAGCGGTGAGTCCGCTGTTGTCTGCGTTGGTCATCAAGGCCTCGCTGTACCTGCTCATCCGGGTCTGGTACGTGGTGTTCGACGCCGCCGCCCCGCCGTTGGCGGGCTTGCCGACCGTGCTCGGCGTGCTGGGCTGCGTCGCGGTGGTGTGGGGCAACGTGGTGGCCTTGCGGCAGGACCGGCTGAAGTCGGTGGTGGCCTACTCCACCGTGGCCCAGGTCGGGTACTTCTTCCTGTTGTTCGCCTACCTCGCCCCGTCCCTGGGCGCGCCGGCGGGCAGCCCGGCAGCACTTGCCGCTCAGGCGGCCTGGGTGGGGGTGCTGCTGATGGTGCTGTCCCACGCACTGGCCAAGGCGGCGATGTTCATGGCCGCCGGGGTGCTCGCCCTGGCCCACCGCGGGGATGACCTGGACGGTCTGGTCGGTGCGGTCAACCGGATGCCCGGGACGGTGCTGGCCTTCGCTGTCTCCGGGGTGGTCCTGGCCGGGATGCCCCCCACGCTGGGGTTCGCCGGCAAGTGGCAACTGCTCCAGGCCTCACTCCAGGGAGGGCAGTGGTGGTGGCTGGCGGCGCTGCTCGGGGGCGGGCTGCTCACCTTCGCCTACACCGCCCGGGTGGTGCGAGCCACCTTCGATGAACCCGGGTCGGCCGGCCGCCAGCAGCCGGTGGCGGTGCCGGCCCGGATGCCGGCGATCGCGCTGCTCCTCGCGGTCGTGGCGGTGGGGACCGGGCTGCTGGCGGTGCCGCTGGCGGAGTTTCTCGCCCCGGCGCTGCCCATCGGGGGGATCCCGTGAACGAGACCGTCACCCAGGCCAGCTGGATTCCGCTGGCGATCCTGCTCACCTCGCTGCTGCCGGGGTTGGTGATCTTCGGGCTGCGCGAGCACCAGGTGCGCTGGCGCACCACACTGAACCTGGCCGGTGCGATCATCAAGGTCGGGTTGGTGATCGCGCTGGTGCCCCCGGTGACCTCCGGGCTGCGCCTGGAGTACCGCCAGCAACTGCTGCCCGGGGTGGACCTGGTGCTGATTACCGATCCGCTGGCGCTGCTGTTCGTGGGCCTGTCCACCCTCCTGTGGCTGCTCACCACGATCTATGCGATCGGGTATCTGGAGACTTCCGCGAACCGGTCCCGGTTCTTCGGTTTCTTCAGCCTGTGCGTGACCGCCACGGTGGGGATCGCGCTCTCGGGGAACCTGGTCACCTTCCTGCTCTTCTTCGAGGTCCTCACCCTGGTCACCTACCCCCTGGTGGCCCATCGGGGCACCAAGGCGGCCCTGCGCGGAGCGCGCACCTACCTGGCCTACACCGTCACCGGCGGGATCGTGCTGCTGGGCGGGGTGGCCTGGCTGACGGCGGTGGCCGGGCCGGTGGAGTTCCGCTCCCGGGGTGCCGAGGAGGTCATCGAACTCGCAGCCGCCGATCCCGGCACGGCGGTGGGGATCTTCGCGGTGCTGATCGCCGGGCTGGCGGTCAAGGCGGCGCTGGTGCCGGTGCACGGCTGGCTACCGATCGCGATGGTCGCCCCGGCGCCGGTCAGTGCGCTGCTGCACGCGGTGGCCGTGGTCAAGGCGGGCGTGTTCGGGATCATCCGGGTGGTCCACGACGTGTTCGGGGTGCACCTGGCCTCCGACCTGGGCGTGCTGACGCCGCTGGCGGTACTGGCCGGGGTCACCATCGTGTACGGCTCGGTGCGTGCGCTCGCCCAGGACGAGTTGAAGGCCCGGCTGGCCTATTCCACCGTCAGCCAGGTCTCCTACATCACCCTGGGCGCCACCCTGCTCGCGGTCACCGCCACCACCGGGGGCATCGCGCACCTGGTGCACCAGGGACTGATGAAGGTCAGCCTGTTCTTCTGCGCCGGCCTGTTCGCCGAGGTGCTGGGGCTGACGAGAGTGAGCCAACTGGCCGGGGTGGGCCGCCGGATGCCGGTGTCCTCGGCGTCCTTCACCGTGGCCGCGCTGGGCATGATCGGTATCCCGCCGATGGCCGGGTTCGTGTCCAAGTGGTACCTCGGAGTGGGCGCCCTGGAGGCCGGGCAGCCGTGGGTGCTGGGCGTGCTGGCCGCCTCCACCCTGCTCAACGCCGCCTACTTCCTGCCCATCATCTACGTCCTGTGGTTCAAGGACCCGGACGAGGGCGCCGCCTGGCAGGGTGCGGATACCCACCAGCGCCACGGGGTGGAGGCCCCGCTGCCGCTCCTGGTTCCGGCGCTGCTGACGGCCGTCTTCGCCCTTGCCGTGGGGGTGCTGGCCGGTCTCGGCTACTCGCCACTGTCGCTGGCGGAACTCGTCGCGGTCAGGAGCTACTCATGACCGCGCTCTGGATCGGCACCGCAGCGCTGCCGCTACTGGTGGCGCTGGGACTCGCGATGGCCGGGCTGCTCCCGGACCACCTGGCCGAGAAGTCTCGCCTGTTGCTGACCTCCCTGGCGCCGGTCACCGTGCTCCCGGCAGCATGGCTGGGGTCGACCGCCCCGGACGGGGTCGAGGTGGCGATGGACTGGCTCCTGGTGGGCACCACGTTCCGGATCGACGACGTGGGCCGGCCCCTCCTGGTGCTGGCGGCGGTGTTGTACGGGCTGGCCCTGGTCATGGTGGCCCGTTCCGATCTGCCCAGGCCATCGGCGCTGAGTGGCTTGCTGCTGCTGTGCTTCGTGGCCAACGCCGGGGTGTTCGTCGCCGCGGACGTGGTCACCCTGTATCTGTGTTTCACCGTGATGAGCCTGGTGGGATATGCCCTGGTGATCCACGACCGCACCGCCGATGCGCGGCGCTCCGGCCGGATCTACCTGTTCCTGGCCGTCCTCGGGGAGGCGGCGGTGCTGGTGGCCGCGATGCTGGTGGTGCGCGCCGGTGGTCTGGAACTGGCGGTGACGGCCGAACGGGTGGCCGCATCGGGGCACACCGGTCTGATCGTGGCGCTGCTCTGGCTCGGGTTCGGCATCAAGGTCGGTGTGGTGCCCCTGCACGTGTGGCTGCCGCTGGCGCACCCGGCGGCACCCACACCGGCCAGCGCGGTGCTGTCCGGGGCGATGATCACCGGCGGGCTCGCCGGGTGGTTGCGGATGCTGCCCCTGGGCGAGGTTGCGATGCCCACCTGGGGCCTGGTGTTCGTGGTGGGCGGCCTGGCCGGGGCCTACCTGGCGGTGCTGCTGGGCGTGATGCAGGCCAAGACCAAGGCGGTGCTGGCCTACTCCTCGATCAGTCAGATGGGGATGCTCTCGGCGCTGGTGGGGGCCGCCCTGATCGACCCGGACGGCGCACCGGTGCTCGTGGCCGCGGCCGTGCTCTACGCCCTGCACCACGGGATCATCAAGGCCGCCCTCTTCTTCGGGGTGGGCCTGTGGGGAGCCCACGGCGCCGGTTCGGGCCGGGTGGTGGTGATCGCCGGATTCGCGGTGGCCGGACTCTCCCTGGCCGGGTTGCCCTGGACCAGCGGCTACCTGGCCAAGTACTCGGCCAAGGAAGCCGCCGACGGCGTGCTGGTGGCCGGCCTCGACGTCGCCTCGGCACTGGTGCTGGTGGGCATGGGGTCCACGGTGCTGCTGGCCCGGGCGGTGTGGCTGCTGGGGCACAGCCGGGCCGGCTCGCGTGGGGTGGACATCATGCTGCTGGGCTGGGTGGGACTCATCGGCGCCTCGATCCCGTTGGTGCTGTGGACCGCAGCGGGCGGGGGCGAGGTGTCGGTGCCGGGATGGTGGGACCTGGGCACCTGGTGGGCCCAGGGCTGGCCGGTGCTGGCCGGTGTGGGTGCTGCGGCGCTGGCACTGCGCCTGTCCGGGACGCGGGCGCTGCCGGACTGGCTCGCCCACCCCGACGGCCGGGCGGTGCCACCGGGGGACCTGGTGGTCGCCGAGGAGTGGCTGGCGAGCATGATCCGTCAGGGTGTGCAGGCCCTCAGCCGGTCGATCGCTCGGGGTCGCGACGTCATCGCCGTGGGCACCCGGCGGGTGCCCGCACCGGCTCGCTGGTTCAACCTGGGGGAACAGCACCTGGCCACGTGGCGGGCCTCGGGACTGACGTTCCTGGGCATGGCCGGGGTCTTCGTCATCCTGGCCTGGTGGGGGGCATGATGGGCAACCGGGTACCCCCGTTCCGTTGGTGGCATCGTGCCGCCTCACTGGTGCGCAGGATGGCGGTCTTCGCCCTGTTGTGGTGGGTCCTGACCGAAGGCGACATGACCACCTGGGCCTACGGCGCCGTCGTCGTCCCGATCGCGGTCGCGACCAGCCTGGCGCTGGCGCCCTACCGGGGTCCCCGGCCCGGCGCCGGCCGGCTGCGGCGCACCTGGGCGCTGGTGCGGCTGACCGGGTGGTTCCTGCGCCGCTCCCTGCACGGTGGGCTGGACGTGGCCCGCAGGTCGCTGACGCCGCGGCCGGACCTGGACCCGGGCTATGTCCGATGCCCGATGCGACTGCCGCCGGGGGCGGGCCGCGTGGCGGTGGCGAGCCTGATGAACCTGATGCCCGGGTCGTTGTCGGTGCATATCGGCGCCGACGAGTTGGTGCTGCACGTACTGGATGCGGACCTGCCGGTGCCGGCCACGGTGGCCGAACTGGAGGAGCAGATCGCCGTGGTCGCGGCGCTGTCATTGGCGCCGGCGGGCCGCGGTTAGGGTCCGGACGCCGGGGCCACCTCGGCCATCTCCCGGTTCACCAGGCGCTGCACGACCTGGGTGAGCACCCTCAACCCGACCACCAGGTCCGCATCGGAGGTGAATTCCCGCTCACAGTGGGACACCCCGTCCACCGAGGGCACGAACAGCATGACCGAGGGGGTGATCCTGTTCATCGCGACCGAATCGTGTCCGGCCATGGTGGCCAGCAGCATCGACTCCACACCCTCGTCGCTCGCGGACTTGGCGCCCAGGTCCACGCCTTCGGCCGGGAAGCGCTGCACCGGGCGGATGTCGAAGTCCTCGGCGCTGATCTCCACATTCCGGCGCCGGGCCAGGTCAGCCATCCGCTCGAGCAACAACGCCCGGGCTCGCGCCACGTGCGCGGGGTCGTCGGCGCGGATGTCCAGCACCAGGTCCACCTGGCGGGGCACCACGATCGGGGAGTTGGGTCGCACGTCGAACTTGCCCACCGACGTCACGATGGATCCCGAGGGAAACTCGCCGGTGACCTGCTCCGCCTCCAGCACCACGTGCGCGGCCGCCACCAGGGCGTCGCGCCGGTCGGACATCGCGGTGGCGCCGGTGTGGGACTGCTCGCCGAGCACCCGGACCAGGAGCTTCTGGGTGTACCAGCTCTCCTGCACCACACCGATGGGGATGCCGGACTGTTCCAGGCGCCGTCCCTGCTCGATGTGTATCTCGGCGTAGGCGCCCGCCGGGATCGTCACCGCTTCACCTCGGTAGCCGATTGCGCCGATCGCCTCGGCGACGGTGACGCCCTGGGGGTCGGTGGTGGCCAGCGCCCGATCCAGATCCAACAGACCGGCGAAGACCGAACTGCCCATGATGGAGGGTGCGAACCGGGCCCCCTCCTCGTTGAACCAGTCCACCACGGCGAGGTTCAGGCCGGGGCTGATCCCGTCGCGTGTGGCCGCCCGGGCCACCGCGTGAGCGGCGTGCAACGCCGCGATCACTCCATAGGTGCCGTCGAAGCGCCCACCCAGGGGCTGGCTGTCCAGGTGGGACCCGACCAGCAGGTACGGCGCGCCCGGGTCCCAGGACCACAACGCGAAGACGTTGCCGATCTGGTCGACCCGGATCTCGAACCCCAGGTCTGTGGCCCGGGAGCAGAACCAGTCCCGGACCGCACCGTGCTCCCTCGTGCCCGCCTGCCGGTCGATCCCGCCGGCCACGGTCGCGCCGAAGGTGGTGCTGTGACGGAAATCGGCGAGGAAGGCGGGCACGTCGAGCTGGTGCGTGGCGTTCTGTACCTGGTCGATGGTCATCGTCCGCTTCCGGGCCGGCCGGCCGATCCGCCGCCCGGCTCGGTGAAGGGCCACCGACGGGAGTCATCCGGGAGGGTGTCGGCGAACTCCTCCGGGTCCGGCTCGTTGAACCGCTCCCGGTCGAAGTCATCCCTGCGCCGGCTCAGTTTGAGCAGGAGGCGCGAATCGCGGGGCTTGGTGAACAAGCTCACCCCGACGAAGACGACGATGTTCAGCAGCAACGACAGCAGTCCGCCACCACCGACGGAGAAGGGTCCGGGGATCGTGGCCGGGAGCGCGGTGAAGACGACCAGGCTGATCACGCCCACCAGCAGGCCCGCGGTGGCGCCGGCCACGCTCGCCCGCCGCCAGAACAACGCCCCGACGGTGGGGACCACAACCTGAGCCAGGCCGGCGAAGGCGACCAGCCCGATCGTGACCAGGAGGCCGGGGACGTACAGGGCCATGATGTAGGCCATCGCGGAGAAGCCCAGGATCGCCCAACGCCCTACCCACACACGCTTGTGTTCGGGCAGGTTCTTCTGGAAGTACCTCTCGTGGAAGTCGATGGTGTAACTGGCGCCGAGGGCATGTACCTGGGAGTTCGCAGTGGACATCGCCGCCCCTGCCCCGGCGGCGATCACCACGACGGCGAGCACCAGGGGCGCGTAGTCGAGCAGCATCACCGCCAACACCTGGTCGGGTTCGTCGACGTCGGGCTGGACCACGGCCGCGGTGTTGCCGATCAGCATCGAACCGATGTAGGCGATCGCCATCAACCCCACCAGGAACGGCATCAGGTCGAACAGCCGGGAACTCCTCGTGGCATACATCCGAGTCCACATCTGCGGGCCCATCAGCGCACCCAGTGGGGTGATGAGGAACATCGCGACCCACGTCATCCACTGTCCGTCGGCAAGGATCAGGTGCTCGGGCTGGACCTGCTGGATCTCATCGAACATGGTGCCCATTCCGCCGACCTCGCCGACCACGAAGATGCCGGCGGCGATCAGCCCCACGAAGATGGTCACCCCGTAGAAGATGTCCGTCCAGGCGATGGCCCGCACGCCCCCGGCCCACACGTAGATGATGATGACCAGGTAGAACAGCAACGCGCCGAGCCAGAAGGGCAGCGCGCCACCGGAGGCGACCTCCATCAGGTAGGCGCCCCCGGTGAGTTGGATCTGCAGGTGCGGCAGGGTGAAGATCACCAGGATCACCGCGACCAGGGTGGCCAGACGGGAGGAGCCGAACAGGTCGGCGAAGAAGTCCCGGGCGGTGACGTAGTTGCCGCGCTTGCCGTGGAACCAGACCCGCTTGCCGATCCAGTAGTACATCACCCCGAAGAAGATGTTCCAGACCAGGGCGGTCCAGTACAGCGGGCCGTCCAGATAGAAGCTGGCGTTGGAACCCAGGAACGCGAACGCGCTCCACCAGGTGGCGGTGACGGTGAAGAAGACCGCGATCGACCCCATGGACCGGCCCTGGACGAAGTAGTCACTGGCGGTGCCCGCGGACTTGGTCGCCGAGTACGCCCCGATGATCAGCGGCACCATGAGGAAGGCGGCGATCGCGCCGAGTCCGAGAATCTCTGCGTTGCTCACTGGTCCACCTCCGCCTCGAACCGCTCATCCGACGTGTGCGGGCGGGGGCGGCCCCAGTGCACCTTGTAGGCCCAGAACAGCACCACGCACAGGATCGCCCAGACAACCAGGTTGAAGCCATAGATGAATGGCATCCCCAGGATCCGCGGCTCGGCCACGTCGTGATACAGGAGAATCCCGGGGAACTGCAGCACGGCCAGCCCGGCAATGACCAACGACCAGATGGCGATCGTGGTCGGGGAGGATCTACGTTTCGACATCGAGCATCCTTTGCGTTGTCACGGAACGGATTCTGAGTGTGTCGGGGAACCTCAGGCGATACGGAGAGCGCAAGGACGTTCTGGAGCGTCTTCGATCGCGTCGGCCGAGGATAGCGCCCTGGGAAGCGGAGCGCTCGCGCAGGCGCGGCCCGCTGCAAGGTGCCGCGACCGCGATGCCGCTGCTCTCGGGGGAGCCCGGCGGCGACGAGTTAGGTGGGGCCGCGTGGGACCTGCCAGAATTCCGGCATGGAAGTTGTGATCAAGCCGGCCCAGGAGACGGCCCGTCTGGCGGCCGATGCCATCGTGGCCCTCATCGACGCCAAACCCGACGCCGTGCTCGGGTTGGCCACCGGATCCTCCCCGTTGGGGGTCTACGACGAGCTGGCGAAGCGACACCGCGCCGGGGAGGTCAGTTTCGCCGGGGTCAGTGCGTTCCTGCTCGATGAGTACGTGGGCCTGGCGCAGGATCACCCGCAGCGCTACCGCAACGTGATCCTGGCCGAACTGGTGGACAGGATCGATCTGGACCCGGCACGGGTCCATGGGCCGGATGGCCTGGCCCGGGACATCCCGTCGGCCTGCGCGCGCTACGAGCAGGCGATCGTCGACGCAGGCGGGGTGGACCTGCAACTGCTGGGCATCGGCACCGACGGCCACATCGGGTTCAACGAACCGGGATCCTCCCTGGCCTCGCGTACCAGGATCAAGACCCTGACCGGGCAGACCCGCGTCGACAACGCCCGGTTCTTCGACGACGACGTGGACCGGGTTCCGCACCACTGTCTCACCCAGGGCCTGGCGACCATCAGCGCGGCCCGGCACATCGTGTTGCTCGCCCAGGGTGGCGGCAAGGCCGAGGCTGTGCACCAGATGGTCGAGGGGCCGGTCAGTGCGATGTGGCCGGCCAGCATCCTGCAGCACCATCCACACGTGAGTGTGCTCCTGGATGAGGGCGCCGCCGCCCGGCTGCAACTGGGTGACTACTACCGCCGGGCGTTCCAGGCCAAACCGGAGTGGCAGGGCCTGTAGCCGGTCCCGGGCGCCCCGGACCACTCGGCGGGGCCATCCCGGCAGGTCGAGGCGTGCGGCGCAGCGCGGTGGACCGGGCCGTGGCACCATCGGGCCAGGCTATGAACCCGGGTTCCTACCCTCCCAGGGATTGGGCGTGACGGGCTCGGGCAACCGCATCGCCTCGCGTGCCTTGGGGGTGCGGGTGCGCCACCACACCAGCGCGGTGGCCAGGACGCACATGGCCATCCCGACGAGCATGAACGGACCGCCCACGCCCGCCTCGCGATCGAACATCCCGTCGAAGTCCATCCCGAGCGCGGAGTTGAGGATCATGATGAAGGTGTTGTTGGCGGCGTGCACGATGATGGCCGCCTCCAACCCCTGGGTTCGCCAGGTCATGACGGTCAGCGCCACCGCGAAGACGACGTAGTAGACGTTCAGCCACATGTCCCCGGCGCCGTGGGCGATCGCGAACAGCACCGCCGAGATCAACGTGCCGATCACCAGCGCCACCCGCGGTGAGACGAACCAGCCCCCGACGGCGCGTTGCACCAGGCCGCGGAAACCCACCTCCTCACCGGCGGACTGCAGCGGTGTGGTGAGGATGGCAATGACGATGAAGGCAGCGTGGGTGGCGGTGAAGACCCCGGTCTCGGTGGGGAAGACCAACGGGTTCAGCGCCGTGTAGAGCAGGTAGGCCGGCAGCAGGACGGCGGCCAGCATGAGGAACAGCCGCCACCGGATCTTCCCGGCCACCGAGTGCAGGGACCCGGGGCGCACCCCGTACAACAGGCGCTGGATCCCCAGCGACAACGGCCACAGCGCGGCCAGGGACAGGTTGGTCACGAGCATGCCCAGCGGCGTGATCCGCAGCCCTGACATCAGGTCCTCACCGAGCAGGTTGACGTCGCTCTGGAGCAGGATCACCACGGTGGCGGGGATCTGCAGCAGCACGAACCCGACGCCGAACATGACGAGCGCGAGGATGCCGCGCCAGACGTTGCCGCCCTGGTCCCGGCGCAGCGCGTGGTGGTAGGCGCGCGGTGGCTGCGGCGCCTGTTGGTACCCCGGGTGGCCGGGTGCGGGTTGGTAGCCGGGGTAACCGGGCGCCTGTTGGTACCCCGGGTGGCCGGGTGCGGGTTGGTAGCCGGGGTAACCGGGCGCCTGTTGGTACCCCGGGTGGCCGGGTGCGGGTTGGTAGCCGGGGTGGCCGGGGGGCGTTTGTTGCTGGGTCGGCGTCGGGGCGTGCCCCGGTGCGGCACCGTAGGGCTCAGCCACGGGCGCGGCGTACGGATCGGTGCCGGTCCGCTGCGGGCCGGGAGGCGTCGTCGTCGGTGGTGCGTACGGATCGGCACCGGGGGCAGGGCTGCGCCCCGCTCCCTGCGGTTCGACCTGCGCTCCCCCCGTCGGGCCGGGTGGTGCAACAGAGCGCGGGGCGCCGTCCGGGCGTGCCCACGGTTGCCCGTGTTCCGGGTTCTCCTCGGTCGGGGTGTCGCTGGCGTTGTTCATGACTCCACTTTGTCCTATCGCGGGCCCGGCGGGCCATGTGGGCTGCCATCGGCTCATGTGCGTCCGGGCCCGGTCCGGTCGTGACATCCGTCAGATTCGGTACGGTCCAGGCCTCAGGGTACGGTTCCGGCGCGAACTCGGCTCCGGCACGAGTTCGGCCTCGGCCCGCTCGCGCCGCGCGAGCCAGGATAAGGTGGGATCCAGCACCACCGGACCCGGTCGCATCGGATCGCGCCGGTGTGCGGCAGCGAGTGCAGAGGGTGGATTGATGGTTCAGGACGAGGACGCCGCGGCCCGCGAAGCCGTGCGCCGCCGGGTGCTGATCCGCTCGGTGATCGCGTGGTTCGTCCCGATGCTGGTGCTGGCGCTTGCGTTCTTGTTCTTCATGCTGCGTTGACGCGGGACCACCGCCGTCCTGGTGCGCCGCCATCGGCCGGCCGTGACGGATCCCGGGTGGGCGCCGGATCTTTTAGGCTGGCCCCATCATGTCTGTGCCGCCGGATCCGTTTCCACCCTCGCCCCCGCCCGACGACGGACGCGGGCACGGCGTTGACCCGCACCTGGCACCGGACGAGCCACGGCGTCGACGGCCCCGGTGGGTCCCGATCGTGGCGGCGGTGGCCATCATCGCCCTGGTCCTGGGCGGGATCGCGGCGACCTTGAGTTACCTCGCCGCGGAGCGGGAGCGGCGCGACGCCGAGGAGCTGGAGCGCGAGCAGACCGAGGAGGCCGATCAGGCCGCCCGGGACTTCTTCGCCGCGGTCGAGGGACACGAGCAACACTGGAGCGCCGAGGCGGTGCAGGCCACCTACGGGGTGGAGGTGGCCGATGCGTTCTTCCGCCTCAACCTCGACGCGGCCGAACTGGCCGAGCCGGCCGCGGATCTGGCCCGGGCCTGCACCGACCAGGAGGAGGCATTCGCTGCCTTCTCCGGACTGGACGGATCCACCCGGCCCACCCTGGCGCAGGTGCCCGGATCGAGCCCCTCCTACCGCAGCGCGATATCGGCGGCGCGCAGTTCCGCGCGACTGGCCGAGGCGGAGCAGGAGTATCTGACCACAGGGCGGGACCTGTCCGAACAGCTGCTCCTCTACTGCATGGCGTGGTCGGAGGCGGTGACCGCCATGACCGCGGAGCAGTCCGATTACCACCGGCGCATGGAGGCGGTCCTGGTGCCCCAGGGGCAGACCCAGCGCGAGGCCGGCTGGACCGTGGAGTGCTCCGACCCGGACGGATGCCTGCCGGTGGTGCGCGCGGACCGGGAGGAGTACGCCGATGCCACGGTGGACTTCTACACCCGGATGCATCAGGTCCGCACGGCCCTGGCCACCGATCACTGCTTCGATGACTACGAAGCCGCGTGCGAGGCCGACCGGGCCCTGACGGGCGCGCAACTGGAGGGCGCCGAGACCGCGATGGACCTGCTGCGCGGATCCCTCGGCACCGGATCGGAGGCGCTGCCCGGCTACAACGACGCTCTGCAGGCCTGGAACGATGAGGTGGAGGACCGGCGCGGGGAGTTGGCCCGGATCCTGACGGACATGGACACCGACGTGGCCCCGGAGGTCGCTCAGCATTTCGCCGCCCACCAGCATGTGGTGCTGGGTGGATGGCAGCGCACCATCGCCGAGTTGGCCGAGGCCACCCTGGAGCGCGACACCATCGACCGGGCCTGAGCGTCCGGGTCACCGGGCGCCTGCGCACGCCGGGGGGCCGGCGTCGAACGCCGACCGCCTCCGGCGCGGTGTCCACATGCTGATACCAGGCGGGGTGCTGTGGATACCCCTGCCCTCGCTGGCGCACGCTCGTCACCACGGCGGACCACCCGGTCCGCGCAGAGAGGTAGATGATGTCACTGATCCGTTCCCGCGCCGCCGGCGCAGCCCTGGTCCTCACGTCCGCCCTGGTGCTGTCCGCATGCGGGACCACGGCGAGTGGTGCGGGCGAGGACGGGGAACGCGACGGCGGCACCCTGGTGTACCTGGAGCACCAGCCGCATGACACCCTGTACCCGCCGTCGGCCGGCTTCTATCCCAACGGTGGCATCGTCAACAACATCACCGACCGGCTGGTCTACCAGAACCCCGAGACGCTGGAGTTCGAGCCGTGGATCGCCACCGACTGGGAGATCAACGACGACGCCACCGAGTACACCTTCACCATCCGTGACGACGTCACCTTCTCCGACGGCACCCCGCTGACCGCCGAGGTGGTGGCGGCCAACTTCGACCTGTACGGCCACGGTGACCCCGAACGGGCGCTGATCGTCTCGGAGGCGGTGAACAACTACGAGCGCAGCGAGGTGATCGACGAGACCACCGTGCGGTTCCACTTCGACGCCCCGGCACCGGGTTTCCTCCAGGCCACCTCCACGATCAACTCCGGGCTGGTCTCGGCCGAGACACTCGAAGGGGCCTTCGAGGACTTCGCCCCCGGCAACTCCGCCGACGTGATCGGCACCGGGCCGTTCGTCATCACCGATGAGTCGCTGGGCACCTCGCTGACACTGAGTGCCCGGGAGGACTACGACTGGGCGCCACCCTCGCTGCCCCATCAGGGCCGGGCACTGCTGGACGCGGTGCAGATCGAGGTCACCCCCGAGGACAGCGTGCGGGTGGGGTCGCTGCTGTCCGGGCAGGCCGATGTGGTGCGCTACGTCCAGGCCCAGGACGAGGCACAGGTGGAGGCCGCCGGCGTGGAGCTCCACGCCCCGCAGACCAACGGGGTGAACAACTCCCTCTCCATCCGCTTCACCCAGGAGACCCTGTCCGATATCCGGGTGCGCCAGGCCCTCATCGCCGGCACGAACCGGGCCGAGGTGGTCGAGACGATCTACACCGACCACTACCCCCTGGCCACCTCCACCCTCAGTTCCGGGGCCTCGGGATACCTGGACACCTCCGAGCACCTGGCCTACGACCCCCAGCGGGCCGTCGAACTCCTCGAGGAGGCCGGCTGGAGCGAGGGCCCGGACGGCATCCGCGTCAAGGATGGTGAGCCGCTGCGTCTGGTGGTCAACGAGGCCGCCCCGCAGCCGCGCTCCTTCGAGGCGCTGACCCTGATCAGCCAGCAGTGGCAGCAGATCGGGGTTGATCTGCAGATCCTGCGGGCCGACGCCGGCACCTACGCCGAGGCGATCCTGGACCCCGACCAGGTGCACCTGTTCCACTCCATGGTGGGCCGGGCGGACCTGGACGTGATCAAGTCCCAGTACCACAGCGAGAACCGGAACACGCTGCTGAACCGGGTCGGTGACGAGCCGGTGGCGGACGCCGAACTCGAGGACCTGCTCGAGGCCGTCGCCTCGGAGGCGGACCCGGACCAGCGCATCGCCAACACCGAGGCGGTCCAGACCTACCTGGCCGAGAACGCCTACGTGATCCCGCTGTTCGAGGAGCCCCAGGTCTACGGCGCCGGCACCCACGTGCGTGACTTCGGTTGGGAGTCGGTGGCACGGCCCAGCTGGTACCAGACCTGGCTGGATGAGTAGAGGGACCCAGGTGCCGTACTTCGCCGTCCGTCTCGGCCAGGCAGCCACCGTGCTGCTGGTGGCCTTCACCGCCGCGTTCCTGCTGCTGCAGGCTATGCCTGGGGACGCGTTGATGATCCGGTTCGAGAACCCCGAACTCGGGTTGTCCCCGGCCCAGATCGCCGACCTGCGCACCGCCTACGGCGCCGACACCCCGTTGCACCTGCAGTTCTGGCACTCCCTGTCCGGGGTTTTCCGGGGGGACCTGGGCTACTCCATCGAGTCGGGCACCGCCGTCAGCGCCATCCTGGCCGACGTGGTGCCCCGCACCCTGATGCTGGCCGGGTGGGGATTCGTGGTCGCCGCGAGCCTGGCCTTCTCCATCGCCTTCGCCGCCGGCCTGAGCAGGTTCGCCTGGCTGCGCTCCCTGCTGCGGGCCGCGCCGAGCCTGTTCGTGTCGGTGCCGGTGTTCTGGCTGGGCATCCTGCTCATCCAGATCTTCTCCTTCCGGCTCGGCTGGGTGCCGATCATCAACCCGGGCCCGGTGGCGGGCCTGGTGCTGCCGGTGCTGACCCTGGCGGTGCCGATCTCGGCGCCGCTGGCCCAGATCCTGATCCGCTCCATGGACGCCGTCAGCCTGCAACCGTTCGTGACCGTCACCCGCGCCAAGGGCGCCACCGAACTGTGGACCCAGTGGCACGCCGTGCTGCGCAACGCGGTGCTGCCCACGATGACCATGGCCGGGGTGCTCTTCGGTGAGTTGATCGCCGGCGCGGTGGTCACCGAGACGGTCTTCGCCCGGGCCGGTCTGGGCCGGGTCACCGAACAGGCGGTGCGTAACCAGGACATCCCGGTGCTGCAGGGCGTGGTGCTGCTGGCCGCGGCGGTGTTCGTGGTGATCAACCTGGGCGTGGACCTGCTCTACCCACGCGTCGATCCACGTCTGCGAGGAAAGGTGGCCGCGGCACGATGAGCAATCTGCAGGTCCTCGACTCACCCGCGCCGGCCGAACCCCGGGGCGCGCAGCCCGAGCCACTCACCACCACCGGCCCGCGCGGGCCGAAACGGCCCGGCAGGGACCGACGCCGACGAGGCAGCAAGCGCGCGTACATCCTGCCCGGGGCGGTGATCGTGCTGGTGGTGGCCTGGGCGGCGTTCCCCGGTCTGTTCGCCCCGGCGGACCCGATCGCCGGAAACGCGGCGGTGGCGTTGTCCCCGCCCAGCGCCGGGCACCTCTTCGGCACCGACGCCACCGGACGGGACGTGTTCAGCCGCGTGGTGCACGGGGCGATCCACTCCCTGTCCGGAGCGCTGCTGGCGGTGACCGTGGGGCTGATCGTCGGGTCGACGCTGGGCATCGTGGCCGGGTCGGCCCCACGGGTGCTCGACGACGTGATCATGCGCGTGGTGGATGTGCTGCTGGCCATCCCCTCCCTGCTGCTGTCCCTGAGCGTGATCATCCTGCTCGGCTTCGGCACCCTGCAGGCCGCCCTTGCGGTCGGGGTGGCCTCCATCGCCGCGTTCGCCCGGCTGGCCCGCTCCGAGGTGGTGCGGGTGCGCCGCAGCGACTACGTCGAGGCGGCCTTCGGCTCGGGCGCCACGTTCTTCTCGGTGCTGTTGCGGCACGTGCTCCCCAACTCCACCACCGCGGTGCTGGCCCTGGCCGCGCTGCAGTTCGGCACCGCGATCCTGGCCATCTCCACTCTGGGCTTCCTCGGCTACGGTGCCCCGCCCCCCACCCCGGAGTGGGGCCTGATGGTGGCTGAGGGCCGTGACTACCTGGCCACCGCCTGGTGGCTGACCACGCTGCCGGGTCTGGTGGTGGTGGCGGTGGTGCTGTCGGCCAACCGCATCTCGGCCCTGATCGGACGGCACCAGTGAGTAGCCCGCTGCTGAGCGTGCGTGACCTGTCCGTGGTCTACCACGGCAGCGCCGGGCAGGTACCGGCCGTGCGGGAGGTCGCCTTCGACGTCGCCCCGGGCACCGCAGTGGCGCTGGTGGGCGAATCCGGCTCCGGCAAGACCACCACGATCCAGACCCTGCTGGGCCTGCTGCCCCCGGCCGGTGAACGCACCGGCGGGCGGGTGGACTTCGCCGGGGCCGACATCACCGGCTGGTCACCCAAGCAGCTGCGGGCGGCGCTGGGCACCCGGATCGGGTACGTGCCCCAGGACCCGAACAACTCCCTGAACCCGGTCCGCCGGGTGGGCGACAACCTGGCCGAGGTGCTGCGCATTCACAAGTGGGGCGACCGCAGGGCGATCCGGGCCCGGGTGGTGGAACTGCTGGACCGGGTGGGTATCCCCGAGCCGGATCTGCGGGCCCGCCAGTACCCGCACGAACTCTCCGGAGGGATGAAGCAACGCGTGCTGATCGCCAGCGCGATCGCGCTGGACCCGGAACTGATCGTGGCCGATGAGGCCACCAGCGCCCTGGACGTGACGGTGCAACACCGGGTGCTGGACCTGCTCGATGACCTGCGCGCGGAGTCCGGCACGGCGATCCTGCTGGTGACCCATGACCTGGCGGTCGCGGCGGACCGGGCCGACGACGTCGTCGTGCTCTCCGAGGGTGCGGTCCAGGAGTCCGGGCCCACCGCCTCGGTGCTGAGCCACCCCGAGCACCCCTACACCCGGCAACTGCTGCGTGATGCCCCGGCCTTCGCCGTCGAGGACGCCCCCGAGCCACCCGGTGGGCAGGAGGTGGTGCAGGTGCAGGACCTGGTCAAGGAGTTCACGCTCGGCCGGCGCCGCCCACCCTTTCGCGCGGTCGACCAGATCTCCTTCACCGTCACCAAAGGCAGCACCCATGCGCTGGTGGGGGAGTCCGGGTCCGGCAAGACCACCACGGCGCGACTGCTGTCGGGCTTCGCACAGCCCACGTCCGGCTCCATCAGCGTGGCCGGGCAGCGGGTCGACGGGCTGCGCGGGAAGGCGTGGCGGCAGATGCGCGCCACCACCCAGATGGTGTACCAGAACCCGTTCTCCTCCCTGGACCCACGCCAGGACGTCGAGACGATCCTGACCGAGCCCCTGCGCAACTTCGGGATCGGCGATCCCCAGCAGCGCCGGGCACGGGTGCGCGCGCAACTGGACCAGGTGGCGCTGGCCGGGTCCATGCTGGCCCGCCGTCCCGGGGAGCTCTCCGGAGGGCAGCGCCAGCGGGTGGCGATCGCCCGAGCCCTGGTGCTCGACCCCGAGGTGGTGGTGCTGGACGAGCCGGTCTCGGCGCTGGACGTGACGGTGCAGGCCCAGATCCTCCGGCTGCTGGCCGACCTCCAACGCGAACTCGGCGTGACGTATGTGTTCATTTCCCACGACCTGGCGGTGGTGCGCCGGCTGGCCCACACAGTCAGCGTGCTCCAGCACGGAAAGGTGGTGGAGTCCGGGCCGGTGCGCGAGGTGTTCACCAGTCCGCGCCAGGCCTACACCCAAGAGTTGATCGCGGCGATCCCCGGGCATAGACCGGTCGCGCCGCACCATGACGAGACGGTTAGGACGACACCATGACCCGGACGCACGCAGCGGAGCAGGCCGAGCCCGCGGGACCACCGGCCGGCAGCGGGGCAGCGGACCTGGTGGATCGCGTACTCGGGATCACACCCGGCGATGAGCTGGACCGCCTGCGGGCCGCCCGGGCGCAGGCTCGCGAGCACACGCAGCGCAGTTACCAGGTGCTCTTCGAGCCGGTCGATGTCACGGCCGTCAGTGTTATCGAGCGGTTCGCGGTGGCGGCCTTCACGGTCACGTTGCACCTGCGGACCGGTGCGCCCGGGGCGGTGCGGGCGCTCGCGGCTCACTACACCGGATCGTTGCAGCACCTCGAGCCCGGCCTGGCCGGGGCGGTGATCACCCGCGCGGAAGCCGCCCGCGCCCGCGGGCCCTACGGCGCCTACGCCGAGCCGGGCCTGGCGCAGGAGTCCACCACGGGGCCGGTGTACCGGATCGAGGCCGATCCGGCCGCGGACACCTCCGCCCGGGTCCGGGCGGGACTGGAACACGCCCACCTGCTCACCTTCCGTCCGCGTGAGGCCGGTCCGGCTGATCTGCAGCGGCTGCTCGATGCCGGATGGTCCACCGACGGGATCGTCACCCTGTCCCAACTGATCTCGTTCCTGGCCTACCAGGTTCGGTTGGTTCATGGCTTGTCCTACCTCGGTGGCGCCGGCGGGTCCGGTGCGCCCGACCACGGTGGCGGGTTGGACGGCGTCACGGCCCCGCAGGGCGCTTCCGGTGCGACGAAGGGGGCGAAGGTGGACGCTGCGGACACAGCCGGGCACAGCGGCGGCGATCGTGTTCGCACCCATCCCGGCGGCACCGGACCGACCGCGTTCACCCGGGACCAACTCGGCTGGCTGCCCTGGTTGGCGCCGCTGACTGCCGACGACCTCACCGAGCGGCACCACCACGGCCTGGTCGACGCCGCACGTGCCAGGTCGGAGTACTTCATGCTGCTGGCCCGCGACCCCGAGGCCCTGGGCGCACGAACCCGCACGGACAAGGACATCTTCCACAACACCGACGGCGGACTGCCCCGCGCCGAGCGGGAACTGGCCGCCACCGTCGCCTCCCGGGTGAACGGGTGCGTCTTCTGCGCGTCCGTGCACGCCCGGTTCGCCGCCCACTACGGCAAGGACGTCGACGCGGTGCAGCGGCTCCTGGACGAGGGGACCGACGCCGACCTGGGGCCACGCTGGAATGTGCTCACCGCGGCAGCCGCCGCCCTGACCCGAACCCCGGCCGACTTCGGCGGCGTGCACCTGGAGTCGCTGCGCGCCGCAGGGCTGATCGATGCCGAGATCGTCGATCTGGTCTCCGCCACGGCGTTCTTCAACTGGGCGAACCGGTTGATGCTGTCGCTGGGCCAGCCGGCACTGCCGGCCTGAGCCGGAACGAGCGGGCCGTGATACTGAGCACGCGGGTTTGAGGCACACCCGCCGATCCGGGTACGCTGAACCGCCGAGGTAGCGTGTCCGAGCGGCCGAAGGTGCGGCACTCGAAATGCCGTGTGGTTCATAGCCACCGTGGGTTCAAATCCCACCGCTACCGCCGACGGAGCGCCGGCTCCCGGACCTGCGGAAACGCAAGTCTGGGAGCCGGGACTCGCCCGGTTACTCGATGGCCTCGAGCACCGCCGGCCCACCACCGAGGACGACGACGGACCTCGGCTCGTTCGCTGCGACCCCTATCGCAGGTGTCCGGTCGCCGGTCGCCGGTCGGGGAGGCCAACCTGGCCAGGGCGAGTGCGCCGAGCAGGAGCCCGAGGTCCCGCAGTGCGATGAAGCCTGCGCGGAGTAGGAGGAGGGCCTGGTGTGCGCCGGCCGTGGTACCTGCGGGTGGGTGCGCTCGCCGAGCCCACGCGGCGAGCGCTGTACCTGTATGTGGCGGCCCAGCCCGATGCCGTCGGGCGGGAGCAGGCCGCCGCCAGCGTCGGGGTTCCGGCGCACATCGCGAAGTTCCACCTCGACCGGCTGGTGCACGAGGGCTTGCTCGACGTCGAGTACCGCCGCCTGACCGGGCGGAGCGGGCCGGGTGCGGGACGGCCGGCCAAGCTCTACCGGCGCTCGGACCGGGAGTTCTCGGTCTCGCTGCCCGCACGGCGGTATGACCTCGCCGGTGAGATCCTCGCCGCCGCGGTGCACCGGTCGATGCGCGACGGGACGCCGGTGGCGGAGGCGGTGCGTGAGGTGGCCCGGGAGACCGGGCGGCAGATGGCCGGTGAGGTCGCCACGGGCGGTGACGACCTCGAGCGGACATCGCGCGTCCTCGCCCGGCACGGCTACGAGCCGCGCGCGTCCACGCGTGAGATCTGCCTGGCCAACTGCCCCTTCGACCGCCTCGCCACCCAGCACGCCGAACTGGTCTGCGGGATGAACCTCGACCTGATCGGCGGAGTGGTCGACGGGCTCGGTGCCCACCTCACCCCCGAACTCGCACCCCGACCCGGATTCTGTTGCGTCCGGGTGCGCGGCTGAGCCGAACAGCCACCGCCGCGGGCGTCGACATCGATGATGCCGGCACAGGGTGACGGGAGTGCGGACGCCGGCGGTCGGTCGTGCTGCCGGCCTAGTGCGCAGGACTGCCGACCGTGGTCGGTGTGCCGTTCTCGATCGGTGTGGAGTCCTCGATGCCCGTGCTGTGGTCGGTCGGCCCGCCGGAGGCGGACGTGGCGCCATCTGCCGCTGCGTGCGGTTCGGCGACCGCGACGGCCGGGTAGCCGGTGGTGACGATCGCGAACGCCTCATCGAGGAGGCGTGGGAGCTCTCCGTCGGGGAACCCTCGGCGCGACCAGATCGCCAGGGAGGCCGAGAGGGCGGCGCCGGCAGCGGATGAGACCAGCCACGGATAGAGGTCCGTGGTCGGGTCGGTCCCGGTGCGGGCGGCGATCCTTGACCGAAGCACGTCCTCCAACTCGGCCTGCTCGGCCACCCGGAAGGGCCGGAGCGAGGGGTTGTCCCGCTCGAGATCCGCCGTCTGGGCTGCCTTCTGCAGGTTCTCCGGGTGCTGTCGGGCGTAGGCGCTGACGATGTCCCACAACGCCGCCAGCGGAGGGGTCTGGGAGTCCTCGCTGTCGAGCTCCTCGATCAGTTCGCTCAGGCCGTGGTTGCCGGCGGCCAGGACCGCCTCCTCCTTGGAGGAGAAGTAGTTGGAGACCGTCCGGGGCGAGACGAAGGCCTCCCGGGCGATCTCGTCGAGGGTCACGTTGGCGAGCCCCTTCTCCACCGTCAACTTCAGCGCGGCCGCAGCGATCGCCTCGCGCGTCATGCGCTTCTTGATCTCGCGCAGACTCAACTCTTCTTCCATCGTGCCCCTCCCATGAACGCCCCCGGTGTGAACGTCATGGTAACCCAGATCGCCCGGCACTCAAACGCCTGCCCGGATGTATGCGCACCACGTCGTTATGCGTGGAGCGCAATCTTACCTGACGACGCCGCTGCGCAGGATAGGACCTAAGTCCTAGGCATTGTGTCTCGGCTCACAAACTGCCGAATTGGGCGCGAGAACGTGGCAAGCATAGCGGACAGAAGGATGTGCGCCATCTCACGAAAATTACTGGACACGTAGACGTGCGTAGTCAGCAACTATCTGTGAGAGTGACTATCGGCACCCGCTTCCAGCAGGTACCGGGGGCTTGACCAAGGCCAGAGCGGCCAAAGATGCTAGAAAAGGGAAAGTTTCATGAGCCAACTCGCTGCATACGTTGCAACCATGGTCGCCGTCGTGGGCGACCGCTTCACCGACCGTAAGGACCGGGGCGCCACCGCCGTGGAGTACGGCCTGCTCGTCGGCCTCATCGCCGTCGTCATCATCGGAGCTGTCCTACTTCTTGGTGGGGAACTAGACCGTCTCTTCAGCGCAATCGCCGACCGGTTGACAACTGTCGGGGTCGAGTGAACCCGACGTCTCTAAGGTGCTGGGGCTGCCGGTGAGCGCTGACACGCGCCGCCGGCAGCACCGCCACATCTGAGCCGGCCTGATCCGACGGCCGGCCATAACCTCGGGGGAGGCCGACGTGCCACGAGCACAGTCGCGTGATCGCGGTGCGTCCGCGATCGAGTTCGCGCTCGTCGTCCCGCTGCTGTTCGCCCTCGTGCTGGGGATCATGGCCTTCGGGCAGGCCTACCACGTGCAGTCGGCGCTGTCCGGCGCCGCCCGGGACGCGGTCCGCATCGTGGCGCTCGATCAGGGCGACGCCCCGGCGAACGCCCGGGCGGCCGCGATCGCCTCGGCGTCACCCTCTGTCGCCCTGGATCCCAGCCACATCACGATCGATCCATCCTGCGAGGGCGCCGGGAGCTCGGGCCGCACCGCCACGGTGACCATTCGGTACCAGATGAACCTTCTGCTGTTCGGCGACATCGGCGGACCCATCACCCTCACCGGAAAGGGGACCATGCGATGCAACGGCTGAGGAACGACGACCGCGGGGCCACCACGGTCGTCGTGGCGCTGCTGATGGTCCCCCTGCTCGTTTTCGCCGCCCTCACCATCGACGTGGCGGCCATGCACACCGACCGCCAGCAACTGCAGACCGGCGCCGACGCTGCCGCCCTCGCGATCGCCCAGGACTGCGCCGGCGGCGACTGCGAACCCTCGGGCGCCACCGCCCAGACCATGGCCGCGGCGAACAAGAACGACGGCGAAGCCACCGGCGACGTGGCCGAGCTGGACCCGGCCGCCGGAAGGGTGACGGTCCGCACCGACGCCGTCCGCGAGCACTGGTTCGCCCCCATCATCGGCATCGACCAGACTTCGCTGCAGGCGCGGGCCAGCGCCCGCTGGGGCTATCCCACCGGCGGCTCGACGATCCTGCCGCTGGCGATCTACGTGTGCGAACTCACCGTGCAGACCGGCAGCACCGAGATCCGCGAGGACGGTGAGCTGGTCGGGATCGACCTGCCCGAGGCCACCCAGGAGCAGACGATCCAGTTCACCAAGGCCTCCAACACCGACTGCACCCCCAACTCCGGGAACGTGGTGCCCGGCGGCTTCGGGTGGCTGCGTCCCGGTACCAGCGGGTGCGGCAGCATCTCCACCGCGACCGGCGACTGGGTCAGAACCGACACGGGCAACAACTCGCCCTGTGAACAGGCGACCTTCCAGGACTGGCTCGGCGAACCCGTGCTGGTGCCCCTGTTCGACGACGCCAGGGACAACGGCAGCGGTGCCCAGTACCGCATCATCGGCTACGCCGCCTTCACCCTCACCGGGTACCGCTTCCCCGGCATGTCTCACAACGCGTCACAGTGCACCGGGGGCGACAACTGTATCCGCGGCACCTTCGGCCGCTTCGTCGACCTGAGCGACGACTTCGACTACAGCCCCGACGGCCCCCGGTTCGGTGTCGCCGTCGTGGCCCTGACCGAGTAAGGCACCATCATGTCCCGTCGACCCATCGCCGCCGTCGTGGCCCTCGTGCTCGCCGCCGGCGCCGCCGCCGTCGTGATCAACTACGTCTCCGGTGCCGATGAACGGGCCATGGCCGGTATGTCACCGACGTCAGTGTTCGTCGTGAGTGAGCCGGTGCCGGAAGGCACCCCGTCGGAGGACCTGGCCGAGTACCTGACCGTGGCCGAGGTGCCCACCGCCGCCGTCGTTCCCGGCGGGGTGCAGGACCTGGATGAGGTCGCCGGGCAGGTCACCACCGCGGCACTGCAAGCCGGGGAACAACTCCTGGCCGCCCGGTTCGCCCCGCCGGAGGAGGAGCCGGAGGCGTTCCAGGTTCCCGAGGGGTTCCACCAGGTCAGCGTGCAACTGCCCGCCAACCGGGTCATCGGCGGGCACCTGGTGGCCGGCGACACCGTGGGCATCTTCATCAGCGACGAGGACGAGACGCACCTCAGGTTGCACAAGGTGCTCGTCACCCGCGTCCACGGCGGGGCCACGATCAACGAGAGCGACGACGGCGAGGAGCAGACCCAGGAAGCGTCCAGTTCGCTCATGGTCACCTTCGCGGTCTCCGCACCGGATGCCGAGATCCT
The DNA here is from genome assembly GCF_049724975.1 of Pseudactinotalea sp. Z1732. NCBI lineage: Bacteria > Bacillati > Actinomycetota > Actinomycetes > Micrococcales > Cellulomonadaceae > Pseudactinotalea > Pseudactinotalea sp. Z1732. The sequence continues at coordinate 153,961 of NZ_JBMPQC010000001.1, read as the reverse complement.
GGTCAACGCCGCCGAGTTCCGAGGCATCTGGCTCTCCCTGGAGCCGGGGGATGCACCCGAGAGCGACACCCGAGTGGTGGACAGAGAGGACCTGCTGCCATGACCTACGTCGCACTCGCAGGTGCCGGCCCCGACTTCGAGCACACCTTCGCCGAGGCCACCGGCGGCGCCTACCTGTCCATGCCCGGACCATTCACCACCGATCCCGCTTCGTTACTCACCCACGTCAATGGCGCCGGGTACCCGGAGGTGCTCGTGCTGGACTCCACGGCCGATCCGGACGCCGCGCTCACCCTCGCGGACCGGTTCACCGTGCAGCGCCCAGGGACCGTGGTACTGCTGGCCAGTGACCGGTCAGACGAGGTCGGGCTGCGCGCGATGCGTGCCGGGGTGCGCGACATCATCCCGACCACGGCCGACGCCACCGAGATCCGGCACGCCCTGGACGCCGCGGTGACCACCGCGAACCGGCTCTCGACCAGCGCGGTGAGCGCCCAGCCGGGGGAGGGCGCGGCCGGCCGCAAGGCCCGCCTCGTCACAGTCGTCTCCTCCAAGGGCGGGGTGGGCAAGACCACGGTCGCGACCAACCTCGCTGTCGCGCTGGCGCGCACGATGCCGCACTCGACGGTGCTGGTGGACCTGGACCTGCAGTTCGGGGACGTGGCCACCGCGTTGAGCCTGACCCCGGACTACGCCCTTCCCGATGCGCTGCCCAGCGTCGCCAACGGCGACACCATCGCACTGAAGACGTACCTGACCCTGCACGCCGACACCGGACTGTACGTGCTCCCGGCACCGGAACACCCGGCCGCCGCCGACGCCGTCACCAGCGCCCAGATCAGCCAGTTGCTGCAGATGCTGGCCACCGAGTTCGCCCACGTGGTGGTGGACACCTCCCCGGGCCTGTCCGACTACACCCTCGCAGCGCTGGAGCAGACCACCGACCCGCTGTTGCTCACCGCCCTGAGCGTGCCCTCGGCCCGCGGGATGCGGAAGGTGATCGACACGCTGTTCCAGTTGCGGATGCTCTCCCAGGGCCATCGCGTCCTGGTCAATTTCGCCGACGCCGGGCACGGGATGTCCGCCGCTGACGTCGAGGCCACCCTCGGGGTGCCGGTGGGCACGTCGTTACCCACCTCGAAGGCAGCCCCGGCCTCTCTCAACCTCGGTGTACCGCTGATGCAGTCCCGGATCCGTGACCCCCTGGTCAAGGCGCTGACGCCGGTGGTGGACAGCCTCCTGCCCGACGGCATCACGCTGGACGGGCGGGGCAAGCACCGGGGCGCACGCAGAGGTGTCCGATGAGACTGTCCGAACGACTGCGCGCCGCCCAGGGCCACCCCGCGACCGGGCCGGACGTCGCACCGGCGGAGCCGGCCACTGCCGTGAACGACACACCGGCACCGGCCGGGGAGAGCGCACCCGTATCGGCAACGGTCGCGGCTCCCCCGGCGCCGGGGGGGACCAGCGGTGCCGCCACGTCACGGTCGAACCCGAAGCGGACGGCGGCCATCGCGCCGGCCGGGACCGGACCCGCCGACGACGCGGTCCGACGCCTCAAGGACCGGGCGGCGGACACCCTGTTCAAGCGGATCGGTGCCCGGCTGAACGACCCCTCCCTCGACGAGAGCCAGCTGCACGCCCTGGTGCGCGCTGAACTGCATGAGGTCATCGAGGAATCCGCCATCCCGCTGTCCGGCACGGAACGCGCGCGGCTGACCACCGAGGTCCAGGACGACGTGCTCGGCTACGGCCCGCTGCAGCGTCTTCTCGATGATCCCGAGGTCACCGAGGTGATGGTCAACGGCCCGGACATGATCTACACCGAGAAGAGCGGGCGGCTGCAGCGAGCGAACGGTCGGTTCGCGTCCGAGCAGCACCTGCGGCGCGTGATCGAACGGATCGTCTCGAGGGTGGGACGACGGATCGACGAGTCCGCACCGATGGTCGACGCCCGCCTTCCCGACGGTTCGCGCGTCAACGCCGTCATCCCGCCGCTGGCCTTCAACGGCTCGTCGCTGACGATCCGCAAGTTCAGCAAGGATCCGTTCAAGGTCCAGGACCTGATCCGGTTCGGCACGCTCACCCCGGAGATGGCCGAACTGCTGCAAGCCTGCGTGCAGGCCCGGCTGAACGTGATCATCTCCGGGGGTACCGGCACCGGCAAGACCACCCTGCTGAACGTGCTGTCCTCCTTCATCCCCGACGGCGAACGCATCGTCACCATCGAGGACGCCGTCGAACTGCAACTGCAACAGGAGCACCTGGTCCGCCTGGAGGCCCGCCCACCCAACATCGAGGGCAAGGGCGAGGTCACGATCCGCGACCTGGTCCGCAACTCACTGCGGATGCGGCCCGACCGCATCGTGGTCGGTGAGGTCCGCGGCGGGGAGAGCCTCGACATGCTCCAGGCGATGAACACCGGGCACGACGGGTCCTTGTCCACCGTGCACGCCAACTCCCCTCGCGATGCGATCTCCCGGCTCGAGACCCTGGTGCTGATGGCCGGGATGGACCTGCCGCTGCGCGCGATCCGGGAACAGGTCTCCTCCGCGGTGGACCTGTTCATCCAGCTGACCCGCCTGCGCGATGGCACCCGGCGGATCACGGGCGTCACCGAGGTGCACGGGATGGAGGGCCAGACCGTGACGCTCCAGGACGTCTTCACGTTCGACTACTCCGCGGGGGTGGATGCCAACGGCCGCTTCCTCGGTAAACCGATCCCGACCGGGATCCGGCCGCGGTTCACCGACAAGCTCGCCGAACAGGGCATCTCGCTGTCACCGCGAGTCTTCGCCAAGCCCGAGGGTGGGTTCGCCCGATGATGGCGGTCCTCGCTGCCGACCCGGCGCTGAGCGCAGCCGTGATCGCTACCGCAGCCGCCGCCGGTATCGCCGGCTACCTGCTCCTCGGCCCCCGGCCCGTGCGCATCCCGGTGGAGCGGCGCCGACCCGACCGGGGACCCGAACCGAGCGCGTTACAGCGCGCCGCGGCGGTGGCCACGGCGACGGTGGATCGGGTGATGCGCCGCCGGGGCACCCCCGCGGGAGCCTCCCCGCTCGAACTGGCCGCGATCAAGATGCGCCCACAGGACTTCTTCTTCCTCGTCCTGGTCGGATCCTTGGTCGGCATCGCGGCAGGAGCCGTGCTGGGAGCACACCCCCTCGTCGTCGTCCTCCTCGCCGGTGCGGCGCCCATCGGCGCCAAACTCGGTGTGAGCAGGCGGATCGCCAAGCGGCAGAAGATGTTCGCCGCCCAACTCGATGACTCGCTGCAGCTGATGGCCTCGAACCTGCGGGCCGGGCACAGCCTGCCGCAGGCGCTGGCCTCGGTGGCCGGGGAGGCGGACAGCCCCACCTCGGAGGAGTTCGCCCGGGTGGTCAACGAGACCCGGGTCGGCCGGGACCTGGGCGATGCGCTGGGGTTGACCGCCGCCCGGATGGCCAGCGATGACTTCACCTGGATCACCCAGGCCATCGCCATCAACCGGGAGGTGGGAGGCAACCTTGCCGAGGTCCTCGACGGGGTGGCCGACACCATCCGCCAGCGCAATGAGATCCGTCGTCAGGTGGCCACCCTGAGCGCTGAGGGCCGGTTGTCCGCGCTGGTGCTGATGGTGCTGCCGTTCGGGGTGGGGGGCTTTCTGCTCCTGACCAACCCCGCGTATCTGGCGCCGTTCATCGAGAGCCTGCTCGGCTACGGGTTGCTGGCGGTCGGGGCGATCATGCTGACGGTCGGCGGGTTGTGGCTGAAGAAGGTCGTGGAGATCGAGTTCTGATATGGCCCCGATCATGATCGCAGCCGTCCTCGCCGCCCTTGCCGTGGCCATCGGCGCCTGGACCGCCTGGAGCGCACTGGACCCCGACCGCCGCCGGGTGCAGGCCAACCTGAACCGGCCCGGTGCCGCACTCGTGCAGCCCGCGGAGGACCCGGAGGCAGACGAGCGCAGCGACGGCGTGCTCCCTAGACTCGCGCGCCGGCTCACCCCGGGGCTGATCGCCGATGTGCTGGAGCGACAGCACGCCCTGGGTGGCCGCCCCCCGGCCTGGCCGATGGACAGGCTGCTCACGTTGAAGTTGCTCTGGGTGCCGCTGGGCACGGCACTCAGTGTCCTGATCCTCTTGGCCGATGCACCCCCGTTCTTCGGGCTGATGTGGGTGTTCGCGACCGTGGTGGTCTACTTCCTGCCCGAGTTGCTGCTGAACAGCCAGGGCCAGAAACGCAACGAGAAGATCCAACTGGAACTGGCCGATACCCTCGACCAGATGACGATCGCGGTGGAAGCCGGTCTCGGGTTCGACTCGGCGATGGCCCGTGCCGCCCAGAACGGTAACGGACCACTTGCCGCCGAACTCGCCCGGACGCTGCAGGACATCCAGGTGGGCCGTTCGCGGCGGCAGGCCTTCGAGGCGCTGACCACCCGCACCACCGTGGTGGACCTGCGCCGGTTCGTCCGTGCCGTCGTCCAGGCCGACGCCTATGGAATCTCGATCGCCGACGTGTTGCGCACCCAAGCCGACGAGATGCGGCTGAAGCGACGCCAGCGGGCCGAGGAGAAGGCCCAGAAGCTCCCGGTGAAGGTGCTCGCTCCGCTGATGCTGTGCATCCTGCCGGTGCTGTTCATCGTGGTGATGGGGCCGGCGGTGATGAGCATGGTCGCGGCTTTCAGCGGTATGTGAGGCATGACAGGACCGATGCTGGCGGGCCTGACCGCCGTCGTGGCTGCAGCGGTGGCGTGGCTGCTCACCAGCCAGGTCGCGGCGGTGACACCCAGGGAGTCCGGGTGGTTGCGCTCCCGGGCACACGTCCCGTTGGCCGCCGCCGGGGGAGCGGGGGCCGCACTGCTTGCCGATGGGTGGGCCGAACTGGTGGGGTTCGCAGCGGCGGCGGTGGGCTGTGCGCTGCTGTCCGTCATCGACCTGGCGGTGCGCCGGCTGCCGGACCGGGTTGTGGGGGCGACCCTGCTCGGCCTGGTGCTGCCCCTGGTCCTGGAAGCGGGGATCAGCGGTGCGTGGGCCGATCTGGGGCGAGCCGGCCTGGGCGCCCTGGCCCTGGTGGCCGGGTACTTCGTGCTGGCCTTCATCGCGCCCTCGGGGCTGGGGTTGGGGGATGTGAAGTTCGCTGCGGTGATCGGTGCCTTCCTGGGCTGGTTCGGGTGGTGGCAGGTCGGCGCGGGCACGCTGCTGGCGTTCCTCATCAACGCTCTCGTGGCGACCGTGGTGCTGGTCAGCCGGCGGGGGTCGCGACGTTCGCAGATCCCGTTCGGGCCGGCCATGATGGCCGGGGCGGTCGCCGCGGTGCTCCTGGCCGGTTGAGACGGCCGACCGAACTGCGACTGGGGTCCGAGTCCTTTCCTGGTGCGACCGATCAAGGTGCGGCCGCGGTGATGACGTAGGTGATGAAGATGAGGAGGCCGGCCGACAAACCCAGGATCGCGCCGGCGATCGCCTGGATGGGGTTGGTCCCCGCCCCCTTCTCGACGCGCAGATATCCCACGGTCCCCAACACCAGCGAGGTGAGGGCGGCCGGCGCGGCGATGAAATCCCCCGCGACCGGGATCAAGGCGGTGACGACGGCAACCACACCCAGCTGCAGGGCGAACCGGCCGATGCCATTGCGTGGCCCGGGAGCTACCGCCGAATCGTTCGGCATGGTCCAGACCTCCACCACCTTCACGCAGGGTGACCGTCATTCGACCAACGTGCCACCGCTCCCGCTGCTCCACACGAAACCTATACCGATCGGGTCAACTCCGCGCCGTAGGTCGCGACGGGGTCCTGGATCCGTCGCGACCTACGGCGCGCCTGGAAACGACTTCGGGCCCCCGATCAGCATGATTGCTTGACCAGGGGCCCGAGGCGTTGTGCGGGGCGCTGTCCCGTCCGGGGTCGTCCCTCAGAGCCGCAGCCACGCGAAGGAATTCACGTTCAGGGCCCGCTGCTGCTCCAGTTCGACGTCGCGCCGGGCGCGGTGCCGCCGGTGCGCGGCCTCCCGCGCGATGGTCCTGGCGCGGTCGGTCTCAGCGGCCGGACCGCTCGCCCAGTGAATGAGCGAATGCCCTGCCGAGTACGCGACCCGACGGGGGATCAGGTGCAACTGGCTGATAGCCATGGGTACTCCTCATTGCTAGTGCTTGGTTCCGCTGCACACCTCACGCGGCGGAGGTGGTGCGGTGATTGGAGGTGGCGCTCGGATCGTCCTTGCGGGGTCGGCCGCGGCCACGCTTGCGGGCCACGATGGCCCCGTCCACGAGGACCTCACCGCCCCAGACGCCCCAGGGCTCCCGACGTGCCAGCGCGCCATCGAGGCACTCGGCCTTGAGGGGGCACGCCTGGCACAAAGCCTTGGCTTGCTCGATCTGCTGGGTGTGTTCGGCGAACCACAGGTCGCTGGTGGTCACGTCCTGACAGGGCAGGTCTACCTGGACCACGGCAACCAGCGGGCCCGCGTCCAGCGGCCAGGTGGTCGACGACCCCGACGGCTGGTCGAGAATCGATGTGTACTGCACGAGATGCTCCTGAGCGGTGGTGATGTCTACCGAGCCCGGAGGGTTCCTCCTGCCATCAAGCAGGAAGGCCGCGGACCCTGAAGGGAGGGCTCCGCGGCGGATGAGTGCAGTGCTGGTGGCTAGCTGCCGGCCGCGAAGCCGCTGGTGGTGACGCCGGTGCCGAATGCGCCATAGGCGGCACCCGGGGCGCGGTCGCCACGAGGACGCAGATCTGCGCCGGTACGGGCAATGCATGCGCCGGTGTCGAGACCGGTCATGATCTTCATGATGTTCATCAGGGTGCTCACCTCCTTCAGCGTCGTGGAACCGCGTCGTGCTGGCTAGGCAACGGTCCAGGGGATCAGGAACAGATCGAGACTAGAGCGCCGGCCCAGGCGAGCCAAGTCTTTTTCGAAGAAGTTCTTCTCGTCCTTCCGTGGCCCGGTTTCGCCTGGTGTATCGCCCGGAAACCTCTTTCCTGCACCCGGGCTATGGCACGGCCACTGCGCGCCGGTCACGGCTGTCTGCGCGCACCACCCGCCGATGTGGCGTACGGTCGAATACGGGTCCTAGTTCCCTCAGGTATCGACCGGTTCGGTGCCACCGGACCGGACGCTTCTTGCAGGGGCAGGGCTCGATCCCTGAACCCGATGAGAGGAGAGATCCGTGACAGCCGTGGCCCAACGCGCCCACGACCTGTACCCAACCCGCTTGACCGAGGCCGGAGCGCCGGTCCAGCGGAATCACCCCACAGTCTGGGGGTCGGCCGAGGGCGGCCCGTTCGATGACACTGCCCTGCAAGCCCACGAGGAGCGTGGCTTCTCGATCTTGCAGGATTTCATCACCGCCGAGGAGGTCAAGGGCTACCGCGCCGAGCTGGACCGCCTGGTGAGCGATCAGTCGATCACCGGCGATGAGCGCGTGGTGACCGAGAAGGCCTCCGGTGAGGTGCGTTCGATCTTCGAGGTGACCAGCCTCAGCCCGATGATCGACGCGTTGTCCCGCGACCCGCGGCTACTTGACCGCGCCCGGCAACTCCTGGGATCGGAGGTCTACCTGCACCAGAGCCGGGTCAACTACATGCCCGGATTCAAGGGCGCCGGCTTCTACTGGCACTCCGACTTCGAGACGTGGCACGCCGAGGACGGGATGCCGGCACCGCGGGCGGTGAGTTGCTCGATCGCACTCACCCCCAACTTCCCCTACAACGGCGGCCTGATGGTCATGCCCGGCTCCCACAGGGAGTTCGTCCCCAGCGTGGGTGCCACGCCGGAGAACAACCACGCGTCCTCCCTGAAGGAGCAGAAGATCGGCGTGCCCAGCACCGGGGCCATCACCGACATGGCCCACCGCTACGGCATCGAGCAGTTCACCGGACCGGCCGGTTCGGCCCTGTGGTTCGATTCGAACATCATGCACGGATCGGGCAACAACATCACGCCCTTCCCGCGCTCGAACATCTTCCTGGTGTTCAACAGCGTGGAGAACGCGCTGGTCGAGCCATTCGGCGCGAGCCGGCCACGGCCCGAGCACATCGCCAGCCGGGACTTCACACCGTTGGCGTGAGCATCCACCCCGGCCCGGCGGGACGGTCTCGCCGCGCTGGGCCGGGGGCCCTTCAGTCGAGGCAGAACTCGTTGCCCTCGGGGTCGGCCATCACGATGAAGCCGATACTGGTCGGTTCCTCCGGCTCGTGCCGCTCCAATCGAGTGCCGCCGAGGGCCACCAGGCGCCGGCACTCTGACTCCAGTGCCTCCATGCGTGCCTCGCCCCGAAGGTCCGAGGCGGTCCGCACATCGAGATGCACACGGTTCTTGGCGACCTTGTCCTCGGGCACCCGCTGGAAGAAGATCCGCGGACCCGAGCCATCGGGGTCCTCCAGGGCCGAGGCACTGTTGTGCAGTTCCTTCGGTAATCCCGAATCCTCCAGGAACTGATCCCAGGCCGCCAGTGGATCGCCTCCCGGCGGCAGGTCCACCCCCGGTGGCGCGGGGTGGGTGTACCCCAGGACGTCGCGCCAGAAGATCGAGAGGGCTCGTGGATCACGGGCATCGAAGGTGACCTGAATCGTGGCGCTCATCGCTGTGCTCCATCCTCGTCGTCGTGACTGGGGGCGCCCACGCTACCGGGCACGTCCCACACGAGGCCATCCTCCCCCGCACGTGCACCCTCGGAAGGCGGGTGCGCTCGCACGGCCCCGTCGTGCATCAGGTGGAGGACCGGGACGCCCGTCGTCATCGCCGTCACGTCCGCGATGATCCGGCGGTGGCAGCGCCACCACACCGACTCCGAGCACATCACCGCCACCCGTGCGGCGCGTGCCTCCTGAACGACCCGCGTCAGCGCGGCACGGAACTCTTCGGTGCGGGTGTAACCGGCATAGGCGCGGAAGGCCGCCACCTGCCACCACGTGTCGGGTGAGCGTGCCTGCGCGGCCCTGGTCAGGTGCCGGCGGCCGCCCAGATGCTCCTCCCACCGGTAGCCGATGCCGGCCTCGGGCAACCAGGACGCCAACGCGTCCCGGCCCACATCGGGGTTACGCCGACTACCGGGAAAGCGCCGCACATCCACCACGGATTCCACCTCCGCGCCGATCAGCAGGTCCCGAAGTTCCGCGCGAGACAGCGCGCCGTGACCAACGGTGAGCAGGGGCATCGCACCATTGTGTGCCGCTCCTCGCCGGCGTGCAGCGTGGACGTGGCCCACGAGGCTCCTGCGCCGGACTGCCGTGCGCCGAGTTGCCCATCGCCGACAGCATCCGATGATGGAAGTGCTGCCGGGACATACCATCGGCACCGCCGAGAGGAACGAGGAGCAGATGTCAGCGATCGTTGCCGCCCACGGGCCCTTCGAGGACGACCTGGGCAGGCGCATGCTGGAACGAATGGCACACCGCGGGCCCGACGGCGTGGGCTTCCGCCGGGCGGGCGAGGGATGGGTGGGCTCGCGCTACTTGTCGATCACCGACCCCGACACCGGCGCGCAGCCGCTGGCCGGAACCCGGCAGGCGATCTGGCTGGTGGGGGACGGGAAGATCTACAACGACCGGCGCCTGCGTGACCAGCTGGGCAGCGACCGGTTCCGCACCCAGTCCGATCTGGAGGTGGCACTGCACCTGTACGAGGACCAGGGCCGGCGCGCCTTCGAGCAGTTGTGGGGCACGTTCGCCCTGGTCATCACGGCAGCGGACGGCCGCTTCACGGTGGCCCGGGACGTGCTCGGTATCGCACCGTTGTACTGGGCACGTCGCGGGGACACGGTGCTGTTCGCCTCCGAACTGACCGCGTTCGATCCCGACTGGCGAGCCGACGTCGAACCATTTCCGCCCGGGCACTCCTGGACCCCGGAGGAGGGGCTGATCGCCGGGCCGACCTTCCCCGGTGCCTCCCCGGTGCTGCTGAACAGCAGGGCGCCGCACGAGGAGCCCCCGCCCTGGGTGTTCGACGCGCTCCGAGACACGATCGTCCGGTCGGTGCAGCAGGGCCTGGACGCGCACGTGCCGGTGGGGGTGCTGCTCTCCGGCGGCGTCGACTCCTCCATCGTGGTGGCTGTGGCCGCCCACCTAGCCGGCCGGCAGGGGCGGACCCTGCCGACGTTCGCCGTCGGACTCGAGGGCAGTCCCGACCTGCTCGCCGCGCGACTGGTGGCGCAACACTGCGGAACCGAGCACCACGAACTCACCTACACCGCGGTGGACGCCATCGAACTGGTGCCGCGGATCATCGCCGAACTGGAGTCCTTCGACCCCACCCTGGTGCACTCCGCGGTGCCCCACTTCCTGGTCTGTGGTCTGGCCGGGCAGCATGTGAAGGTGGTGCTGGCCGGCGAGGGTGCCGATGAGTTGTTCGCCGGGTATGCCCACTACGGGCGGCACACCTCCGGTGCGGAACTGCACGAGGAGTTGATAGAGACCCTCGAGGGGATGCACATCGGGGGGCTGCAGCGGGTGGACCGGATGGCCGGCGCCCATGGGATCGAGCCGAGGCTGCCCTTCCTGGACCTGGATGTGGTCGAGCTGGCTCTCGCGCTGCCCCCGGAGTGGAAGCTGATCGGGCCGGACCGGCCGGCCAAGTGGATGCTGCGGCGGGCGTTCGACGGGTGGCTGCCCGATGAGGTGCTGTGGCGCCGCAAGGAGCAGTTCGGTGAGGGCACCGGGATGAACGACGTGCTGCGCGAGCACTATGAGGCCACCGTCACCGAGGAGGATCTGCGCGCGAACGCCGGCGTGCTCACCCCCCCGTTGCGCACCCGGGAGGAACTGGCCTACTACCGGATGTTCACCGAGGCACTGCCCGGATTCGACGTGGGCCGCACGATCGGACGGTTCGTCGAGGCGTAGCATCGCCGGGCCGGCCACACGAGAACGGGGCGCCCGTTGCCCCGGACGCCCCGTCGTCGTCGTGCTTGGGCGGTGGCCTGAGTCGGCCGGTGTCAGTCGAGGAAGCCGTTCTCCGTCAGCCAGTCCTCGGCGACGTTCCGCTCGCCCTCTCCGTCGACGTCGATGCGTGCGTTGAGTTCGAGCATGGTCTCGTTGGTCAGTTCGGCGCTGACCGCTTCCATGACCTCGCCGATGTAGGGGTACTCATCCAGGGTCTCCTGGCGCAGGGTCACGGCCCCGGCGTACTCGACGAAGAAGCTCTGGTCATCCTCCAGCACCATCAGATCGTTGGCGACGATGCGCCCGTCGGTGGAGAACACCTCACCGAACTCACAACCCTCGCCCACCTGGGTGTAGATGAGGTCCAGGGCCATCTCGACCACCTCGGAGTACTCGAACCCGTAGGTCTCCTCCAGACCGGGGAGCCCGTCGTCACGGGCGATGAACTCCGCGGCGGCGCAGATCCGGCCCTGGTCGGGGTTGGCCTGGACGAACTCGGCCATGTCGGTGCTGGTGGCCAGCCCGTTCTCCGCGGCGAACTCCTCCGTGGCGGCGATCCGATAGGTGTTCTCGAACGGCGCCGCCTCCAGCCACGCGATCCCGTTCTCCGTGTCGGCCTCGGACACAGCGGTCCACAGGTCCTCGGGCACGTCGTCGGGACTGTTGCCGAGGATGTTCACCCAGCCGGTTCCGGTGTACTCCCAGTAGATGTCGATCTCACCGTTCTCCAGGGCCGAGCGGACGGTGGCGGTGCCCTCCAGGCCGGTCTGGTCGGTGACCGAGGCACCGGCGTCCTCCAGCAGCGCCGCGGTCATCTGCCCGAGCAGGCGCTGCTCGGTGAACTCCTTGGAGCCGACGATGATGGTGGCCCCCTCCAACTCGCCGTCACCGGCGCCGCCGTTGCCGTCACCGTTGCATGCGGCGAGCATGAGCAGCGCGGTGGCCCCGCCCGCGATCGTTGCGGTGGTTCGCTTCCGAATCATGGTTTCGTCTCCTTGTGTGGGTGGTTCTGCCGGGCGTCACCGCCGCGGTCCGGGGCGGGCTTACAGCCCTCGTGGCCGGAGCACCTCCTCGACGACCCCGGCCAGGTAGTCGATCAACAGGGCCAGCACCGAGGTCAGGACCGCACCGACCAGTTGGATGGTGAACCGGTTCGTGGCCAGGCCCGCGGAGATGATGTCGCCGAGACCGCCGGCATTGATGTAGGTGGCCAGCGTGGCGGTGCCGACGTTGATCACCAGTGCGGTGCGGATCCCGGCCAGCATCACCGGGATGGACAGGGGGAGTTCGATCTTGCGCAGCACGGTGGCTTTGGACATCCCCATGCCGCGGCCGGCTTCCAGGACGTTGTCGTCGACCTGTTCGATCCCGACCATGGTGTTCAGCAGCACCGGGACGATGGCGTACAGCACCAGCCCGATGATCGCTATCCAGAACCCCAGGATCAGGAACACCACGGCCAGCAGCACCAGGACCGCGATCGTGGGAACCGCCTGCAGCACAGTGAGTACGCCGATCACGTACGCCCTGATCCGGCGGGCGAAGGGGCGGGTGAGCATGATCCCCAGCGGGATGGCGATCAGCAACGTGATCACGGTGGAGGCCGCGGTGAGCAGGACGTGGTCGCGGGCGGCATCGAGGATTCTCGGGAAGGTCAGGGTGCGGGCCTCGATCGAATCCAGTTCCTGGTTCGACACGTACAGGTACAGCGCCAGGAGCACCCCCGCCAGCAGCAGCGGCATGAGCAGGTAGCTGCCGAGGCTGCGCCCACCCGCCGCCGTCCCGGTGCTGGATCTGGCCTGTGCCGCAGGTGCCACGCTCATGTCTGCTCCTGCAGCCCGGCCCGTGATTGGTCGACCGCCGAGGCACGCATCGTGCGGATCGCCTCGTTGATCTGATCGATGTCCACCACGCCCTGGTAGGCGCCGGTGTCGTCGACGACCAGCGTGATGGCGTAACGAGCGGTGATGAGTTCGTTGAGGGCGTCGCTGAGGGTGGCGCGGGGCTCCACGACCGCCCGCGGAGCCAGCCCGACCTGGTCCAGCCGGCGCCCGTCGGCGCGACTGAGGTCCTCGGCATTGACCCAGCGCCGGGGCCGGCCGGCCTCGTCCAGCACGAGCAGTGAGGCTTCCGCTACGCCTCGCAGGGTCTGCAACGCCTCGGCCGGCGGGGTGTCGAGGCTCACCGTGGGCCATGGCCGCAACTCGATGTCGGCGACCCTGGACAGATTCAGCCGCTTCAGCGAGGCGCCGCGGCCGATGAACTCCGAGACGAAGTCGTCGGCCGGGGCGGTGAGGATCTGCTCGGGGGTGTCGTACTGGGCCACGTGCGAGCCCTCCCGCAGGATCGCGATCCGGTCGCCCATCTTGATCGCCTCGTCGATGTCGTGGGTGACGAAGACGATGGTCTTGCGCACCTCGGCCTGCAGGCGCAGGAACTCGTTCTGCAGCCGGTCCCGGGTGATCGGGTCGATCGCGCCGAACGGTTCATCCATGAGCAGCACCGCGGGGTCACCGCCGAGTGCGCGGGCCACCCCCACCCGTTGCTGCTGGCCGCCGGAGAGTTCCTTGGGGTACCGGTCGCGGTAGGTCTCGGCCGGCATGTTGACCAGGTTCAGCAGTTCGTCCACCCGCTCGGCCGTGCGGGGGTTGTCCCAGCCCAGCAGGTGCGGGACGGTGGCGATGTTCTCCCCGATGGTCATGTGCGGGAACAACCCGACCTGCTGGATCACGTAGCCGATCTTGCGCCGCAACTCATCCGGGTTGCCCTTGGTGACGTCCTCCCCGGCCATGATGATGCGCCCGTCGGTGGGCTCGATGATGCGGTTGATCATCTTCATCGTGGTGGTCTTGCCGCACCCGGACGGTCCGACCAGCACGACGATCTCACCCCGGTAGATCTCCAGGTCCAGCGCATCCACGGCGTTCTGGGACTGGCCCGGGTAGCGCTTGGTCAGACCCTCCAGGCGGATCATCACCTCGCGGTCGGCACTGGCGGTCGGTTCGGAAGTCGTCATCGGATCCCCTTGGAGGTGGTCAGGCGGCGAGCGGAGTAGAACACCAGGTCGAACAACACGGCAAGGACCATCACGCCGACGATGCCGGCCAGGACCAGGTTCACCGCCACCGGGGTCCCGACCCTGCGCAGACCCTCGAAGATGAAGTCGCCATAGCCGGGGCCGTTGACGATGGCGCCGATGGCGGCGATCCCGAGCAGCACCAGGGTGGTGACCCGGATGCCGGTGATGATGACCGGCCAGGCGAGCGGCAACTCGATCTTGAGCAACTGCTGGCGCCGGTTCATGCCCATGCCCTTGGCCGACTCGATGACGGCGGGGTCGACGCCGCGCAACCCGGTGATCGTGTTCCTCAGGATCGGCAGCAGGCCGTATCCCGTGAGCGCCACCAGCACCGGCTGCCAACCCAGCCCGAGCGGACCGAGCAACAGCACGAACAGGGCGAAGGAGGGAATGGTCAGGATGACCCCGGCGGTGGCCAGCACCAGTTCACGGGAGCGTTCGCTCTTGTAGGTGAGGATGCCGACGCTGATGCCGATGATGGTCGCCATCACGACGGACGCGCCGACGACGGCGGCGTGTTCGATCCCGAGTTCGATGAAGTCGCTGCTGCGGTTGGCGAGGAACTCGAAGAAGTTCACCGTTGTGCTCCTTCCCTCGCAGGGTCCCGGTGCGGGCTATGGCTCCTTGATGGTTTCGTGCTGACGGCGTCGTCGGTTCGTGTCATGGATCCCCGGTCCGGGCTTCCCAGTCTACTGAGGATCGCCTCAGTCGCGAACGAGGGCGGTGACCTCGCGCATGTACTGGTCCACCCGGGTGTAGGCCTCCCGGGTCAGGGACCGCCAGAGTTCGACCGCCAGTCGGGGGTCGCTGTGTTCGAGATCAGCGATCGCTTCGTCGGTGAGGACCATGACCTCCACGGGCCCGACGGCACGCTGGGTGGTCCGCTGGCGGTCCTGGCGGCCCAGGGAGAGTTCGCCGAAGGTCATGCCCGCACTGAGGGTGGTCAGGCGCACCTGGTTACCCTCCGGGTCGCGTGCGGTGGTGGTGACCGTCCCGGAGACGATGAAGTACACCCCGCCGAATCGCTGGCCGATGCGACGCAGCACCGCACCGTCGTCGTAGGTTCGCGACTCCATCCGCGTCACCAGGGCCTCAGCGTCCTGCGGGCTCATCTGGGCCATCGCCGGGGAGTCGCGCACCGGTACGCGCGCGGGCACCGCGAGGTCGGGGAAGTGGCGCCGCAGCAGTTGCTCCTCGCAGTGGGCGACGGCGGTGCTGCGGGTGCTGAAGACCGGCACCTGGCCGCCGGGTAGGTGATCAACGGGCAGTACGGAGGTGAGGTTGGCGTCGGGGTCGATCAGCACCAGTCGCCGTCCGGCCGCCTCGAAGAGGTCGATCACCTCTCCCAGCAGGTTCACGGACATGCGACTGACCTCATCGACCCGGCGCGCATCGAGCACGACGAACTCCACGTCCCCGGGCAGGTCGGCGATCTCCCGGATCATCGACTCGGTGCCGGCGAACAGCAGGTCCCCGGCCAGTTCGATGATCATCGCCCGCTCGCCCGTCTCGCGCAGCCCCACCTCGGCGTCCTCGGTGCGGCGCACGTCGGAGGGAACCTCGGTGATCGGGTAGGTCGCCCGGATCGCGGACCGGCCCGCCCGGGCGGAGCGCACGAAGTGCATGTCGGTGTCTCTGGACAGCCGCTGACAGGTGGCCACGCCGCGGATGCTGTTGCCGTGCTCGTCCAGCGGCGGGGAGAAGACCGCGAGCCCGGCCTGGCCCGGCAGGACGGCGAGCGTGCCTCCCCCCACCCCCGACTTGGCCGGCATACCGACGTTGACCACCCAGTCGCCGGCACTGTCATACATCCCGGAGGTCATCATCACCGACAGCACCCGCTCCACGGCGCCGATGTCCAGCACCTCCTCCTCGGTGCGGGGGTTGGTACCGCCGTTGGCGAGGGTGGCCGCCATCATGGCCAGGTCGCGGCAGGTGATCTGGACCGCGCACTGGCGCAGATAGGTCTCCAGCGCGGCGGTCGGGGAGCCCTCGATGATGTCGACGGAACTGAGCAGGTAGGCCAGGGCGTGGTTGCGGTCGCTGTTGCGACGCTCGGCGCCGTAGATCCGGGCGTTGCTGCGCAGTTCACGGCCGGCGAAGGCGGAGTAGTGCTCCTCGATCCGGGTGATCGCCGACTTGCCGCCGGCCCCCTTGAGCAACGAACTCACCGCGAGGGCGCCGGCGTTGATCATGGCGTTGGCGGGACGCCCGGACCCCGGGGCGAGGGAGATCTCGGTGAAGGATTCCCCGGAGGGTTCCACATCCACCTTCTCGTCCACGACCTCCGG
Organism: Pseudactinotalea sp. Z1732; assembly: GCF_049724975.1. NCBI lineage: Bacteria > Bacillati > Actinomycetota > Actinomycetes > Micrococcales > Cellulomonadaceae > Pseudactinotalea > Pseudactinotalea sp. Z1732. The sequence goes on along the minus strand of NZ_JBMPQC010000001.1, from coordinate 137,726 downwards.
GCCCAGGTCGCTCAGCGCCAGCCCGTAACTGAACGGTTTGGACAGCGACTGCATCGAGAACGCCTTGGATGTCACCCCCACCTCGTAGATGTACCCGTCCACCGTCGCCAGGCAGATGCCGAAGTCGTCGGGGTTGATCGTGGTGCCCCGTGGGCCCACCGTGTAGGGCGTGCCCTCGCGCACCTCGGAGATCTCCGCGTGCACCCTGCGCAGGTAGACATCGATCGGGGACTCCATGGGAACGGAGCCTAACGGCGATCACCAGCCCCCCGCCCTGGGGCACGGCGCCGAAAGCGACGCATGTGGTCGACCACGACGGGCGGGACACTCGACTACGGCCCTAGCGTCGTCCTCGAGGGCGTGCCCGGAACCACTCAGGCGGCCGCGATCTCCCCGGAGACCACGCGTCCCTCGCGTAGCACCACCATCACGTGCTGCAAGGCCCCGAGGTCAGCGAGCGGATCGCCGTCGAGGACCACCAGGTCCGCGACCCGACCGGGTTCCAGGACCCCGATCTGATCAGAGCGCAGCGCGGCGGCGGCCCGGGACGTGGCCGCGCGCAGCGCCGCACGGTTGTCCAGCCCGGCTGCACCGAGGGCCCGCACCTCCCGGACCAGGCCGCTGCCGAAACCGATCCCATTCACGGCTGCGTCGCTGCCGGCGATGATGGCGACGCCGGCACGATGGGCTTCGAGGAGCCGGGAGTACACCCGCTCTGCCAGGTGGGCGCGCTCCGGGGGCTGGTCGGCCGGGTCGCCGAGTTCGACCAGCAACGTCGGGTCCAATGCCACGCCGCCGGCGGCCATCTGGTCCAACAAGCCCTCCGGCCAGCCCATCGCTGCGGTCCGGAGGACCTCATCCCAGGGGGCCGTGGGGTCGCGCAGGGACAGGTGCTCGATGCCGTCGAAGCCGGCCCCAACCGCCTGGGCCAGGTCCGTGACGGTGCCGCAGTGGGCTGTGACCGGCACGCCCAGGTCATGGGCGGCGGCGGCGATCGCGGCCAGCACCTCGGGTTCGTGCGGGGTGAGCGGGCGGTCGGCGGTTCTGCTCTCCTGGATGACCTTGATCACATCGACCCGGTCATCGCCCTCGCACAACTCCGCCACGATCGCCTGAGCCTGCGCCGGGTTGCCCGGAAGCCGGATCCCTTCGGAATCGGCAGGAACGTCGAACGTGCTGATCGGGTGGCCACCGGGGGTGGTCAGCGTCGGGCCGGCGAAGAACACCCTTGGACCCTCCAGGGTGCCGTTCTCGACCTGCTGACGCAGTTCATGGACCCACGTGAGTTCGTCGCCGAGGCTGCGCACCGCGGTCACCCCGTGGGCGAGGAGGTCGCGCCGACCCCCGGGCAGATAGCGAGCCATGTCCCAGTAGTAACCGGGCAGGTCGGACAGCCCGAGTCCGCCGTCGGGGTCGATCGGGGGGAAGCCCAGGTGGGTGTGCATGTCGATCAGGCCGGGCAGCACCGTGGCGCCGGGGGCGTCGAGGATCGCGGCGCCGTCGGGGATCTCCAGCCGGGATCCGGCGTCGACGATCCGGCCGTCCCGGACCAGCACGATCGCATCCGCCACCGGCTCCAGGTCCGGTCCGGTCAACGCTGTGAGCCCGCGAAGGGCGAGCCAACCCGAGTGCGCCTCCCCGCCCGGGAAGCGGGTGAGGTTGTACGCCGTCGCACCACCAGCGGCCACTGCCACCGCGCCACCGGCAAGGATCCCCCCGGCCCACAGGAGCCGGCGGCGGGTCACTCCGCGCGACGTCCGAGGCTTTTCAGGGTTCGCCGGCTGACCGGGACCGTCGGCCTCGGTGTTGCTGCTCGCTCGGGCTGGGTGGGTGCTGCACACGGATGCTCTTCCTCTGTCTCGCCGCTCGTCGTCCCGCGGTCCGGGGACTCTCAGACCCTGGCAAGGCAGGTGCCGGCCAAGAAGTGCCAGATGTCACCGGTGGGGCACCGGATCGTGCGGGGGTGCGGCGGGCTCAGGAGGCGGCGGCGATGAGATCGGCGAAGCGTCGCACCGCTGCCTCACCGACGATGTCACCTGCCAGCAGTGGCAGTTCGATCATCGGCACGTGCCCCAGCGCCTCGCGCACGGTGTCCAGATGGACCTCCTCCTGGGCGCGGCGGTCGGCGAGCAGGCCTCCGGTGTCGGCGGGGGAGCGCTTGTTCACCACCAGGGCGCCCACGTGCACCCCCGAGCGCAGCAGCTGGCCGTAGAGTTCGATCGTCTCCAGGACGGGGAGCCGTTCGGCGGCGAGCACGATCACGAACGCGGTGCGCTCGGCGTCGGTGATCAGGTCCCGCATCCGTTCGAACCGGGTGCGCCGGCGCAGCAGGATCCGCCGGATCTCGTGATCACGCTGGGCCCGTTGGTCCACTCGCCGCCCAGTCCCCACGATCCCGGCGGCTCCTGCGTCCGGATCGAGCCCGCGCAGCGCGGCCCCGAACCTGGCCGAGCGGTCCTGCCGACGCAGCAGACCCTCGGTCCAGGCGAACATCGTCTCGGGCAGGCTCATCAGTCGCGAGGTGTGCCCCGAGGGCGCGGTATCGAAGATCACCAGATCGTGCGAGGCGTCCTCCAGCACCTGCGCCACCCGCTCCAGCACGGCCGCCTCATGGGTGCCGGGGGCGTCGCGAGCCAGTGCCAGGTGCTTGTCCACCTCACCGGAGAGGTGCTCGGGCATCAGCCGCCGCACCTGGTGGCCCACCGCGGCCAGGTGCTCGTCGGTGGTGCGGGCCGGATCGATCTCCAGACCCTCCAGGTTCTCCACGTCCCCGGCCAGGGGCACGACCTCATCACCCACCTCCCGGCGCCACAGGTGACCCAGGTTGTGGGCGGGGTCGGTGGAGACCACCAGCACCCGTCGTCCGGCCCTGGCCTGGTGGTATCCGACCGCGGAGGCGACCACGGTCTTGCCCACTCCGCCCTTGCCGCCGACGAACAACACTCGGCGGGACCCGGCGAGTCCTAGCAGCACGAGAAGTGATCCAGGGGCGAGTGGTCCATCCCCATCCGGCGGTGCCAGTCGTGGAAGCGGTCGTACATCACCGGCAGCAGTTCCACCGTGTAGTAGTTGGCCGGGTTGGGCACGCCCAGCATCTCGGCGAGCACGATCATCATGAACAGGTCGTCCTCGTCACGCTGGGCGCGGGCGAAGGTGCGCCGGTAGGGGGCGACGTAGAACTCCCGCAGCCCGGCCGCGAAGCGGCGTGGGGCCGAGAGGTTCTCGCCCCCGTTCGTCAACGCTCCCGCCCCTCCTCAACCGTCCTACCCTCGGCGACCACCGGCTCGTCGTCGACCTCGAGTGGTTCCTTGCGGGCCTTGAGCATGGCGTTCACCGCCTCCACGATCACCCACAGGGCGGCGACGATGATGATGACATCGAGGATGAAGAGCAACCAGTTGGCATCGGAGAAGAACTGGCCCACCTGCACCAGCGCCGCATACAGCGACATCACGAACACGAACACCAGCGGGATCAGCGCCGGGAGGGGGTTGCGGCCCTTGCGCAGCAGCATCACCGTGATGATCGACAGGGTCAGCCCGGCCAGCAGCTGGTTCGTGGTCCCGAACAGGGGCCAGATGATCATGCCCCCGGCGCCCTCGGCGCTGATGGAGAACGCCAGACCCATGCCGAAGATCAGCACGATGACGGTCGCCAGGATCGTGCCGATCTTCTTGTTGACGATGCTGAATGCCTCCTGGACCACGTAGCGTTGCAGACGCACACCGGTGTCCATGGTGGTGGCCGCGAACAGCACCGCCGTCGTCGCCAGGATGGTGGTGCTGAGCGAGACGGGCAGGCCCAGCCCGGAGTTGACGATGTTGGCGCCGCCCTGGACGAAAGCGGGGGCCCCGCCTTCGCTGAAGGCCGTGTACACGCTCTCCCAGTCGGCCAGGGTGGCAAAGCCCGCGGTGACCGCGATGATCGACCCCAGCGCCAGCAGACCTTCCCCCACGGCACCGAAATACCCGACGAACCGGGCATCGGACTCCTTGTCGAGCTGTTTGGAACTGGTGCCCGAGGACACGATTCCGTGGAAGCCCGATATCGCCCCGCAGGCGATGGTGACGAACAGCAGTGGCACCAGGCTCGGGGTGCCCGCCGGTACGGCGTCGTTGAACGCCGGGGCCACGATCGTCGGTGAGGCGATGGCCACCGACACGTACAGGATGCCCAGGGCGAGGAACAGTTGCAGCCCGTTGATGTAGTCGCGTGGCTGCAGCAGCACCCACACCGGCAACATCGAGGCCAGGCCGGCATAGAGGAACAGCACCAGCACCCAGAACGCTTCGGCGGACAAGCCCAGGACGGTCTCGGGCAGCACTATCGGGAAGTTGTCGCCCAGGATGATCAGGGCGTACAGCGCAACCAGCCCGATGATGGAGACCCAGATCAGGTTGAGATTCCACCGGTAGATCGCCTGCCCGATGAGCACGGCCACGACCAGCGCTCCCCAGGCGGGGATCACCGCGCTGGGGTTGGCGACCAGTAGCCCACCGATGACCACGGCGAAGGCGGTGTTGACCATCAGCAGTAACAGGAAGATGACGACGAGGAACAGGTTCCGCCCCCGGGGGCCGATGTACCGGCCGGACAGGGTGCCGATCGACTGACCCTTGTTGCGAACCGAGGCCCACAGCGCGCCCAGGTCGTGCATACCGGCGAAGAAGACGGTGCCCAGGGTGACCCACAGGAAGGCCGGCAGCCAGCCCCAGATGACGGCGACTGCGGGGCCGACGATCGGTGCGGCGCCGGCGACGGAGGTGAAGTGGTGTCCCCAGAGCACGTACTTGTTGGTCGGGACGTAGTCCACCCCGTCGCGGAGTTCATGGGAGGGGGTCCGGAACGAGGCACTGAGCCGGTAGATACGCCGGCCGAGGAACTTGGAGTAGAGCAGGTAACCCAGGATCATCATGCTGACGCCGACGAGGGCGAGGATGAGGGAGTTCACACCGTCTCCGATCTTCGTCGATGACGACCGGTCGATTCCCCGGAGGAACCACCCGGCCCGGACTGGTTCGGTGAAGTGCGCCACACTCTAGCGCTCCTACCCAGGCCACATCCAGGTTTCGGGGCAGCGTCCACATTCCGGTCCGGAACGGGGCGGGGCGGAGTTCGGTGCGGTGGAGATCGACCGCGCCACCTCCGGACGTTTCAGGTGCGTCCAGTGCGATACCGGGCGCCACACCCTTGGAGACACTTCACTGTGTGGGAGGGTCGTGGCGCCGGGTGCCGCTGCGCTGCTGTTAGCCGCTGCCGGCGGCCGGCGTTCAGAAGGGGCGGTTGTTCATCACCATCGGGCACTCGAACGGGTCGGCGTGCCCCAGCCCGACGCGGTTGAGGTACTCCACCACGATCCGGTAGGACTCCAGCAGACCTGTCTCGGTGTAGGGGATATCCCGGGCTTCACACAGTTCGCGCACCATCGGGCGCACCTGGCGCAGGTTCACACTGGGCATCCTCGGGAACAGGTGGTGCTCGATCTGGAGGTTGAGCCCGCCCATCGCCCAGGTCATCGCCGCCCCGCCGCGAATGTTCCGGGAGGTCATCACCTGACGGTGCAGGAAGTTGACCGTGTCGTTCTTGCCGATCAGCGGCATGCCCTTGTGGTTGGGTGCGAAACTCGCGCCCATGTAGAAGCCGAAGACCATCAGTTCCACCACCAGGAACGCCAGGCCCAGCCACGGTCCGAGCGCGAACACGAGTAGGACCGGGAAGCCGATCAGCCGCACTGCTACGAGCACCGACTCCAACGCGCGGTAGCGCAGGTCCTTGCTGGTGACGATCGTCTGGATCGCCCGGAAGTGCAGGTTGAACCCTTCCAGGGTGATCATCGCGAAGAACAGCCATCCCTGCCGGCGGGTGACCCAGCCGAGCACGCCGCTGCGGCCGGGGGCGTCCTCGGGGTTGAAGACCAGCGCCCCGGTCTTGATGTCCCCGTCCTTGCCGATGGTGTTCGGGTCGGCGTGATGCTTGCCGTGCTTGCGAGCCCACCAGCCATTGCTCAACCCCACCACCAGGTTGGCAACCAGGATGGAGAGCCATTCGTTGCGCTTGCCGGAGGAGAACACCTGCTGGTGTGCGGCGTCGTGGCCCAGGAACGCGGCCTGGGTGAACAGAACCCCGAACAGCACGGCCACCGCCAACTGCCACGGCGTGCGACCCAAGGTGAACAGCAGGGTGAACGCTCCGCCGAAGGCGACCAGCAACACCACACCACGGGCGATGTACCAGCCCGGACGGCGACCCAGCAGCCCGGCGGCCTTCACCTTGCGCTTCAGTTCCAGGAAGTCGCGCTGCGCAGCCTGCACGGCACTCCCGCGCCCAGGAGTTCGGGGCGCGGCACCGGCCCGAGCAGAAGGCGTGGCACCGGCCTGCGCAGGACCGGCGGGTGAGGATGCGCCACCGATCAGTGCGTCGTCCCCGGGCTGGACGGACTGGGGTGCCGGAGCAGTAGTGGTCATACCTGGAATCTAGGTTGCCGATCGGCACCGGCACATCACCCGCCAGAGCGAACCTCCACCCCCTACTGCGGTAGGGGCTCGGGGCACTCGGGGCGCGCTGGGCCCGAGAAGTGCGCCCGTGACACCTGTGTCGCCCGGGCCCGCACATGCGTACACCGGGCCGCCCCACGTGGGGCGGCCCGGTGCACGGAGATCATGGGCAGTATGTAGGGCTACACGCGACCCCGGCCCCTCGTGACCAAGGACATGATGATCGAGGCGACCAGGATGATGATCCCTATCCAAATCAGGATCTGGGCCGCTTCGACCGCGACTCCGATCACCAGCATGATCACGCCAACGATAATGAGGATCAACCACAGGGCCATACTCTGCTCCTTCGTTCGATGCGCCTTCCGACGCTCAGTTGTGCATCTGAGCATGGCGGCAATCGTGTGGTTCGGCATCTTGAACGGTGTGGTCGTGGCCGGAAGGGGTGGTGGCAACCGCTGCGTCACGCCACGAGATCCGCGCCGTTCCAGGCTCTATCGTTCACGGTGACCCGGTCGATGCGCAGGGCGGCGCCTGCGCCTGTCCCGGGTTCAGTGCGGTGCGCCGGACTCGGTAGGCTCGCCGGTGATGTCTGAGAAAACCGAAACCAGCGAACCCACTCCGGAGCCCGGTGTCGAGGACGAACTGGTCACCACCAGCCACACCCTGACCACCTCTGCCGGACCCCTGCACTACACCGCCAAGGCCGGCCGGGTGGTGCTGTATGAGGACAAGGTCGACGACGGCGTGTGGCAGGGTCGTAAGGCCCGCGCCCAGGTGGGTGTCACGGCCTACACCCTGGACGACGCCGACCCGGCCGAGCGGCCGGTCACCTTCGCCTTCAACGGCGGTCCCGGCTCGGCCAGCGTCTGGCTGCACCTGGGAGTGCTCGGTCCGCGGCGGGTGGTGATGGGTGACGTCGGCGACCTCCTCCCACCGCCCTATGCCCTGGCCGACAACCCCGAGAGCCTGCTCACCGTCTCCGACCTGGTGTTCATCGATCCGGTCTCCACCGGGCACTCCCGTGTGGTGGAGGGGCAGAAGGCCGCTGACTTCCACGGGTTCACCGGCGACATCGAGTCGGTGGGCGAGGTGATCCGGCAGTGGGTCACCGCAGAGGGACGTTGGATGTCCCCGAAACTGCTGGCGGGGGAGTCCTACGGCACCACCCGTGCCGCCGCGCTGGCCCAGCACCTGCAGTCCAGCGGGATGTACCTCAACGGGCTGATGCTGATCTCGGCGGTACTGAACTTCGCCACCAACCGGTTCCAGCCGGGCAACGACGCCGCGTATGCGATGTTCCTGCCCTTCTATGCCGCGACGGCGCACTATCACGGCAAGCACCCGGGCCGGGAGCTGGATGAGGTGATCGCCGAGGCCGAGGCCTACGCGGCGCGTGACTATCCGTACGTGCTCAGCCGGGGCAGCCGGCTCACCGCTGAGGAGCGTGCCGAGGCCGTGACCAGCATCGCCCGCCTGGCCGGGGTGAGCGAGGAGTACGTGGACCGGGCGAACCTGCGCCTGGAGCATCTGCGCTACTTCACCGAGTTGCGCCGCGATGAGGGCCTCACGGTGGGCCGGCTGGACTCCCGGTTCACCGGGCCGGCCGCCTCCGGTATCGCCGCGCGGATGGACGCCGACCCGTCGATGGATGTGATCCTGGGCCCCTACGCCACCGCCTACCAGCACTACATGCGGGCCGAGTTGGAGGTGAAGGACCCCAGCCCCTTCCATGTGTTCGGACCGAACGTGATCGGGGAGTGGAGTTACAAGGAGTTCGAGAACGCCCCGGTGTACGTGTTGGACCGGCTCTCCCGTGCGATGCGGCAGAACCCGCACCTGCAGGTACACGCGGCTTTCGGCTACTTCGACGGCGCCACCCCGTTCACCAGTGCGGAGGAGGATCTGGCCCACCTGGACATCCCGGAGTCCTTGCAGGCCAATATCGAGCGCAGGTACTACAAGGCCGGCCACATGATGTACGTGCACGAGCCGAGTCGGGTGGCCCAGTGCGCCGACCTGGCTGACTTCGTCCGGCGGGCCACCGGCCGGGGCTGATCTCCACAGTCTGCGCCCTGGGTGATGCGGCAGGCCCATCGACCTGTGTTAGTGACTGACATCTACATCGCGCTCGACGTCGCCCTCGACCTCCTGGGAGGGTCATAGCCATGCTCGTCCTGGAGGACGTGTGTCGCACCTATCGCAACGGACCCGGGGTGCACCACCTCGACCTACGTGTCAGAGCCGGTCAGATCGTGGCGCTCGTCGGCCTCAACGGGGCAGGCAAGACGACGTTGATGCGCCTGGCGTTGGGCATGCTCCGCCCCGATCGCGGCACCGCGCACCTCTTCGGCAGGCCGTTGCGCGGGTTGCCCGCCTCCCAACTGGCTCGCCTCGGCGCGCTGGTAGAGGCGCCGTTGGCCTATCCGGAGTTGACCGTGCTCCAGAACCTGAATCTGGTGGCGCTGCTGCGGGGCACCGGATCCCACCGGATCGCGCAGACGCTGGAGCACTGGGAACTGACCGAGCTGGCCGCTCGCCGTTACCGCCGGTTGTCCGCGGGGAACCGACAGCGGGTGGGTCTGGCCGCGGCCCTGGGCCATGATCCGGAACTGATCGTGCTCGACGAACCCAGCGCCGCCTTGGATCCTGCGGGCGTGATCGTGCTGCGAGAGACGCTGCGGCGCCGTGCCGGGGCCGGCGCGGGTGTGCTGGTCAGCAGCCATCACCTCGATGAGGTGGCCAGGATCGCCGACCGCATCGTGGTGATGAACGCCGGTCGCCTCATCACCGACCTGGATCCGGCCGCCACGGACTTGGAGCGGGTCTTCTTCGAAAGCGTCCGCCGCGACGACGAACAACGCCGGGGGTCCCAGGCCCCCGCCAGCAATCGACCTGATGACGGCGCTTCGGGCGAGGAGCCGCGATGACGGCGGCGATCAGAACCGAAGCGCTCAAACTCTTCCGGTCCGCGGTGGGAGTGCTGGGCACGATCGCACTCGTCGGGGGTGTGCTCGTCCTGGTTGCCGGGCTCACCACGGCGGTGCGCGCCGGGAACGCTCAGGTGATCGCCCAAGCCGGCCCCGGCGCGCAACTGGACTGGGCGGGCATGTTGGCCATGTCGATGCAGATCACTGCGGCCGGCGCGTTGCTGGGGTGCGGGGTGGTGCTCACCTGGCTGGTGGGCCGAGAGTTCAGTGACGGCACGATCAGTGCCCTCTTTGCCCTCCCGGTGTCGGTTGGCCGCATCGTGCTGGGGAAGATCGCCGTCTATGGCCTGTGGGTGGTGGCGGTGCACCTGGCGCTCGCCGCCGGGCTGCTCGCGCTGGGTCTGTTGCTCGGGTACGGCGTCCCGGACGCCGGAGGGTGGGCGGGGCTCCTGAGGCTGTTCGTGCTGGGACTGCTCACCGGCGCGATCGCGATGCCGGTGGCCTGGGTCGCGACCCTGACGCGCTCGGTCCTGGCCGGAGTAGGGGCCACCATCGGCCTCGTCGCGCTCGCGCAGGTGGGGGTCCTGGCCGGGGCCGGGGGCTGGTTCCCGCTCGCCGCGCCGGCGCTGTGGGCGATGTCCGGCTCCGGGACGCCGGCCGTGGGTATCGCCCCTGGGACGTCGGTCACGGGCGTGCACTTGCTGATCGTCGTCATGACCTCCGTGTTCTTCGCCCTGCTGCTCTGGCGGTCCTGGTCCAGGCTCCAGATGGATCACTGAGTCACAGGCCGGCGCTCAGGTGTTGAACTGCCTGTCGCCACCCGTCCGGATTCCGCCCGTCGGGGACCTGGGCGATGGTCAGCCCCAGCACGAGCGCTCCCAGCCAGCGCTCCTCCAGATCGCTCAACGGCCGCACCGATCGGTATCCGTCCATCAGGGACTCCCGGGCCGCCGGGGGTGCCGGGTCCCAGGTGGTGTAACGGGTAGCGAGCAGGGTGCAAGCGAGGGCCAGGTCCAGCACCGCGTGATCGAGGGTCATCTCGTCGAAGTCGAGTACCGCGCTGACCTCGGGGCCGTTCATGAGCACGTTCGGGCCCCGGAAATCGCGGTGCACCAGTTGGGCCGGGGTGCCCAGGGCGGGTAGGTCAGCAAGGAGGGCATCCAGGCGGTCCGCAGCGTGTGGCACGCAGGGACGGGCGGGGCCCGCGACGGCGCCGTGCAGACGGCGGTGCAGGTCGGGCTCGCCCACCCGGTGCCCGGCTTGGGGCAGGTCGACGACGGCGCTGTGCAGCCGGGCGAGTACGGCACCGGCCGCGCGGACCCCGGCCAGGTCCCCGGCATCCAGCAGAGTGCCTGGTACCAGCGGCTGCACGATGACCGACAACCGCCGACCGCGCGGGCCGGGCGCCGCGGGTGCCGCGCCCGCCTGCGCCGCCGGGTCGTCGCCGTCGTGCTGCGTGAGGCAACGACCTCCGCTGTGCAGCCCATCGCGGCGTTCGACTCCGGCTGCTGGTCCTTGCAGCACCACCCGGGTGGAGCCGTCGTTCGCCGGCGTGGGAGCCGCGACCGGAAGGCCCACCTCCCCCAGGTGGGCCACGACGTCGGCGATCAGGGCCAACCGGTCGAACCTGGTGGCATCGGCGCACGCTTTGACCACGACGATGCCCTGGTCGGTGTGCGTCCAGGCGATCGCGTTGTGGTCGCTGAGCACGATGCGCTCCACCTGTCGCACGCGCAGCGACCAGTGCCACCGCAGCACGGCGGTGAGCCAACGGGACATCGCGGACAGGTCCGCGAATCCGAATCGTTCGGTGAGCGCCCGGGCAGCGTCGACGCGCTCCCACAGCATCGACAGGCCGGGGGCGAACACCCGCCCGACGTTAGCAGCCCCGCCGGGAACCCCGGCGCTGCTCAGGCCTGCGGGTCTGCCTGCCAGCGCGCCAGGTCGTCGTCGGTGATCTGCGACATCTCGGTGGGCTGGGTGATGCGAATGTGGTTCCCGAACGGGTCCCGCAACGCGCAGTCGATTCCGTAGGGCTGGTGCACCGGCTCCTGGGTGAACTCCACCCCCTTGTCCCGGAGGGCGGCGTAGGTGGCGTGGCAGTCGTCGGTGTTGAACATCGCCACCGCCCCCATGGCGCCCTTGGTGACCAGATCGCGGATCCGCGCGGCGTCGTCGTCGGAGATCGCCGGTGGCCCGGGCACCTCCAGCAGGATCTGTCGGGCCGGGTCCGAGGGTGGTGCGACGGTGAGCCAGCGCATGAAGCCCATGTCCACGTCGCTGGTGATCTCCAGGCCGAGTTTGCCGACGTAGAAGTCCAGCGCCTCCTCCTGGTCGAGTACGTAGATTCCGTGTATTCCGATGGTGGTGAGCATGGTCCCCACGCTAGGAGGTGGGCAGGACCGGGTGCTTATCCGAAACTGCTCGGTCCGCGCTGCCTGCTCGATCCGGTACGCCTGCTTTGTCCGCGCTGCCTGCTCGATCCGGTACGCCTGCTTTGTCCGCGCTGCTCGGCCTGGTCCACCCCTTCACGAAGCACACCGGTGCCGTCAGTGGTGTCGCCTGTGCCCGGTAGGCGCTCGGCGAGCGCCCGATGATCGCGGTGAACGTACGGCTGAAGGTGCCCAGGCTCTCGAACCCGACCGCGAAGGAGATGTCGGTGACGTTCAGCCCGGTGTCACGCAGCAGCGCACAGGCACGTTCGATGCGGCGGCGTTGTAGGTACCGGTGCGGCGTCTCCCCGAAGGTGGCGCGGAACTGCCGGGAGAAGTGGGCCGGAGACATCACCGCCACCCGGGCCAGGCCGGGCACGTCCAACGGCTCGGCGAAGTCGCGGTCCATCGCGTCCCGGGCGCGCAGCAACCGGCGGTTCTGGTCCTCGTTCGGGTGCATAGCGCTCCTGTGGCCGGACATCTCCGGTGCCGCGGGCATGTGCCCGCCGAGCATGGGCGTGCGACGACTCCCGCAGTGGGTGGTTTCAGTACTAAGCGTAGCGGGCGGTGAAGTTGCGCAGAATGGCCGGGGGGTGCTGCACGGCGGTCTGCTCCAGCGCGGCGAACAACGCGGCCTGTTCCTCCGGTGGGTAGTACCCGTGCCGGTCGTAGGTGGCCAGGCGCCCCAGCAGCCCGGGCAGATCAAGTTCGGGGTGGAACTGCGTGGCGTACAGGTTCTGCTTGACCCGGAACATCTGCACCGGGCAGCCGGCGGAGGTGGCCAGCAGCACCGCGCCGGGTGGCAACTGGGAGCACGCCTCCTTGTGGCCCACGTAGGCATCGAAGGTGTCGGGCAGTCCCTCCAGCAGCGGGTCGGCCCGCCCGTCGGGCGTGAGTGTGATCGGCACCGCTCCGACTGCCTCGCCGTAGGTGGTGTCCACCACCGCACCCTGGTGCACGCCCAGGGTGGCGACGCCGTAGCAGGCACCCAGGAACGGGAAGTCCCGGGCCACGACCTCATCGAGCAGTGTCGACAGGTCGGCCTCCACCCGGCGCTGCACCGCCGACTTCGCCTCCGGCTGGTCGGAGGAGTTGAACGGGCTACCGCCCACCAGCACGCCGGAGTAGGCGTCCAGTTCGATCCGCGGCAGCGGACCGGCCTCGGCCCGCACCCGGTGCAACTCCTCCGGGCGCAGTTGCCCGTAGTTCAGGAACGCCGCGTACTCGCTGTCCGCTGCGTCGTCCTCGGCCCGGGTGGCGATGAGCAGGAACGGCTTCACAGGTTCGTGAGCCAGGTGGTGCCGATCAGCACGCTCCAGAACAGGGTCACCGCGTAGCCCAGGACCATCCCGCCCAGGGCCATTCCCCGTCCGGTGCGCTGGTAGTTCCGGGTCCGGTACACCCCGAGGTGCCCGAACACGATCGCCAGCAGCGCGGGTACGGCGACCACCACCCCGGCCAGGGCCAGCACGAGGGAGGCCGCGGCGAACCCGCAGGCCGGGGTGCGCGGGGAGAAGTAGCCCGGCCCGGCGAAGACAGTCGCCGGGTCCGGCAGCGGCCGGGTGAACTCGTTGACGAACGCTGACGAGTCCGGCAGCAGCCGGGCGGTGCCGGCCGGGCTCCGGGCGTAGGGACCCGAGGTGACTTGCACCGGTGCGGCCGGCATCGGGGTGGCGGGAGTGCGCAACGGAGCGAAGCCGGCTGAGCGTGTGGTGCCGGCGCGGGTAGCCGTGCCGGTGTCACTCATCGGCGTCGCCGTCGTCCCCCTCGCCGCCCTCGCCGCCCTCGCCGTCGTCCTCCTCGGCCTCGTCGAGCACCACGGGTTCGCAGCCGGGCAGCGGGTCCAGGGGGACCTCGTCCTCCAGGGTCACCGACTCCAGCGGCAGTAGCCCGTCGAATTCGCCACCGACGGTGATGGTCAAGGTGTCCTCGGTGCGCCCGTCGAGTTCGATGAGGGCCTCGGGGAAGTGGGCGGCCACGGTGTAGGCGTTGGCCACCGCACTGGGGCCGGAGACGATCCGCACGATTCCGTCGAAGCGGACGGGGGCGTTGCCCTCATCGCCGATGACGACTCCGCGCTCGGCGAGCGACGCGGCGGTTCCGGCGGCCAGGCCGGCGCGATTGGTGCCGTTGAGTACGTCGGCGGCGATCTCATCCATCGGCACCGGCAGCGCATCGGGAGGAGGGCACGGGGCGGCGGGTGCGGCTTCCTCGGGTTCGGGGGTCTGGATCGGAATGTTCACCGGCGCCGGCAGGATGCCCACCCAGATCGCCCCGGCGGCCAGGCCGATCACCAGCAGACCCGCGATCAGCGAACCGAAGATGACGGTTTGGCGCTGTTGCAGGTGCCGGCGGCGGGACTCGCGCGCCTCGTGTGCGCGCTTGGCGTCGATCGAACTCACGGCAGAACCGTATCCGACAACGGGCTGATGACGCTGGCCAGCACGGCCCGTGGTCCGAACTGTGAACGTAAGGGCATCAGAGTTCGAGCACCCGGGCGTGCAGCACATTGCGCTGCTGCAGCGCCGCCCGCAACGCCCGGTGCAGCCCGTCCTCGAGGTACAACTGTCCGCGCCAGGCCACCACGTGGGCGAAGAGGTCACCGTAGAACGTGGAGTCCTCCGACAGCAGGCTGCGCAGGTCCAGGGTGGCCTTGGTGGTGATCAACTCATCGAGGCGGACTTGCCGCGGCGGGATCTCCGCCCAGTCCTTGGGGGTGTCGTGACCGTGCTCGGGGTAGGGGCGGTCGTCGCCCACGGCCTTGAAGATCACCCCTCGATGGTACCTGCGACCCGGAGGTGCTGTGACGGATGCCGGCGCCGCTTCGCTCGCCCGGCGGGGCCGGTGTGAGTGTGTCCGGTGCTCCGGGCGCGGCTTGGGGAAAGTGCCGCCTGATGCTCGTGCGCCGGTGGGCGTGTGCAGATCGGGGGCCGGGCGGGGATCATGGCCGCGCTGACTCTAGGAATCTCGCGGGGAGAGGGGCCGTCGACCCATGCGCCACGGCAGCGCGAGCCAGAGGCCGACCAGCAGTACCGCCGCCGCGCCGGCCGCGATCCAGGTGGCGGGGGCGCCCAGCACCATCTCGAACACGAACGCGGCCGTCCCGGTGACCACCAGACCGAACGTGAGCAGGCCGATCTGGGCCAGTGTGTTCGCGGTCTCGACCAGTTGCGGTTTGCGGCGGCGCCGGAACAGCCGACGGTGCAGGCTCACCGGAGCCACCAGGAGCGCGGTGGTGGTGACAGCCAGTGCCACTAGCACCAGGTACAGGGTCCGCTGGAAGTCGTCGAGTTCGGTGAACCGCGGTTGGAAGGGCAGGGTGAGGAGGAACGCGGTGAGGATCTGGATCCCGGTCTGGGTGACGCGCAGTTCCTGCATGAGTTCATCCCAGTTGCGGTCCGAGCGCTCGGTCTCGGTCTCGGCGCGCTCGGCGCGGGGTGCCTTCCGGCTCGGCGCCTCCTGGTCAGAACTCACCTTCGTCATTGTGCCCGGTAGCGGTGGGCGCGGCAGGTCGAGCCCTGAGGGTGGTTGTGCCTGGGTGCCGGCCCGGAGCCGGGCGGGTTCTGGGTGAGTGGACCGGCTCGTGGGAACGCCCACGACGTGCAATCCGTACCGATACGATGCCGGGCGAGCCACGCCGAGGTGGACGACAGGATCAGGGCCGAATAGGAACGCAGAGGTGCGCTGTGGCGATATGGACGTTGTACCGAGACGGTAAGTCAGTAGCTCCCGGGGAGGCGGTGGGTCCCAAGCAGCGCCTGACGTGGCCCCGCACCATCGGTCTGGGCAGTCAGCACGTCGTGGCCATGTTCGGCGCCACATTCCTGGTGCCGCTGCTCACCGGGTTCCCGCCGGCCACCACGCTGTTCTTCTCCGCGATCGGGACCATCCTCTTCCTGGTCATCACCCGCAACAGGGTGCCCAGCTACCTCGGATCGAGTTTCGCCTTCATCGCCCCGATCGGTGCGGTCACGGCCTCCCAGGGCATGTCCACCGCAGTCGGCGGAATCCTCATCACCGGGGTCCTGCTCGCCCTGGTGGGGCTCGTGGTCCACTTCGCGGGTGCGAAGTGGATCGATATCGTCATGCCACCGGCGGTGACCGGCACCATCGTGGCTCTGATCGGCTTCAACCTCGCCCCGGCCGCCTGGGGCAACGTGCAGGAATCACCGGTGACGGCGATCGTCACCCTGGCCGGGATCGTGCTGATCACGGTGTTGTTCCGGGGGATCCTCGGGCGCCTGGCGATCCTGGTGGGCGTGCTCGCCGGCTACGCGGTCGCGGTGATCCGCGGCGAGGTGGACTTCACCAGCGTCGCCGAGGCCGCCTGGGTGGGCCTGCCCCAGTTCACCGCCCCCACGTTCGACATCGCCGTCGTCGGCCTTTTCGTGCCCGTGGTGCTGGTGCTGGTTGCCGAGAACGTCGGCCACGTGAAATCGGTGGCGACGATGACCGGGGAGAACCTGGACGATGCGATGGGCCGGGCGCTCTTCGCCGACGGCGTGGCCACCACCCTGGCCGGGACCGGTGGCGGTTCGGGCACCACGACCTACGCCGAGAACATCGGCGTGATGGCAGCCACGCGGGTGTACTCCACCGCCGCCTACGCGGTGGCCGGGGTGGCGGCGTTGCTGCTGAGCCTGTCGCCGAAGTTCGGTGAACTGATCGCCACGGTGCCGGCCGGTGTGCTCGGGGGTGCCGCCACCGTGCTGTACGGGATGATCGGGGTGCTCGGTGCGCGAATCTGGGTGCAGAACAAGGTCGACTTCTCCGACCCGGTGAACCTGACCACCGCCGGCATCGCGCTGGTGATCGGCATCGCGAACTACACCTGGGTGGTGGGCGAACTGCGGTTCGAGGGCATCGCGCTGGGGACCGCTGCGGCGCTGGGGGTCTACCACCTGATGCGCAGCGTCTCCCGCTGGCGCGGGACCTCGGCCGAGCCCGCCTCCCCGGCGTCGGTGCCGCACAACCCCACTCCTTCGGACTGACCGCCCGGGGCGCACCTCGCGGCTGCCGCCGCCCCGGCCGCCGGGCGCCCCCCGGCCGCCGGGCGCCCTGAGCGGCGGAGCACCTCACGTCGCCGGAACCATCCAATTGAGCGCTCCCGGCGCCGTTCGGCACGCCTGGGGCGCCGCAACTCTCCAATTGGATGGTTCTGGCGGTTCATCCGTCCGGGTGGGGCGCGGACCCGTCCGGGTGGGTGCGGATTCGGCTGGGGGTGGGGCCGGAACAGGGGATGGGGCCCGGATCGCGGGGGGCTCGGACGCGGGGTGCTCGGACGCGGGGTGCTCGGACGCGGGGGGCCCGGACGCGGGGGGCCCGGATCGCGGGGGGCTCGGACGCGGGGTGCCCGGACGCGGGGGGCCCGGACGCGGGGGGCCCGGACGCGGGGTGCCCGGATCCAGGTGTGGTCCGGTCCGTGGGTGATGTGCGGTGACATCACATGGCGGAGGATGGGGGATTCGAACCCCCGAGGGCGTTAACCCAACACGCTTTCCAAGCGTGCGCACTAGGCCACTATGCGAATCCTCCTGGAACTGCCCCATGAGGATACCGGAACTGCGCGCACGGGCCGAATCCGCATGCTGTGAGATCGCCGACCCTCGTTGCTCGTCACCGGCTGGGAGTGGCCCGACCCCGAGTCGCTCCTCGACCTCGTCGACCCACCGCCGACTCCCGGTTACACTGGAGGCGACCCCTCGCGTGGCGTCATCTTGCTGAACTCCCCCAGGGCCGGAAGGCAGCAAGGGCAGGTGAGCTCTGGCGGGTGCGCGGGGGGTCCTTCGCTGCCCGGATACATCCACAGCGAGCTCGCCCGATGTCAGCCCACTCACCTAGAGTGAGGCGCGTGAGTACCGCCCTGTACCGCCGCTACCGGCCCGAGACGTTCACCGACGTGATCGGGCAGGAGCACGTCACCGAGCCGTTGATGGCCGCGCTGGCCGCGGACCGGGTCACCCACGCCTACCTCTTCTCCGGTCCGCGAGGCTGCGGGAAGACGACGTCGGCGCGGATCCTGGCACGTTGCCTCAACTGCGCCCAGGGCCCCACCGCCCAGCCCTGCGGGCAGTGCGACAGTTGCGTGGAACTGGCCCGGGGCGGGTCGGGAAGCCTGGACGTGGTGGAGATCGACGCCGCCAGCCACAACGGCGTGGACGACGCGCGGGAACTGCGCGAGCGGGCCGCGTTCGCCCCCGCCCGGGACCGGTACAAGATCTTCATCCTCGATGAGGCGCACATGGTCACCACGCAGGGATTCAACGCCCTGCTCAAACTCGTCGAGGAACCCCCGCCGCACATCAAGTTCGTGTTCGCCACCACCGAACCGGACAAGGTGATCGGCACCATTCGTTCCCGCACCCACCACTACCCGTTCCGTCTGGTGGCCCCGGAGAAACTCACCGACTACCTGCAGTCCCTGGCCCAAGCCGAAGGGATCAGCGTGGCCGGCGGCGTGCTCCCGCTTGTGGTGCGGGCCGGCGGTGGGTCGGTGCGCGACTCCCTGTCGGTGCTGGACCAGCTCATCGCCGGGGCCAAGGATGCCGAACTCACCTATGAGCGGGCGGTGGCGCTGCTCGGGTTCACCCACGCCGCCCTCCTGGACGATGCCGTGGAGGCCCTGGCCGCGCGTGACGGGCTGAGCGTGTTCCGGGTGGTGGACCGGGTGATCGAGTCCGGGCACGCCCCTCGACGGTTCGTGGAGGACCTGCTCGAGCGGCTGCGGGACCTGATCGTGGTCCGCGCCGCCGGCGAGGAGGCGGCCTCGGTGCTGCGCAGCGTCCCTGCCGACCAACTCGAGCGCATGCGCTCCCAGGCCCAGCACATGGGCGCCGGAGCCCTGTCCCGCGCCGCGGACCTGGTCAACGATGGCCTGACCGAGATGACCGGCGCCACGTCCCCGCGCCTGCAGCTGGAGTTGCTGTGCGCACGCCTGCTGCTTCCCGCTGCCGATGACGGCGTGGACGGCTTCGCCGCACGATTGGACCGGTTGGAAGCAGCGATCGCAGGTGCGCCGGCGCCGAGCAGCCCGACAACTGCCCGCCCGACGACGGAGCCGGCCCCCCAGCCGCAGGCCCGGGAAGTGCCCGCGAACGGAGGAACGACCGAGCGGCCCGCTGCGGCTCCGGTACGAGCCCAGGAGGCGGCCCGGGCGGCCCAGCCCGAACCGGCCGGCCGGCCGGCCGAGCCCGCACCCGAACCGGACTCCGGACCGGCGCCGGACGTGGGACCTCACCGGCCGGGAACGAGTCGGGAGGCACCGGCGGCGCCAGAGGAACCGGCAGCACCCGCAGCCGCGCAGACCCCGCCAGACGAGAAAACCCAGGCAGGCGAGCAGGCCGGAGGCGCGATGACGACGGATCAGGTTCGTCGTCGTTGGCCCGAGGTGCTGGACACCCTGGCCCGGCTCAAGCGGACCTCGTGGGCGCTGGTCTCCCAGGATGCCCAGGTGATGGATCTATCCCCGACCACGTTGTCGCTGGGCTTTTCCACCTCGGGCCTGGCCACCGCGTTCCGGTCCGGCCCGCACGGCGACATGGTGGCGCAGGCGCTACGGGAGACCCTGGGGGTGGAGGTTCGGATCGAGCCGGTCCTGAACGACGGTTCCGCGGGCGGTGGTGGCGCCGCTGCGCACCGGCCGGCGCCGACGCAATCCGGTCCCGGGACCCCGGCCGCCGATCCCACCGCGTCCGCCCCGAGTGCCCCGCACGAGCAGACCTCCCGGCCGGCATCGGGTCGTCAGTCGGCAGCCGGGCCAGCGGCCCAGACCGCGGGACCGGGGCAGACCGCGGGACCGGGGCAGGCCCCGCAGCCGGAGCGACCCGCGCAGCCGGAACAGGCGGCGCGAGCCGAGCAGCCCGCGCCTCGCAGTCTCGGTGCGGTCAGTGGCGGTGCGGAGCCTGCGGGCCCGGAAGCCGGTGACGGCCACTCATCGGACCGGCCGCACGGTGCCGGCCGGACCGGACCGAGTGCCACGGGCGCGGCCCGGTCGGCGGGCACGACCTCCGCTGAGGTCAAGGGTCCGCGCGAGGCTCCGGCGAGCGATGCCACGCCGGGAATCGACGGCGATGGCTGGGCCGATGTCCCGGTACGGAGGCCACCGCAGAACTGGTCCGCAGCGGCGAGCGACCCCACCGGCTCCGGCAGCGAATCCGGCACTACGGGTGCGCCGGACCATGACGTGCCGCCCCGCGCGGGCGCGATCCCGGATGAGACGGCCGGTCCGGTCGCGCCGGCCTCACCTGGTTCCGATGCCACACCCGACCACTCGCACCCCTCCTCGGCCCCGGACGCACCGGACCACGGCACCTCCGGCTACCGGGCGATCGCCACCCAGGCGCAGGAAGCCGCCCTGGTAGCCGAGCCACCGCGCAACCCAGATGCGCCCGCACCCGTGCAGCGCCTCGGGGACGAAGCCGATGAGCACTCCGATGACGATCCGGCCCTGGAGACCACCGAGGTGGTGGGCGCGCCGTTGGTGGCGCGTCTGTTGGGCGGAACCGTGATCGATGAGGAGATCGACGATCCCGGGCAGGTGCGGTGATGGTGGCCTATGACGGCGCCGTCCAGGACCTGATCGATGAACTGGGCCGACTGCCCGGGGTGGGGCCCAAGAGCGCCCAGCGGATCGCCTTCTACGTTCTCGGCGCCGATCCCGAGGACGTCCAGCGCCTGGCCACCGCCCTGACCGAGGTCAAGGCGCGGGTCCGGTTCTGTGAGGTGTGCGGCAACGTGGCCGAGGAGGAGCAGTGCCGCATCTGCCGTGACCCACGTCGCGACGGCGCGTTGCTGTGTGTGGTCGAGGAGGCCAAGGACGTCGTGGCGATCGAACGGACCCGGGAGTTCCGCGGGCGCTACCACGTGCTCGGTGGGGCCATCAACCCGATCGACGGGGTGGGTCCGGACGATCTGCGCATCCGCGAACTGCTGACCCGGCTGGGCGATGATGAGATCACCGAGATCATCATCGCCACCGACCCCAACGTGGAGGGGGAGGCCACCGCGACCTACCTGGTGCGGATGCTGCGACCGATGGGCCTGACCATCTCCCGGCTCGCCTCCGGCCTGCCGGTGGGCGGGGACCTGGAGTACGCCGACGAGGTCACCCTGGGCCGGGCGTTCGAGGGCCGCCGGGCCGTCGACGCATGAGCCGCCGCCCCAAGGTGGTCCTGATCACCGGGGTCCAGGCCGCCGGCAAGTCCACCCTCGCGCCGTTGCTGGCCGACCACCTCGGCCCGCCGTCGATGGCGCTGGATGGTGATGTCTTCTACTCCGCGGTTCGAGCCGGGCACGCCCGGATGGGCCCCGACCCCGACCCGGAGGCCGTGCGCCAACTACGGCTGCGGTACGAGGCTTCGGCCCTGGTCGCCAACCACTATGCCGCGTCCGGATTCCACGTCGTCATCGCCGACGTGGTCCTCGGGGAGGATGTGACCGCCTGGATGGAGCGGATCGCCTCCGCTGAACGACACCTGGTGGTGCTGAACCCCGGCCCGGAGGTTGTGCTGGCGCGCGAGCGGGGGAGGGGCGGGGACTCCTACCGGGACTGGGACCACGGCAGCGGGTCGCCAGCAGAGGGGGTGCGCACGCTGCAGGAGTTCCTGGAGCAGGGCCCGCGGCGCGGGCTGTGGCTGGACACCAGCGCCCTCGACCCCTCGCAGAGCGTTGAGGCGATCCTCGCCGACGGGATGGCCGGTTCGCGGTACTGAACGTGCCGGCCCCGCGGGAAGCCGGGCCGATCGGCGTGCCGCAGCCGGGAAGATAGCCGCAACCCACGTCGATTGCCTACGGTGGGGGCACACCAACGAGACCGGAGGTGGGTAACCGATGGAAGCGAGCCTCGATGCGGACCTGCGCGTGCTGGGTACGGCGACCGCAGCGGTCGCCGAGCAGTTCCTCAGCACCACCAAGGAGGTGGCCTCCGGGTCCAGCCCGGACGTGGCGATCCCGCTGCTGCTGCTCGCGGTCTCGGATCTGGTCACCGCCGGCGCGCGGCTGGGCGCCATCACCGACGTCGTCCCGGCCCACCGGTTCGAGCCCGACGACGGCCCCGAGGTCGACAGTGAGCCGCTGCGGGTCTCCCTGGCGAACGTGCTCGACGGGTTGGATGCCTACTCCGAGGTGATCGACCCGCTCATCAGCGCCGACACCGGTACCGCCCGGCTCAGCGACGACCTGGCCGACATCGCCACCGCGCTGTCCACCGGGCTGCAGCACCACCGTGCCGGACACCCCGACGAGGCGCTGTGGTGGTGGCAGTTCTCCTACCTCTCGGTCTGGGGTGAACGAGCCACCAGCGCCACCCGGGTCCTGATCAGCCTGATCGCGCACCTGCGCCTGGACGTTGACGACGAGGTTGCCGCCGACGCCGAGTTCCACGCCCTGCACGCCACGCCCGGCGAGGTGCCCGCGGACGGCCGGCCGTCCCGGGGCACCCCCGCATCGGGTGACTGACCCGGCGCCTGCCCGCCCACGCTGCGACCCGCGCCGGCACCGAACCCGTCGCGCGAAGCCCGCGTGCGCCGTCGTCGGCCACGCCATGGGACCGTGCGGTCAGGCGACTCGCGCTCCCCGGGACAGGGTCCGGTAGGGCACCGCGAGCCGGCGGATGGCGAGGGTCAGGCCACCGGCCCCCAGCAGCAGGTGCAGACCCAGCCCCCAGGGCCAGTGGGGCGTCTGGGACAGCGCCGGTGGTTCGGGTGCGTCCGGACCGTAGTTGCCGCTCCAGCACTGATCCACCTGCGCGCTCGGCCCCTCGCGGGCCAGTTGCACCGCGCCCCGGATCGCACCCAGGGGCCCCTCGGAGGAGTGCCTGTCGGCGGGGTCGATCGACGGCGCGGCTGAGTCAGCGAGGATCACGAACGGGTTCACCGCCAGCAGCCACCAGGTGCGGTCGGTGTCGGAGACTGATTGCAGGTGGGTCTCCCAGCGGCACCGGGCATCCTCGGCCTGGGCGAAGGGCACGGTGTACACCTGCACCTCCCGCTCCTGGGTGATCAACGGGAACGTCAGCCCGAACAGCACCAGACAGAGGATGCTCAGGGTGCCCACCGTCAGATAGGACAACACCGTGGACCCGGCCGGACGGTTCGTCAGTGCGGAGAACCCCAGACTGACCGCGCACACCACCACCAGCAGCAACGCCAGCACCACCAGGGCCAGGGCCAGGCGTCCGATACCGGTGCGGGACAGGACCCAGGACCAGATCAGGAACGGCATCGAGACCGCCAGGAAGGACAGCGCGGCGAACCACCCGGCCAGTAGCTTCCCCAGCGCCAGATCGACCGGGCTCAGTTTGGTGATCTGCATGATCGCCAACGTGCCGGCCTGACGGTCCCCGTTGATGGCGGTGGAGGACAAGGTCGGCGTGACCAGCAGCCCCAGGCCGAGCACGAACATCAGGATCAACTCGTAGACGAAACGGCTCCCGGGCGCCCCGCCCACGGTGGTCAGGGCCTGGTGCAACAGGATGGAGACCACCCCCACCAGGACGAAGAAGGCCACCAGGGCCACCTTCCACCGGGTCGAGCGCACTCGCTGGCGCAACTCCAGCACCAGGACGGTGCGGACACCCTGCCAGCTCACCGCGCGCGCCCGCTGCTCGGCAGGTTCGACCGGGGCGGGACCGAACGGGTGCTCCGGGCCACCCGGGTCGGCGCCGCCCGGGTGCTGGGAGGTGGGGATCCCGGTGGTCATCGCCGGTCCGCGTCCAACGTGAGGTAGGCCTGCTCCAGCAACCCGCCCACCGGCGTCAGCGTGCTGATCGGCACTCCTGCGCCCACCGCGTCGGCGAGCAACCGTGCCGCAGCCCGTTCATCGGGCAGTTCCACCAGGACGGTGGCGGCCCCTGCAGGTGCGTCGGTGTCCGGGATCAGCCTGACCTGGGCACGGTCGGCCCAGACGGTGAGTGCGGTCGCATCCAGACTGTGCAGCCGCCAGCGCCGTCGTGCGTTGGTAGCGGCGAGCAACCCGGCCGAGGAGACCGTGGCACCGCGCGCCAGGAACACCGCGTCGTCGACCATCTCGTCCAGTTCGGCCAACACGTGGGAGGAGATCAGCACGGTGGTGCCCGCCTGCGCCAGGGAGCGCAGCAGCGTCCGCATGTCGATCCGTGAGCGCGGGTCCAGACCCGAGGCCGGTTCGTCCAGCAACAGCACCTGCGGCCGGTTCACCAGCGCCCGGGCCATCCCCAGGCGCTGTTTCTGCCCCCTGGAGAGCACCTGGGCAGGCGCATCGGCGAACTCACTCAGGTGCACGGTCGCCAGCAACTCGGCGGCACGACGGCGGCTCAGGGCAGGGTTGAGCCGGTAGGCAGCACCCATCGTGGTGAGGATCTCGGTGGCGCTCAGGGATTCCCAGGTGCCGAAGGCATCGGGCATCCACCCGATCCGTGACCGGGCCTGCGCCGAGCGCGTCGGGTCCGCGCCGGCCACCAGCACCTCACCGGTGTCCGGGGCGAGCAGCCCGGCGAGCATGAGCAGCAACGTGGTCTTGCCCGACCCGTTCGGGCCGATCAGCGCGGTGACGCTGCCCCGCCGCACATCCAGGTCCACGCCGTCCACGGCTCGCACGTCACCGAAGGCCCGGGACAGGCCCCGGGCCCAGATCGCCGGTGGGGTCGCCGACGGCGTGACGGGCGGCACGGCATCGGCGGTTGTTGCCATGAGCACAATCTAGGCCCGTGCGGCCCCGCTTCGCAGTAGCCGGTGGCGCCGGATGAGTGAAGGTTTCGTGCGCAGGAACGACAGTGGCACAACCCCCGCCTCGCGGGGATCGTGCCACTGGATGTGCAGAGCGCTCAGGCCGGCTGCAGCGGGTCTTCCTTGATCAGCGGGTAGACGCCGTTCTCGTCGTGCACTTCCCGGCCGGTCACCGGCGGATTGAACACGCACACGGTGCGCATCTGGGTGCGCGGGCGCAGGACGTGCTTGTCGTGCTGGTCGAGCAGGTACATCGACCCGGGCCGCAGTTCATGCACCTCGCCGGTGGCGACGTCGGTGATGGCGCCCTCGCCCTCGGTGATGAAGACCGCCTCGATGTGGTTGGCGTACCAGAACTCGTTCACCGTTCCGGGCTTCAGGACGGTCTCGTGGAGGGAGAACCCGACGTGGTCCTTGGCCAGCACGATCCGGCGCGAGCGCCAGTTCTCGGTCGTGATGTCGGCGTCGGTGTCGGAGATGTCATCCAGGTGGCGGACGATCATGATGTGGCGAGCTCCTCAATCTTGTCGGCCGGGTTGGCGGCGAGGACGTCGTCGATGGACTCCTCGAGGATGGTCATGCCGCGCTCGAACTCATCCTTGGTCATGGTCAGCGGCGGCAGCAACTTCAGCACCTCACCCTCCGGGCCGGAGGTCTCGGCGAGCAGGCCACGCTCGAATGCTGTCGTGGTGACCTGGTCGGCGAGCTCACCGTTGGCGAACTGCAGTCCCCGGGCCATGCCGCGGCCCTTGGCCACCAACTGGTGCTCCTCGTACTGAGCCACGATGCGGTTGAACCGGGACTCGACCTGCAGGCCGCGGGCGACGGTCTGCTGCTTCAACGACTCATCCCGCCAGAAGTGACGAATGGACTCAGCAGCGGTAGCGAAGGCCGGGCCGATGCCACGGAAGGTGCCGTTGTGCTCACCCGGTGACCAGATGTCCAGGTCCGGACGGATCAGGGTGACGGCCATCGGCAGGCCGTACCCGGAGAGGGACTTGGACAGTGTGACGATGTCCGGGACGATGCCGGCCTCTTCGAAGCTGAAGAACGAGCCGGTGCGTCCCACCCCCATCTGGATGTCATCGACGATGAGCAGCACGCCGTGCTTCTTGCACAACTCGGACAAGTTGCGCAGCCACTCGGCGCGGGCCGTGTTGAGCCCACCCTCACCCTGGACGGTCTCCACGATCACCGCGGCGGGCTCGTTCAGGCCCCCGCCACCATCGCCGAGCAACTTCTCGAGGTAGATGAAGTCCGGGACGTCCCCGTTGAAGTAGTCGTCGTAGGGCATCGGGGTGGCATGTACCAGGGGCAGGCCCGCTCCGCCACGCTTCATCGCGTTTCCGGTCACCGACAGTGCCCCGAGCGTCATGCCGTGGAAGGCGTTGGTGAAGTTCACCACCGACTCCCGGCCGGTGACCTTGCGCGCCAACTTCAGTGCGGCCTCGACGGCGTTGGAACCGCCCGGTCCGGGGAACACCATCTTGTAGTCGAGATCGCGGGGCTTGAGGATCTCGTTGTGGAAGGTGGCCAGGAAGTCGTCCCGTGCCGGGGTGAACATGTCCAGGGAGTGCACCACCCGGTCGCTGGTGAAGTAGTCCAGCAGCGTTTCCTTCAGGTGCGGGTGGTTGTGGCCGTAGTTCAGGGCCCCGGCGCCGGCGAAGAAGTCAAGATAGGCCCGGCCGTCGACGTCGTGGATCGTCGCGCCGGAGGCGCGATCGAACGAGGTGGGCCAGGACCGGGAGTAACTG
The DNA here is from genome assembly GCF_049724975.1 of Pseudactinotalea sp. Z1732. NCBI lineage: Bacteria > Bacillati > Actinomycetota > Actinomycetes > Micrococcales > Cellulomonadaceae > Pseudactinotalea > Pseudactinotalea sp. Z1732. The sequence goes on along the minus strand of NZ_JBMPQC010000001.1, from coordinate 111,415 downwards.
CGAACCTGGGATTCCAGTTCGACAGTGCTCATAGGACGGGTCTCCGTTTCATTGGCGTTCGTGCGCATCGGGCCGATGCGCACCAACCCCTCGGCCTCGTGGCCGTCGGGGAAGTCTTCGGTGGTGAACATCTCGCGGCGGTTCAGCTCGGAGCCGCGGGAGCGGGCGAAACTGGTGAACAACCGCTGTGAGGCGGTGTTGTCCGCAGTGATGGTCGCCTCGACGTAGGTGGCCTCGGTCGCCACGTCGTCAAGCAGACGCAGACCCAGTTGGCGACCGCGGTGCTCGGCGGCAACGGCGATCTGCCATACGAACAGGGTCCCGGGCTCGGACTGACGGCGGTACCCGAGTACGAAGCCGGCAGGTTCACCGTCAACCTCGACGATGCGACAGGTCTGCGCGAAGTCCCTGGCGAACAACAGGTAGGCGTAGGAGGTGTTCAGATCGAGGGATCCGGAATCGCGCGCCAGGCGCCACATGGTGGCGCCGTCCTCAACGGCTGGGTTTCGAAAAGTAATCTGGGCAGTAGTGGGCGAGGTCGTTGTGGAAGTAGTCATACCGCCATTCACCGTAGCGAGGTTGCGCCCGGATCTAAACCGGTGCCCGGGGCTGATCCGGGCCCAGGTTGGGCGGATCGCCGCCGAGCGGATTCGGGGTAATCGTTGATAGCGCAACCGAAGCTCGGGGTGGATCAATGGCGGGTCAATCAATCGAAATCTCGTCCGAATAGTGAGACGAATCACGTCGGCCCCAGGGTCCCCCGGTGAGATCGTTAGACACGTCACAAGGTCTCCGACCCGGGACCTCGGTGGTGCGGCGCAACTGAACCTGCGCCGGAAGGACTGAGAATCCGCGGCTTCGTCGCGCTTCCCGCCCGGATGCCGGTGTGTGCCGGCGGAACCGGCGAGTGTACGGCGGGAGTATTATCAAGTGGTAGCTCCGGACTGAAAGTGTGATTGGGTATCTGGTGCGCTTGTGATGCGAGCATGGTCGGGCACGTCGGTCGAGGGCGGGTTGTCCCGGCCGGGGGCCCGGACGGGTACGTGGCGCGTGCGTCCATCCCCGCCGGCCGGTTCCGAGCAGCACACGCTCGCGATGCCCTTCAGTTGATACGCACCCGGTACGCATCACCAGTAGCGCTGTTCACCAAACATTGATCCCCAGCGGAGTTCCTGTGACCCTCATCGTCCAGAAGTTCGGCGGATCGTCGGTGTCCGACGCCGCCAGTATCGCCCGTGTCGCCAAACGGGTCGTCGACACCAAACGTGCTGGTCACGAGGTGGTCGTCGTCGTCTCCGCGATGGGTGACACGACCGATGAACTGCTGGACCTGGCCAGGCAGATCAGTCCCAACCCCCCGGCCCGGGAGATGGACATCCTGCTGACCGCCGGGGAACGCATCTCGATGGCGCTGCTGGCGATGGCGATCTCCGAACTGGGCGTCAATGCCCAGGCCTTCACCGGACAACAGGCCGGGGTCATCACCGACACCGCGCACGGCAACGCCCGGATCGCCGAGGTCACCCCGAAACGGATCCAGGCCAGCGTCGACGGCGGCTCGGTCGCGATCGTGGCCGGGTTCCAGGGCGTCACCCAGACCACCAACGACGTCACCACGCTGGGCCGGGGCGGTTCGGACACCACCGCGGTGGCACTGGCAGCCGCGCTGCAGGCCGAGGTGTGCGAGATCTACACCGACGTCGACGGCATGTTCACTGCCGATCCCCGGATCGTGCCCACGGCCCGGCGGATCGAACGCATCTCCACCGAGGAAACACTGGAGATGGCAGCCCACGGCGCCAAGATCCTGCACCTGCGAGCCGTCGAGTACGCTCGCCGCTACGGCGTCACCCTGCACGTCCGCAGTTCGTTCTCGGAGAACTCCGGCACCCTGGTCACCGATGAAGAACCCGAAGAAGGAAGCATGGAAGACCCCCTGATCTCCGGCGTCGCACACGACAGGTCCCAGGCGAAGGTGACCGTCATCGACGTACCCGACATCCCCGGTTCGGCCGCCCGAGTGTTCGAGGTGGTCGCCGCGGCCGGCATCAACCTGGACATGATCGTGCAGAACGTCCCCACCACCAAGGGCAGCGGCGTCACCGACATCTCCTTCACCCTCACCACCGAGCACGCCGAATCCGCCGCGAACGCGTTGCGCGCCTGCCGGGACGAGATCGGCTACCACGACGTGGTCTTCGACAACGGCGTGGGCAAACTCTCACTCGTCGGCGCCGGGATGCGATCCCACCCCGGGGTGGCCGCGAAGTTGTTCGGTGCCATCCGCGATGCCGGCATCAACATCGAGATGATCTCCACCTCGGAGATCCGGATCTCGGTGGTGACCCGGCGGCGGGACCTGGACAAGGCGGTCCGCGCTGTGCACGAGGCGTTCGACCTGGACGCCGATGAGGTCGAGGCCGTGGTCTACGGAGGGACGGGACGCTGATGGGTGTCAACCTGGCAATCGTGGGAGCCACCGGGCAGGTCGGTGAAGTCATGCGCACCCTGCTGGCGGAGCGCAACTTCCCGGCTGATCGGGTCCGCTTCCTGGCCTCTCCGCGTTCGGCCGGCACCACCCTGCCGTGGGGCGATGAGCAGATCGTGGTGGAGGACAGCACCACAGCCGACGTCGAGGGCGTGGACATCGCGCTGTTCTCGGCCGGTTCGGGTACCTCCAGGACCCTGGCTCCCCGGTTCGCCGAGGCCGGCGCGGTCGTGGTGGACAACTCCTCGGCCTTCCGGTCCGACCCCGACGTCCCCCTGGTGGTCTCCGAGGTCAACCCCGAGGCCCTGCGCCACATCCCCAAGGGCATCGTGGCCAACCCCAACTGCACCACCATGGCCGCGATGCCGGTGCTCAAGGTGCTGCACTCCGAGGCAGGGCTGCAACGGCTGATCGTCTCGACCTACCAGGCGGTCTCCGGATCCGGGCTCGCGGGCGTGGACGAACTGCAGACCCAGGCGCGGGCCGCGGCGGAGCAGGATCTGGCCGCCCTGACCCATGACGGGCACGCGTTGAACCTGCCGGAGCCGGCCACCTACACCGCGCCGATCGCGTTCAACGTGCTGCCCCTGGCCGGTTCCCTGGTCGATGACGGCTCCGGTGAGACCGATGAGGACCAGAAACTGCGCAACGAGTCCCGCAAGATCCTGGGCCTTCCGGATCTGCTGGTGTCCGGAACCTGCGTGCGGGTGCCGGTATTCACCGGGCACTCGTTGTCCATCAACGCCGAGTTCGAGCGCCCGATCAGCCCGGAGCGGGCCCGTCAGGTGCTCTCCGGCGCCCCGGGCGTACGGCTGCAGGAGGTACCCACCCCGCTGGATGCGGCTGGGATCGATGACAGCCTCGTCGGGCGCATCCGCACCGACCCGGGCGTTCCGGACGGTCGCGGGCTCGCGCTGTTCGTGGCGGGTGACAACCTGCGCAAGGGCGCGGCCCTGAACACCATCCAGATCGCCGAGTTGCTCGCCCAGCGCTGAGCCCCGGGACCCGCCGCCGCGCTGGGCCTGCAGAGGCTAGCCGGTGGGCGCCACGTGTTCGTGCACGAACACCAATTGAGCGCGCATCTGCGCGATCCGGTCGGTGTCCACATGGGTGCCGTGCCCCAGGTTGTCCACGCTGGTCGAGACGTGACCGCCCGCGGTGCGCAGCGCCTGGACGTATCCCTCGATCTGGCCGATCGGCCCGCGGGTGTCGTTGCGGGAGGCCACGATCAGCACCGGCGCGCGCACCTGGTCCACGTACGTGATCGGGGAGGCCTTGCGGTAGGCCTGCGGCACTTGCTCCGGCGTCCCGCCGAACATGGACCGGTCCCACGCCTGGCGCGCCGCGGACTCGCTGCGGTAAGCCTCGACGGTGTCGGCCACCGGCGCCACGGCGACGGCGGCCGCCCATCGCTCGGGCTGGGTGCCCAGACCCAGCAGGGTCAGGTACCCGCCCCAGCCCTTGCCGGACAGTACCGACCTTCCCGGGTCCAGCACGCCGTCATCGATCAGTGTCTGGTGCACGGCAGCCACGTCGGCGAGCTCAGCGAACCCGGCGTCGGCGCCCAGCCCCTCGCGCCAGGTGTTGCCGTATCCGGTGGAGCCGCGGAAGTTCACGTTGAGCACGGCCAGGCCGTGATCGACCCACGCCGCGGCCTCCGCGTCGAAGGCGTCGGTGTCGTGAGCGTGCGGGCCCCCGTGCAGGCGCACGACCACCGGGTGGGGTTCGCTGACCCCGGGCGGGCGGCGCAGCAGCGCGTGCACGGCCCCGCCCGGCCCCTCCGCCCAGACGTCGGTCACCGGGACCGACGACGGCGCCCGGGTGCCCACGTGGAGGAGTTCGGCGCCGGTGCTGGTCGCCGTGACCGAGGGGGGCTCGGCCGCTGAGGACCAGTGTGCCCAGGCATCCTCGTCCGGGCGCGGCGTGGCCGCGGTGACCGTGCCCGACCTGGGCCCGACGGCGTGGGTGCGGCCGTCGGAGAGCCGGTAGCGGAACAGCAGGGTGCGGGCACGGTGGTCCACACTCACCAGGAGCGACCGGCCGTCGGGGGCCCACGAGGCGCCCGCCACGTCGCCCGGCAGGCTCAGGTCCACCGGTCGCTGCAGCGAGTTGGCCACATCCCAGATGAGCAACGCCGGGCTACCGGTGCGTTCGTGGCGGACCAGGAGCCGGTTGTCCCCGGCGACCGGCGCGAACGATTGCGCCCACAGGCCCAGTCCGGCACCGTCGTCGAGATCCGCCACCACGGTGCCGGTGTCCCCGCGCACCACCCTGATCGCCGGGTGCAGGGCGTCCCCTCGTTCGGAGTGGCTGATCGCCACCAGGTTCCCGTCCCGGCTCAGTGCGGCCACCCGGGCGTCCTGGGGGTGGGCGTACAGCGGCACCGGCGCCGTGGCCCCGTAACCGGCTGCGCCCACCAGCACCTGGTGGATCTGGGTGCCGTAACGCGGATCGGAGCGTCCCACGATCGCGGTGCCGTCGGCGCCCAGCACGAGCCCGGCGTCGTAGGCCGGAGCGAGGTCGAGGGCGCTCTCGTGGCGATGCAGGGTGGAGCCGAAGGAGTAGCGCGGCGGGGTGGAGCCGAAGGGTTGGCGCCGCCATGTGCCGAACTCGTTGCCGTCGGTGTCGTCGAACCACCAGATCCACTGCCCGGTGGGGTCGATCGTGGCGCGGGTGGTGCCGCCGGGACGGTCGGTGGCCCGGACCAGCCGCCCGGTGTCGGACTCGAAGGAGTGCACCTGCAATGCGCCCCCGGAACTGGCGATCAGTACCGCCCGCTCCGGGGCCAGGGAGGCCCACTCGGGCAGGAAGACGCGCCCGGCCCGGAAGCGCTGCTCCCAGCGCGGGGGCGGGTACAGGCCGGCGGGATCAGGTGTGCGGATCGGAATCCTCCGGATCGATCGCCCGGGGTCCGGCTTCCTCGCGGTCCCGGAGCTGGCGGCGCGCACGCACCACCAGGGCCAGCACCATGCCGATACCAGCCAGGGCGAAGATCAACCCCCAGGGGAGCAGCGGCTGGGCTTCGGTCTCGGCGACCTCGTCTGCGGGGTTCTGGGCATCCGCGCCGGCAGCATCGGCGCCGGCAGCCTCATCCCCGGTGTCGGTGTCACCCGCGCCCTCGCTGGTTCGGGCCTCGTCGTCCTCGGTGGCATCCTGCGCCGCGTCGCCGGCATCGGGCTCGCTCCCGGCTTCGGGGCCGGTGGCCTCGGCAGCGGTGAAGGTGAACGCCCCGGAGACCGGGTGCCCATCGGCGGAGACCACCCGCCACTGCGCGGTGTACTCCCCGGCCGGCCGGTCCTCGGTGAGGTCGTGGGTCAGCGTCGGGCCGCTGATCCGGGGGTCACCGTCCTGGACCTCGCTTCCGTCGGCGTCGGTGATGAGCACCTCGGCTCCGATCTGCTCGAGGGGCTCGTTGAAGGTCAGCACGATCTCATCGGGCGCCTCGTTCAGTTCGGCGCCGTCGGCAGGGTCTGACCCGATCAGTTCGGCATGGGCGTGGGCCGGGCTCGACCAGACCAGGGCGGCGGCCAGGACGAGGGCTCCGACGACCGCGATGCCGAGGCCGCGGACCAGGCGCACCCACCCGTGTGCAGAGACAGGGTGCGGTGGATGGGCGGGCGCGAGGAGGAAGGCACTACTCATGCCGCCCAGCCTAGTTCGGCCCGGGCGGCCCTGCCCCGGTCCCGCGCGGTGGGCAGGCCCCGCCGCCGGGGCGCTGCCGGGGCGCTGCCGGGGCGCTGCGGGGGCGTGGCGGGGGCGCCTCAGCGCGCGACTCGGCGCGGGAAGAACCAGGCGGTCAGTGCGACCGCCACCGCGATGATGCCCACGCTCCAGGCCAGGGCCACGAGCGCCTCAGAGCCCACCGAGCCGCCGGCCAGCGCCGTGCGGATGGTCTCGATGACCGGGGTCACCGGTTGGTGGGTGGCGAAGGGCTGCATCCAGGCCGGCATCGTCTCGATCGGCGCGAAGGCGCTGGAGGCGTAGGGCAGGAACAGCAGGATGAACCCGTACCCGCTCGCCGCCTGGGGGGATTCGGCAATCAGGCCGAGCATGGCGAACAGCGCGGTGATAGCCAGGATCCAGAGCGCCACGCTGCCGGTGGCGACGACCCAGCCGAGGATGCCCGCTCCGGGGCGGAAGCCCACCGCCACCGCGACGACGACCACGAGCGCGGTGCTGACGAGGTTCCGTGCCAGTGAGGCCAGGGTGTGGCCGGCCAGCACGGTGGCGCTGGGGATCGGCATGGTACGCAGCCGGTTCATGGTGCCGGTGGTCATGTCCTGGCTCACCGAGACCCCGGTTCCGGCGGCGCCGAACCCCGCGCAGGTCAGGATGATGCCGGGCACCACGTAGGTGAGGTAATCGGTGCGTGCTCCTGCGCCGACGTCCATCGCACCGCCGAAGACGAAGGTGAACAGCAGCAGCATCATCACCGGCAGGATCACCGCCATCAGCAGGGACTCCACGTCCCGCATGCTGTGGCGCATGCTGCGCCCCACGAAGATGCTGGAGGCGCGCAGGACGCCGGAGCCGGTGGTCAGGGGAAACGTGGTCATCGCTGTGCTCCTTGGAGTCGGGTGGGGGTATCGCCCGCCGCGTGGGGGCCTGCCGGGACCGGATCGACTGGCGTCGGGTCGGAGGCGTCGGGGTCGGCCGGGTCCGTATCGACACCCGGTGCGGGTGCCGGCCGGGTGCCGGTCAGGTGCAGGAACGCCTCGTCCATCGTGGGGCGGCGTAGGGACACCCTGGCCTCGGGCTGGTTCCTGGCCAGATCGGCCAGGACGTGGGCGACGTGGCCGGCCGAGCCGTCGGTGGGGAACTCGCTGGTCAGGTGCCCCTCGTCGTCGCGCAGTTGCAGAACGGTGCCTCCCACTCCGGACTTCAGTTCCTCCGGGGTTCCCTGGGCCACGATCGTGCCCCGGTCGAGCACCGAGATCCGCTCGGCGAGCACGTCGGCCTCCTCCAGGTACTGCGTGGTGAGGAACACGGTGGTCCCCGCCTCGGCGAGGGCGCGGATCTGATCCCACAGACCCTGCCGGCTGCGCGTGTCCAGGCCGGTGGTGGGTTCGTCCAGGAACAGCACCGCCGGGGCGCAGATCATGCTGATGGCCAGGTCGAGACGACGCCGCATCCCTCCGGAGTAGGTGCTCACCGGCTTACTCGCCGCCTCGGTCAGGTCGAACTGGCGCAGCAGATCGGCTCCGCGGGCGCGTGCGTCTGCGCGGGGCAGGCCCATGAGCCTGCCCATCATCACCATGTTCTCGGTGCCGGAGAGGAGTTCGTCCACGGCGGCGAACTGACCGGTCAGGCTGATCATGCGCTGCACCGTCCGCCGGTCCCGGGGCAGGACCCGGCCCAGGATGCGGACGTCGCCGGCGTCGGGTGGGACGAGGGTGGACAGGATGTTGATCAACGTGGTCTTGCCGGCACCGTTGGGGCCGAGCAGGGCGTGGATGCGCTCATCGACCCGCAGGTCCAGACCGTCCAGGACGGTGTGGGTGCCGTAGGCCTTGCGCAGTCCGGTGACATCGATGGCCGGTGCGGATGACGTTACTTGCGTCTGCATTGCGTGTGACATAGACAGAGTATGACATACGCAGTGGATGTCGTACACAGTCAGTTTCGGAGCCGGGCTCACGGGCACCGCCGGCACGTGCCACCATTGGGCGATCGGACCCAGCGCAGTGAGGTGGCATGAAGGACACGACCGAGCACGGCATCCCGCGAGTGGTGGCCATCGCCTGGGGGATGCTCGAGGCGCCCCAGCGCGGGCCGAGTCGCGCGCTGAGCCATGAGCGGATTGTGAGCGCGGCGATCGAGATCGCCGATACCGACGGACTGGCTGCGGTGACGATGCAGCGGGTGGCGCAGTCGCTGGGGTTCACCACGATGTCGCTGTACCGGTACGTCTCCAGCAAGGACGAACTGCTGACGCTCATGCAGGATGCCGCCGTGCAACTGCCCAAGTCCGGCACCTGGCCGCCCCCGGAGGGCTGGCAGGAGGGCCTGCGGCAGTGGGCCGCACACCTGCGCGACATCTACCGGGCCCGGCCCTGGCTGCTGGAGATCCCGCGTAACGCGATCGCGTTGCTGATGCCCAACTCGATGGAGGTCGCCGACCGGGCGCTCGCGGTGCTGTCGACGGTGCGGATCACGATGGAGCAGAAGATCGCCGTGGTGCTGAACCTCAGCCTGATGGTGGCTGGGTTCGTCCGGCTGGAGCAGGAACTGACCTCGGCAGAAGATCTCACCCTGGATGCCGAGGGCCTGGCCCTGCTCAGCGAAGTCATCACCGATGAGCGCCTGCCCACCCTGGGCCCGATGACCCGGGCAGGGGAGTACGTCGCCAGACCCGACTCGGGGGAGTCGCAGGACGTCGACGTGGAGTACTCCATGGGCCTGGACTGGATGATCGCCGGCATCGAGCGCTTGGACGCCGCCGCCTCCGAGTAGGCCCCGGCCCGCACCGCCCCATCGGTACGGGTGTAGGCTGGGCACATGCGTTGTGCGACCCAGTATTGGTTTAGCGTGTCGGCCCCGGCCGGCGCGTTGACGAACTGACGCGCAACCGGAGCCGACACAAGGCGTGGACCCCCAGGGTCCGCGCCTTTCGCCATTCATGAGGCGGTCGCTCCGGTCAGGGCGGTCCGCCCGAACCGAGAGGACCCCCATGCTCACTGCTGAACGCACCAACGACCTGCGGGTGCGCAGTATGCAGGCACTGCCCACACCGGCGCAGGTGCTCACCGAGTTGCCGCTGCCCGCCGCGGGCGCCGACCTGGTCGCCCGCTCGCGCAGAGCAGCCCAGCGCATCCTGGACGGTTCCGATGACCGCTTGCTCGTCGTCGTCGGTCCCTGCTCGGTGCACGACCCCGCCGCCGCACTGGACTACGCGCGGCGGTTGGCGGTGCTGACCGAGGAGTTCGATGAGGACCTGCACGTGGTGATGCGGGTGTACTTCGAAAAGCCCCGGACCACCACGGGGTGGAAGGGCCTGATCAACGATCCCGGGATGGACGGCAGTTACGACATCCCGCGCGGGTTGCGGCTGGCCCGACAGGTGCTGCTGGACGTGCTGGCCACCGGTGTGGGCGTGGCGTGTGAGTTCCTGGAGACCACCTCACCGCAGTACATCGCCGATACGGTCAGTTACGGCGCGATCGGGGCCCGCACCGTGGAGTCCCAGTTGCACCGCCAACTCGCCTCGGGGCTGTCGATGCCGATCGGCTTCAAGAACTCCTCCGACGGCGACGTGCAGGTGGCCATCGACGGCGCCGTGGCCGCGGGTGCCGAGCAGACCTTCCTGGGCGTGGACGCCGGCGGGCGCAGCGCCGTGGTGCGCACCATCGGCAACGCCGACGCGCACGTGATCCTGCGGGGTGGGCGCCGCGGCCCCAACTACGCCCCGCCGGCCCTGACCGATGCCCTGGACCTGCTGGAGCGGGGTGGGCGCCGTCGGCGGCTGGTGGTGGACGCCTCGCACGGCAACTCGGGCAAGGACCACGTGCGCCAGGCCCAGGTGGCCGGGGAGATCGCCGCACAGGTGGCCACGGGCCAGGACGGCATCGCCGGGGTGATGCTGGAGAGCTTCCTGGTGGCGGGGCGCCAGCAGCCGGCGCCGGCCGGGTTGGTGTACGGACAGTCCGTCACCGATGCGTGCATGTCCTGGGAGACCACCGAGCAGGTGCTGGAGCAGTTGGCCGCGGCCGTCCGGGCCCGCCGGGCGGGTGCGCCCGCGACGGCGCCGGGTGAGGCACTGGTCGCCGGCTGACGGCCTCGCCGGCCGGCCCCCTCACCGCCCGGGTCCGCGCGGGCCTCAGCGGGCCAGCAGCGGTCCGCCGTCGGGGTGGTCGAGGAACGCGCGGGCGTCGGCGAGCCGCTCGATGGTGGACTCGGCCAGCGGCTCGGGCAGGTCCTGGGGTCGGAACCAGCCCACGGCCTCGGACTCGTCGTCGCCCACGCGGGCGGTGCCGGAGATGTAGTCGGCCACGAAGTTCAGGTTCAGGTACTGGGCGATGTCGCCGTTGCCGTGGGTGATCACCGGGGTAGCGCGGATCGAGGCCAGGGCACGCACCCGGGCGACCACGCCGGTCTCCTCGGTGATCTCCCGTTCGAGGGCCGGCACTGGTTCCTCCCCGGGCTCGGGGATGCCGGAGATGACCGCCCACAACCCGTTGTCGGAGCGTTTGCCGAGCAGGATCGACCCGTCCTCGCGCAGGACGACCGCGCTGAGTCCGGGCAGCCACAGCAGGTCGTGACCGATCCGGGTGCGCAGGGTGCGGATGAACTCCGGGATGGGCATGCTGGTGAGCCTGCCATGATGGCCGGCGGCTGCGGCGCAGGATCGCCGCCAAGGGCCCCGATGGCGGAGCCTGGCGGTCAAGTGTCCCGATGGCGAGCCTGGCCGTCGAGGGCGAGCCTGCTGGCACTCGCCCTCGGCTGTCACGCTCGCCCTCGGCTCTCGGCTCTCGGCTCTCGGCTCTCGGCCCTCGGCTCCCGGCCCTCGGCTCCCGGTGGCCGGGCCGACGCGAAGGCGTTGCAGGGTGATGAACCAGCCCACAGCCGTGGGCGGCTCAGGCGATGAGGGCGTCGATCTCGGCGGGGGAGAGGACGTGGTCGATCGCCATCGCGCTGGCTCCGAGCACGCCGGCGTTCTCCCGCCCCTTGGAGAGCACGATCTGCAGGTCCTGGGTGGCCAGCGGCAGTGAGCGCCGGTAGACCACCTCGCGGATCCCGGCGACCAGCTGCTCGCCGGCCTCGGCGAGGTTCCCCCCGATCACCACGATCGAGGGGTTCAGCAGGCTCACCGCGGCGGCCAGTACGGAGCCGATCTCCCGACCCGCCTGATACACCGCCCGGGCGGCGGCGGGGTCGCCGGAGCGCACCAGGGCGACCACGTCGGAACTGCTGCGGGCAGCCATGCCCTCCCGCGCCAGTGTCTCGGCGATGGCAGCACCCCCGGCGATCGCCTCCAGGCAGCCGAGGTTCCCGCACCGGCACGGCACCTGCGCGCCGCTGGGCACCGCCACGTGCCCGATGTCCCCGGCCGAGCCCTGGGCCCCGCGGTGCAGCACTCCCTCGGAGATGATGCCCGCCCCGATCCCGGTGCCGAGCTTGACGAAGAGCATGTCCGCAACGTCGGGCCACCAGGTGCGGTGCTCACCCAGGGCCATGATGTTCACGTCGTTGTCCACCAGCACCGTGGTGCCCAGTCCGGCGGCCAGGATCCCCGGGACGTCGCTGTCGTCCCAGCCCGGCATGATCGGCGGGTTGATCGGGCGTCCGGTGGAGTGCTCCACCGGGCCGGGTAGGCCCACCCCGACCGCCGCCAGGTCGGTCAGGGTGCGACCGGCGGCGGCGGCCAGGTCCCGCCCGGCCGTCATCACGTGGGCCAGGACCGGCTCGGGTCCGTCGGCGATCGGTCGGGTGGCGTAGGTCTGGGCGAGCACGTTGGCGGCGAGGTCGGTCAGGGCGAGGCGGGCGTGGGTGGCGCCGAGGTCCACCGCAAGGACCACGCGGACATCCGGCTGGAAGGCGAAGGTGGTGGGCGGACGGCCGCCGGTCGAACTGGCCTCACCGGCGGGGGCGATCAGGCCCGCGGCGAGGAGGGAGTCGATCCTGGCGGCGATGGTGGAGCGGGACTGGCCGGTGATGCTGACCAACTCCGCGCGGGTGCGGGCGGACCCGTTGCGGAACAACTGGAACAACTCACCCGCACCCGTGGTCCGGGTGGCCAGTCGCACCGGTTGGCTCATGGTCTCAGTGAATCACGAAGCACGAGGGCCCTGACCTGCACATGGTGCAGATCAGGGCCCTCCATCGTCGGGGTGGCGGGATTTGAACCCACGACCTCCTCGTCCCGAACGAGGCGCGCTACCAAGCTGCGCCACACCCCGAGCCCGGTCAGGATAGCCGAGGTGAGCACCCGAGGTGAAATTGTGTCTGGGTGGGACTGATCACTCCGCCGGGGACGGTGATCAGCCTCGCGGGACAAGGGTCAGCAGGGTGGCCTCAGGACGGCACGCCAGCCGCACCGGCGTGTAGGGGGAGGTGCCCAGACCGGCGCTGACGTGCAGCCAGATGGAACGGGCGTCCTGGCCCGGCTTGGCGCCCGGCCAGCGGTGCAGACCCTTGGCCATGGCCGGCGGCAGGTCGCAATTGGTCACCAGCGCCCCGTACCCGGGCACGCACACCTGCCCGCCATGGGTGTGTCCGGCCAGGACAATGTCCGCCCCGTCGGCACGCATCGCTCCCAGCACCCGGGCGTAGGGGGCGTGGGTGACGCCCAAGCGCAGCACCGCGCGGTCGTGCTCGCGGGAGGCGGCCGACGGCGGGTGCTCGGCCCGGGTGGAAGCGGACGACGGCGGGTGGTCCGGTGGCGGCAGTTCGTCTCGGTGCAGGTGTGGGTCGTCCACACCGACCAGGGCCACATCCAGGTCCCCGAGCCTGAGCCGGTCGCGCCTGTTGGTCAGATCCGACCAGCCGTGTGCCCGCAGCGCGGCGCCGAGTTCCTCCCCAGGCAGGCGCGGGGCAGAGGGGGGCGTGCCCGAGCGACGGGGCCGCAGGTAACGCAGCGGGTTCTTCGGCACCGGGGCGTAGTAGTCGTTGGAGCCCATCACGAAGGCGCCGGGGGTGCCCAGGAGCGGTTCGAGGGCCTCCAGCACCACCGGCAGCGCGCGGGCGTGGGCCATGTTGTCCCCGGTGTTGATGACCAGGTCAGGGCGTAGATCCGCGAGCGCGCGCACCCACGCGATCCGGCGCCGGTGCTCGGGGAGCAGATGCAGGTCGGAGATGTGCAGCAGCCGCACCGGGTCCGCGCCGGCAGGCAGCACCGGTACCTCCACCCGGCGCAGCGCGTACCAGTGCGCCTCGAGAAGCGACCATGCCAGCACGCCGGCACCGGCGCTCATCAGTGCCGCGGCGGCGGTGCCCAGGCGCCGGCCCGGGCGGGCAGTTCGCACCGGCGCCATCGCAGCCCCGGTGGTGCTCAGCCTCCACCCCTGCCGCCACCGCGGTTGCCGCGTTCACCCGGGCGGGAGTCCTCGCCGTCGTCGCGCCAGGACGGGCCCCGGTTGTGACCACGGTCCGCGCCGCCATGGCCCCGGGCGGACGCGTCGGCGTTTCCGCCACCGCGGGAGCGGGCGTCGGTGTCACCGTCACCGGAGTCCTCATCGCCGGAGTCGCCGTCGTCGTCCTCGTTCGAGGCACTCTGGCTCGGTCGCAGAGTGATCGTCGACCCGGGTTGTACCCGGGACCCCGACACAGGCTCGGTCGCGCCGACGTCGCCGTCGTCGGCCCAACTGTTGTCCACCGGATCGCCCACATTCACCTCGAAGCCCTCGGACTCCAGGTACGTTGTGGCGCCATCGATACCCCAGCCGACCACGTTGGGCACCGGCACCCGGTCACCGTAGATCTGACGCTCGGTCGCCTCGGGGAAACTCTCCGCGGGCAGTCCGTCCACGGCCTGTGCCATGTACCGCTGCCAGATCGGTACCGGTAGCACGCTGGAGTACACCCGGGGGTAGTAGCGGCCGTTGATGGTGGTCCCGATCATCGGTACGCCACCCTCGGAGTGGCCCACCCACACCGCGGTGGCCAGTTGCGGCACGTAACCGACGAACCAGGCGGCGGTGTTGTCGTTGGAGGTCCCGGTCTTGCCGGCCGCGGCCCGTCCGGGCAGCGCCGCGCCGGAAGCGGTGCCCTGGGACTGACCGACCACCTGCTGCAGGGAGTGGTTCAAGCCGTTGACCACGTCGGCGTCCAGGCGTTGTTCGCAGCCGGCCTCGGGCACAGGCAACTCCTCGCCGTCTGCGTCGGTGATGCTGGTGATCGCGATCGGCTGGCAGTAGGTTCCGCCGGAGGCGAAGGTCGCGAAGGAGGAGGCCATGGTCAGGGGTGCGATGTAGTTCGCACCGAGCACCATCGAAGGCGTCAACTCCAAGGGCCGCCCATCCGGGGCGGTACCGTTGCCCACATGCAGGCCGGTGGAGCGGGCGATCTCATCGACGCCGCACACGTCCATCTGGTTGGCCATGTCGACGAACGCGGTGTTCACCGACCGGGTGGTGGCCTCCTGCACGCTCATCATTCCGGTGCCGATGCCCTCGATGTTGCGGGGGTCGTAATCGGCCGCCACATCCGGCGCGCAACTGAAGTTCCAGGAACTACGCGGGAAGTGCTGGCCCTGGGAGCCATCCACCCGGTCGGCCAGGGAGTTGCCTTGACGCAGCCACTCAGCTAGTACATACACCTTGAAGGTCGAACCGGTCTGGAACCCGTCACCCCCGCCGTAGGCGCGATCGACGTTGAAGTTCACCTCGGTGTTGCGGGTGGCATCCTCTTCCGGCCTGCCGTAGTCGGTGTTCTGGGCCATCGCCTTGATCTCACCGGTCCCGGGCTCCACGGTGGAGATCGCCGTCGACACCCCGGAGGGATCATCGGCGGGAATGGCATCCATCACGGTCTGGTGCGCCTGCTCCTGCATGCCCAGGTCGATCGTGGTGTGGATCTCCAGGCCGCCGCGCAGGAGCAACTGGCGCCGTTCGGTTTCGGTATCCCCGAACGCGGGATCATTGGTGATGATGCGGGTGACGAAGTCGCAGAAGTAGGCCGCATGCTCCGCGGCGCCACACCCGGTGGGGGTGGGGGTGATGTCGAGCATGTCCTCCACGTTGGTGGCGACGGCCTCGTCGTACTCGTCCTGGGTGATGAAGTCTTCCTCGAACATGCGGCTGAGCACACGGTCCCGGCGCACCTGGGCGTTCTCCGGGTGGGCCTGCGGGTTCCACCGGGCGGGGGACTGGGTGACGCCGGCCAGCAGCGCGGACTCGACGATGTTCAGGTCCGCAGCGCCCTTGTTGAAGAAGTACCGGGCGGCGACCTCCACCCCGTACTGGGACGGGCCGAACTGGGCGATATTGAGGTAGCCCTCGAGGATCTCGTCCTTCGTGCGCACCCGCTCCAGGGCGATGGCGAGTTTGGCCTCCCGCAACTTGCGTCCCAGGGTGGCCGCCCGGGCGGCTTCGACGGCCTCGGCATCATTGGCGATCTGCCCGGCTTCGATCAGCACGTTCTTGACGTACTGCTGGGTCAGGGTGGAGCCACCCTGGACGGTGTTGCTGGTCAGGTTCGTCACGGCCGCGCGCATCAGACCCTCGGGGTCCACGCCCCCGTGCTCATAGAAGCGGTGGTCCTCGATGGCGATCACCGCGTCCGCCATGTGCGGGGAGATCTCCTCCAGCGGCACCACGATGCGGTTCTGGGCGTAGTAGGTGGTCAGGAGCGTGCCGTCCGCGGAGTACATCCGGGACTGCTCGGAGACCCGTTCGCTGCCCAGGTCCTCGGGGAGTTCGTCGAAGAGTTCGGTGGAGGCGTTGGCGGTGGCCCCGACAGCGGCGACCATCGGCATCACCAGCCCTGCAGTGAGCACTCCACCGGTTGCTGCCACCAGCACGAATGCCAGGAACAACGACAGCAACTGAGCGGGATTCACCGCCCGCGAACTACGGGATCGAGGCGTGGCCATCCCACTAGCCTACGATGCGCACGCGCATGTGAGCCGTCGGCGGGGCCGGATCGCCCATTGCGTGCCACACATCCGGATAAGGTTCACGATTCCTTCACGGCGCTCCTCCATGGCGGGAGGTGGTTCGGTGCGCTCGCCCGGGCACCTTCCCGTGGGGCCACGACCGCACCGGAGAGGCATATTGCCGGCCCGTCAATGACCGACCCGGGCGAGGGCGGCGGAAGGTCGGGTTTGGCAAACCATGCCGCGGTACCTTATGTTCTCAAGAACAGGTAAAGTGCGAAGCGGTATAGGGGCCGCTTTCACCCCTCAACGTGGAGGTTCTTGCGATGAGTGTGGACATCGATCAGAGTTGGACGGCCCGTGCGGCCTGCGCCAAGGAAGCACCGGACGATTTGTTCGTCCAGGGTGCTGCGCAGCGGTCGGCACGAGAGATCTGTTTTTCATGCACGGTCCGCACCGAGTGTCTGGCGGATGCGCTGGACAATCGAATCCAGTTCGGGGTCTGGGGCGGGATGACCGAGCGGGAACGCCGCGCACTGCTGCGCCGCAGTCCCGAGGTGGGGTCTTGGTCGGAGTTGCTGGAGGGGCTCGATGGCAACGACCTCGACGTGCTGCTCGGACAGCGCTGGGGACTTGGCCGGAACCGGCGCAACGTAGCGCGGGCCGCCGGCAGTTAGTGCGCCTGACCGTTCGTCGGTGGGCGGGGCGGGTCCGAGCGAGCCCGGTGCGCGCGCTGCCGTAGGATCGGCCCATGGCTACTTGGGAGTACGCAACGATTCCGTTGATCATCCACAACACCAAGGCGATCCTGGACCAGTGGGGTGCCGACGGCTGGGAACTCGTACAGGTCGTGCCCGGTCCGGAAGGGACCAACAACCTGGTTGCCTACCTGAAGCGGGAGAAGAGCGAATGAGCGTGTCGGCGCGCCTGGCTGAACTGGGCATCGAACTGCCGGAGGTGGTCGCGCCGCTGGCCGCCTACACTCCGGCGATCCGCCATGGCGACCTGGTGTTCACCTCCGGGCAGCTCCCCGTTGTCGGTGGCGAACTGCAGGCCGCCGGCAAGGTAGGGGGGGAGATCAGCCCCGAGTACGGCTATGACCTCGCCCGGCTGTGCGCCCTGAACGGGGTCGCGGCGGCCGCCCACATCGCCGGTGACGTGGATCAGCTCAGTGGCGTGGTCAAGGTGGTCGGATTCGTCAACTCAGCCCCGGACTTCAGCGGCCAGCCCGGCGTCATCAACGGTGCCTCGGAGGCGTTGCAGGAGATCTTCGGCGACGCCGGTGTGCACGCCCGCTCCGCCGTCGGTGTGGCGGCGTTGCCGCTGGGAGCCCCGGTCGAGGTGGAGTTCGTCTTCTCCCTCTCCTGAGCGTCCCTCGCCAGAGCGTCCGGGTGCTGGTTAGCGGGCGCGGCGGCGGAGCCGCTCGATGTCGATGAGGGTGACGCTGCGTCCGTGTAGTTGCAACCAGCCGCGGGAGGAGAACTCCGCCAGCGCCTTGTTCACCGTCTCCCGGGTGGCGCCGACCAGTTGGGCCAGTTCCTCCTGGGTCAGGTCGTGGGTCACGCGCACCCCGTGATCGGTCTGCTGGCCGAACCGGCGGCCCAGGTCCAGCAACGCCCGGGCCACCCGGCCGGGAACGTCGGAGAAGATCAGCGAGGAGACCGTGTTGTTCGTGCGCCGCAACCGCTGGGCCAGGGAACGCAGCAGGTGCTGGGAGATCTCGGGGCGTTCATCGAGCACACGCAGCAACTCGGTGTGGCTCAGTTCGGCCAGCTCGGTGGTGGCCAGCGCCGTGGCGGTCGCGGTGCGCGCGCCCGGATCGTAGAGCGAGACCTCACCCAGGATCTCCCCGGGACCAAGGATGGCCAGCAGGTGCTCACGGCCATCCGGCGCGGTGTGCCCGAGTTTGACCTTGCCCGAGGCCACGATGAACAGCCGGTCGCCCGGGGAGCCCTCGTGGAAGATCTCCTCCCCGCGCCGGAAGGTCAGGTCGGTCATCTTGGCCCGCACCGCGGCGAAGCTTTCGTCGTTCAGCTCGGCGAAGAGCGGCGCTGCGCGCACCACGGCCTCGTTCATCGAAGGATCCCTTTCATCGTGTGCACCGTCTGTGAGGTATTCCACAGTGTGTCATGAGATGGCGCTCGCGCAGGTCAGGACGGCGCGCCGCGTCCTCAGTCGTCCCGGTGAACACGATCCAGCCAAGCGGTGAGCGCCGCCGTGGTCCGCTCCGGTGCTTCCTCGGGCAGGAAGTGTCCGGCGTCGGCGATCACCACTCGCCGGTAACCGGAAGCGGCCAGGTCCCGGTCCCGGTCCGCGGCCTCCACCGGCAGGAATCGGTCCGCTCCGCCGTGGATGGCCAGCACCGGCACCCGGACCGCGGCGGAGACCGCGCGCCGGAAGGCGCGTCCGTCGCTGCGGGGAGTGGAGCGCACCAGCCACCGCACCTGCTCCATCGCGGAATGGGCGGAGAAGGACAGCCGCATCGAGTCGGCGTAGATCCGCGCCTGCCCGCAGCGCCACCCCGGGGCCGACCAGTCCTCGAGAACCCGATAGGCCATGGTTCCGTGGGTCAGGGCGCGTTCGGGGAACCACGGCGCCTGCACGCGCGCCAGCCACCGGATCGTGCGCAACGGAGCCGTCCGGGCGGTGACCGCAGCCAGTCGCGCCGGGTGCGGCGCCGCCAGCGGCGCGACCGCGCGCACCACCCCGGGTGTCAGCGACGGCATGGACCAGGCGACCTGCCCGCCCAGGCCATGACCGACGACGACGGCGCGGGCCGCGCCGAGGGAGCGGATCGCCGCGGCCACGTCGGCGGCCAGGACCGGCAGGTCGTACCGGCCCGGAGGCTTGTCCGAGGCGCCGTACCCGCGCAGGTCCAGGGCGGCCACCCGGTAACCCCGCTCACCTAGGGCGACGAGCTGGTGGCGCCAGGCGAACCAGTTCTGCGGAAAGCCGTGCAGCAGCACCACCAGCGGGGTGGTGCCATCATCCGGCCCGGTCAGGGCGGCGTGGATGCGGGTGCCGTTGGCCGGGATCATCCGGTGCTGCCACGGCCCTTCGCGCAGAACCAGATTGGGGTCGTTCACGCTGATCAGGCTAGTGCCGGCGGTCGGGACCGGTGGCACCGCCCGCCGGCGCGCGCAGAACGCGCCGCGGTCAACTCGAGGCTGTCGGTGCGTTCATCCCCTGGGTGATCAGGTCCATCACCGAGGAGTCAGCCAGGGTGGTGACGTCCCCGACCGGGCGCTTCTCGGCCACGTCGCGCAGCAGCCGGCGCATGATCTTGCCCGATCGGGTCTTGGGGAGCTCGGCCACCACCAGGATCGAACGGGGCTTGGCGATCGCACCGATCTCCCGGGCGACGTGGTTGCGCAGGACCGAGACGACATCGTCGCCCTCACCCACCTCATCGGCTCGTTCGACGGCCTCACCGCGCAGGATCACGAACGCCACCACCGCTTGCCCGGTGGTGTCGTCCGAGGCCCCCACCACGGCCGCCTCGGCGACCCACTCGTGGGAGACCAGGGCGGACTCGATCTCGGTGGTGGACAGGCGGTGCCCGGATACGTTCATCACGTCGTCCACGCGTCCGAGCACCCAGATGTCGCCGTCGTCGTCGTACTTGGCGCCGTCCCCGGCGAAGTAGGTGCCCTCGAAGCGGGACCAGTAGGTGTCGCGGAAGCGCTGCTCGTCACCCCAGATGCCGCGCAGCATCGCCGGCCACGGCTCGGTGATGACCAGGTAGCCACCACCGCCTGGGGCCACGTGTGTGCCGGCGTCGTCCCAGACCTGGGCCTGCACGCCGGGGATGGCGACCTGGGCCGAGCCGGGGGTGAGGGTGGTGACACCGGGCAGGGGGGAGATCATGATCGCCCCGGTCTCGGTCTGCCACCAGGTGTCCACCACCGGGGTGCGGTCGCCACCGATCACGCGCCGGTACCACATCCACGCCTCGGGGTTGATCGGCTCACCCACGCTGCCCAGGATGCGCAGGGAGGACAGGTCGTACTCGGCCGGGATGGACTCGCCCCACTTCATGAAGGTGCGGATCGCGGTGGGTGCGGTGTAGAGGATCGACACCTTGTACTTGGCCACGATCTCCCACCAGCGGCCCCGGTGCGGGGTGTCCGGGGTGCCTTCGTACAGCACCTGCGTGGCGCCGTTGACCAGCGGGCCGTAGGTGACGTAGGAGTGACCGGTGACCCAGCCGACGTCGGCGGTGCACCAGTACACGTCCGTCTGCGGCTTGAGGTCGAACACGTGGTGGTGGGTGAAGGCGGTCTGGGTCAGGTACCCACCGGTGGTGTGCAGGATCCCCTTGGGCTTACCGGTGGTTCCGGAGGTGTACAGGATGAACAGCGGGTGCTCGGCGTCCACCGGCACCGGTGCGTGCTCGGTGGAGGCCCGGGCGACCTGCTCGTGCCACCAGAGGTCCCGGCCGTCGGTCCAGTCCACGTCCTGCTCGGTGCGGCGCACCACCAGCACGTTGGTGACGGAGGATCCCCCGGAGACCAGCGCTTCGTCCACAGCGGGTTTGAGGGCGGAGGGCTTGCCCCGGCGGAAGCCGCCGTCGGCGGTGATGACCACCTTGGCCTCGGCGTCCTCGATCCGGGTGCGCAGGGCATCGGCGCTGAACCCCCCGAAGACCACCGAGTGGGGCGCCCCGATCCGCGCACAGGCCAGCATCGCGATGACGGCCTCGGGGATCATCGGCAGGTAGATCACCACCCGGTCCCCGGTTCGCACCCCCAGGTCTCCCAGCACGTTCGCCACGCGGGAGACCTCATCCTTGAGCTGGGCGTAGGTCAGCGTGGCGGAGTCCCCGGGTTCACCCTCGAAGTAGATCGCCACCCGGTCACCCAGGCCGTTCTCCACGTGCCGGTCCACCGCGTTGTACGTGGCGTTCAGGCGCCCGTCGGCGAACCAGCGTGCCGTCGGTGCATCGGAGAAGTCCAGATCCTGGGTGAACGGGGTGTCCCAGGTCAGCAGCGAGCGCGCCTGCTCCGCCCAGAACCCGGGCATGTCGGCGTTCGCCTGCTCGTAGAGCTCCGGTGAGGAGTTGGAACTGGCGGCCAGTGCCTCATCGGGTGGGAACGCGCGCTTCTCCTGCAGCAGGTTCTCCAGTGCGGGTGACGCGTTGGTTGAGTCGTTCATCAATCCTCCAGGCAGCCTCAATGGTGCAGATCCATCCATACCCTAAGACGATCGGACGGCTCCGCGGTACCTGGGACCCTGGATCGGCGGCGACGGAAGCGATCCGGTGGCTCAGAGTGCCTCGACAGCCGCGCGGCGACGTTCCTCGCGCCTGCCCTGTCGGCGCGCGCCGTGGGAGATCACCCCGGCGAGGATCAGCACGACGCCGTAGGCCAGGATCCGCCCGGTGTTGCCGTCGGTGAGCAGGTGGTCGTAGACGTTCTGCCCGAACTGGCCCAGCCGGGTGAAGATGTCGGAGTACTCGGCCAGGAAGTCCTCGACCATCTGGGGGATCGCCAGGAACGCACCGCCGATCAGGGTCGCGATGCTGCCCATGATGATCGGGCCCACCGAGGACCACCGGGCCCCGATCAGCACCACCGCCAGCAGGAGGAGCCCACCGGCGATCTCCACCAGGGCGCCGAAGTGGATGGCATCGGGCGCCACCTCGCGTGCGTTGGTCCAGCGCTCCCCACCGTCGGCGATCAGGTACCAGGCCGGCGGTGTGAACACCAGCGTGATCAGCACGACCCACCAGTGCGCCTGGGCGCGCGAGCGCGGCGGGTCGTCCCAGTCCTGGAACGGGTCCTCCTCGTTGATCTCGGTCCGGGAGTGGCGCGCGTCGTCGGTGGCCGCGGGGGCCCGGCCGGTCCGCGCGGGCGCGGTGGCGCCCGGGGCGGGAAGGGCGGTGGTGCGCACCTCGCCCTCGGCCGGTTCCTTGTCGGCGTCACGGGAGCGCCCGAAGCGACCGAACCGGCGCTCGCGCTCTTCGCGCAGGGCGGCGTCGTCGTCGCGGGTCGGGGACGCGGCCGGTACGGCCATCGTGGCCTCGTCCTCGGTTGAGCGGCCGGTGTAGTCGCCGTTCCCGCTTCCTGCGTCACCGGTCGAGTGGGCACCCGGGTCGGCCTCGGCGTCGGTGGCGGACCGATCGACGTCAGGACGCTCGGACGAGGAACTCATGGCCGTCGTGGGTTCGGCGTCGCCCGGTTCGCTCCAGGAGTTCCCGGTGCTGCCGGTGCCCTCGGCAGGGGCGGGGCCGGGCAGCGGCCCGGGGGAGACTTCCTCGCCCGCCGCGGCGCCGGGTGCCTCATCGGAGGTGACGGGCTCGGCGTCATCACCTTGGTCGCGTGCCTCGTCATGGCGCGGGTCAGTGCTCACAATGCCTCCAGGTTGATCCGGATGCGTTCACCGTAGCGATCCGATGCCGGCCGCGCCCCCGGGCGCGCCGGAGGTGTCCAATCCGCCCTACGCACAACGACGACGCCCGGGCGGGGCGCCGTCGTCGCCTTCATCGTGCCGGTGAGGTATCAAGCGTGCTCATCTCGTATGGGTCGCTACGGGACTTGCCCGTTCGCCCGGTCCTATGCGTGGACTGATCGCGCGTGGGTTCTCACTGCCCGATGGAGTTGTCCTTCCTTTGTACCCCGTTATCGGCCCGAGCGCGAGTGGTTCGGCGGATCTATCCGCGTGCTGGTCTCATCTTGTGGGCACTGCGCTGGACACCGCCGGCGAACTGCGCGTGCGCGAGAGCGGTGCTCCGATGCGGTGCTTGTCCACAGCGACTGTGCTTCGGGGGCGGCGTCCACAGCGTGCCCCGGCGGCCGTGCTGCGGGAGGGCGTGGTCGGCACGCTGAGAGGGCCCGAAGGGCGTTGGCCGAGCAGGGAGGCGGAGCGGGATGGATCGGGACCACGACCGGCAGGAGAGCGAGCCCGACGCACCGCCGGTGGCGCTGCGGTCGGCTGATCCGGCGCTGATCGAACAGGTCCGGGCGATCGGGGAGTTGCTGCAGGTGGCGATCCTCATCTGTCCGCCCGGTGCGCCCGCGCCCCGTGCCCGGCTGCTGTTGGAGGACGCCACACAAGCGGTTCCGTCCCACCCGTCCTGGGGTGCCTCCGTGCTCCCGGTGATGGCCGGGGATGGGGAGGCCCCCGATCGTGGTGGCCGGTCCGGGGGTGGGCCCGACGGCGGGAGTCGGCACGGGATCCTGCGGCTGCCCCGGCAGGGGGAGGAGCTGCTGCGGCGGATCCGTGCCGCTGCCCGGATTCGGCAGGCCGTGGTGGTGGGGGTGGTGGGTGCGCGGGGTGGTGTGGGTGCCTCCAGCCTGGCTGCGGTACTGGCTCGGGCCGCAGCCGCCGACCGGGCCCGCACCGCCCTGGTCGACCTGGATGCCGTGGGCGCCGGAGTGGACCTGCTGCTCGGTATCGAGGATGAGCCGGGCGTGCGCTGGGCGGACCTGACCGCCCCGGAGGGGGACTATGACAGCCAGCAGTTGACCGCCGCCCTGCCGACCTGGCACTCGGCCCGGGTGTTGTCGGCGGACTGGCGCGGGGGAGTGCCGGCCCCCACCGGCGATGCGGTGCTGCAGGCCCTGTGGGGGGACCTGGATGTGATGGTGCTGGACATCGCCCGCCACGACGGCTGGCACCGCTGGTCCCGGATGTGCGATGCCGTGGTGCTGCTGGCCGGTTGCGACGTGATCTCGGCGGCCGGGGTGCAAAGCACCCGGAGGGCGCTGGGGGCCGGTGCGGTGCACCTGGTGGTGCGCGGGCCCTCCCCGGGCGGCCTGACCGCTGCCGAGATCGCGCAAGCCTGCGATGTGCCCCTGGCGGCACAGATGCGCCCGGAACGGGCACTTGCCGCCGGCCTGGAACGAGGAGTCGCGCCGGGTGATCACGGCAACGGGCCGCTGATGCGGACCGGACGTGCGCTGGCCGTCGCCCTCGACCTGACCGGCCGGAGACGCGCCGCATGACTGCGGGGGCGCTGCCCGAGCCGGTGCCCGTGGGGCACGCGGACGACTCGGAAGCCCGGTCCTCGCTGGCGCGAATCCGCACGCACCTGGCTGCCGCCGGAACCGGCGCACAGTCGGTGACCACGGCCGTGCGATCGGTGCCGGGGTTGCGCTCGGACCACCAGCGCTGGCACCTGGCCAGATCGGCTCACCAGGACGTGGCCGGCGCAGGGGTGTTGCAGCCGCTCCTGGATGATCCGGAGGTAACCGACGTCCTGGTCAACGGTCCCGGTCAGGTCTGGCTGGACCGGGGTGCCGGACTGCGGCCGGTGGACGTGCCGGGGCTGGGACCGGTGCGCGCGCTGGCCACCCGGCTGGCGGGTGCGGCGGGGCAGCGCCTCGATGACGCCGCACCGGTGGCCGAGGGCAGGTTGCCGGACGGCACCCGGCTCCACGCGGTGCTGGCGCCGCTGGCCACCGTCGATGCGGTGATCTCGCTGCGCAGCATGCGGCGCCGGGCCCTGTCCCTGGCCGAACTACGCGAGCAGGGGTTCGTCGATGGCATCGGCGCGCAGATCCTGGACCAGTTGGTGCAGGTGCGGGCCAACGTCATGGTCTCCGGGGCCACCGGCGCCGGCAAGACCACCCTGCTGGCGGCGATGCTGTCCCTGGTGCCGGCCACCGAGCGGATCCTGTGCATCGAGGAGGCTGCCGAACTTATGCCCGATCATCCGCACGTGGTGCACCTGCAGGTGCGACGCTCGAACGTGCAGGGCGCCGGCGGGGTGGGACTGGACCAGTTGGTCCGTACCGCGATGCGGATGCGGCCGGACCGGCTGGTGCTGGGGGAGTGCCGGGGTGCGGAGGTCCGGGAGGTGCTCGGCGCGTTGAATACCGGCCACGACGGCGGCTGGGCGACCGTGCACGCCAACGCCGCCGGTGACGTGCCGGCCCGGCTGGTGGCGCTGGGTTCCCTGGCCGGTCTGGATCCGGCAGCGGTAGCGGTGCAGGCGGCCAGCGCCCTGGATGCGATCGTGCACCTGCGCCGTGACGGCAGGCGCCGTTACCTCGACCAGATCGCGGTGATGACCCTGGACTCCGCGGGCGCCATGACCTGTCCGGTGGCGATGTCGGCCGGCTCCGACGGGGCGTTCAGCCCGGGCCCCGCCTGGCCCGCGCTCGCCGCGCGCTTGGATGCCGGACCGCGATGAGCCCGGTCTGGGCGACGCTGACCGCCGGCGCGCTACCCCTGCTGCTGGTGGTGGCGGCGGCGGCCTGGACCCTGCCGGGGCGGCCGGTGGGCCGCACCGTCCGCGCCGCAGGCATGTGCGCGCGGGGTGGCCGGAGCGCCCTGGAGGGTGAGGGTCTGGACCCCGATCGCGATGGCGATCACACCCGCGGCACCGGCCGAACGCGCGGGATTGCCCGATCTGGCGGTGCCGGCCGAGCGCAGGGGTGGCGGCAGCGACTGGCGCACCGGCGCCGGCGGCCACCACCGGTGGATCTGGGTGCAGTGCTGACCGAGGTCGCTGCCCGCATCAGTGCCGGGGCCGCGCCCGGGCGGGCCTGGCAACTGGCGCTACCGGGCCGCGTGACGATGGGGCGAGCGGGCATGGCCGACGACGGCGTGCCGGCGGCGCTGGGGGCGTTGCGGCCGGTTCCGGCGCACCCGGGCCGGCCCATCGTGTTCGGGCGGCGCCGGGCCGGCAAGGACCACGTGGCACTGATCCATCAGATCGCCGGGGCGGAGGT
This sequence comes from Pseudactinotalea sp. Z1732, assembly GCF_049724975.1. Taxonomy (NCBI): domain Bacteria; kingdom Bacillati; phylum Actinomycetota; class Actinomycetes; order Micrococcales; family Cellulomonadaceae; genus Pseudactinotalea; species Pseudactinotalea sp. Z1732. Next base: position 85,719 of record NZ_JBMPQC010000001.1, on the reverse strand, counting down.
GGCGTGCCGGATGGCGCACACGGTGGGGGCTCCGCTGGCCCGGGTGCTCCAGGCCAGCGCGGACGGTGTGGTCGAGGCGGGCCGTGCCCGGGCAGCACGACGCACGGCGCTCGCGGCCCCGCGTGCTACCGCCCGGCTGCTGGGTTGGTTGCCCCTGGCCGGGCTGGTGCTGGGCAGCGCGTGGGGTGCCTCTCCGGCCCAGGTCCTCTTCGACGGCGGTTGGGGCAGCGCCTGCCTGGTACTGGGAGTCCTGCTGATGGCGGCGGGTCACCTCTGGTCGGCCCGACTGGTGCGTGCTGCGGAACGGGTCGGGTCGTGATGAGCCCGTGGTGGGTTCCGGTGCTGCTGGTGCTGGCGGCAGCGCCGTGGGCGCTGCGACGGCCGGCACCGGCGCCCTCCACCGGCAGTGCGGGAGGTGCGGACGGACGCCCGACGGCGGAGGACGCCCGGGTGGACGCCGCTGTTCTGGCGGACATCCTGGGCGCGGCGATCCAGGCCGGTGCCTCGATCCCGGCTTCCCTGGCGGCGCTGGGCCGGGCGGTGCCGGGCGAGCAGGGGCAGGAACTGCAGCAGGTGGCCGCGACCCTTCGCCTGGGTGGGGACTGGCCGGCGGCGTGGGCGCGGGCAGGCCAGGACCTGCAGACATTGAACCGGGCACTGCAGCCGTCCTGGACCGACGGCGTGGCGCCCGGCGGCCTGTTGCGGCACGCCGCGGCGCAGATCCGAAGGCGCCGGGCGGAGGAGGCGCGGGAGGCCGCGGCCCGCCTGGGTGTGCGTCTGGTCCTGCCGATGGGCCTGTGCTGGCTGCCTGCGTTCGTGCTCCTGGGGTTGGCCCCGGTGCTGTTGTCCACCGGTGGTTCGCTCTGGCCCTGAGCCCGGTGGTTCGCCCGGACCCTGGATGGCCGCCGGTCCACAGAGCGCAGCCGCCGCGACCGGTGTCCACAACCACTCGGGCGGCCCCGGCACGGGGTGGGCACGGCATCCCACAGTGGGTGCACCGCACCCGCCGACCGTGTGGGTGCAGGAGGGAGAGAACCATGGCCGAAACCCACGTCGGGGCCGAGCTCCGGCGCCGGTGGTCGGCGGTGCGACGCACCACCGATGCCGGGATGGCCACCGCTGAGTACGCCATCGCCACCCTGGCGGCGGCTGCGTTCGCCGGGGTGCTGCTACTGATCCTGCGTTCCGATGAGGTGCGCGGATTCCTGATGGGCATCATCCGGCAAGCGCTCTCGGTGGCGGGCTGACCCATGGCCCACCACCGACGAGCAGCGCAGCGGGGTTCGGTGACCGCCGAGCTCGCGTTGTGCCTGCCGGCAGTGCTCCTGGTGCTGTTGTTGGTGGTGACCCTGGGGGCGGCGTCCGTGGCGCAGTTGCGTTGCACGGACGCCGCTCGCGCCGGGGCCCGGGCGGCAGCCCTCGGGCACAGCCAGGCCGAGGTGCACCGGATCGTGGCAGACCGGGCAGGTGACGGCGCCGCGGTGCGGATCGATGCCGGCCCGGAGTGGGTTCGGGTGCAGGTCAGCCGGCCCCTGGTGAGCCAGTGGTGGGGAACCTGGCGCATCAGTGCGGAGTTCTCCGCCGTCCCCGAACCCAGCGCCGAACCGTGACCGCCGCGCAGGGCCGGCAGGGATCAGCGGCGCACCCCGGACCGGAGGGGGCCCGCCTGGTCCGGGCGGAACGTGCTCGGGCAGGGCCGGGCCGAGGCGACCGGGGCTCGGTGACCGTGCTGATGCTCGGGGTGATCTCCGTGGCCCTGGTCCTGGCCCTCGGCCTCGGCGCCCTGGCCCGGTCCACCAACGCCCAGGCCCGGGCGCAGGGCGCTGCCGATCTGGCCGCGCTGGCCGCCGCGCACGAGTACGCCCGCAGTGGCGTGCCCGGGTGCCCGGTGGCTGCCCGTGTGGCGGCTCGGCACCAGGTGCAACTGACCGAGTGCCGGGCCGTGGGACCCCTCGTACAGGTCCATGTGGTGGTGTCCCTCCAGCCGCTGCCGGGATGGCGAACCAGTGCTCACGCCGGGGCGCGGGCGGGACCGGTCGGCATCGACCCGGGCGGCGCACGCGCCACCTCCCGCCTCCCGCGCGGTTCACCCCACCTCCCGGCGCCTGCGAGCCTTCTGCGACAGGTCCGCCCTTTGTGACAGGCCCTCGCCGGCTCCTGCAGAATGGATGGTTTCGACCACGGCGGGAGGCCAGCCATCGACCAGGAAGGCAACAGGAAGATCCGGCATGGCGATCTGGGTGAGGTCCGTCTGACCGGCGCACGTTCGCGCCTGAGCGCTGCTGCCGGCCTGACCGTGGGCGCGGTTCTGCTGGTCCTCGCGACAACAACGGTCGGGCTCGTGTTCGTTCCCGGCCCGGGCGTCGGTCTCGACCTCACCTTGCTGTCGCGGTGGTCCTCGTCCGGTCCCGGCACGATCACCGCCGCCGGCATGCTCTCAGGCCTGGCGGACCGGTGGGTCTCGGTGGCGCTGACCGTGGTCGTGGTGGGCGTGTTGTGGTGGCGGACCCGGCGACCCGACCTGCCTGCGGTCGCGCTGCTGGCGCTCGCAGGCGGGGCGGTGCTGATGGCGGTGACCAAACTCCTGGTCGACCGGCAACGGCCGGGGGAGGCGGCAGAGACCGCCACGTTCTCCGCTTTCCCTTCCGGTCACGCAACCCGGGCGATGGTGCTCGGGTTGCTGCTGGCCTGGTTGCTGGTGCGGTGGCGGCGTAGTTGGCGGCGGTTCCTCCTCGCCGCGGGAGTCCTGGCCCTGGCGGTGGGGGTCGGACTCACTCGAGTGGTCCTGGCGATGCACTGGCCCACCGATGTGGTCGGAGGCTGGATGCTCGGGGCGGCCTGGTTCGCGGTGGTGCTCCTCGTGCTACGACCGGCCTGCACGGGCCCGCCCCGGGCCGGCCGGCACCCAGCCGCAGCCGGCTGAGGCTGCCTGCTCCGGCGCTGCGGACCAGTGGATTGCGAGGCGCTCGCCACCCACCGCCGTCGGGTCCCTGAGACAATCACTCAGGTGACGTCCGCAGCAGCCGAGGTGGTGTTGGCCGGCCGGGCCGACCGGTTGGTCCACCTGCACCAGATCCCGGCCCGGCCGGCCCGGCACGGCACCTGGCCCACCTGGTCCGACCCCCAGATGGTCGCCGCCTATGCGGCTCGTGGCGTGCACGACCCCTGGACCCACCAGGTGGAGGCGGCCCAGGCTGCCTGGGAGGGCAAGCACGTGGTGCTGGCCACCACGACCGGTTCGGGCAAGTCCCTGGCCGCCTGGCTCCCGGCGGTCTCGGCGATCCGCGCACCCGTCGGCACCGGGCGGATCTCGCAGCTGCGCCGCCGGCCCACGGCGCTGTACCTGAGCCCCACCAAGGCCCTGGCAGCCGACCAGTTGCACGCCCTGAGCGGGCTGCTCACCGACGGGGGTATCACCGATGTCCGGGCGGCCACCTGCGACGGGGACACCCCGCTGCCGGAGCGGGACTGGGCCCGGGACTACGCCGACATCGTGCTGACCAACCCCGACTTCCTGCACTTCGCGATGCTCGAGGCGCACCGCCGCTGGGACCGGTTGTTGCGCGGCCTGCGCTTCATCGTGGTGGATGAGTGCCACGCCTACCGCGGGGTGTTCGGGGCGCACGTGTCGCTGGTGCTGCGCCGGTTGTTGCGGATCGCCTCCCGCTACGGCGCGGAGCCGCAGGTGATCATGACCTCGGCCACCACCGGGGACCCAGCGGCCACCGCGGTGCGGATGCTGGGCGTGGATGCCGGGCGGATCCACGCCGTGGTCGACGACGGCGCGCCGAGCGGGCGGCGCACGATCGCCCTGTGGCAGCCGGCCCCGGCGCAGGTGCCGTGGAGTGAGGAGCAGGAGAAGGACGACGACGAGGGCCCCCGCCGCTCGGCCCTGGCCGAGGTGTCCGAACTGCTGGCCGATCTGGTCGGCGCGGGCCACCGCACCCTGGCATTCGTGCGCTCCCGGCTCGCCACCGAGGTCGTGGCCCAGCACACCCGGGAGCACCTGCACCTGGTCGGCGCCGACATAGGACCGGGGGCCGTGGCCGCCTACCGCGGCGGCTACCTGCCCGAGGAACGGCGCGACCTCGAACAGCGCCTGCGCACCGGTGACTTGCTGGCCCTGGCCACCACCAACGCCCTGGAACTGGGGGTCGACATCGCCGGGCTGGACGCGGTGCTGATCGCCGGCTGGCCCGGGACCCGGGTCTCGATGTGGCAGCAGGTGGGCCGGGCCGGACGAGCCGGCGCCGAGGGGCTGGCGGTGCTGGTGGCCAGCAACAACCCGCTGGACAACTACCTGGTGCACCACCCCGAGGCGATCTTCGAGGCCGATGTGGAGGTCACCACCTTCGACCCGACCAACCCCTACGTGCTCGGCCCGCACCTGTGCGCGGCCGCCGCCGAGGCGCCCCTGACCGCCGAGGACCTGCCCCGTTTCTCCCTGACCGACACGGCCGTGCTCGATGCGCTCACCGCGCGGGGCCTGCTGCGCCGCCGGGCCGGCGGGTGGTACTGGAACTACGACCGTCCCGAACGACCGGCGGACCTGACCGACCTGCGCGGCGGGGGCTCGGCCCAGGTGCAGGTGGTCGAGGCCGACACCGGCAGGGTGCTGGGGACGGTGGATGAGACCCGGGCCGATGCCAGCGTGCACACCGGGGCGATCTACATCCATCAGGGCCGCACCTTCCGGGTGGAGGTTCTCGCGGACGACGTGGCCCTGGTGGTCGAGGCGGACGTGCCCTACCGCACCCGCGCGCGCACCGACAAGGAGGTGCGGGTGGTGAGCACCCGGACCTCACGCACCTGGGGGCCGGTCACCTGGGGGTTCGGCGACCTGGAGGTGGCCTCCCGAGTCACGGGGTATGACCGGCGGCGTCTGCCCGGTATGGAGATCGTCGGCTCCTACCCGCTGGAGATGCCCGAACGCACCCTGGCCACCACCGGATGCTGGTGGACCGTGCCCGAGGACGTGCTCACCGAGGCGGGTGTTGGTCCCGGCGAGGTGCCCGGCGCGCTGCACGCCGCCGAGCACGCCGCGATCGGGCTGCTCGGGTTGATCGCCACCTGTGACCGTTGGGACATCGGGGGGCTGTCCGCGGCTCTGCATGCCGACACGTTCGCGCCCACGGTGTTCGTCTACGACGGCCTCCCTGGTGGCGCCGGGTTCGCCCAACGCGGTTTCGAGGCCGCCCGCACCTGGATCAGCGCCACCCGGGACGTGATCGCGCACTGCCCCTGCGCCACCGGTTGTCCATCGTGCGTGCAGTCACCCAAGTGCGGAAACAACAACTCCCCCCTCGACAAGGCCGGGGCGCTGCGGGCGCTCGGCCTGCTGTGTGACGTCGCCCCCTCGTCGTGAGCCCGGCGCCGGGCCGGTGGCCGGTGAGTTCTATCCGGTCTCGGTCTCCACCCAGGCACGTACCTCGGCGGCCGTCTCGGCAGCGGACCGATCCGTGGTCTCGAACCGCCGGTGGCCCAGTCGCTGTAGCAGGGCGGTCGCCCCGGGGGCGACGCCGTCGTCGGCTGAGTCCAGGACGTGGTGCTCCAGATCGCGCACATTCTGGTCCGACCACTCCAGGTCCCGCTTGGATGGCTTGGCGTCCAGCCGGTCCTGCCCGTGGTTGCGTGCCAGCCGCACCGACAACGGCGCCAGCAACTCGGCCACCCGCACCGGCGCGCCCACGTCGCGGTACGGCTCGGTGATGTGTTCCACGTACCGCGTATCGCCAGGATCGGCGAAGTCCCAGACCACGGTGAAGATCAGGTCCAGCCCGGCCTCGGCGGCCTCTTCGATCACCCGGCGGCGGAACTCGAGGTCCAGGGTGGTGAACGGCGGGGTGCCGTAGCCGAACACCTCGAGTAACGGTTCGATCGTGTGGTGGTTGTGGAACAACCGGAAGTCGCTGGTGGCAGCGATCCGCCGGCCGATCGTCATCTTCCCCACGGCCGGGGGACCGGTCAGGAGCAGGAATCTCATGGCGCCATCGTGGCCGCTGCCGCGGTGTACGCCAACAAGATTCGGGCCCTCGACAATGGGATGGTGAACCGCCAGGGCGCGCCCCTGCCGGGAGTGGCGTACGCACCATCTCCGGGCAGATAGACTCGGCCGGATCCATGTCCGGTTGGACGTGCAGCCGGACACAGTTCGTTGCCACTCTCATAGAGGAGAATGCATGCCCACGCTCGACACCACGAGCATTGTCATCGTGTCGGTGATCGTGCTGATCGCACTCGCCGCGCTGGCGATCGCTGCGGTGCTGCGCGGCCAGGTTCTGGCTGCTCATGACGGCACCCCAGCCATGCAGTCCATCGCCCAAGCGATCCAGGAGGGTGCTCGGGCCTACCTGTATCGGCAGTTCAAGACGCTTGGCCTGTTCGCCGTGATCGTTTTCGCCCTGCTGTTCCTGTTGCCCGGGGACCTGGGGGTCAAGGTGGGCCGGGCCGTCGCCTTCCTGTTCGGAGCCGGTTTCTCGGCCGCGATCGGCTACCTGGGAATGTGGTTGGCCACCCGCGCCAATCTGCGGGTGGCCGCGGCTGCCACCCGGCCCGGTGGCAACGTCGAGGGCGCCCGGATCGGAATCCGCACAGGTGGCGTGGTGGGCATGAGCGTGGTCGGACTGGGCCTGCTGGGTGCCGGGGCGGTGGTGCTGATCTTCGGCTCCGACGCACCGTTGGTGCTCGAGGGCTTCGGCTTCGGCGCCGCGCTACTGGCGATGTTCATGCGCGTGGGCGGCGGGATCTTCACCAAGGCCGCCGACGTGGGAGCGGACCTGGTCGGCAAGGTGGAGCAGAACATTCCCGAGGACGACCCCCGCAATGCCGCCACCATCGCCGACAACGTCGGCGACAACGTCGGGGACTGCGCCGGAATGGCCGCGGACCTGTTCGAGTCCTATGCGGTGATGCTGGTGGCCGCCCTGATTCTGGGCCGGGCCACGATGGGTGAACAGGGCCTGATCTTCCCGCTGATCATCACCGCCATCGGCGCGCTGGTCGCCGTCATGGGTGTGTTCATCACCCGGGTGCGGGGCGCCGAATCGGCCCTCGCTGCCATCAACCGTGGTTTCTACCAATCCGCGTTGGCCGGTGCGGTGCTGGGCGGGGTGGCCGCGTTCATCTACCTGCCCTCGACCTTCGCGGACCTGACCCCCGGCAGCGTGGACCTCAGCACCCACCCCGGAGACCCCCGCCTGATCGCCGCGCTGGCTGTGCTGATCGGCGTGGTGCTGGCCGGTGTGATCTTGTGGGTCACCGGTTACTTCACCAACACCACGTCCAAGCCCACGGTGCACGTGGCCGAGACCTCCCGCACCGGCCCGGCCACCGTGGTGCTGGCCGGTATCGGGGTCGGGTTCGAATCGGCCGTGTACACCGCCGGCATCATCGCCGCGGCACTGTGCGGGTTGTTCCTGCTCGCCGGCGGTTCGGTGTGGCTGTCGCTGTTCCTGATCGCGCTGGCCGGTTGTGGTCTGCTCACCACCGTGGGAGTGATCGTGGCGATGGATACCTTCGGGCCCGTCTCCGACAACGCCCAGGGCATTGCGGAGATGTCCGGGGACGTCGATGAAGCCGGCGCCCAGATCCTCACCGACCTGGACGCCGCGGGCAACACCACCAAGGCCATCACCAAGGGCATCGCGATCACCACTGCGGTGCTGGCGGCCACCGCGCTGTTCGGGTCCTACGCCGACTCGGTCAGCGCCGCGATGCGTGATCTGGGCGTGGACGTCGGTGCGATGCACGACATCGTCGCCTCGATGATCTCCTACGACATCATCTCCCCGATCACCCTGGTCGGGGTGATCCTCGGCGCGAGCACCGTGTTCCTGTTCTCCGGCCTGGCCATCGACGCCGTCACCCGCGCCGCCGGGGCGATCGTCTACGAAGTGCGCCGCCAGTTCCGTGAGATGCCCGGCATCATGACCGGCCAGACCCGCCCGGAGTACGGCAAGGTCGTGGACATCTGCACCCGCGACTCCCTGCGTGAACTCATCACCCCCGGTCTGCTCGCCGCCTTCTCCCCGATCGCCGTCGGCTTCGGTCTGGGCGTGGGGCCGCTGGCCGGGTTCCTCGGAGGTGCGATCGCGGCCGGTGTGCTGATGGCGGTCTTCCTGGCCAACTCCGGTGGCGCGTGGGACAACGCCAAGAAGATCGTCGAGGACGGCGCGCACGGCGGTAAGGGTTCGCCCGCACACGAGGCGGTGGTGATCGGTGACACCGTCGGTGACCCGTTCAAGGACACCGCCGGTCCGGCGATCAACCCGCTGATCAAGGTGATGAACCTGGTGGCGCTGCTGATCGCCCCTGCCGTGGTGGCGATGAGCATGCCCGCGGATGCCAACCACACGTTGCGCATCGGGATCGCGGTTGTGGCGGCCGCGATCATCTTCGCCTCGATCATCATCAACCGGTTGCGGGCTGCCAAGTCCGATAAGGACATGGCAGCCCAGTCCGGGGAACCGGTCCACAGCCCGCGCTGAGCAGGCCCGGCCGCGCGCGTCGGCGGCTCGCCCGAGGCGCGCGGCCTGCACGTCGACCACGTCGCGGGGACAGCCCGGTCGGGTGAGCCGGAGCTACTCAGGCACGCCCGGTCGGTGGCGACTCAGTGGTCACCGGCTCCTGCGTCGTCGTCGGTTCCTGCGTCAGGGCACTGTCGGTGCGCACCCCGGTGCGCACCCGCAGCACCAGCACCAGCCCGGCCAGCAGAACGGTGGCGATGCCGAGGATCCCCCAGTGCGAGGTCTCGGTGCGCGAGGCCGCGCCGGTGAACCACACCCCCAGCAGGATCGCGCTGGAGTAGGCGGTCGGGGCCAGGAAGCTGACGGCCCGCCCGGTGGTGGCGTACAGGCCGAAGAACTCCCCCTCCTTGCCCTTGGGGATGAGCCGGGACAGGAATGTGCGCGAGGCCGACTGCACCGGGCCCACCCAGATCGCCAGCAACAACCCGAACACCCAGTAGATGATCTGGCCGCGGTCGTGGAAGATGAAGATGATGATCCCGGAGGTGATCATCATGACCAGGGAGACCACGATCAACTTCTTCGGGCCGAACCGGTCATCGAGCGGCCCGAAGGCGATGGTGAATACTCCGGCCACCACATTGGCCACGATCCCGAAGATGATCACGTCCCCCGGCGAGAAGCCGAACACCGTGGCAGCGACCACGCCACCGAAGGTGAACACCCCGGCCATGCCGTCCCGGAACACCGCCGAGGCGATGAGGAAGAACACCGTGTTGCGGTCGGTCTTCCACAGGTGGGCGATCGTGCCGAACAGCCGGCGGTAGGAGTCGATGACGGCGAATCGTTCCTTCGGTGGGCGCGGCTCACCAGCGGTGCGACGCATCACCCAGAGCACCGGGAGCATGAAGACCCCGAACCACGCAGCGGCCAGCAGCATCGAGATGCGCACGTCCATCCCGTTCTCGCTGGTCACGCCGAACAGACCCACCTCGGGGTCGATGAACCCGAAGAAGATGATCAGCAGCAACACGATGCCGCCGATGTAGCCCAGTCCCCAGCCCAACCCGGAGACCCTGCCGATGTTCTTCGGCGTGGACAGGTCGTTGAGCATCGCGTAGTAGTTCACCGAGGCGAACTCGAAGGCCACATTGCCCGCGGCCAGCAACAACAGGCCCAACCACAGGTACTCCGGTGCCGGGGCCACGAAGAACAGCCCGGCGGAGGCGATCACCACCAACGTGGTGTTCAGCCCGAGCCAGAGCGTGCGCCGGCCGGTGCGGTCGGCGCGCTGGCCGCTGATCGGGGCGAACACCGCGATGAGCACCCCGGAGGTGGCCAGCGCGAAACCCAGGTTCGTCTCGGCGTTCTCCCCGAAGGCATCGGAGGTGATGTACACGGTGAAGACGAACGTGGTGATCACCGCGTTGAACGCCGCCGAGCCCCAGTCCCACAGCGACCAGGCAAGCACCGGCCAGGACAGGGTGCGCAGCGGCCGCCGGTCCCCGGGCGTGAACGACCGGCGCCGTGGTGAGGCGGCGATGGCGGAACTGCTGGCGTCGGTGCCGGCCCGGTGGTGCGGGCGCTCATCCTGTCCGCCCGGCCCGGAGTGGGTTGTCATATCAAGCACGGTATCGTCCGCGGCGGTCGTTGCGGTGGAAGAATGAGGTCCGGCCGTGAATTCACGAATGAACCACGGGGAGAAGGGAGCGCTGGTGGCCGATCAGCCGCATCCACCGGCGCCCACGGCAGATCCCGTTCTCATCGCCGAGCTGCGCCGCGACCTGGCCACCACCAGGTATGAGGTGGGTCATCTCGGCGAGATCGTGGGTGAGGTGGCCATCGCCGCGCTGGACCGGGAGGAGCCACTGCCGGCCCGGGACGCCGCTGCGGCGAGCACCGAACCCGCCGCGGCGCTGATGCGCCTGTTCACGCTCGGGCAGGAACTGACCAGGACCGAACTCGACCGTGCCCTGCCCGCGGTGGGGGCCGACGGCGCAGCCCGCCTCGGTCTGGTCCGCGCGGCCGGGCAGGGCGCCGGCGATCCGGTGCGCGCGCAGGTCGACCTGCGACCGGTCAGCACCGGGGAGCACTCGTGGTGGCTGGCCTCGGACCAGGGGGAGGCCGTCACCGGAGCGGTGCTGGACACCGAGCACGTGCTCGGTGTGGGTGCGGCAGGGCGGACCCTGGCCGAGATCACGGTCCCCACTCCCGTGCGCAGGGCGTTGGACCTGGGCACCGGATGCGGCATCCAGGCCCTGCACGTGGCCGGATTCTGCCCGGACGTGGTGGGCAGCGACCTGTCGGCGCGCGCGCTGGCCTTCGCCTCCTTCAATGCCGGTCTCAATGGAGTGGGCCTCGACCTGCGCGCCGGGGACATGCTCGCGCCGGTGGCGGGGGAGACGTTCGACCTGATCGTGTCCAACCCGCCGTTCGTCATCACCCCCCGCACCGAAGCGGCCCCCATCACCTACCGCGACGGGGGTCGGGGCGGCGATGACCTCATCGCCCACCTGGTGCGCGCCCTGCCCGAGCACCTGGGGCCCGGGGGCACCGCGCAGTTCCTGGCCAACTGGGAGATCCCGGCCGGCGGTCGTTGGAGTGAGCGCCTCGAGGCCTGGACGCGGGACCTGGACGTGGACGTGGACGTCTGGGTGATCCAGCGGGAGCAGGTGGATCCGGCCCGGTACGCCGAGACCTGGTTGCGCGACGGCGGTCTCACCCCCGAGCGGGACCGGGAGGGCTGGGAGCACGCATACCGGACCTACCTGCGGGACTTCGCCGCGCGTGATGTCGGTGCCATCGGGTTCGGGTACGTGCTGCTGCGCCGCCGCGAGACCGGCGGGGGCATGCGTGCCGTGGAGAGCACCGCGGATGGCGGCGGTCGCGGTGGCGAGTTCGCTCCAACGGGCGGGCCGTGGCGCCGTTTCGAGGAACTCACCACCCCGCTGCCAGCAGGTGCCGGGGTAGCCATCGGCGCCACCCTGGACGCCGTGCCCGCCCTGGCCGGGGACGTCCTGGACCGGCGCTATCTCGTGGCCTCCGATGTCACCGAGGAGCGGCACTACCGGCCCGGCGAGCCGGACCCGGAGGTGATCGTGCTGCACCAGGGCGGTGGTCTGGGACGCAGCCTGCGGGTCTCGAGCCATACCGCGGCACTGGTGGGTGCCTGCGACGGGGAGCTGGCCGTCGGGCAGATCATCGGTGCCCTCGCGGTGCTCAGCGAGGAGCCGGTCGAGGCGGTACGCGCCGAGGTGGCACCGATGGTGCGCGAGTTGGTCCTGGACGGCTTCCTACGCGCGGTCTCACCCTGAGCCCGGTCCCGCCGCCTGTTCCCGCCGCGCTCTGCCACCCCCTCCGGCACCCCCTATCTCACCTCAGACCGTTCTCAGTGGGGGGTCCGGCCCGCGCGGCGCCGCTGCACTTCCAGCTCGAGGCCGTCCAGCAGGGCGTGGAGGCCCAGGGCGAAGGTCTCTTCCCACCCGCCGTCGAAGGTGTCCTCGGCCATCCCGGCCATCGTGGGGTAGTGGCCCGACTCCACCGCCTGCACCAGCAGTGGCAACTGGAACTCCCAGAACTCGCCATCGCTGACCCCGGACTCCTCAGCCGCCTGCTCGTAGAGGATCTCCTGCCGCGCGGTGCCGGTAACGTACCCATCCAGCAGGGACATCACCATGACCTTCTCCTGGTCACTGAACGGCATGTCGGCCAGCCCGGACATCAACCGCTCCATGCCGGCCAGGCTGTGCGGGCCGATCGGAGTACGCGTGGAGTTGACCTGCAGCAGCCACCGGTGGTGCAGGTGCAAGGCGCGTCCCCGCCAGGCCCAGGCCTCCAGGACTTCGCGCCACCCGTCGTCGGGCGTGGTGGCGGCGTCCTCCGGGAGGACCTCGACGGCGTCGAGCATCAGGTGGAGCAGTTCCGTCTTGCCCGGAACGTAGCGGTACAGCGCCATCGGGCTCGTATTCAGTTCGGCGGCGAGTTTGCGCATCGAGAGCGCGTCGATCCCACCGGCGTCGGCGATGTCGATCGCTGCGGTGACGATCTGGTCCAGGGTGAGGCTGGGCCTGGGTCCTTTGCGGGTCTCGGGGAGCCCTTCCCACAGCAGCCGCTGGCTCACCGCGAGAGGATTCCGTGCCGCCTGCTCCTCGCTCATCATGCACCCCGTTCGCGCGCGTTGCCGTACGTGCGGCAACTCCCTTGACTTTCTGAGGACACCGTACGCTATAGTCTCCTGCGGACACCGTACGCAGAATGTGAGGCGCCCCTATGACTCATCCCGAGACCGCGGTGCGGGCCACCGGCCTGATCAAGCGGTACAAGAACACGCTCGCCCTCGACGGGGTGGACCTGGCCGTCCCCGCCGGCACCGTGCACGGGCTGCTGGGGCCCAACGGTGCCGGGAAGACCACCGCGGTACGCATCCTCACCACCCTGACACGGCTGGATGAGGGGCAGGCGGAGGTGGCAGGCCTGGATGTCCGCACCCAGGCCCGGCAGGTGCGCCAGCGCATCGGCCTGACCGGTCAGCAGACCGCCGTCGACGACCTGCTCACCGCCCGCCAGAACCTCACCATGTTCGGCAGGCTGTTCCGGCTGGACAAGAGGGCCGCCCGCCGTCGCGCCGATGAACTGTTGGAGATGTTCAGTCTCACCGAGGCAGCCGCCCGGGTGCCCAAGACCTTCTCCGGAGGGATGCGCCGGCGGCTGGACCTGGCGGCCAGCATGATCCTGGCGCCGCAGGTGCTGTTCCTGGACGAACCCACCACCGGACTGGACCCGGCCGGACGCCGGGAGGTGTGGCAGGTGGTACGCGACCTGGCGGTACGGGGCACCACCGTGCTGTTGACCACCCACTACCTGGACGAGGCAGACCAACTCTGTGACCGGATCAGCGTGATCGACCATGGCCGGAACATCATCGAGGACACCCCCGCCGGGCTGAAACGCCGGATCGGAGACGAGCACCTGGAGGTCACCGTTGCCGACCCGGCCGACCTACCCGTCCTGAGCGAGGTTGTCTCCACGCTGATCGGCGCGTCACCCGCCGTGATCGAGAGCACTGGGACGGTGAGTGTGGCGGTCTCCGACGGCGTCCAGACCCTGACCGCGGTTGCCGCCGAGGTCCGCGCGCACCACATCGAGATCGCCGACATCGCCCTGCGCCGACCCACGCTGGACGAGGCGTTCCTGCACCTGACCGGCGACTGCCCCGTACCTCAGAAGGAGGCCGTTCGATGACCACCCACACGCCCGTAACCGCCCACGCGGCGGTAGCGATCGACGATTCGCCGGCCGGACGCCTGCGCTGGGCGCTCAAGGACTGCTGGACCATCGTGCTGCAGGAGTTCATGCACCTGGTGCGCCAGCCCTCGACCTTCGCCTGGCAGCTGGGCATGCCGGTGATGATGGTTCTGATGTTCGTGTACGTGTTCGGCTCGGCCATGGACGTCACCGGCCAGGGCGCGGGTGAGGGGTACATCGACTACGCCATGCCCGGGCTGTTCGCGATGACGATGGCGTTCGGGTTCATGAACACCGCCTTCGAGGTCACCCTGAAGAAGGAGAAGGGGTTCATGGACCGGTTCCGCTCGATGCCGATGTCCTCCTCGGCGGTGGTCACCGGGCGCGGGATCGCCGACATCATCCATGCCGCGATCGACCTGACCATCATCGCCGCGCTGGCGTTGATCATCGGGTGGCGCTCCGGTGGCAGCCCCGTCGCGACCCTCGCGGCCTTCGGGCTGCTGCTGTGGCTGCGGCTCGCCCTGATCTTCGTGGGCGTGTTCCTGGGCCTGCGGTTGAAGAACTCCGAAGCGGCCGGGAGCCTGTTCGCGGTGGCCTTCCCGATCGGTTTCATCTCCTCGGTGTTCGCCCCGCCGGAGATGATGCCCGGTTGGCTCGGAGCGATCGCGGCATGGAACCCGGTCTCCTCCACCGCCAACGCGATCCGGGAACTCTTCGCCACCCCCGGGGCGGGGCAGGGGGAGGCCCAGTACTGGATCGACGGCCACGCCCTGGCCGGCGCGGTCGGCTGGCCAGCCCTGCTGATGGTGATCTTCATCCCGTTGGCGATCCGGCAGTTCAAGAACCTGAGCAAATAGCCACCGCGCCCACCGCCCGGAGAAGGGATGCTCCTCGGGCGCGGCCCGCCGCGAGGTGATCGCTCCACGCCATGTCCCCATCCCCGGTCCCCGCGAGCTACCGTGGGCCCGTGTCCACCGCCACCACACCCGGGCAGGGCCGGTCCGCAGCGAGCATCGCCCGAGGCCTGTTGCCGCCGTTGCTCCTGGCCACCGTCACGGTGGTGGGGCTGTGGGCCACCTGGCGCGTCTTCGTGCTGTGGCCCACGGGCCAACTCGTCGACGACGCCGCCTGGCAGGGCAGCCAGTACGGCCGGGACCGCCTCGATGCCCTGGTCGAACCGGTGGTCCGAGTCATCTCCGAACCGTTCCTGGTGCTGGCGGCCCTGGTGGTATTCGGGGTTGCCGCCATGCAGCGGCGCTGGTCGATCGCGATCGCTGCCACCGTGATGCTCGGCGGAGCGAACGTCACCACCCGACTGCTCAAGGAGTACCTGCTCACCCGCCCGGACTTCGGCCTCACCGAACGACCGGTGAACACTCTGCCCTCGGGGCATACCACCGCCGCAGCAACGGTGGCGGCCACGGCACTGCTGATCGCTCCGGCGCGATGGCGTGGCCCCGTCGCACTGGCCGGTGCCGCCTACGCCGGGGCCACCGGGGTCGGCACCCTGGTGCTCGGCTGGCACCGTCCCTCGGACATCGTGGCCGCCTACGCGGTGGCCGCCGTCTGGTACTTCCTCGTCGAAGCAGCCCGGGGGTTGCGGTTGCGGCCCCTGCCCCGCGGATACGGCGAAGCGCCTGCAGGCAACGCCTCGGCGTGGTTGTGGTTCATTGCCGGAGCGGGGGTACTGGTCGGGATCACCGGCGGTATCCTGACGTTCACCCAGGTCCCCGGGGTCGACTTCTCCGCCCAGGTGCTGGCCTACCTGACTGCGGGGGCCGGCATGATGGGCGTGGCTGCCCTCAGCATGGCGGCGATGTTGGGGATGCGCCCCTATCACCGCCTGGACAGCCCCTGAGCACTGGAGGAAGTGTTGGACCGTTGAGTCTTGCGATCGTTGGTCACCGCGGTGCCATGGCCCATGAGCCGGAGAACAGTCTCGCGTCGTTCGCGCTCGCCGAAGCGGTCGGGGCCGATGAGATCGAGCTGGACGTACGGCTCAGCAGCGACAGAGAACTCGTCCTGGTCCACGATGAGACGTTGGATCGCATTGCCGCCGATGGCGCCGGCCGCGGACTCGGACCGGTGTCGGCACTGACGCTCGCCCAGTTGCAGAGCGTCACACTCGATTCGGGGCGGGGCGTGGTCACGCTGGACGAGATGTACGAGGCGACTCAGGTGCGCATTCAGCTCGAGATCAAAGACCCCGCCGTCACGCCGCACCTGGCGGAGTATTACGCCTCGCGTCCGCAGCACGCGCGCAGAACGATCGTGGCGTCCTTCTGCGCCGATGTGACCCGCGCGGTCGCCGACCTCATCCCGGGTGTCGGCCGGCAGCTCATCACGGAGGCGATCGCCGGTGTCGAGCATCATGATGGTGGTCTGTGGGGCGTGCTCGAGCACGCGAGGGCCACACGTCTGGCATGCGGGTTCGGGGGCGTGACACCGCGACTGGTCGAACAGCTCGGCGCGGCGGGCATCGAGGTGCATCTGTGGCCGGTGCGGACCTTGGACGACATCCGCGAAGCGATCGGCGTCGGGGCGGACGGGGTGACGTCGGACGATCCCGCTCGAGCGATCGCGTGGCGCGAGCAGGTGCTCGCGGAGGGACGGCAGCCCCTCGATTCCCGTCGGTGACACGACGGCCGTGTGCGGTTGCAGCGCAAGGTGTGGTTAGTATGCGCCCAGACGTGGATGTACCCTGCGGGACTGATCTACGATGCTGTGTCGTCGTCGTCCCGGCCGGAGCCGCCACGATCACCAGCTTAGCGCACCGGCCGAACCAGCCGAACGAATAGGCCGAACCGGTCGGGCCTTTGAGCCCCGTCCGTCCGACACCGCCCAGGGCGAAACGCCCGCACTCGAACCCTTCAGGAGCAACCGCGTGACAACCCCCGCACGCAAACTCGTCATCGTCGAGTCCCCCGCCAAGGCTCGCACCATCGCGGGCTACCTGGGCTCGGACTTCGAGGTGGAAGCGAGCGTGGGGCACATCCGCGACCTGCCCCAGCCCTCCGAGCTGCCCGCGGAGATGAAGAAGGGCCCGTACAAGAAGTTCGCGATCAACGTCGAGGACGGCTTTGACCCCTACTACGTGGTGGACGGGGACAAGAAGAAGAAGGTCACCGAACTCAAGAAGGCACTCAAGGCGGCCGACGAGCTCTACCTGGCCACCGATGAGGACCGGGAGGGCGAGGCGATCGCCTGGCACCTGCTGGAGGTCCTCAAGCCCAAGGTTCCGGTCAAGCGGATGGTGTTCCACGAGATCACCCGCGAGGCCATCCAGCGCGCCCTGGAGTCCACCAGGGAACTGGACACCCGCCTGGTCGACGCCCAGGAGACGCGCCGGATCCTGGACCGGCTGTACGGCTACGAGATCTCGCCGGTGCTGTGGCGCAAGGTCAGGCAGGGGCTGAGCGCCGGGCGCGTGCAGTCCGTCGCCACCCGGATGGTGGTCGAACGCGAGCGGGAGCGGATGGCGTTCCGCTCGGCCAACTACTGGGACGTGGTCGGGGAGTTCTCCGCCGCCCCGAGCGTGCAGGCCAAGAACGTCGACGGCGACTCCGGCGCCGTGTTCAAGGCTCGCCTGGTGGCCCTGGACGGCTCGCGCGTGGCTACCGGCAAGGACTTCGGTGACGACGGGGTACTGCGTACCGCCTCGGCGGTGCACCTGGATGCCGAGGCCGCCCACGCCCTGGTGGAGGGCCTGGCCCCGGCGAGTTTCGCCGTCCGCCGCGTCGAGGAGAAGCCCTACAAGCGCCGGCCGGCCGCGCCGTTCACCACCTCCACGCTGCAGCAGGAGGCCTCGCGCAAGTTGCGGATGAACTCCCGGGCAGCCATGCGCACCGCGCAGGCGCTGTACGAGAACGGCTACATCACCTACATGCGGACCGACTCCTCGGCGCTGTCCGGTCAGGCGATCAACGCCGCCCGGCGCCAGGCCGCCGAACTCTACGGCGCCGAGTACGTGCCGGATTCCCCACGGGTCTACGCCGGGTCCAAGGGGGCCCAGGAAGCGCACGAGGCGATCCGCCCCGCCGGGGACTCCTTCCGGACCCCCGCCCAGGTGGCCCGGGAACTCTCCGGGGAGCAGTTCCGGCTCTACGAGTTGATCTGGAAGCGCACCGTGGCCTCCCAGATGGCCGATGCCACCGGTTCCACCGCGACGATCCGGCTCGGCGCGTCGTCGTCGACCGGTCAGGACGCCGAGTTCTCCGCATCCGGCACCGTGATCACCTTCCGCGGCTTCCTGGCCGCTTACGAGGAGGGGCGCGACGCCGCGCGCTACGACGAGTCCCGGGACTCCGGCACCGATCGCCTCCCCCAGGTCGCGAGCGGGGACGGGGTGCAGGTGCACGACCTGCTCGCCGACGGGCACGACACCAGCCCGCCACCGCGGTATACCGAGGCGAGCCTGGTCAAGGCGATGGAGGAGCGCGGCATCGGCCGTCCCTCCACCTACGCCGCCACCATCTCGGTCATCACCGACCGCGGCTACGTGCTGCGGCGCGGGCAGGCGCTGGTGCCCAGTTGGCTGGCGTTCTCGGTGGTGCGACTGTTGGAGACCCACTTCGGGCGCCTGATCGACTACGACTTCACCGCCGGGATGGAATCGGACCTGGACCGGATCGCCGCCGGGCAGGAGGACCGGGTGGACTGGCTCACCGGGTTCTACTTCGGCCGGGGTGACGTCGAGGGACTGCAGGCCCTGGTGGCCGACCTCGGCGACATCGACGCCCGGGAGATCAACTCCATCGACATCGGTGACGGGATCACGCTGCGGGTGGGCCGGTACGGGCCCTACCTGGAGTACAGCGGCACCGGCGCGAACGGTGCGGCCGGCGCCGGCGATACCTCGGTCGGTGCCGATGAGGCCAAGCCGACCCGGGCCAGCGTGCCCGACGACGTGGCTCCGGATGAACTGACCGTGGCCAAGGCCCGGGAACTGCTGGAAACCGCCTCCGACGGCGACCGGGAACTGGGTACCCACCCCGAGACGGGCCGGTCGATCGTGGCCAAATCCGGGCGCTTCGGTCCCTACGTCACCGAGGTGCTGCCCGAGGAGGAAGCGGGTAAGACCAAGGGCGGTAAGAAGGTCAAGCCCCGGACTGCGTCGTTGTTCAAGGACATGGACCTGTCCACGATCGACCTGGACACTGCGGTGCGGCTGCTGTCCCTACCGCGGCTGGTGGGCACCGACCCGGAGTCGGAGGAGGAGATCTGGGCGCAGAACGGCCGGTACGGGCCGTACCTGAAGAAGGGCACCGACTCCCGCTCCCTGGAGAACGAGTACCAGCTCTTCGATCTGACGTTGGACCAGGCGCTGGAGATCTACGCCCAGCCGAAGCGGCGGGGCAGGGCCGCGGCGGCACCGCTGCGGGAACTGGGGGAGGACCCGGTCTCGGGTAAGCCGGTGGTGGTCAAGGACGGCCGGTTCGGTCCGTACGTGACCGATGGCAGCACCAATGCCACGCTGCGCAAGGACGATCAGGTGGAGTCGATCACCGCCGAGCGCGGCTATGAACTCCTCGCCGAGAAGCGGGCGAAGGGCCCGGCTCGCAAGCCGGCGGCGAAGAAGCCCGCTGCCAAGAAACCGGCCGCGAAGAAGTCCGCTGCCAAGAAACCGGCCGCGAAGAAGCCCACTGCCAAGAAGCCGGCCGCGAAGAAGTCGAGCGCCGGCACCACGAAGTAATCCCAGGAGGTCAACGTGGACCATGACGTGCCCGACCCGGCGCAGGCGCCGCCATTGGCGTGGGGGATCCTCGGCGCCGGCAATATCGCGCGGCGGTTCGCCACCGAGATCCCCGCCCATACCGCCGGAACGGTGGTGGCGGTGGGCTCGCGCAGTCAGGAGCGGGCCGATGACTTCGCCGCGACCTTCGACATCCCGGGGGCCCACGGTGATTACGAGTCGCTGGTGGCCGATGAGCGTGTGCAGGCGGTCTACATCGCCTCGCCGCACTCGGAGCACCGGGACCACGCACTGCTGGCGCTGGCGGCGGGCAAACCGGTGCTGGTGGAGAAGGCGTTCACCCGCAGCGCGGCGGAGGCCCGCGAGGTGTTCGCCGCGGCGGATGCGGCCGGGTTGTTCGCGATGGAGGCGATGTGGTCCCGGTTCC
Organism: Pseudactinotalea sp. Z1732; assembly: GCF_049724975.1. Lineage (NCBI taxonomy): Bacteria > Bacillati > Actinomycetota > Actinomycetes > Micrococcales > Cellulomonadaceae > Pseudactinotalea > Pseudactinotalea sp. Z1732. The sequence continues at coordinate 65,888 of NZ_JBMPQC010000001.1, read as the reverse complement.
TGCCGCACATGGCCGCCCTGGACCGGGTACTGCGCTCCGGTGAGATCGGGCAGGTGGTCACCCTCACCGCGCACCACGGGCAGTGGCTGGATGTGGCACCGTCGCACCGGCTGAAGAACCCCGACCTTGCCGGCGGTGCCGTGCTCGACCTTGGCGTCTACCCGATCTCCTTCGCCCATCAGGTACTCGGCAGCCCCGAGACCGTGACCGCAGTCGGTCACCTGGCCGAGACCGGGGTGGACGCCACCGAGGCCGTAGTGCTCACCTACCCCGGTGTGGTGGCGTCGCTGACTACCACGATGCTGGCCGGGACCCGCAACGACGCGGTGATCTCCGGCACCGCCGGCCGCATCGAGATCGCCCCGACGTTCTTCGGATCCAGCACGCTGACCATCCACTCCACCGACGGCGCGGTCCGCACGATCGAGCCGCCGGCGAGCGCCGGTTTCGCTTACCAGGCCGCCGAGACGGCCCGGTGCCTCGAGGCCGGACTGACCCAGTCCCCGGTACTGCCGTGGGAGGAGACGCTGGCGGTGATGCGCACGATGGACGAGGTACGCCGCCAACTCGGCGTGGTGCTGCCCGGGGAGGGTGCCGCCCCTTGAGCCACCGCACTAGGGCGCCCGGTGGTGGGCCGGCCGCGGACGCTGGTCGAGGGTTACCGAGGCCGGGCGGGCGGGTGGGCGGGGCCGGATACCCTGAGCACTGTGAGTGGACTGTTCATCTCCTTCGAAGGCGGCGACGGTGCCGGCAAGAGCACCCAGGTTCGCCTGCTGGCGCAATGGCTGCGCGAGGAGTTCGGGCGCGAGGTGGTGACCACCCGTGAACCGGGCGGCACCGAACTGGGCCGGACGCTGCGCAACGAACTGTTGCACGGCCAGGACATCGATGCCCGGACCGAGGCGCTGCTCTTCGCGGCCGACCGGGCCCATCACGCCCTCACCCTGATCCGGCCGGCGCTGGCCCGTGGTGCGGTGGTGCTGACCGACCGGTACCTGGACTCCTCCGTCGCCTACCAGGCGGCCGGGCGCGAACTCGCCGCCGAGGACGTCGAACGGCTCTCCCGGTGGGGCACCAACGGCTTGATGCCGGCCCTGACGGTGTTGCTGGACCTCCCCACCGAGCAACTGGTGCAGCGGCTGGGAGAACAGGCCGCCGACCGGATGGAACGGGCGGGGATGGAGTTCCACCGCCGCACCCGCCAGGCGTTCCTGGACCGGGCCGCAGCCGAGCCGCAGCGATGGTTGGTGCTCGATGCCGCCGGGAGCAGGGAGGAGATCGCCCAGCAGGTGCGTGCAGCGGTGGAGCCACTGCTGTCCGACGACGCCGCAGGGGGCACCCATCCGAGTGCGCAGGGAGGCCGACGGTGAGCGTCTGGGAGTCCCTGGTCGGCCAGGAGCAGGCCGTCCAGGTACTGCGCGAGGCCGCCGAGCGGCCGGCGGCGATGACGCATGCGTGGCTGATCACCGGACCACCTGGCTCAGGACGGTCGGTGGCCGCGCGTGCCTTCGCCGCCGCGCTGCAGGCCGGGGCCGACGCCTCGGCGCAGGAGGACTCGGCGCGCACCGCTCTGGCCGGGACGCACCCGGACGTGACCGTGCTGGCCACCGAGAAGGTGGTCATCACCGTGGCCGAGGCACGTGGACTGGTCTCACTCGCTCAGCGGGCTCCCTCCCAGGGACGCTGGCGGGTGATTGTCGTCGAGGACGCCGACCGGATGGGCGAGCAGACCGGCAACGTGCTGCTCAAGGCGATCGAGGAACCGCCGCCCCGCACCGTCTGGGTGCTGTGTGCGCCGAGTCCGCAGGATGTGCTGGTGACGATCCGATCGCGGTGCCGTCTGGTGAACCTGCGGGTACCACCGCCCCAGGCGGTGGCCGATCTGCTGGTGCGCCGGGACGGGGTGGACCCGGACCTTGCGCTGGCCTGCGCCCACGAGGCACAGAGCCACGTCGGAGTGGCGCGCCGCCTCGCCACCCACGCCCCGGCACGGGAGTTCCGAGGCACCGTGTTGCAGATCGCCTCCGGGATCCGCGGGGTGGGTGACGCCGTGCTGGCCGCCGGCCGGCTTGTGGACTCGGCCACCGAGCAGTCCAAGGAGGCGACCACCGAGCGAGATGAACGCGAGAAGGCCGAACTGCTACGCAGCCTGGGCGCCGAGGGCGGCGGCCCCGTCCCGCCGGCGCTCCGGCCGCAACTGCGGCAGCTGGAGGAGGAGCAGAAGCGGCGCGCACGCAGAGCGTTGCTGGACGTGCTCGACCGGGCGTTGGTGGACCTGTTGTCCTTCTACCGCGATGTGCTGGTGGCGCAGGTGGGCTCCGATGTCGCCCTGGTCAATGCCTCCTCGGGTGACGCGGTGCAGCAGGTCGCCCGGGCCAGCACCCCGGAGGTGACGCTGCGCCGGATGGATGCGATCGGACTGGCCCGCACCCGCATCAGCGCCAACGCCGCGCCCCTGCTGGCCATCGAGGCGATGGCCGTGGCGCTGCGTCCACAAGCCGAGGCGCACGCGCACTGAGCCCTGTGCGTGTCCAGGTGCGCGGCGCCGGAGCGGGCGTGGTGGTGCGCCGGGACCGCAGGAGCTTTGTAGGCTCGGTTGGTGCTGTCGTCCCCTTCCCGTCGCATCGGCCTGATCTCGCTGTTGGCGGGGGCGCTGCTCCTGGCCGCGTGCGCTCCGGCACCGATGCTGCAACCGCCGGACGCCGCCACGCCCGAGGCTCCCCCGGAAGGCGGTGCGAATGGCCTGCAGGAGTACTACGACCAGGACCTGGACTGGACCGACTGCGGGGACCGGCACCGGTGCACCCGCGTGCAGGTACCGATGGACTACGACGACCCGGACGGGGACACCATCGAGTTGGCCGTGAAGGTCGCTGAGGCGCTGGGCACCAGTGAGGGCGCACTCTTCGTCAACCCGGGCGGGCCGGGCAGTTCGGGCCTGGAGTTCCTGGACAGCGTCGACGCGATGTTCTCCGGGCCCATCCTGCAGCGGTTCGACGTCGTCGGGTTCGATCCCCGGGGGGTGGGGGAGTCCGATGCGGTCCGTTGCCTGGATTCCGAGGGGCTCGATTCGTACTACGGCTCGTTCTTCGAGGTGACCACCGACGCCGGTTGGGAGGACTTCGTCGCCACCGAGACCGACTACGGGCAGGAGTGCCTGGAGAACACCGGGGACCTGCTCGGGTTCGTCGACACCGTCAGCGCCGCGCAGGATCTGGACGTGCTTCGCGCCGTGATGGGGGAGGACTCCATGACCTACCTGGGGTATTCCTACGGCACCTTCCTCGGTGCCACCTATGCCGAGCACTTCCCCGACCGGGTGCACCGGTTGGTGCTCGACGGGGCGATGAACCCGGCGTTGGACTACGCCGAGATCGCGGGCGGGCAGGTGCTGGGATTCGACCGCGCCTACCGATCCTTCGTCACCGACTGTCAGGCGGGCCCGGACTGCCCCTTCGAGGGCCGCGTGGACGAGGCGATCGCCGAGACAGTGGATCTGCTCACCACGTTGCGTGATGATCCGATGCCCGCCACAGACCCGGACCGCCCGGTCACCGACGCCGACCTGATCAACACCATCGTGCTGGCGCTGTACAACGTGGACTCCTGGCCGGTGCTCAGTGAGGCATTGACGATGCTGATCTACCAGGACGACGCCAGCCAGGTCCGGTTCATCTCCGACCTCGCCCTGGAGCGGGAGGACGACGGGACCTACCCCGAGGACCAGGGGGCGTTCCGGGCGATCAACTGCCTGGACTTCCCGGTGGAACTGGACCGGGACGAGATCACCGCCGACGCCGAGGCGTTGGAGGAGGTCTCCGAGGTGTTCGGCCCCTACTTCGGCTACGGCGAGGTCGGGTGTTCCACGATGCCGTTCGAGGCCACCGGCACCCGCGCTCCGATCGCGGCGGCCGGTGCCCCGCCGATCCTGGTGATCGGGACCACCCGCGATCCGGCGACACCGCATGAGTGGTCCGAGGCGCTCGCCGAGCAGCTGGAATCGGGGGTACTGCTGAGTTATGACGGCGATGGTCACGGCGCCTACGGCGGGCACAACTCCTGTGTGCACGAGGCCGTGGATGCCTACCTGCTCGAGGGGCAGGTGCCCGAGGACGGGACGCAGTGCTGAGTTGCTCGGCGCGTCTGCGCCGAGCAAGCACGAGAGCCGACGACGGCGTACCCGGCTGCCGTTTTGAACGGTGCCAGTCACGCCAGGTACAGTAGGCGGGCTGCCCCGGCGCCCACGTGGCCCCGGTGTGCTGGCCGCCTTAGCTCAGTCGGCAGAGCGATTCACTCGTAATGAATAGGTCGTGGGTTCGATTCCCACAGGCGGCTCCGAACGGCCCTCTGACCAGGTAGAACGCCTGGTTGGAGGGCTTTTTCGTGGTCCGGGGGAGGTGTCAAGGGACAGCGGGACCTCCTCGTGGGCGGACAGGAGACCTCCCTGTGGGCGGACAGTTCATCTCCCTGTCCGCGGACAGCTGATCTCCCTGTGGGGGTCAGTTCAAGGGGACCACCCCGCGTCCGGCGGTGGCCTCGGCGAGGCGTAGTGAGGTGCCCTCGGTGATGATGACGTGGGCGTGGTGCAGGAGCCGGTCGACGGCGGCGGTGGCCAGGGTCTTGGGCATGATGGTGTCGAAGCCGGCGGGGTGGATGTTGCTCGTGACGGCCAGGCTGCGGCGTTCGTAGGTGGCGTCGACGAGGCGGTAGAAGGCCTCGGCGGCGGCCTGCCCACTAGGGAGCATGCCGATGTCGTCGACGACGATGAGCTCGGCGCGGGTGATGCGGCTGATGATCTTGGCGACCGAGCCGTCGACGGCTGCCCTGCCGATCGCGGCGGTGAGGGACTCCAGGGTGAACCACGAGACGCGCATGCCGGCATCGATCACCTTGTGGGCCAGTGCCTCAACGAAGTGCGTCTTGCCCGTCCCAGACGGTCCGGAGATGGCGAGGTTCTCGGCGCGGTGGACCCACTCCAGAGTCGCTAGCGCCGACTGCGTCGGGACCGGGATGGAGGAGTCGTCCTCGCGCCAAGACTCGAACCTCTTCCCGGCGGGGAGCCCGGCGGCCTTGCGTCGCATGGCCCGGGTGGCCTCGTCACGGCCGCGGGCCTCCTCGGCGAGCAGGACGCGCAGTACCTCGGTGGGGTCCCAGCGCTGGGCTTTGGCCGTCGCGAGGACCTCGGGGGCGGCGGCGCGCAGGTAGGGCATGCGCATGCGCTTGAGGACGGCGGTGAGGTCCTCGGGCAGCGGCGGCACCGCCGGCATTGTCGTTGTCGTGGTGGTGGTCATCGGGTGGTCTCCTTGCTGCTCGTGAAGCCGGCCCAGGTGGCGGTGCCGGGCTGGGCGGAGTGCGTTTCGTCGGCCATGACGAGGTCACCGGTGGCGGCAGCGGTTGCCTGATGGGCGACGATGGCTGTGAGGTCCTCCTCACCGAAGCGCCCCGCGGCCGCAGCTGCCGTCAGGGCCGCCGCGACAGCCGGGGTGCCGACCAGAGCGGCGAGCTCGACCGCGGCGGCCATCTTGGCCCGGATGCGTGTCGCTCCGGCGGCCGAGGCCGCGATCAGCCAGTCGCGGGCCCCGTCGCCCAGGGCGAGGAAGTCGCGCTCGGCGGCGCTGCGGGCCCGCGGCTGGGGCGGGCGCGGGGCACCGGTGGGGTCCTGGGGATGGTCGGGGTAGTGGGCCAGGTCGATCCGCGGATTGCCCGGAGTCGAGAGCCGGTGGCGGGCCACCTCGATCAGGCCGCGCCGCTCACCGGCCCACTCGGGACGGCGGGGCAGGGCGTCGAGGTCGGCGACCAGGACGAGCTCAGTGCCGGCGACGCGGACCCAGACCTCGGCGCCGACCAGGCCCGGCGGGGTGGAGTAGCGCACCGAGCCGTAGCGCACCGTCTGATCAGTGTTCACCGTCCTGGTCTCGCCCAGCACCAGCGTGTGCGGGGCGGCCGGCAGCGCATGAAGCCGCCGGCGCTCCTCGACCAGCGCCTCGGCCGGGATCCGCGCGGACTCGCGGTGGACGCGGCCGTTGACCTTGGCGCAGAACTCCTCACACGCGCTCTCCAGCTCGGCGAACGAGCCGTACTCGGGGCGCAGGTTGGCCTCGGTGGGCACCACGTCGGCCTTCGCCAGCCGCACGGTGGACTCCGTGCCGCCCTTACTCTCAGGGTCGAAGGGGACACAGGTGTGGACCTGGGTGCCGTAGTGCCGCCCCGCCGCAACGATCTGCGGGTGACGCACCGCCACGCCGGCGACGTGGTCGATGCTCACCGTCCTGGCGTTATCGGTCAGCACATAGGTCGGCACCCCGCCGATCCGTCGCAGCGTGGCGTCCAGGCAGGCGATCAGCGTGGGCAGGGTCTGGTCCCATACCGGGATCACCACGCGGAAGCGTGACCAGGCCAGCCACGCGCAGAACAGCAACGTGCGCCGCAGCGTCCCGTCCGGACCCGGGACCCGCGGTCCTTCGCCCCAATCGAACTGCAACCACAGGCCCGGCTCGGTGATCCACGGCCGATAGGTGCGCCGGTTCCCCACCCGCCACGCCGCCTTCGCCTCCGCGACGGCCCGGCGCGTGGTGCGCTCGGTGCCGGTGAACCCCATCGCCACGAGGCGGCCGTGGACGACGTCGGCGCGGACCTTGCCCGCACTGCGCTCGACCCACTCCTCGATCTTCGGCAGGTGCTCGTCGATCATCCGTGGGCGCCGTGAGGGCCCAGTCACCGGGCGGCCAGCGTCGCGGGCAGCGACATAGCGCCGCACAGTCTTGGCATCCACCCCGGCCAACTGCGCGGCCGAGTGCGCACTCTCTGTGGCATCGAACGCTTCGAGAATCTCCATGAACGCCTCTGGCCGCGCGGCGGCCGCCCCGGAGGATGAAAATCGTCCTGCGGCCCGTCCGGGTGACGTCGTAGGAGATTGGTGCCTTTGAGCCTGCGCATGAACGGGACGCTGGGGCCACCAACAGGGATCCCGGATTGTTGCTTCGAGCACGCGACTGATCGTCTTCGCAGCCTGTGGCCCTCCCGGACGGCGCTTGCAGTGCCGTAGGAACCGGAGGAGAGGTTAGTCATGGACACGTTGGTCGAGCGGTGCGCAGGCATCGACATCGGTAAGGCGGATGTGAAGGTGTGCATCCGGGTGCCTGGCAAGCGAGCCGGCACTCATAGGAAGGAAGTCCGAACCTTTGCGACCATGACAGGGTCGCTGCTCGAACTGCGCCAGTGGCTCATTGACGAGCGCATCAGCCTCGTCGGGATGGAATCCACCGGGGACTATTGGCGTCCGGTGTACTACCTACTGGAAGAGGTCGTGGAGTGCTGGCTGGTCAACCCTCAGCACATCAAGGCCGTCCCCGGCCGCAAGAGCGACGTATCCGACGCTGCCTGGATCGCCCAGCTCGTTGAGTACGGCCTGGTTCGCCCTAGCTTTGTGCCGCCGCCACCGATCCGCCAACTGCGCGATCTGACGCGCTATCGCGCTTCACTGATTCACGACCGCACTCGGCAGGTACAACGGCTCCACAACGTGCTGGAGGACGCCGGCATCAAGCTCTCGCTGGTCGCCACCGACATCCTGGGCGTCTCGGGTCGAGCGATGATCGGCGCACTGATCGATGGAGAGCGCGACCCTCATCGCCTCGCCGACATGGCGTTGGGGAAGCTGCGCAAGAAGAACGCTGCCTTGATCGAAGCTCTGACGGGCCGGTTCGGGGACCATCACGCCACCTTGTGCCAGATGATGCTGGAACAGATCGAGCACATCGACACCGCCATCAGACGCCTCGATACCGCGATTGATACGGCGATCGAGCCGTATCGTCAGATTCAGCAGCGCTTGATCACCATTCCCGGAGTTGCCAAGCGAGCCTCTGAAGTCATCATCGCCGAAACCGGCGGAGACATGAGTAGGTTCGCCACACCGGGGCATCTTTCATCTTGGGCGGGTCTGTGCCCGGGGAACAACGAGTCCGCCGGGAAGCACCGCTCAGGACGAACCCGCAGCGGTAACGCCTGGCTGTGTGGCATGCTCGGGGACTGCGCGACCGCGGCCGCTCGCAGCAAGAACACTTACCTCGCCGAGCGTCACCGCCGAATCCAACGTCGCCGTGGCCGTAAGCGCGCCAAGGTCGCGATCTCACGCAGCATCCTGGAGTCCTGCTGGTGGGTCGTGAAGCACGACGTCGACTACCAAGACCTCGGCCCCGAGCATTTCATCACCCGAACACCAAACCCGGCCAGGCGAGCGCACCGCATCATCACTGAGCTCAGAGTCCTCGGCTACGACGTTCAGGTGGGCCCGATGGTTGCTGCCAGAGCCGCGCAACCCGCGTAGCCCACCCACCTATTTTCGACTGATCTCCCTGTCACACTTCTTCATGCGTCCCTCCGGTGGAACCTGCTCAAGGTGTCGAGAACCTCGAGCAAACCCCGGAGGGACGCCTTCATCGGGACCGACACGGGCCGATCCCACGGGCCACAGACAGGGAGATCAGCTGTCCGTCAGCAGGGAAGTTCGTGTCCGCCAACAGGGAGGTTGGCATGTCCGCTAGCAATCCCGCCGCGTTGCCGCTGAGACCACCAGATGCCTGCGGGTGATCCGGCGCGCGAAAGGCTCTGCGTAGGGCAACACCACCACTGTCTCCAAGCCTCCTGCCGCAGCCTGCGTCACCGGCTCTGCGCTGATGTGCTCAGGATGCTCGTGCGGGGCAGCCGAGAAGTCCGGTAGCAGAGCCGAGAGCCACAATGAATACCTCTCCATGTCCACGCCGTCGCGGCCGTGCTCATGGGCCCACTGCGGAGGCAGCGACGGGCTCAGCGGCTGTCCGGGCCTGGCAATCTCTGCGACAGTGCGCTCGTCCGGAGGACTACCGGCTCTGTCCTCGACCCTGTACCAATCCCAGGCACGCTGCCATGCGCGCGACCACCTGGACGACCATTCCTGCTGGCTGGCGGTCTCGGGCATCTGGGAGTGCCCGGGCTCCGGGGCTGGCTCCAGCTCAGGCACGGACTCGTCGACGGCGATGCCCCAGGCATGCCGCACATAGAGCAGCATCAGGAAATGCTGCGGACGCTCGTCGACCTTGAGCGTCGTCTCCGCCGGCCACTGCGTCACCGTCCGGCGGGCGTTGGCGTAGCCGCCGCCGTGCTCGCGCTGATACATGCGCGCCCGTTGCTTGATCTCGCGGTCTCTGGTCATGGCAATCCCTCCGTTCGCACCCGCGCTGCGAGGTAGAGAGGCGATCAGATCATCTTTCGTGCGATTCATCGAACCTTGCCTCGTGCACCCGGTGCGCGGGCCAGGTGGGGGAGGACAGGCCAGCACGGCGGCCTGATCCGACCCTATGCCAACTGACGACGAGGTCAATGACGGTGCTGGGGCTAGCGGCGCACGCCAGGAACCGACTGGCGGACCGGGCAGAACACCGCCATCACCCCTCACCAGTCGGTGCACCGATCGCTCAGTTCCGAGGTCTTCATGTGCCATCCTTTCACCGCGTGACTCCTCGACAACCGGTGCACCGCCATTGCCGACGCCGGCAGGCTGGTGCCGGTCTGCAAAATGTCGAAGAACGCAACTCATCGGGTCTTGCCGTGTCGTTGTGCTTCCTCGATCAGGTGCGTCGCGCTCTGCTGCATTGCGATTTCGCTGCGGTTCCGTCGCAGGCCGTCGAGCCAGTCGGGGACATGAGCGTTGGTCTGCCGGATGACCAGGATCTGGTCCTGTACCGCGCGGCAGTCGGCGATGGTGATCGGGTCGTCGCGTCGGAGGGTCTGTTCCCAGAGGCCGTGGACCTTCGTCTCGACGTTGGACTTGGAGTCGCTGCTTTCGCGGTTGCTGCGGATCATCTCGATGAGTTCGCGGGCAGGTCCGAGCAGCGGCATGGCGAGTGCAACTAAAGCGTCGGCGGCGGTGAGATTCCCAACGAGGGCGACCGTCACCCCGACGAGGACGAGAGCGACGAGGAGGCCGGTGATGGTGGCGGCGTAGAGGCGATGGATCGACGCTCCCCAGCCCAAGTTGCTGCGTTGACAGATGAGGATGTCAAGAGGTCGAGCAACTGTGCTTGCGTCTGGATACCAGTCCTTGGTTCGACCGCCTCGGTATCGACTGGCGGCCTCGGCGATGAGCGTGGGAGACGGATGCTCGGCCGCCAACGCATTCCAGGGCATGTCGAACACGAAGGTGTCGAACTCCTCCTGTACGAAGGCCGCCTGTTTTCGGCACCTCTTCTCGCGCGCGCCGCCGAGTACGGACCAGAGGAAGGTGACCGTGCCGCCGACGGCTCCGACGACGACTCTGCCCTGCGGGACGGCAAGCGCCACGACAACAGTGACCAGGGCCAGCGCGGCGACGGTGAGGACGCGCGTGTCATGAACTCGCTTGGCGTCGGTGTAGAGCCGTGACTGTGCGGCGAGGAGGCGCTGCGCGTGCTCGGTGTTCTGCAGTGCGGAGATCGTGCGCTGGGTGCTGTCGTTCATCGCGCCGGACCCTACGTGTCGCAGTACGGGAAGTCGCTGCCCCAGATGGCCTGCAACGCCTGGTTCATGTCGTAGCGGTCGTTGGCGAGCCAGGCAGAGTGCGCATTGTCGATGTCCTTCTTGAACTTCCGTAGGTGGGTCATCGCTGATGTGCGGGACGACTCGCTGGAGCAGGCGCTGATCCGCGAGACAAGCCGTGCCGGGTCGTTCATGGCGGGCAGTCCTTGGTTGACCAGGGTCGTGACGATGGACCGGATCGCGGTAAAGGGAAAGACACGGTCGTTATTCTTGCCGAACTCGGCGGCCCGCATCTCCAGGTAGAACGAGGAGACCGAGACGCCGTGGTTGTACTTCCATGCCTTCAGGAGGCGGGCAGTGACGCGGATGTCGCCAGTGTGCTTGCGGTCGAGGTCGGCGACGATCTTATTGTGCGCCTTTGGGGCCGCTTCCCGCCAGCCGCCACCCGGAGCCGGAATCAGGAGGACGCGATTCTCGTCGGTGCTGCCGCGCTCGTAGTAGGCAGGTGTGATCTCGTAGTAGGGGAGGAGACCGGGAAACTTGAGGGTGACGGTTGGGCGACTCACGGTCACCGTTGCTTCCCAGAGTTCACGCTTCAGCAGGTCTCGGAGGTTGTTGAGGACGGTGCTGGAGGACCCCGGTCGGTCTTCATAGTGGATGCGGGCGATGTAATCGACGTCGCTGTATGGCATCACGGCCGTGCCGTGTTGGAACGAACCGCTCTGGAAAAAGCCCATCAGCCGGTGATGTTCAGCGATCACTTCACGTACTCGCTCGCGGTAACGGCGGACCTCGGCCCTGTGCGACTCGGTCGGAGCACGCGAGGCAAGGTAGCGGTCGAAGCCTTCCCAGAAGGCTGTCACGAAATCACCGCACTTGTGTCGGACTCGGATGTTGCTGATCCACCCTATGGCCGGGTACCGACACCACGAGAGGGGTTCCCTCCTTCTCCACCCTGTGAACCCTCGACAACCGTGCGCCAGCGCCGGCACCGCCGTGTCGCACCCCAGCCCTACGCTGGATCCCATGCCAGATCTTTCGCCGACCTCGATCGCCGTCGCCAGCGCCATCACCCATTACCGTGAGCTTCGTGAACTGAGTCGCGACGAGCTGTCCTCACTCCTGCGGCGCACCGGCCACGAGCTCGACGTCGACGGCGTGCGCGCTGTCGAGGACGGCATCAGCACGGCTACGGTCGACGATCTGACAGCGATCGCGCACGCACTCGGCATTACTCCCGCTGATCTGCTGTCGCACGTGCCCGTCGACCAGCCGGTGCCGGAAGGTCCGATCGCCACCGGGGTGCCCGACGACGTGCCCCTGGCCGAGTACAGGGCATGGCTGACCGGCAGCACCGCACTGGACTGCGACTCCAGGCTCCAGTGGCACCAGCAGCTCATCAGCGACCTGCGGATCCGCAGCACCCACGTCGAGGACCAATTGGGCGGTGCCCGTGAGGAACTCAGCGACCTCGGAGTGCTGGCGATCCGCGAGGCCGACATGCCCCCGGTCCAGCGGCTCAACGAGCGTGTCCGCACCGGCGAGCACGAACTCGTCGACGTGGACCTCGCGCTGGCGCTGGCCGAGCAGCGCCTGGCGGACCTGCAGAGTGCTGGTCGCTGTGTGACGTCCTACTCTGCAGACGGGGAGCCACGGCGTTAGAACCCTCACTCAGCAGGGTGCGTCGGGCTTCGGATCAGGCTCTGATGGGAACGCCTCTACCCAGATAGTCTTCCCTGGTGGCGGAGGTTTGAAGACAGCGTAGTCATCTCCCGGCGGCTTGCCTTCGTTGAGAGCGGTCGAGACGGCATGTTGGACATGCTCACTGTCCCAGCGACCCCCAGCAGCGGGTGCTGACCACATCCCGACCAGACGGCCGGAAGTGACCATGCCACTGGGGAGATCTCCGGTTTCGTAGGTCCAACTGGGCAGTCCCAGGCCGAGCTCATCATCGAAGCCTCGCACGAAGGCCACGCTCGTCCGTGCCAGCCGTATGACGTCGGCGTGGTAGGCCCAGCCGGCGATCAGGCGTTCCTTGCGCGTGGCCGTGTTCTGTCGTCCCTCGTCGGCATGGACCAGATCGCCGTAGAGCCAAGCCTCTGCTACTTGCTTGGAGGACCAACTGCGCGTGGGTTCCGACCCGTCGACCTTCGACATCGCGAGGAAGTAGGTGTGCGCCTGTTCTGATGCTGTGGCCCAGCCATCAGCCAGATCTATCACCGCGTCGCAGTACTCATCAGCCCTATCAGGATCGCTACTGCGTATGAGGCGGCGGAGGGCCTTGAGCCCGGTTCTGTAGTGGCAGCGATCCTCCAGGAAGATGGGACGAGCCCGTGCTGCCAACGCATCGAGTTCCAACTCGAGTGGGAGCATGTGCACGAACTGGGTGACGCCCTCCTCGTCGGTGGTGATGCCCATCATCTTCGACCGGCGAAGCAGCTCCTTGTTCGAGGCCGCCGGAACCGCCAAGACGCGACCACATCGGTAAGCGAACTCAGCAACGCGCTCCTCGAGGCTTGGGCCAGATGGGCGCGATGGCGAGACTGTTTCGTCAGCCATCGACGACGACCCCACTGCGGCCCTCACCGAACTTCAGAGGCACGAACACGCCATCGCTAAGGAGCATGCCTGGCGGACGGTGGATCGTGCCTTGAGGTGAGGTCGTGACCGGGAAGCGCAGGCCCACCACGTGCTTTCCCAGGATCCTCTGAGACGTAGGCCCGATCAGTATGCCCGGGTAGGGGGCCATCCCTTCCACTGTCTTCTCTCCGAAGTGACGGTAGGCAGCGGTGTGGAAGATCGCACCGTGGGTGATCGCCAGCATCCACGCTTCCGCTAACAGGACCGGTGAGTCGGCCCTGAGCAGTGTGCGTTCGTATCCGTGGGGCTCTTGGCCCTTCGGGCTGGGAGGGCGCGAGATGTACTCCAGGACGATCGTGTCGAACACGTCGAGGGAGGATGGCCCTGCCAGATGTGACAGGGGCATGCTCCCGTCCGCGTTCGGCGGTTTGGTGGCAATGGTGAGCCGCAGCTTGTCTTCCGGGCGCGCAGTGATGCCGTGCTTGATCTTGTTGTTTGCTGCGTTGAGGTCGATTTGGCCCGTCATCACTATCTCGCTGGCCCGCACGATCCAGTCCAGAGCAGTTGAAGTGCCCTCCTTCATGTCCTCGTCGAGGGTCGTTCCGGCAGGTACCGGGATCAGCAGCCCTGCGGCGATGGGGAAGAACTCCTCCGACTCGACGTGCGGGCGCAACTGCTCGACCAGGTCATGCAGTCGAGTCGGGCTTCTGATCAGGTTCATCCACAGGCTCTGCGGCGAGGCGCTGTTGCGTTGTCTCAGACGAGCGTCAATCAACCGAAGAAGCGCTTCCGCCACTTGGTGCCGGAACTGGATCGCGTCCACAGCAACCTGGATGGTGCGCTGACCGGCGGTTATGGGGCTGCGGGAGTGTGCAGCCTCACCGGCAAGCTGCTGGAAGCGTGCGCGCAGCGAACCCTCTTTTACGGTCCGTGCCTCTGCCACGTCTGCCTCGTCCAGCAGACCCTCCAACTTCGACCGGAAATAGGCCATCGGGTCACTCATCAGATACTCGTCATCGAGTTTCCGGCACTCATCAGCGTTCAACTCGGGGCCAGCCGGAGTCGGGTACAAGGTTGATCCTCTCCCATGGTGGGCTGCTCATGGCGCGAGCACACTCGATATCTACACCACTCCACTGACAGCTGGCACCTGCGCCGAGCCGGCCACTTACTCTGGCCGGGTCGGCCGAGCGTTCGGGTCTGGTACCTGGACGCCAGATCTGTGGACTCACCTCTCCCATCGCTCCGATCTACGTAGGATGCTGTCATGGCATGCACGGTGTGCGGACTTGGTGGGCATAACAGCCGCACCTGTCCGGGTGAGCATCCGATCTGCCCGAACTGCGGCAGGCCGACCGCGAACATGAACGACTACTCCGAGCGGCACGACAGCGGGTACTGCTCCCCGTTCACTTCCCCACACTGCTGGGGAGAGCCGCTGTGACGCTTGTGTGCCCGGCGTGCGAGGAGGTTGTCGACGACGAGGCTGACTGGGACGACTAGTTCCAGGTGTAGAACTCCTGCTTCGAGGGCAGCGGTAGCCCTATTTACTGCTGCGGCGTCATGTACGAAGGTGGCGAGAGCAACTGCAGGAGTTGCGGCGACCCACTCTGATCGTCGCCTCCGGGACGGCCCAACTGACAAGCCTTCTCTCCGACACGCCCTACGCACCCTTTGGCGCTGTCACGCACCGTCCATACACTCGGTCGCGAACGAGGGCACGCTCTCGTTTCCCGCGCAGCAACCGTTAGTAACGGCAGGCGTCGGGTGACAGCACCCAAGAACTAGGCCAGGTAGGTAGCGCTCCTGGCCCGTGCGCCGCGGCTTGGCAAACCAGCGCACGAACATCCGTGCAGCCGTCGGTGTAGCGCCCGGCGGAGGCCGACGGTGAAGCCCGCCCGTCGGTTGCAGAGGGCCCGACCACTGCATGCACGGAGCAACACCATGAAAGACGCTACTTCCTCCGCTGTCGGCGCGCTGCCGCCGCCACAGGCCGCCGAGTACCTCGGTGTCGCCAACGCCACCTTGAAGACCTGGCGCTGCCGGGGCTTCGGACCGGTCTACGCGAAGATCGGACGGTCCGTCGTCTACCGGGTCTCGGATCTGGACGACTATCTCGAGGACCACCTGGTCAACAAGCCCCGGACCACCCGGAGCGCAGCATGAGCCGGGCGACCAACGCGCGGCTGGAGCCGGGCCAGCACTCCATCGATCGCGTCCAGCCGCGCAAGAAGGGAAGTACCTGGTACATCACCTGGACGATCGCACTGCCCGACGGCCGCCGACTGCAGCGCACCCACCAGGGCGCGTCGAAGGGTGAGGCTCGTCGCCGTGCCCGTGCCGCGGCTGATGAGCTGCTGACCTCCGGCTACGGGTCCCTCTGGAAGAGCACCGACGAGCTGGCCGCCTACATCGACAAGGTCAGCAAACCCGCCATCGACGAGGCCGAGCTGCGACCGGCCTCCCGGGACCGCTACCACCTGGCCCTGAGGCTGCTGCTGGGCCAGTGCCGCCGCGAGGATCACAAGCATCGTGACAGCCTCAAAGGCCACACCATCGCCTCCGGCACCCGCGTGCGAGCACTGGAGGACTGCCTGCGGGAGATCGCCAGGCTCCACGGTGCCGAGTCGGCTCACCAGGCCCGCAGCGTCCTGTCGAAGTACGTCCTCGATCAACTGGTCCGCGACGAGTTGATCCCCGGCTCGCCGATCGCCGGACGGCGGCTGGGGCTGCGATCCCAGAGTGACTGGCAGCAGTCCGCCGAGGCGCTGACCCACAGCCAGTGGAGCGCTGTGCTGGAGCACCTGCTGGCACTCGATCCGGCCGAGGGGATCACCGCCCCGCGTCGTGGCCGCTGGACCTTCGAGGACAGGGTCGCAGTCCGCCGCAACACCATCGACCTGGCGCTGCTGCAGGTGGTCACGGGCCTGCGCGTCAACGAGGCGACCTCGCTGCGCTGGTACGACCTGCAGATCATCGACGACCAGCTCTACGTCACCGTCCGCCCGCAGGTCTCCAAGACCCACCGCGGCCGTCGGGTGCCGCTGCTCGACGCCCGTGTGGCCGACCGGATCCTGCAGCGCCGGCACGATGACTCGGCCGACGAGGACTTCGTCATCGGCTCCCCGGCCGTGCCGACGAAGCAGTGGGACTCAGCACAGAGAGTCAAGGCCACAGCGACGCTCTACATCGAGCTGGCCGAGGCTCTCGGCATCGAGTTGCTGCAGACGGCTCGTTCGCACGTCTGGCGCGCTACGCTGAACTCAATGCTGCTGGGCCAGGTGCCGGAGGTTCAGCGCGCCGGGTTCTTCGGCCACACCGAGGAAGTCAACCGCGGTCACTACACCGACGTCAGCGACACCTCGGCGATGGTGGAAGCCGTCCAGAGCCTCAATGCCGACCTGAGTTCAAACCTTGGTTCAAAGTCGGCAACTTCGGGCAACCTCGAGAGCCCTGCAGAGCCCTGACAGCCGCGACGGTGCGCCCGTGACCTGCGAAAACACCCTTCTGACCTGCATCTTCGCTATTGACCGCTCTGGAATGAATAGGTCGTGGGTTCGATTCCCACAGGCGGCTCCCACATTCACCCCGGCCCGCGCAAGCGTGATCGGTCATCGCGAACATCGCGAGCCGGCGCGCCAGAGGTCCTGAACCCGCACCTTTCGCTGCGGTACTGAGGGCCCGTGGAGGGCGACCCCTTGGGGCCGATACCGGGATATCGTGAAGTGTGTCCTCCACTGAGCCTCCGCAGCGGGCGGCCGACGACCCGAAGCCTCGCCGGGCCGAGGACGTTGTCGACCGCGCACCTGAGGAAGCGAGGGAAATCGCGGCGGTGACCTTGGGCAAGGCCACCGAAGCCGAGATCGACGAAGTTCAAGGACGGTGGGAGAAGTGGCTGGGCTGGCCGGTGCTGATCGCCGCCATTGCCTCGGTGCCGGCGGTCTTTCTTACCCTGTTGGACGAGCCCTTCGAGATGATCGGCCACGTCGGGCTGTGGCTGGCCACAGTGGTCCTGGTCGTCGAAACGGTGGTGTTCTTCCTCCTCTCGCCGAAGAAGATCGCCTGGGTGCGCCGGAACTGGTGGCTGATAGGCCTGACATTTGCCGCGATCCTGGCGGTGGTCTTCAGCATCGGCCCCATGCAGTTGTTCCGGGTAGGGCGCAGCGTGGGCGCCTTGCGCGTGATGCGAGGCAAGCAGGTGGCCAAAGCCGGTGAGTCCCTGGCCAAGAAGGGACAGTCCCGGCGGCGCCAACTGCTGGGCAAGGTCCTGGCTACCGTCGTCGTGGGGGCGTTCGTCGTCCTGGCCCTCGCGGTTCCCGAGTCCGAGGCCCGGAGCACACTTGAGGATTTCGTGGGTGAGGACGGTGTTCCCGTGGCCGCCGCGGCGGCCGGCGTGCTCACCATGACGGCGATGTACTTCCTGGTACGCAGCCCACGGTCGAAGGAAGAGGATGAGGGCCACGAGGCAGGGTAGGTGGGCGTCCGGTCGCTCAGTGATTGATGTCGCTGGAGTCCTGCTGGTGTCCGGGCCGCACCCGATGACGGGCCGCGAGGTCCTGGCCGAGTCGGTGCAGCCTGCTGCGTAGCTCCACCGGCTCGTGCGCCTCCACTCCTGGAACTGCCAGGAGTTGCGCGGCCGCTATCTCCAGACTCTCCATCACCAGATCGACGACGAGGCGATCCCCGGATGTGCGCGCCGACCGCAGGCTCCCCTCGGTATCCGGCCCGGGCACGGCCGCCCGCAGACTGTCGACTGCACCGACCGGGATCGAGAGGCGGACCGGCAGGGTGTTGAGTGAGGACTCGAAGGCAGTCCGGGCCCGGCCCCAGTACTCGGCGAGGGAGAAATCCGGCGGGCGCCACGCCACGTCGTCGAGCACGTGGGTGGACGTGACCCGGGAGAGCCGGTAGGTCCGCACCTGCCGTCGGTGTGCGGCGATGAGGTACCAGACGTCGGTCTTGAGCACCAGCCCGAGCGGATCGAGGAGGCGCTGCACCGCGGGACGCCCCGATCGTGCGTAGTCGATCCTGATCCGCGTTCCGTTCCAGACCGCCCGGGCCACAGCCGTGAGCGCGGCAGGTCGGTCCGGTTCGGTGAACCAGCGTTCGTGATCGAGGAGGAATCGTTCCTGCGCCGGTGCGAGCACGGCGGCCTGGGCAGAGGATGAACTGAGCATCTTCAACCGCGCTGTCTCGAAGTCGTCGCTCAGTCCGAGATCACGGGATCCGGCCACGCCGATGATGAGGGCTTGGAGTTCGCCGGCCGTCATCCCGGTGATCGGGGACCTCCAGCCATCGACCAGGCCGATGCCTCCGCCCGGTCCGGTGCGGGTCCAGATCGGTACGCCCATGCTGATCAGGGCGGCCACGTCACGCTGGATCGTGCGCTCGGACACCTCGTGGCGCCTGGCCAGGTGGTGCACCGTGGTGGTGGACAGCCGGGCCAGGTCCATCATGACCGCCAGCAGCCGCGTCGTTCGCACAGGGAAACGGTACGCAATTTGCGACACGAGTTGTCGGGAACCCGCGGCAGATTGATGCCCCCAAGAGTTCTACTGAGAGGGTCCTCGTGACTTCATCACCACCACAACACGATCTGAACGGCAGGATCGCCCTGGTCGCCGGCGGTACCCGGGGCGCGGGCCGCGCCATCGCCGTCGAACTCGGCCGGGCCGGAGCGGTGGTCTACTGCACCGGCCGCTCCACCTCCGGCAGGGCCTCGGATTACGGGCGCCCGGAGACCATCGAGGAGACGGCCGACCTCATCAACAAGGCCGGCGGCACGGCTCACCCCGTCGTCGTCGACCATCTGGACGTCGAGGCCGTCCGCGCATTGGTCGACCGGATCGACCGCGAACAGGGCCGCCTCGACATCCTCATCAACGACATCGGCGGCGAAGCCTACGTCGAATTCGGAACGCCCGTGTGGGAATACGACCTGGACGCCGGGAGGAAACTCTTCGACACCGGTTTCATCACCCACCTCAACACCAGCCACAGCGCTCTCGGGCTGTTGATCCGCCGGCCCGGCGGTCTCGTCATCGAGATCACCGATGGCACGCGCACCTACAACAACTCCCACTACCGGGACACCGTGTTCCTGGACCTGACGAAGACCGCCGTGGACCGGCTGGCCTTCGCCCAGGGACACGAACTCGCCCGGCACGGTGGCGCGGCCGTGTCGGTCACACCGGGATGGCTGCGCTCGGAGATGATGCTGGACGCCTTCGGCGTCACCGAGGAGAACTGGCGCCGGGCCGCCGAGGACAATGCCGGGGTCGCCGGCGCCGTCCCCCCGCAGGAGTTCGTCATCTCCGAGACCCCGGCCATGCTGGCCCGCGGCGTCACCGCCCTGGCCGCCGATCCGCGACGACAGGTGTGGAACACCAAGTCGGTGAGTTCCTTCGACCTCGCCACCCACTACGACCTGACGGATGTGGACGGATCACGACCTGATGCGTGGTCGTTCATCACCGCGATCGAGACCACGCCGGTCACCGATCTCAACGTCGACGAGTACCGCTGACCGCAGTCGACCTGCTCCCGCCGTTCGGCTTTCAACGAGCGGAATCACAAGCATTCCCTTACCGTGAGGAACGGAGTAACCCCGCGAGAAGGGAAGACGAATGGGTATCGGAGACAAGTTCAAGAACAAGGCCCAGGAAGCCAAGGGCAAGGTGAAGGAAGGCACTGGCGATGCCACCGACAACGAGCGCCTGGAGTCCGAGGGCAAGAGGGATCAGGCCGGCGCGAACGTCAGGCAAGCCGGTGAGAACGTCAAGGACGCCACTCGGGACGTCACCGACTGACCTGGCGTGGGGCCGGCGATGAGTACGTACTCATCGCCGGCCTTTCTCATGCGGTGACCCCGACCGTCCCCGGGTTGGCGGGGTGCAGGTCGGCGTGCCACCTGGCCGCCTGCGGTGCCGGGGCCGGTCCGCACAGCCGGATGAACGCCCCCAGGTCAGCCAACTGCTCGGGCCGGTGGGGCAGCACGTCGGTCAGATCCGGGGAGCGCACGATCACCGCCCGCCACAGCCCTCGTGAGACCGCCACGTTCACCCGGTTGCGGTTCAGGACGAACTCCATCCCGCGGGGTGCTTCCTGTACCGCCGACACCGTGGTGGACAGGATCACCACCGGGGCCTGCTGGCCCTGGAACTTATCCACCGTGCCCACCCGCACGTGCCTCAGGCCCGCGCCGTCCAAGGTGTCCCGGATCAGTTGCACCTGGGCGTTGTACGGGGCCACCACCAGGATGTCCTGCTCGCCGAGCAGGCGCGGGGCGGCATCCTGGCCGTACCGCCAGGCCAGGCCGAGGTGCACCCGAACCTGGGCGAGAACCTCCTGTGCCTCCTCCACCGAAGAGGTGGTGTTGCCCGAATGCGGGACGTACCGGCACTCCACGCCCGGGGCCGCCCCGTCCAGGTGACGCTGGGCGGTGACCGGTGCCGGTCGCAACTGTCCGGCGTAGGACAGGCCCGAGACCGCCCGGCACAGGTCCGGGTGCATCCGCCAGGTACGGGCCAAGAAGTAACCCAGGTGGGACGGCAGCACCGAGGCGTGCTGGGACAGCCAGCCGAGCGCGGAGGTGTCCACCGGCTCGGGGTGACTGCCCTGGCTCACCTGGGGCAACTGCTGGGGGTCGCCCAGCAGCAACAACCGGTTGGTGGCGCGGGTCACCGCGAGCGTGTTCGCCAGCGAGAACTGCCCGGCCTCATCGATCACGATCAGATCGAGCGCCCCGGGAGGCACGGCACGGCCCGTCATCGTCCAGGCCGTCCCACCCACCAGCATCCCCCCGGTCTCGGCCAGCGCGGCGGTGACGTGCGTGTTGGAGGTGCCACCGCGCCAGCGCACCGACCGCCGCGGCCCGCCGACGGGTTTGGCGACCCGCTCCGCGGGAACCCCGGCGTCGATGGCGGCGTTGAGCAGGTTCTCCACCACCGCGTGGGACTGGGCCACCACACCGACCTTCCACCCTTGGGCGATCAGGTGCGCGATCACGCGGGCGCCCACGTGGGTCTTGCCCGATCCGGGAGGCCCCTGCACCGCGAGATAGGAGTGGTCCAGGTCCGCCGTTGCTCGGGTGATCGCCCCGACGTAGTCCCCCTGCGCCACCGCCGGCAACGTCCCCAGGGTGGCCAGCCGCGGCGGGCGGCGTGCCAGCAGATCCAGCCCCGGGTGCGCCGGAAGGCGGGGCAGCGCGGTCGAGACCTGCGTGGCCAGGGCGGCCAGTGCCTCCTGGATGGCGGCGGTGGGGACCGGAGCCCCCGGCGTCAGGGCGACCGGCAGCGCGGTGAACTCGTTCATGCCTCGTGGTAGAGGTTCGGCGAAGGTGATCCGCGCGCTCTCGGTTCCCACGTGCACCTGCTGTACCTCGGCACCGAAGACGCCGCCGCGGCGGTTCCGCCCGTCGTCGGACATCCCCTCGGGCAATGGCCGGTCGTACATCCGGAACATCTTGTCCCCGGGCCGCACCAGTGAGCCGTCGGCGAGAGAGCCGGTCAGTTCCACCACCCGTCGGGGCTCCTGGCGGCCCTCGGCCGCCCACGGCTGCACCACCCGCCCGGACTCTGCCACCAGCACATCCCGGGTCTGGGCCCAGTCCGCCGGTGGGGTGTTCAACCGGTCGTAGTGTGCCCACCAGTACTGCTTGTCCTCGCGGCGGTGGTACCCCACCGCGGCGGAGACCATAGCCAGGGCCTGGTGCTCCTGGCTGAGCTCGGTGCCGGTGCGTAGCGACTCGGCGATGCGGGCACGGACGAAGTCGTCGATCTCCTTCTCCTGCGGCAGCGGCTCGATCTCTCGCAGTTCCTCCGGTTCGGCCTCGGGCTGCTGCCCCACGCGTACCCCGCGTTCGTCCGCCCGGGCCAGCAACCAGTCGCGGAGTCTCCAGGTGGAGCGGCAGTCGTAGTGGTTGTAGTCCTCGATCGAGGCGAGGATCCGGGTGGCCTCATCGGATTGACCGGTGTCCCGGGCCATGCAGTAGTTGGCGTAGGCCACCACCGAGGCGCCACCGGCGGTGATGTCCCCGGTGCGCAGGTCGCTGCCCATGTACAGCGGTTCCAGTGCCTTGAGGCCGTAGGACTTCGAGGACAACTGCACGGACGTCTGCACCACGTCGTACAGGTCCACCAGCACACCGGCGCGCAGGAGTTCGTCGACTCCGTCCTCACCCAGGGCGTGCTGCAGGGACAACCGGCGCAGCGCAGCCTTCTCGTAATCGGCGTAGTGGTACACGTGCATGTCCGGATACCGCGCCCGGCGCTCGGCGACGTACTCGAGGAACTGCACTAGCGCCTGACCCTCCTGGGCCCGGGTGTGAGCCCAGAACGGGCGGAAGGCCGGGCGGGCGGTACCGACCGGGGCCTCCAGCACCCCGAACAGGTACTCCAGCCCCCACATTCCCTGCTCGTCCTGCCACAACGGGTCCCCCTCGAAGTCGAAGAAGACGTCGCCCTCGCTGGGTTCGGGCAGTGTGGCGAGGGTGTGCTGGGCCAGGACCCGGTAGGCCAGGGTGCGTTCCCCGGCGTCGTCGGTGACCTGCACCTGCCCGTCGGTGGGCATCAGGCCGGCTTGCATGCGGGCCTGGTCCCGCAACCGGTGGGCTGCCGTGCCCGGCTCGGCGTCGGAGTGGGCCAGGTCGGTGATGGTGCGGATGCCCTCCGCGCGCAACCTGCGCCGCCGGGGGAGGTTGACCCGGTGCACCCCGAGCACGTCCTCGTGCAGGCGAACCTGCTCGACGCAGTAGTCGCACTTTCCGCAGATCAGGAGCGTGTCATCACCCCAGGCCACCGGGTCGGGCTGGGCCCGGTGGGCGGCGGTCACGGCCAGTACCCGGTGGCGGCGTTCGGCGTAGACGGGCAGCATCTCGGCCAGGTCGAACTCCGCGTGGCTGCGGTCACCGAGCACGAGCGTGGCCATCGGAGCCACCGGCACCCCGGCAGCGATCAACTGATCGGCGTAGGCCGCTAGTTGCAGCAGCGCCTCGGTCTTGGCCCGGCGGGCGAGCTTGGAGTCCCACACCGCGTACCGGCCGTCGTCGGCGCGGACCAGGAAGTCGGCGCGGCCGTGGAAGGAGCCGTCGAAGAAGGACGCCTGGAACACCACGTCGGCGCCGTCGGCCAGGACCTCCAGGGTTCTGGCCTGAGCGTCGGCGAGCGCCTGGGCGGTGTAGGGGCGCGCGACGTCCGGGATCTCGACGACGGTGGGATAGGTGTCCTTGAGTCCTGCCAACACTTGGCGTTCGTGTTCCTCACCGAGCCGGGCGGCGCGGGTGAGCATCTCATCGTCGTCGAACTGGGCCTTGGGGGTCCGGCCCAACCGTTCGTCCAGGACGCGCAGCAACTGGTACTCACAGCGGGCCGCCATCACGACGTCGCTGGCGGTGATGATCAGATGCTTGTCCTGCCGGTCGGCGTGCGGTGGCGGTGTGGCGTGCGCAGCACCCGGTGCCACATCCTGTGTACCCGGCCTAGCCGCACCGGGCGCAGCCCGCGATGCCGCACCGTGTGCGAGCCCGTGCAGCGACCGTGCATCCAGTAGGAACAAGTCCGCTCTCCCTCATCCGTGCCGCTCGAGGTCTTCTGTCTACCAGTGCCTGCCCACATCGGGTGCCGGATCCCCAACGGCGCCGGCCCGCACGTGGACCACGCACCAGCCCCGCCGGGTGCGCTCGAAGCGACCGATTGGATGGTTGCAGCGGGGTGGGTGGTGCCCGGGTGCGCTCGAAGCGACCGATTGGATGGTTGCAGCGGGGTGGGTGGTGCCCGGGTGCGCTCGAAGCGACCGATTGGATGGTTGCAGCGGGGTGGGTGGTGCCGGGTGCGCTCGAACCGACCGATTGGATGGTTGCAGCGGGGTGGGGGCCTGGGGGCCTGGCGGCCTGGCGGCCTGGGGGCCTGGGGGCCTGGCGGCCTGGCGGCCTGGCGGCCTGGGGGCCTGGGGGCCTGGGGCGGGCGAGCGGGTTGGGGCGGCGGATCGGGGGAGTTCAGGCGTGGGGGCGCGCCTGCCGGCGCCGGGAGCGGAATACTGACGGCCACACTGTCCGGCCCAAACCCACTGCACCGACGCCCGCACCGACGCACCGAAGGACTCGGCGGACCACCCGCACCCACCACCAGATCCCCTCGACGAGAGCGCCCGATGAGCACTGAACCCACCGATGCTGCCGACCGGCAGTGGTTCGATGAGCTCTTCGCCGCGCACGCGGGTGCGGTGCAGCGCTACTTTCTGCGCCGGGCGGCCCCCGATGAGGCCGAGGATCTGGCCGCCGACGTGCTGGCCACCGCCTGGCGCCGCCGGGACGACGTGCCCAGGGGTCATGAACTGCCGTGGCTGTACCGCACCGCCGGCTACGTGCTGGCCAACCACCGCCGCAAACACCGCGCCGAACCGGTCGAGATAGCGGCGGACCGGATGGAGCACCCCGGTGCGGACCCGGCCCAGGAGGCCACCGACTCGGTGACGGTGCGCGAGGTGCTGGCCCAGTTGCGTCCGCGCGAGCGCGAGGTGCTGATGCTCAACGCGTGGGACGGGTTGAACGGGCAGGAACTGGCCGAGGCGCTCGGGATGAGTCGGGGTGGGGCGGCTGCGGCATTGAGCCGTGCGCGCGCCCGGCTGCACCAGATCTGGCAGGAACGTCAGGCCTGATGCAACATCGGCAGTCTCGGGCACATAGAAGCCTGGTAGGGAAAAGGTGAGAGGAAGAGTGCGATGAGCAGCGGCCCGGGTGCACCGGAGGAGGACGACGACGCTGTCCTCGACCGCCTCCGCCGCGCCGACCCGGCGCGCTCGGTCACACCGGATCTGACCGCCCTGCGTGCCGCCGTGGACCGCCGCATCGCCTCAGGTAACCCGCAGGAGGCGATTCCCTCCGAGCGCTCCGGTGACGACCAGCGCCCTGTCGAGGCGACTCCCGGTGGGGCGACCGCCGAGGCGACCCCGGACGCGAACCGTACCGCCGCCGTCGGCCCTGCCCTCGCAGCATCGGCCGCGTCCACCCCGGCGGGCCGTGCCGACCCGTACCGTGCCGCAGCCGCGTCCCGGGCAGAGGCCGACGACGACGACACAGCGGCCGTGCCGTCGTCGGCCCGTCGTAGCGGGTGGGTGGTGGCCGCCTCCGTGGCCACGCTGCTCGCGGTGGGCGTGGGCGGCTACGTCATCGGTAGCCAGCGCAGCGAGACCCCGATCGTGCTGACCGAGGGCGCCGATCACGCCGAGTCCGCCGCCGAGGAGCCGTTTGCCGTCCAGCGCGATGAGGCCGCCGATGCCGAGGAGGACGCCGGCGTGATGGCCGAGGAGGACGGGCTGATGCCGACCGAGGACGTCGAGCCCGAGTCCGGAGTCGGGCCCGCCCGGGTTCCCGTGCCGCTGGACTTCATCGAGGGCGGCCTGCCCACCGAGCCGGGCGAAGCAGAGGCGTGGATGCTCGATGCCGCCGCGGTGCAACCCGAAGAGACTCTTGCCGCCACCGCGCAAGCGCTGGCTCTGTCAGGCACGCCCGAGCAGGTCGACGGCGAGTGGCACCTGCGCGATGCCGACGTCGGCCTCGCGCTGCGCAGCGATGGTGCCGCCACGTTGCGCTACTGGAACGAGTCGGCCCGGGTGGCGTGCGCGATCACCCAGGGTGAGGGGCGCATCAGCGAGGACATCACCGCGGACCACGAGTGTCCCGGGACCGAGGCGGACCCGCCGCAGGACCCCGAGGGGACCGCTGCGGAGTTCCTCGACACCATCGGCGTGGACACCGGTCGCCTGGACCTGCTGGCCGAGGACCCGCGCCTGGCCATGGTCACCGTGCGGGCGGTGCCCGCGAGCATGTCCGGGGCACCGGGCGCCGCATGGTCGGTGGTGGTCTCCCAGCACGGGGTGGTCAGTGCCCAGGGCGGCCTGGCCGAACCGGTCTCGTTGGGCACCTACACCACCATCTCGGCCGCCAACGCAGTGGAGCGACTGAGTGATCTACGGTTCACCTCCCATCTGTGGCCCCGTTTCGACGAGCATGCCCGCGGGCATTGGGACCAGTCCGGAACCCCCGAACCGCCCCTCACGCCCGAACCGGGGGCGCCGCTGCAGTGGCCGATCAGCCAGACCCGAATCGTCGATGCCGATCAGGGGTTGCGGGCCTACACCCACCCGGAGGCGGGCACGCTGATCCTGCCGACGTGGAACCTGATCGATGAGACCGGGAACATCTGGCCGGTGCCGGCGGTGCAGGAGGAGTTCCTCGACATGGGCGCTCGCTGAGCGGTCTTCCACTTCCGCATCGCGCCGGCAGGTAGCCGCGGTGCGGGCGTATACGCCCACGTTCGGGGCGCGCATGCCAGACTGCCTCCTGTGGTGACACAGGTCCAGGACTTCACGGCAGAACTGCGCAACGCGCTCCGCGCGGAGGACGTGCCCCACGGCGCCGTGCCCCCCGTGGACGATTCGGCACGAGCCCGCGCGGAGTACTCCACCGACGCCTCGAACTACCGGGTGGTGCCGCAGGTGGTGGTCTTCCCCCGGCACACCGACGAGGTGCTGGCGGCGCTGCAGGTGGCGCGCACCCACCGGGTGCCGATCACCGCGCGCGGGGGCGGGACCTCGATCGCCGGGAACTCGGTGGGTCCGGGAATGGTGATCGACTTCTCCCGGCACCTGAACAAGATCCTCGACCTCGACCCCCACGCCCGCACCGCCCGGGTGCAGCCCGGGGTGATCATGACCTCGTTGCAGCAGGCCGGTGCCGCCCACGGCCTGCGGTTCGGCCCGGACCCCTCCAGCCAGGCCCGGGCCACGTTCGGGGGGATGATCGGCAACAACGCCTGCGGCCCGCACGCGCTGTCCTTCGGGCGCACCGCGGACAACACCCGCTCGCTGCTCGTGGCTGACGGCACCGGTCGCGTCTTCGAGGCCGGCGCCGGTCCCGAGGCGCTGGACCAGGTACCCGGGCTCGCGGCTCTGATGACGCAGTATATGGCGCTGATCCGCACCGAGTTCGGACGATTCTCCCGCCAGGTCTCGGGTTACTCCGCCGAGCACCTGCTGCCGGAGAACGGGCGGGACCTGGCCAAGTTCCTGGTCGGCTCCGAAGGCACCCTGGCCACGGTGCTGGAGGCCACCGTCGATCTGGTCGAGGTGCCCCGGGACCCGGTCCTGCTGGCACTCGGCTATCCGGACATGCCCTCGGCGGCCGATGCCGTCCCGGCGATGCTGGCGCACAAGCCCCTCGCGGTGGAAGGGCTGGATGCGGCGCTGGTGGACGTGGTCCGCAACCACCACGGCCCGGCCGCGGTGCCCGACCTCCCCCCGGGTGGTGGCTGGCTGATGGTGCTGGTGGGCGGGGAGGACGCCGACTCCGCGATGGCCAATGCGCGGGCCGTCGCCGCCGACGCCGGCACCGAGCACACCCAGGTGGTTCCCGCCGGTGCTGAGGCCCAGGCTCTGTGGCGGATCCGGGCCGACGGGGCGGGCCTGGCCACCCGGACCGCCGTCGGCGAACCGGCCTGGCCCGGGTGGGAGGATGCCGCGGTGCCCCCGGAGCGCCTGGGCACCTACTTGCGCGAGTTCGACGCGCTGCTGAAGGACTACGGCGCCTCCGCGCTGCCGTACGGGCACTTCGGCGACGGGTGCATCCACGCCCGCATCGACCTGCCCCTGACCGACGCGCAGGGCCCGGCGATCTTCCGTTCCTTCATGCTCGACGCCGCCGCGCTGGTGGCCTCCCACGGCGGGTCCTTCTCGGGCGAGCACGGCGACGGCCGGGCCCGCGGGGAGTTGTTGCCACTGATGTACTCGGCCGAGGCGATCGGGATGTTCGCAGGGATCAAGGCGCTGTTCGATCCCGAGGAGCACCTGAACCCCGGCATCATCGTCAAGCCCGCCGCGGTGGAGGCCGATCTGCGCCGCCCGACCGCGCGTCCGCTGCCGCTGCTGCCCGGGTCCGGCTTCTCCTTCGCCCACGACGGCGGGGACTTCACCAACGCGGTGCACCGGTGCGTCGGAGTGGCCAAGTGCCGGGCGGACCTGCCCGGGTCGTTCATGTGCCCCTCCTATCTGGCTACCCGCAACGAGAAGGACTCCACCCGGGGGCGCGCCCGGGTGCTGCAGGAGATGGCCACGGGCGAGTTGTACAGCGACTTCTCCGCGCCGCAGGTCCACGAAGCCCTGGACCTGTGTCTGTCCTGCAAGGCGTGCTCACGGGACTGCCCGGTGGGTGTGGACATGGCGCAGTACAAATCGGAGGTATTGCACCGTACATATCGAGGCAAGCGGCGCCCGATCAGCCACTACGCGCTGGGTTGGCTCCCCCGGTGGGCACGCATCATCACCGCCGTCCCGCCGCTGACGTTCCTGGTCAACACCGCGCTGAGGGTGCGGCCGCTGGCGTGGTTGGTGCAGCGCGGCGGGGGGATGGACACGCGTCGGTCGATGCCCTCCTTCACCACACAGCGCACCTCCCGCTGGTGGCGCCGTCGGTCCAACGGCGCCGGTGGATCCGGGGGGTCCGGTGCCCGGCCCGCCGTGAAGGTCTGGGTCGACTCCTTCTCCGAGCACATGGACGGCGCCGGCGCCCGAGCCACTCTGACCGTGCTGGAACAGGCCGGGTACCGGGTGGAGACGGTGGGTCCGGGAGCGTGCTGCGGACTGACCTACATCTCCACCGGACAGCTCGACGCCGCACGAGCCCGGCTGCGCCGCACCATGGACGTCCTCGGCCCGATCGTGGCCTCCGGGGTACCGGTGGTGGGCGTGGAGCCCTCCTGCACCGCGGCACTGCGCTCCGATCTGCCGGACCTGTTTGCCGACGATCCGCGTGCTCACGCGATCGCCAAAGGCGTGTACACGCTCTCGGAACTGCTCACCGCCGAGGCGCCGCTGGGCCCGGCCGACTGGGAGCCGCCGTCGTTGACGGGCCGGGAGATCATCGCCCAGCCGCACTGTCACCAGCACGCCGTGATGGGGTACGAGGCGGACCGGGCGCTGTTGACCAGGGCGGGAGCGCGCGTGCGCACCATGAACACCTGCTGCGGGCTCGCCGGCAACTTCGGGATGGAGGAGGGCCATTACGAGGTCTCGGTGAAGGTGGCCGAGCACGAGTTGCTGCCCGCGCTCGGCGAAGCCGGGCCGGACGCGGTGTTCCTTGCCGATGGCTTCTCTTGCCGCACCCAGGCGCAGGACCTGGCCGGGATCGGTGGGGTGCACCTGGCGCAGTTACTCGCGCGCCCCTGAACGCACCCGCCGTTGGCGGCAGGCGCGGTCCGGGGCGATCCGCAGGCCCCCACCACCGCATTCGTCGAGCGATCCGGACGGGTCGATGTGCACCACCACCTCAGCGCAGTCGCATCCCAAGACGCCCGGGGGTGAACCCTCCACAGCCGCCCTGGAACGTGAGACGATGAGGGCGTTCACGTTCCTCTCTCTGGCTGGTTCATGTCCACCTTCGTGCTCGACTCCGGTCGGTTGGCTCCGGCGACGCGTGCGGGCATCGTTCCCGATGGATTCAACGCCGGATGGTGCGACCTGGTGCGACAGGACGTGCTCGACCTGGTCGGCCTGGATGCGTTCGCGGTGGCGTGGGACGGGGGCACACCACCGCTGCTGACGGCGATGGACGCCACCGGAGCGGCGGCGGCGGCAGCGGTGCTGCCGCGGCTCGACCTGGTCACGCTGTCCGAACTGCTCGCCCGCGCCGGCCACGTCCACACGCAACCGTGGCACGTGACCGCAGGGCGTTACGGGGCCGGGTTGGCGGCGTTCCGACGGGACTGGAACGCGTTCCGGGAGGCACGCTCATTCCCGCCGGCCCGCTCGCCCGCTCTGGTCGTGGTGACCGGGGCGATCTCGGCCCAGGTTCGCCAGGCGCTCCCGCTGCTGACCGGGGTGCATCTGGTCCGGGCCCAGGTGCGTCAGGATGATCGCGGCCGGGACCTGCTGGATCTGGACGTCCTCACCCGCACCGGAGCAGATCGGAGTGGGCCCGGAGCCGTCGAGGTGGCCGCGGAGGGCGACGTCGCCCTGAGCGTGAACGGGGCCACGGCCACCAGCAACGGCGCCGCGGTGACCCCGGCCAACACCACTGCGACGAGCCGCACCGACGGCGCCGTGACGGCCTCGGTCGCCGGCTCAGCGGTGCACTCGACCAACGGCGCCGCGGCGCCTCCGACGAACGGCCAGGCACGCCGGAACGAGCCAGAGGCACCCACCGCGATCACCGCGATCACCGCCCCCACGCCGGACGATGCCGGCGCCCCGCCCGGACCCGTCATCGCTGAGGATGTGCGTACCACGGCCGATCTGCCCTCCGGGCTCGAGGCGCCACCCGGTCCGGAGTCACCATCGAACTCGGATGCAGCACCCAGACCGGATGCACCCTCCGGACCCGATGCACGAACGTCCGCCGAAACGGTGCAGCAGGGGTGCTCGGATCTGCAACGGCTGGCCGTCCTGGTCCGGGCTCCGGTCCAGATCGAGTTGGAGTACGGCAAGACCCGCCGCCAGGCTACGTTGCGCCCGGACGGGCGGGTGGTGCTGGCCGACGGCACGGTACACACCGACCTGGCGCGCGCCAGCATGCACCTGGCCGGCGCCGCGCCTGCCGACCCCTGGCAGGCCTGGCGGTTCGCCGACGCCAACCTCCCGCTCGCCGAGGCCCGGGCCGAAGCGCAGCGACACCACACCGCGCGCCCCGCCGCGCAATCCCCGGATGCGCCCGTACCGGGCCGCCGGGCCCGTCTCTGAGCCGGAGCCGCACCGGATCGGATCACGGCGGACGCACTCGTCCGGGTACATCAAACGATCGAACGAAGGAGCCATGTGAACGCACCAGTTACGCACCCGCCCAGAGTGGGACTGATCGGGGCCGGAGCGATCGCCGGCGTACACATCCAGGGATGGCTGGCACTGGGTGCCGACGTCCTCGTCTTCTCCAACTCCGGGGCCGAGGAGTTGACGGCGCGGTACGGCGGCAGGGTCGTGGCCGACCTCGAAGATCTGTGGCCCCAGGTGGACATGGTCGACATCGTCACCCCCACCTACACCCATGCCGAGATCGCCCTGGCCGCGATCGCCGCGGGTAAGCACGTGGTCTGTGAGAAGCCGCTCGCCCTGGACTCCGGCACCGCCGCGGAGATCGTGCGCGCCGCCGACGACGCCGGGGTGCACCTGTTCCCGGCGCATGTGGTGCGCTACTTCCCGCAGTACGCCACCGCGTATGCGGCGGTGTCCGCCGGTGCGGTCGGTGAGGTGGCGGTGAGCCGGTTCCGCCGGATGAGCGCCGCCCCGCTCGCCCCATGGTTCTTCGACGAGGCGGCCTCGGGCGGGCTCGTGCTGGACCAGATGATCCATGACCTGGACCAGGCCAGGCTGATCGGCGGCCCGGTGGCCTCGGTGTTCGCCCGGTCCGCCAGTCGCACCGGCGAGCAGGGCACCACCGCCAGCGCGACCGTGACCCTGACCCACACCAGCGGGGCGATCAGTTACTGCTACGGCGTCTGGGGACACCCCGGCCTACCGTTCACCTACTCCTTCGACATCGCCGGCGACGCGGGCAACCTCAGTTACGACTACGCCCGTGACGACACCACCCGGGTCAGCATCTCCGGTCCCGCCGGACCCGGCGGGTACGTCCCGGCGGCTGACCCGGCCGAGAGCCCCTACACCACCCAGCTGGCCGACTTCCTCGCCGCGATCCGGGGCGATGGCACCCCCACGGTGACCGGCGCCGACGGTGTGGAGGCGGTCGCGCTGGCCGAAGCGGCGATCGCCTCCATCGCCAGTGGACAACCCGAACCGATCGCCGAACGGAGCCATTCATGAGCGCCGCCCCGAACGACGCCTCCGCGAACCCCGCGCCGACCCCTACGGCGCCGGCACCGGCACCACTGCGGGTCGGGCTGCTGTCCTTCGCCCATACCCATGCACTGGCCTATGTCCGGGCGTTGCGCGATGACGCCAGTGTGGACCTGGTGACCACCGACACCGGTACCTACGACCAGGGCACACGCCGCGGCGCGGACTTCGCCCGCGATCAGGGCGTGCGGTACCTGGACAGCGTCGCCGAGGTGCTGGACTGGGGTCCCGACGCGGTGGTGATCGCTTCGGAGAACGCCGAGCACCACGAACTCACCCTGGCCGCGATCCAGGCCGGGGCGCACGTGCTCTGCGAGAAGCCGCTGGCCCTCAACGACGCGCAAGCCCGTGAGATGGTGCAGGCCGCTCGGGACGCCGGCGTGTGGCTGATGACGGCCTACCCGGTGCGGTTCCACAGCGCCTTCGCCGCACTGTTGGCCCGGGTCCGCGCCGGTGAACTCGGGCAGATCATCTCCATCCACGGCACCAACAACGGCAAGATGCCGCTGGCCCAGCGCACCTGGTTCACCGATCCGGAACGCTCCGGTGGTGGTGCGCTGATGGACCACGTGGTGCACGTGTCGGACCTGATCGACGAACTGCTCGGGGAAGCCGCCGAGGAGGTCTACGCGGTCACCAACCGGATCCTACGCAGTGAGGCCGGCCGCGATGTGGAGACCGGGGGAGTGGTCTCGGTGCGATACCCCTCCGGGGTGATCGCCACCATCGACTGCTCCTGGTCGGTGCCCGACCACGCTCCCAACTGGGGCGGGCTGACCCTGGAGGTCCACGGCACCGCCGGGTCGATGCGGATCGACCCCTTCGCCGGCCACCTCACTGGCTACACCGAGCACGGCCCGGCGCACACCGCCTTCGGTGCGGACCTGGACGCCCGGATGATCGCCGAGTTCCTCGACGCGGTGCGCTCGAGCCGGCCGCCCCGCCCCGACGGCGACGTGGGTCTGCGCACCCTCGCGGTGGTCACCGCCGCACAGCGTTCGGCCGCGTCGGGCCTGCCGCAGCCGGTACACACCGGGTAGGCCCCGCCGTCGTCGGTGCTCGTGCGGCACGTCCCTCGGCCCCCTGCCGCGGCACGACGGCCGCCTCCCTCAGAACAGCGGCAGCGCCTGCGTCAGGTCCGGGGTGCCATCGGCCAGGTGCTCCGGGCGCAGCGCGCCGGCGTCGATCGCCTGCGCCCAGGTGATCCGGCCCGCAGCGGCGCGGATCCAGGCGGCCTCATCGGCCACGGCCAGGTCGTACCCGGTGCGGTGCTCCAGGATCTCCAGCAGCGCCTGTGCCACGATCCTCCGGGCGGCCCCGGTCACCGGCACCGGTGGCCCCAGGAACCGCGCCAGGTCATAGCCGTGCACCACCAGTTCCACCAGCCGGGTCAGCACCAGGTCACGCAGCCGCAGCGGCCCGCGCCGGCCCTGCACCACGGCGGCACCACCGCCGGTGCTGAGCCGCTCCAAGCCGGTGAAGGCCTCCTGCGCCGCGCGGTCCAGGCCGCCCAAGGGGTCCTCGGCGTTCCGCTCGGCCAGTTCGATCGACCGGTCCCGGATGGTCGGGGCCGCGGGCGCGTAGCCCTGCACGTACTCACTCAGCGATAGCGGCTCGGCTTCGGGAACCGTCTCGGCTGCGGCCAGGGCACCCATCGCCAGCCCCAGGTGGGCGACCAGGTCGGCTACGCTCCAGCCGGGTAGCCCGGAGGGGTCGGCATAACGGTCCGGGGGCAACTCCTCCAGCCGGGTCCGCAACAGGTCCCACTGGTCGCGCAGTTCGGTGCTCAGGCGCTGCAGGGTCAGATCCATCGTGCTCCTC
This sequence comes from Pseudactinotalea sp. Z1732, assembly GCF_049724975.1. NCBI lineage: Bacteria > Bacillati > Actinomycetota > Actinomycetes > Micrococcales > Cellulomonadaceae > Pseudactinotalea > Pseudactinotalea sp. Z1732. The sequence goes on along the minus strand of NZ_JBMPQC010000001.1, from coordinate 32,156 downwards.
CGGCCGTGGTCCGCGGTGGTGGTAGTCAACCACGCACCCTCGCTGCCGCACAGGCGCCGGACCGGGCGGGGACGTTCCCCTCAGTGCGCCAGGAACTCACCCACGACCGCGCCGAGCTGGTCGGTCTCCACCAGGAAACCGTCGTGGCCGTAGTCCGAGCGCAGCAACCGGAAGGTGCCATCGCGCACCCCGTTGGCGATCCGGAGCCCCTGCTCGGGCAGGAACAACCGGTCGGAGTCCACCGAGACCGACAGCGTCGGGGCGGTGATCTCCGCCAGCGCCGAGTCGACTCCGCCCCGGTCCCGACCCAGATCATGGGTGAGCATCGCGTCGGTCAGTACCACGTAGGAGTTGGCGTCGAAGCGTCGCGCGAGCTTGCCGGCGTGGTGGTCCAGGTAGGACTGCACGGCGAACCGTCCGCCCCCGCCCAGGGGCTCCTCGGCGCCCTGGGGGATGCGACCGAACCGCTGGTCCAGTTCCTTGGCGCTGCGATAGGTGGTGTGCGCGATCTGGCGGGCCACGCCCAGGCCGTGGTGCGGCCCGTCGTCGTCGGCGGCCTGGTAGTAGTCCCCGCCGCGGTAGCGCGGGTCGGAGCGGATCGCACCTAACTGGGCGTGCGCCCAGGCGATCTGGTCCCCGGATGTCTGGGCGCAGGTGGCGATCGCCACCACCTTGCCCACCCGGCCCGGCGTGCTCACCGCCCACTCCAGGACGCGGTGACCACCCATCGACCCGCCCACTACCGCGGCCCAGGTGCCGATCCCGAGCCGGTCGGCCAACTCGATCTCCGCCGCTACCTGGTCCCGGGCGGTCAGGTACGGGAACCGGCTACCCCACGGGGTACCGTCCGGGGCGCTGCTGGAAGGTCCGGTGCTGCCCTGACACCCACCGAGCACGTTCGGGGCCACCACGAAGTAGCGAGTGGTGTCGATCGCCTTGCCCGGACCCACCAGCCCCGACCACCAGCCGGCTGTGGGGTGGCCGGGTTCGGCATCGCCGGTCACGTGGGAGTCCCCGGTCAGGGCGTGCAGGATCAGGATCGCGTTGTCCCCGCGCGCATTCAGCGTGCCCCAGGTCTGGTAGGCCAACGTCACCTGGGGTAGCCGGCCACCGGCCTCCAGGTGCAACGGCCCCAGGTCGGCGAAGTGCCGCCGGCCGACCGGGTCACCCTGGCGCCAGGCCGCCGACGCCGGTACCGGCCCGGTCAACGGCCGACGGCGGGGGCGGGCCACCGTGGGGGGCTCACCGCCGGCCGGGGCCGGCCGCCGGTAGGACCCCGGTGTGATCTCATCCGGTGGTGTCGGCCTCATGCTGTCTCGGGGGTGGTGGACCGGGTCCCGGCGGTGCCGCTCACGGCCGCGGCGGCCGCGAACCCCTTGTCCAGGTCGGCCAGGATGTCATCGATGTGCTCCAGGCCCACCGCCAGGCGCACCAGGCCCGGGCTGACCGCACTGGCGGCCTGCTCCTCCGGGGTGAGCTGGGAGTGGGTGGTGGAGGCCGGGTGGATCACCAGCGAGCGCACGTCGCCGATGTTGGCGACCAGGGAGTGCAACTCCAGTGCGTCCACGAACGCCTTGCCTGCCTGCAGCCCGCCGGCGATGTCGAAGGAGATCACGGCACCGGCACCCTGGGGGGTGTACTTGGTTGCCAGCTCGTAATAGGGGCTGTCCGGCAGCGAGGCCCAGTAGATCTTCTCGACCTGGTCCTGGCCCTGCAGGTACGTCGCTACCTTGTGCGTGTTGGCCACGTGCCGCTCCATCCGCAGCGACAGCGTCTCCACGCCCTGGGAGATCAGGAAGGCGTTGAACGGGGAGGCCGCCGGTCCCAGGTCGCGCAGCAGCTGCACGCGGGCCTTGAGGATGAAGGACAGGTTCGCCCCGAACGGGGAGTCCACGCCGAGGTCACGGGCGTAGACCAGGCCGTGGTAGCTGGGGTCGGGGGTGTTGAAGTTGGGGTACTTCTCCGGGTACTTCGCGTAGTCGAAGGTGCCGCCGTCCACGATCGCCCCGGCGATGGTGGTGCCGTGCCCGCCCAGATACTTGGTGGCCGAGTGCACCACCACGTCCGCGCCCCACTCCAGCGGGCGCAGCAGGTACGGGGTCGCCACGGTGTTGTCCACCACCAGCGGCACGCCGAGGTCATGGGCGACGCCGGCGATCGCCTCGACATCGAGCACATCGCCCTTGGGGTTGGGGATGGACTCGCCGAAGAACAGCTTGGTGTTCTCCTGTGCGGCCTCGCGCCAGGCCTGCGGGTCGGCCGGGTCCGCCACGAAGGTGACGGTGATGCCGAACTTGGGCAGGGTGTGGTGCAGCAGGTTGTAGGTGCCCCCGTACAGGCTGGAACTGGCCACCAGGTGGTCACCGGCCTCGGCGATGTTCAGGATCGCCAGCGTCTCCGCGGCCTGGCCGGATGCGACCAGCAACCCGCCCACGCCGCCTTCGAGGGAGGCGATCCGGTCTTCGACCGCGGCCTGGGTCGGGTTGGTGATCCGGGTGTAGATCGGGCCCAGGTCGGACAGGGCGAACCGGTTGGCGGCCTCATCGGTGTCCTTGAAGACGAAGGACGTGGTCTGGTAGATCGGCAGTGCGCGGGCGCCCGTGGCGGAGTCCGCCGTCTGGCCGGCGTGAATCTGACGGGTCTCGAAGTTCCAGTTGTCGCTCATCGGGCTCTCTCTCGCTGAAGGTGGAGGGATGAGCGGCCCGGCGGCGGCGCTACCGAACCAATCATCCCTGGATCGGGGGCGCATCGGGCAGGCAGCGGGCGCGCGGATCTGCGCGACTCCGCATCAGCCGATTTTCGGGCAGGCCGGATGCGCGAGTGGGCTGCACATTCGACCGAACATGATCCTCACCCTAAGCGTCACCTTCGCCCGCGGACACCCTGTCTCATATGGCGGACGCGGTGGCCGCGCCGAACCCGGCTCAGTGGCCGCGGTCGATCCACTCCTGCCGATGGGGGGCCTCGGCCGCAATGGTGGTGGACGGCCCGTGCCCGGTGTGTACGGTCGTCTGCCCTGGCAGCGTGAGGAGTTGGTCGGTGATCGAGTCGATGATGGTGTCGAAGCTGCTGAACGAGCGTCCGGTGGCGCCCGGCCCTCCGGCGAACATGGTGTCCCCGGTGAACACCACGTCCAACTCGGGCACGTGGAAGCAGCACGCGCCGGGGGAGTGGCCCGGGGTGTGCAGCACGTGGATCTCGACCCCGGCCACCGTGATCACCTGGCCATCGGCCAGCTCGCGGTCCGGGCCCACCTCGTACACGCGGTCCCACAGCATCCGGTCCCGGGGGTGCAGGTAGGACGGCGCACCGGTGGCGTCGTAGAGGTCGCCGACGGCGGTGATGTGGTCATCGTGGGCATGCGTGCACAGCACCGCCACCAGGCGGCGGGAGCCGATCAGTTCCAGGATCGGTCCGGCCTCGTGCGGGGCGTCGATCACCACGCACTCGGCGTCGTTGCCGAGCACCCAGACGTTGTTGTCCACCTCCCAGGTGCCCCCGTCCAGGGAGAAGGTGCCGGATGTGGTGGTGTGGGAGATCCGTGCGGTGCTCACAGGATCACCACCGAACGCAATACCTCGCCGCGGGCCATCTTCTCGAACGCTCCTTCCACTTCGTCCAGGCCGATCGTCTCGGTGACGAACGCATCGAGATCGAAGCGGCCCTGCCGGTACAGGTCGATCAGCATAGGAAAGTCCCGGCTTGGTAGGCAGTCGCCGTACCAACTGGACTTCAGCGCACCGCCGCGGCCGAAGATCTCCAGGAGTGGCAACTCGACGGTCATCTCCGGCGTGGGCACACCCACCAGCACGACGGTGCCGGCCAGGTCACGGGCGTAGCAGGCCTGCTCGTAGGTCTCGGGCCGGCCGACCGCCTCGATCACCACATCGGCGCCGAATCCACCGGTCAGTTCCCGGACAGCCTCGACCGGGTCCGTGGCCGAGGAGTTGACGGTGTGCGTGGCCCCGAAGGTGCGGGCCAGTTCCAGCTTCCGATCGCTGATATCCACGGCAACGATCGTGGTGGCCCCGGCCAGGTGTGCCCCGGCGATCGCGGCATTGCCTACGCCGCCGCAGCCGATCACGGCCACCGAGTCCCCCCGGGTGACGCCGCCGGTGTTGACCGCGGCGCCGAAGCCGGCCATCACGCCACAACCGAGCAGGCCGGCTGCCGCGGCGGCGGCGTGGCGGTCCACCTTGGTGCACTGGCCGGCGGCGACCAGGGTTCTGGTGGCGAATGCCCCGATGCCGAGGGCTGGGCTCAGCGGCGTGCCATCGGTCAGGGTCATCGGACGGTTGGCGTTGTGGGTGTCGAAGCAGTACCAGGGCCGGCCCCGGGAGCAGGCACGGCACTGCCCGCAGACCGCACGCCAGTTCAGGATCACGAAGTCTCCCGGCGCCACGTCCAAGACGCCTTCGCCGACCGCTTCGACCGTTCCGGCGGCTTCGTGGCCGAGCAGGAAGGGGAAGTCGTCGTTGATGCCGCCCTCGCGGTAGTGCAGATCGGTGTGACACACCCCGCACGCCTCGACGGTCACCACCGCATCCCCGGGCCCGGGTTCGGGCACCACGATCTCGACGAGTTCGACCGGTGCGTTCCTGCTCCGGGCGATGACACCTCTGGCTGTGCCGGTCATGGGCTCCCCTGCTCCTCGACGACCGCGACTGGTGGCCTCCGGCCAATCTAGGCGCAATCAGCTCCGGCGTCATGATCTTCCTCACACCCAAGGAGCAAGGTGGGCGATCCCGGCACGGGAAATGTGTTGATCGCGTTCAATGGGAACAGTGTGACAGTTGTGAATATCGGTGCTGGTGTTCACAAGTGGGCGCTTGTGCACTACGGTGTGGGAGGCGGCTGGTCAACGCGACACGCCGGTAGCAGTAGGTGAGTAAGCCGTCGGGGATGGAGTAGGTCATGGGTTCTGCACGACATTCACGTCGTGGCGTCGCTTTCCTCTCCGCTTTCCTCTTGGCCGGTTCGGCCGGGATCGCGGCGGCCTCAGCCTCACCGCAGATCCCCAGTCAGGACGACATCGAGGAGTCCTGGGCCCAGGTTGACGACACCGCCGGGCAGGTCGCCCGGCTCGAAGTGCAACTGGTCACCAACGCGGCCAGCCTCGAGGTCGCCGAGCAGGAAGCCGCGATCGCCACCGACCTGTACAACCAGGCAGCGATCGATCTCGAGACGGCCGAGGCCGAGGAACTCTCGGCCGCCGATGATGCCGCCCGAGCCGACGCCGAACTGCTCGAGGCCAGCGAGGACGTCGCACGCCTGGCCACCGCCGCCTACCGCAACAACGGTGGGCTGGGGCACCTTGAGGTGTTCCTCAGCGCCAGCGGGGTCCAGGACGCGATGCACCGGGCCACCACGTTCGACCGGCTCGGGGGCGGTGCCGACGAGGCATTCCAGCGCCTGGATGCGGCCGAGATCGTGGCCGCTCTCATGCACGACCGGGCCGAGCGGGCGGTGGCGGAGAAGGCTGACGCCGCCGCTGAGTTGGAGCTGCGCCACCAGGAGGCCGAGGCCGCCTACCAGGAGGCCTTGCAGATCCAGCAGAGCACCGCGGCCCAGCGCACCGATCTGATCGGCCAGCTGGCCACGCTGCGTCAGACCAGTTACGAACTGGAGGAGCAGCGCCAGAACGGCCTCGAGGAGCAGCGCCGCGAGCGCGAGAACCGTGCAGCGGCGGCGGCACTGAACGTGGAGCCGGCTCAGCCGGAGTCCGACACCGGCTCCGCGTCCCAGTCCGAGCCTGGCTCCGGCTCGGGATCCTCGGGGAACTCCTCGCCGGAACCGTCGACCCCGGCCCCCTCGCCGTCGGACCCGGATCCGGCCCCCTCGCCGTCGAACCCGACGCCGACGCCGACCCCAACCCCGACGCCGACCCCAACCCCGACACCCACGCCGACGCCGACCCCAACCCCGACGCCGACGCCCACGCCGACCCCAACCCCGACGCCCACGCCGACGCCCACGCCGACGCCGACCCCGACCCCAACTCCCACCCCACCGCCCAGCAACGGTGGCGGCTCCTCAGCCTCGGTGGGCCAGGCCGCCCTGAACTGGGCATCGACCCAGATCGGTAAGCCCTACGTCTTCGGCGCGGCCGGACCGAACTCCTATGACTGCTCCGGTCTGACGCAGCGGGCCTTCCAGAACGCCGGCAGGTCCCTGCCTCGCACCACCAGGGACCAGTACGCCGCGGTGGCGAAGGTTCCGGTCAACAGCATGCGCCCGGGCGACCTGATCTTCTACTCCAGCAATGGTCAGGCCTCCGGCATCTACCACGTGGCCATCTACGCCGGGAACGGCATGCGGGTACACGCCCCCGCGCCCGGCAAGACCGTGGAGCGGGTACCGGTCTGGTGGACCAACGTGCTGCCGATGGTCGGGCGTCCCTGACCCTGCACGAGCCACTGGTTCCCGGCGGGGGCGTGCGCGCACTGCGCTGAGCCCCTGAGCGCGAACCCGGGCGGGCCGGTCACGGGGCGCGCGCAGGCCACGATCGTGCGCCCGGTAGCGTCTGCTCAGGTCTGCCAGGGCGTGGGGTGGGTGTAGCCCTCGTCCTTGGCGCGCTGGAAGGAGCGGGTGATCTCGGCCTCGGCCTCCTCGCGGCCCACCCAGTGCGCGCCCTCGACCGACTTGCCCGGCTCGAGGTCCTTGTACACCTCGAAGAAGTGCTGGATCTCCAGGCGGTGGAACTCCGAGACGTCGTCGATGTCGCTGCGCCAACTGGCCCGCTGGTCCGCCTTGGGCACGCACAGCACCTTGTCGTCCCCACCGGCCTCATCGCGCATCCGGAACATCCCCAGCGCCCGGCAGCGGATCAGGCAGCCCGGGAACGTCGGCTCCTCCAGCAGTACCAGGGCGTCCAGCGGATCGCCGTCCTCCCCGAGCGTGCCGTCGATGTAGCCGTAGTCGTCGGGGTACCGGGTGGAGGTGAACAGCATCCGGTCCAGGCGGATGCGGCCGGTCTCGTGGTCCACCTCGTACTTGTTGCGGTGCCCCTTGGGGATCTCAATCGTGACGTCGAATTCCACTGCCGGCTCTCCTGAATCGTTGACGTGATCTGAGCCTAGTGTGGCCTAGCCTTCTGGTGGGTGCCTAACGTCGGCACCGCCGAACACGGTCAGGAGCGGAGAAGCGGGTGGTAGATCGCCAGTCTGGGGCCAACCGGTCCGCGTGCACCCCGGGGCGCGGTGGTGGCGGACCGGCCCGTAAACGCCCCGGCACATCCACGGGAAGGCCGACGGCGCAGCCCGGGCGCCGTAGCCCGGCTGCTGCGGGCGCGGGCTCCTCCGGGCAGCACCGGCCCGGGTCCCGCCCGCCAGCCGGCCACGACGGTCGCGCCGGTGCGCGCCCGAGCGGCTCAGGTGCGTCGCGGGGTGGTTCGGGGCGGGGACGCAAGCCCTCCCCGGCCGCACGTGCCCGCGCGCGCCAACGCCGTCGTCGTCGGCTCTTCCCGCTGCTGGTGGTGCTGGTGCTGCTGGGCGGCTACGTCTACCTGGACATCCGCGACATCGTCCCGGGACTGCTCACCACCGACGAACCCTGGCCGGATGCCGAACCCTTCCCGACCGCCCAGGTGCCGGCTGCGGCGGACCTGGGCGCGGTGGCCCCGGGCCCGGACGATGCCGCTCCTGTTCCGAGCACGGAGTCGTTGGCGTCGCTGACTGCGGCCCTGCTCGATGACGAGCGCGCCGGCCCGGACCCCTCGGTGATGGTGACCGACCTGCTCACCGGGGAGGTGCTGCTCGATGAGAACGCCGGGCAACTGCGCGCGCCGGCCTCGGCGCTGAAGTTGCTCGCCGCCGTGGCGGCCCTGGAGACCATGGGCCCCGAGCACACCTTCCCCACCCGGGTGGTCGATGGCGGAGTGGGCCAGATCGTGCTGGTGGGTGGTGGGGACATCACGTTGGCCGCCGACGAGGGGGCGGCGAGCGGGCCGCTGCGCCGCGGCGGGCTGGGCGACCTGGCCGGGCAGGTGGCCGAGAGCCTGCTGGCCGACGGCACCACGCAGGTGACCCTGAGCCTGGACGACACCCTGTTCACCGGACCGCTGATGGGGCCGAACTGGACCGACGGGGACCGCACCGGCGGCTGGGCGATGCCGATCCGGCCGATCGCGGTGGACCTGGGCCGCCAGCAGGGCACCAACGCCCGCCAGCAGGACCCGGCGATGGCCGCTGCGGAGATGTTCGCCGAGCGGCTGGACGAGCGCGGCGTGGAGGTCACCGAGATCGAACGCGGCTCCTCCCTGGGTGAGACGGTGCTGGGGGAGGTCACCTCGGCGCCCCTGGCGGACCTGGTGGCCTACACCCTGCAGGCCTCGGACAACCCGCTCGCCGAGGTGCTCGGGCGGATGACGGCACACGCGATCGAGGGGGAGACCAGTTTCAGCGGCTCCGGGGCGGCGGTGCTGGAGGTCCTGGAGGGGCTAGGGGTGGACGTCGAGGGCGTCAGCCTGGCGGACACCTCGGGCCTGAGCTCCGATAGCCGGGTGAACGCCCGGGTCCTCACCGAGGCGGTGCAACTGGCCGCGTCCCCGGAGCACCCGCACCTGGCCGACGCGATCCGCGGGATGCCGGTGGGGGCGCTGGAGGGCACGCTACGGGACCGCCTGGGCGGAACGGCTGCGGCCGGGGCGCTCGCGGCCAAGACCGGCACGCTGCCGCAGGTGGTGTCCCTGACCGGGATGGTGCACACCGCCGACGGACGGGTGCTCGCCTTCACCGTGCTGACCGGTGACTTCGAACGCGGCGCGGCCTACCTGGCGCGCCTGACCGTGGACGACTGGGCCTCCCGCATCGCCGACTGCGGGTGTTGAGTGCGCGTTCGTCCCCGTCGCCCACCGGGGCAGGGCACAGTTCTCGTTGCCGGTGGTCCCGAGCGTACCGGGGCATCCGGCGAGCGTAGGCTGGGGTTATGACCGCGCCTGCATCGACCGCCCAGCCCGAGACCGTCTCGTCCGTGGACTGGTCGGCCGCCACCCGCCGGGCCCGGGCCCTGGTGCGCCCCGGCCCCCGCACCGAGCGCGGCGAGGCCTCACTGCTGGTGGAGTCGCTCCGCTCGGCCGGCGCGCGCGCACCCGAACTCGTCGGTGAGGTCACCGGCCTGACCGAGCCGGCGTCCCGGATCGCCGCGGAACCGGTGTACGTGGTGGACCGGGGGCGTTGGATCGGGGCGAATATCGCCACGTTCGCCCACCTCACCGACGGGCTGTTGCCCGAGGCGCCCAACCGTGCCTCGGCGCGCCTGGCCGGAGAGGAACTGGGTGTGGTGCTCCCGCTGCTGGCGAGCCGGGTGCTGGGCCAGTACGACCCGTTCGCCGGCGCCGCCGGTGGCGCTCATGGCGGACGCGGATCGGGGTCCGGCGGGCGGCTGATGCTGGTGGCTCCGAACGTGCTGCACGTGCAGCGGGAGCTGCGACTGGATCCGGGCGACTTCCACCTGTGGGTGGCCCTGCACGAGCAGACCCACGCCCTGCAGTTCGCCGCCGCCCCCTGGCTGCCCGAGCACCTGGCCGGCCTGATGCGTGAGTTGATGGGCTCGATGCTGGCTCAGGAGAGTGCCGCCGACCGGCTGCGCGACTTCATCTCGGCATTGCCGCGGGCGATCGGTTCCGACAGCACCGAACCGGCCGGGGCGCTGCTGGGTTCGGTGATGACCGAGTCCGAGCACGAGATGATGGGCCGCACGGTGGCGGTGATGTCGCTGCTGGAGGGCCATGCCGACGTGGTGATGGACGCCGTGGGCCCCCAGGTGGTGCCCACGGTCAGCCGGATCCGGGCCGCCTTCGACAAGCGCCGCAACTCCCCGGGGTGGGCCGAGGCGATCCTGCGCCGGTTGATGGGGATGGACGCCAAACTCGCCCAGTACCGCAACGGTGCCGCGTTCGTGCGGGCCGTGGTGGACACGGTTGGCCACGAGGGGTTGAACGCGGTGTGGACCGACGCGGCGAACCTGCCGGCCTCCGAGGAGATCTCCGACCCGGACGCCTGGCTGGCCCGGGTGCACGGCTGAGACCACCGGCGATGCCCACCATGCCGCCGGGCACCGCCGCGGTCCGCGGTGCGGTGCGCACACTGCTGCGCCGGCGGCTGGAGGAATCGGCGCTGGTGCCCAGGGACCTGGTCATGGTGGCCTGCTCCGGTGGCGCGGACTCCCTCGCGCTGGCCGCAGCGACCGCCTTCGTGGCCCCGCGCCTCGGTCTGCGCGCGGGGGCGGTGAGCGTGGACCACGGCATGCAGCCCGGCTCGGCACAGGTCAGTGCCACCGCGATCGAGGCGTGCGCCGGCCTGGGCCTGGAACCGGCGCTGGTCTACCGCGCCCGGCCCGACGTCCCGGGCGGGCTGGGTCCGGAGGCCACCGCCCGCGCGCTGCGCTATGAGGCACTGGAACGCGCCGCCCGGGACACCGGCGCCGCGGCGATCTTGCTGGGCCACACCCTGGATGACCAGGCCGAGACGGTGCTGCTGGCCCTGGCCCGCGGCTCGGGCACCCGCTCCCTGGCCGGGATGGACCCGGTGCGCGGGCCGTACCTGCGAGCCCTGCTCGGGGTGCGCCGGGCCCAGACCGAGGCCGCCTGTGCCGAGGCGGGCCTGACGCCGTGGCACGATCCGGCCAACACCGCCGAGGGACCCTGGCGCACCGCCGACGACGCCCCGCTGCCACGCGCGGCGCTGCGGGAGCAGGTGCTGCCGGCCCTGAGCCGGGTGCTCGGGCCGGAGGTCATCGGTGCCCTGGGCCGCACCGCCGACCTGGCCCGGGCCGATGCCGACCTGCTCGATGAACTCGCGCGGGAACTCGGTGCCCGGGCCGAGCAGGCACCGGGCGAGGTGAGCACGACGTCCGCGCCCCGCTCGGCGGCCCGGTCGGGCGGGGTGAGCCCCACGCAGGCCGGGCACTGTCCGGACCGGGCGGGCGTCGTCGTCCTCGCCGTCGCCGTGCTGGCGCAGGGCCCGACGGCGTTGCGCACCCGGGTGCTGCGCGCGGCCGCGGTGCGAGCCGGCAGCCCCGCCGGATCGCTGAACGCCGCGCATGTGCAAGCCGTGGATGCGTTGCTGACGCACTGGCGCGGCCAGGGCCCGATCCACCTACCCGGTGGCGTCCGTGCGGTTCGCCGGTGTGGGAACCTAGAGTTGGGCCCAGCAGGACCGCTGCGGACCGATGGGCATGAGCGGTCCCGGCCGGACCGAGCCGACGAATCAGGAGGACCGCGTGGACGCCAGCACGATGGGTGAGGATCTGGAGAAGATCCTGCTCACCGAGGAGCAGTTGCACACCCGTCTGGATGAGATGGCGGCCGAGATCGATCGCGACTACGCCGGCCGCGAGGTGTTGCTGGTCGGGGTGCTCAAGGGCGCCGTGATGGTGATGGCCGACCTGTCCCGGCGCCTGAACGCCGACGCCCGGATGGACTGGATGGCCATCTCCTCCTACGGCTCGGGCACCAAGTCCTCCGGGGTGGTGCGGATCCTGAAGGACCTGGACACCGATCTGCACGGTAAGCACGTGCTGGTGGTCGAGGACATCGTCGACTCCGGGCTCACGCTGTCCTGGATGCTGGCGAACCTGCGCTCCCGTGGGCCGGCCTCGGTGGAGGTGGCGGCGATGCTGCGCAAGCCGGCCGCGTCCAAGGTCGATGTGGACGTGCGGTACGTGGGCTTCGACGTGCCCGATGAGTTCGTGGTCGGGTACGGCCTGGATTACGCCGAGAGGTACCGGCACCTGCCCTTCGTGGGAACCCTGGCCCCGCACGTCTACGACACGTGAGCCGCGCCACCGGTCGCTGGCGTCCGGACCACCGAGCGGAGCACCCGGTTCCGACCGCGGTGTGGTCTCGGACACAATCGGGGCCCCGCTGTGACGCCATGGGCGAACACGCGCCGCTTCGCCCCGGTGCGTCGGATAGCGTCATGCTGCGAACACTGCGAGCAGGAGGGACGGGGCGCACCCCCCGGAGATGAACGTCAAGAAACTCTTCCGAGGTCCATTCATCTGGATCCTCATCGCCCTGTCCATGCTCTGGCTCAGTATCCGCATCTTCTCCGCTCCGGGCGTGGAGGAGATCGACACCTCCACCGGCCTGGAGCTGCTCGCCGGCGACACCGTGGAACAGGTGCAGATCACCGACGGGCAACAGCGGGTGAACCTGGTCCTGTCCGAGGACTACGAGGTGGACGGGGAGAGCAAGGGCACCGACCTGGAGTTCTACTACACCGAGCCCCAGGGCGAGGCCGTGATCGAGGCGATCGTGGCCGCCGAGCCCGAGGGCGGGTACAACTCGGTGGTGCCGCAGACCCCGTGGTGGACCACGTTCCTCATGACGTTCCTGACCATCGCGCTGCTGATCGGGGTGTTCTGGTTCATCCTCTCCCGCATGCAGGGCGGCGGGTCGCGGATGATGAACTTCGGCAAGTCCAAGGCCAAGCAGGTCACCAAGGAGACCCCGAAGGTGCGGTTCTCCGACGTGGCCGGAGCCGATGAGGCCGTGGAGGAGATGGAGGAGATCAAGGACTTCCTCGCCGACCCGGCCAAGTTCCAGGCGGTGGGCGCCAAGATCCCCAAGGGCGTGCTGCTGTACGGGCCGCCCGGGACGGGTAAGACACTGTTGGCCCGGGCGGTGGCCGGTGAGGCCGAAGTGCCCTTCTACACCATCTCCGGCTCGGACTTCGTGGAGATGTTCGTGGGCGTGGGAGCCTCGCGGGTGCGGGACCTGTTCGAGCAGGCCAAGGCGAACGCTCCGGCGATCATCTTCGTGGACGAGATCGACGCCGTGGGTCGCCAGCGCGGCGCCGGCCTTGGTGGCGGGCACGACGAGCGCGAGCAGACCCTGAACCAGATGCTGGTGGAGATGGACGGCTTCGACGCCAACGCCAACGTCATCATGATCGCCGCGACCAACCGGCCCGACATCCTGGACCCGGCCCTGCTGCGCCCGGGCCGGTTCGACCGGCAGATCACCGTGGAAGCACCGGACCTCAAGGGTCGCGAGGCGATCCTGGCGGTGCATTCCCAGGGCAAGCCGATGGCCCCGGACGTGGACCTGCACATGGTGGCCAAGCGCACCCCCGGATTCACCGGCGCCGACCTGGCGAACGTGTTGAACGAGGCCGCGTTGCTGACCGCCCGCACCCACGGCACCACGATCACCAACAAGGCCCTGGACGAGGCCATCGACCGGGTGATCGCCGGCCCGCAGAAGCACAGCCGGGTGATGAACGAGCAGGAGCGCAAACTCACCGCCTACCACGAGGGCGGACACGCGCTGGTGGCAGCGGCGCTGCGTTACACCGACCCGGTCACCAAGGTGACCATCCTGCCGCGCGGGCGGGCCCTGGGGTACACGATGGTGATGCCCGCCGAGGACAAGTACTCCACCACCCGCAACGAACTGCTCGACCAACTCGCCTACGCCATGGGTGGGAGGGTGGCCGAGGAGATCGTCTTCCACGACCCCACCACCGGCGCCTCCAACGACATCGAGAAGGCCACCGCCACCGCACGGCGGATGGTCAAGGAGTTCGGGATGAGCGAACGGGTCGGGGCGATCAAACTGGGCTCGGCCTCCGGCGAGGTGTTCCTCGGCCGGGACATGGGCCACGAGCGGGAGTACTCCGAGGACGTGGCCGGCCGGGTCGACGCCGAGGTGCGCCGGCTGATCGAGTCTGCCCATGACGAGGCCTGGGAGATCCTGACCGGGTACCGCCACGTGCTCGACGAACTCGCGCTGGAACTGCTGGAGCGGGAGACCCTGAACCAGCAGGAACTCGCGGAGATCTTCGCCGCCGTGACCAAGCGCGACCCGCGCCCGGTGTGGCTGTCCAGTCAGCAGCGCACCATCAGCGACAAACCGCCGGTGCGCTCCTCCCGGGAGATCGCCGGAGGCGAGGGCCAGGAACTGCCCCAGGACCAGGCCGCCGCCGCCGGGGGCGAGACGGCGAACCCGCCCACCGGCACCGCGCCCGCACCGGACCCGGAGCCACCGGCCCCCGGGCAGTAGCCCCGCTGTCGGGGTGGCGCGTGGCGGGTGGCGCGGCCCGGTCAGTCCTGGCTGAAGGCGGCGTCGAAGGACTGGGTGGACGGTTCGAAGTCGAACTTCTTCAGCGCTGCCAGTGACTCCGGGGCACCCACCAGCCGGTCCATCCCCGCGTCCTCCCACTCCACCGAGATCGGCCCGTCGTATCCGATCGCGGTCAGCGCCCGGAACGCCTGCTCCCACGGCACGTCTCCCCGCCCGGCGGAGACGAAGTCCCAGCCGCGCCGCCCATCGCCCCAGGGCAGGTGCGAGGACAGGATCCCGGCCCGGCCGTTGCCCATCCGCATCTTGGTGTCCTTGCAGTCCACGTGGTAGATGCGATCAGCGAAGTCGTAGATGAAGTCGACGACGTCGATGCCCTGCCACATCATGTGCGAGGGGTCCCAGTTCAGCCCGAACGCCTCCCGGTGCCCGATCGCCTCCAGGGTCTTCACCGTGGAGTGGTAGTCATAGGCGATCTCGCTGGGGTGCACCTCGTGGGCGAACCGCACGCCCTCGGAGTCGAAGACGTCCAGGATCGGGTTCCATCGCTCGGCGAAGTCGGCGTAGCCCGCCTCGATCTTCTCGGCCGGTACCGGGGGGAACATCGCCACGTACTGCCAGATCGAGGATCCGGTGAAGCCCACCACGGTGTCCACTCCCAGCCGCCGAGCCAGGCGGGCGGTGTGCTTCATCTCCTCGGCCGCGCGCTGGCGCACCCCCTCGGGGTCCCCATCGCCCCACACCCTGGCACCCACGATGGCCTGGTGCCGGAAGTCGATCGGGTCATCACACACCGCCTGACCCTTGAGGTGGTTCGAGATCGTCCACAGTCTCAGCCCGTGCCGCTCCAGGATGCCCAACCGATCGGCGATGTAGTCGTCGTCGTCCCAGCGCCAGGCATCCAGGTGCTCCCCGGACACCGCGATCTCCAGGCCGTCATAGCCCCACCCGGCGGCGAGTTCGGCCACCTCCTCCAGGGTCAGGTCGGCCCACTGGCCGGTGAACAGGGTGAACGGGCGTGCCATGGTGACTCCTTCGTGGGTGGTGGGACAGGTCAGGATCGACGGGTCAGGCCGACCCCAGTGTGATGGTGGCCGAGGCGTTCCGGGCGGACTCCTGGGCGGCGGCCAACACCCGTTGGGTGGCCAGGCCGTCGGCGAACGACGGCGTGGGCGGGGTCCCCGAGTCCAGTGCGGAGAGGAAGTCGCGCACCTGGTGCACGAAGGTGTGCTGCCACCCGATCACGTGCCCCGGTGGCCACCACGCGGACAGGTAGGGGTGGTCCTCCTCGGTGATCAGGACGCGGGCGAACCCGTGCGAGGCGGCGTCGGTGCCGCGCAGCACCTGCAATTCGTTCAACCGCTCCAGGTCGAAACAGATCGCACCCTCGGTGCCGTAGATCTCCAGGGTGAGGGCGTTCTTGCGGCCCAGCGCCACCCGGGAGACCTCCACGCCGGCTACCGCCCGCTCGGCCACGGCCCCACCGGACAGGCCCAGGGTCAGCCAGGCGCCGTCGTCGACCGTCACGTCCTCGGGCCCGGCGGGCCCCGGGCGCTGCGGTACGAACGTCTGCAGCCGGGCCGACACGTCGGTGGCGGTGGAACCGGTCAGGAAGCCGACCAGGTCCACGGTGTGGCTGGCGATGTCGCCGAGGGCGCCCGATCCGGCGGTCTCGGCCCGCAGTCGCCAGGTCATCGGTGCCTGAGCGTCGGCCAGCCAGTCCTGCAGGTAGGCCCCGCGGATCTGGCGGACCTGTCCGATGACGCCCTGCGCGATCAGGTTCCGGGCATGCGCCAGCGCCGGCACCCGGCGGTAGTTGAACCCGACCATGGAGAACGCCCCGCGCCCGGTGGCCTCGGTCGCGGCCGCGGCCATCGCCTCGGCCTCGGTGAGGGTGTTGGCCAGGGGCTTTTCCACCATGACGTGCTTGCCCGCGGCCAGGGCGGCCAGGGCGATCTCGGCGTGCGTCTCCCCCGGTGTGCAGATGTCGACGATGTCGATGTCATCCCGGGCGATCACGTCACGCCAGTCGGTGGCGGACTCGGCCCACCCGTAGGTGGCGGCGGCCTCGGCCACCTGGCCGGCATCGCGTCCCACCAGCACCTGGCGCGAGGTCGCCGGGACGTCGAAGTGGGCGCTCACCTCTCGCCAGGCGGCCGAGTGGGCCTTGCCCATGAACGCGTAGCCGATGCAGGCCACGCCCAGGGGCCCGGTGCCTGGGCTGCCGGTGCTGCCTGGGCTGCCGGTGCCCGTGGCTGCGTCGCTCATGCTGCCCCCAGGGTCGGTCGGGCCGGATCGAAGCCGTCGTCCAGGACCGGCACGTCCGGTGCCCGGGAGCCTATCGAGACGAACGAGGTGGTGCGGGCCGAGGAGGTGATCGACGCCATCACCTCCAGCACGTGCAGGGCCAGATCGCCGCTGGCCCGATGGCCGGTGCCGCTGCGGATCGCCCGGGCCATCTCCAGCACGCCCAGGCCCCGTCCGTGCGCGGGGCCGGTGGAGTCGATGGCCTCCCACTCATCGGAGCCGGTGCGCCACAGCCGGATCTGCCCGTCGAACTGGTTCGGGTCCGGTAGCGCGATGGTGGCCTCGCTGCCGGCGATCTCGACGAACCCGGTGCGCGGGGCCGGGGAGTCGAAACTGAACACCGCCTGGGCGCTGGCGCCGGAGGCGAATCCGATGAGCGCGCCGGTATGGGTGTCGGCGGTGACCTCGAAGGTCTGCCCGGCATTGGGGCCGGACCCGATGACGCGCTCGGTGCGCGCGGTGGAGGCCAGTGCCGCCACGGTGGCCACCGAGCCGAAGATCTGGATCAGGGTGGTCAGATAGTAGGGCCCGATGTCGAACAAGGGGCCGGCGCCCTCCCCGAACAGGAACGCCGGGTTGGGGTGCCACAGGTCCGGGCCGGGGTTCTGCATCAACGCCAGCGCCGTGAGCGGGGTGCCGATGTCGCCACGCTCGATGATCCGGCGCGCGGTCTGCAGGCCGGTGCCCAGGACGGTGTCGGGTGCGCAGCCCACCCGGAGTCCGGCCGCGGCGGCCTGGTCCAGCAGTGACTTCCCGGCGTCCACGTCCAGGGCGAGCGGCTTCTCGTTCCACACGTGCTTGCCGGCGGCGATTGCGGCCTGGCCCACCGCCACGTGCGCAGCCGGGGTGGTCAGGTTCACCACGATCTCCACCTCGGGGTGGTTCAGGACCGCCTCGACGTCGCCGTGGGTGGGGATCGCGTACTCCTCGGCCCTGTCCGCAGCGGCTCGGGCGTTCTGGTCGGCGATCGCGTGCACCTGCAGGTCGGGGAAGGAGGTCATGGTCCGCAGGTAGGCGCCGGAGATCACCCCGGCCCCGATCACCCCGACCCCCACCGGTCCCGAACCCTGCGCGGACAGTGCCGCCCCGGCTGCTCCGGCTGTCGCAGCGCTCACTTGGCGATCCCTTCCAGGTAGCGCAGGGACTGCTCCACGGCGGTGAACATGTCGCCGCGGTGGTCATCGAGTTCCACCACGCCCAGTTTCAGGTGCTCGGCCGCCGCCAGAATGTCCGGTACCGGCATCGAGCCCTCGCCCAGCGCCATCTGATCGGCGGCGTCACTGGTGATCGGGCCGTCCTTCAGGTGCAGGTACTGCACCCGCGGTCCCAGGGTGCCGATCAGGGCTACCGGGTCCACCCCGGCAACTGCGGCCCAGTAGGTGTCGATCTCCAGGACCACCTCCGGGTCGAGTCGGTCGGCGAAGTACTCGATCGCGGTGCGGCCATCGATCTGCGCGAACTCCCACCAGTGGTTGTGGTAGCCGATCTTCAGACCGTGCTCGGCGGCGGCACTCGCGGCCTGGTTCAGGGCGGCGGCGATCGCCTCCACGCCTGCGGCGCTGGTCCACTCCGACTCCGGAGTGGCCGGCAGAATCACGGTGCCGATGCCCAGTTGTGTGGCGGCGGCGAAGATCCCGGCCTGGTTCTCCCCGAGCAGCGGCGCGTGCGTGGTGGGGGCGCTGAGCCCGTGCGTACGCAGCGCTGCTCCCAGTGCCTCGGTCTCGGGCACGATCCGGTACGGCTCCACCTGGGTGTACCCGAACTCGGCCACCCGCTTCAGGGTGCCGTCCAGGTCTTCGTCGAGGTGGTTGCGCAGGGTGTAGAGCTGGAGGGAGTGGGACACGGGGAGTGCTCCTAGGTCGATGCGGAGGGTCGCAACCACCCTATGGGCACTTATGTCTACCAACAAGCAAAAGTAGGCACGCGATGGTGCATCCGGCCGGTTCGGATCGCGCACTGCGCCCGGTGGCGGCAAGCGCGCCGTAAGGTGGCGGCCGGCGCGCACTAAGGTGGCGGTGCCGCCGCAATAGGCTGGCGCGAGGACTCCCTCACCGCCGGTTCCCGCACAGGAGGTGCCTGCCATGGCAGACCACGACGCCGCGCCCGCGCAGGACCCTGCGCCCGGGCGGAGCCCCCACCCGGGCAGGGCCGACGGCGACGGCGACCGCCCGCGGGGCGCGGAAGCCGGGCGGGTGGTCGGGGACCGCCGGAGAGTGCGGCCCTACGACGCCGCCGGGGTGGCTCGGGCCGTGCGGGACCTGCTCCTCGCCGTCGGGGAGGACCCCGACCGCGAGGGCCTGCGGGAGACGCCCGAGCGGGTGGCCCGTTCCCTGGCCGAGTCCTTCTCGGGTCTGCACCAGGACCCTGCCGAGGTGGTGCAGACCTTCTTCGACATCGAGCACCAGGAGATGGTGCTGGTGCGCGACATCGAGGTGTACTCCATGTGCGAGCACCACCTGCTGCCCTTCCACGGGGTGGCGCACGTGGGCTACATCCCGGACGCCCACGGCCGGGTCACGGGGTTGAGCAAACTGGCCCGTCTGGTCGATGTCTATGCCAAACGCCCCCAGGTGCAGGAGCGACTGACCACCGAGGTCGCCGACGCGTTGGTGCACCTGCTGGGTGCCCGCGGGGTGATCGTGGTGGTCGAGGCCGAGCACCTGTGCATGTCGATGCGTGGAGTGCGCAAGCCCGGTTCGCGGACCGTCACCTCCGCGGTGCGGGGCATGATGCGCCAGGGTCCCACCCGGGCCGAGGCGATGAGCCTGATCAACCGGCACTGAGCCTGATCAACCCGCACTGCGCCTGACGAACCGGGACCGGGTCTGGTCCACAGGCCGAGCCGGCGACTGTTCCCGTCGAAGATCCCGCCGCACCATCCTGCGCCGACAGTGCGCCCGGCGTCATACCCTGGAGTCGTGAGCACACGCACGCAGGTGATGGGCATCGTCAACGTCACCCCTGACTCCTTCAGTGACGGAGGCCAGTGGTTCGAACGTGACGTGGCGATCGCCCATGGTCGCCACCTGCTGGCCCAGGGCGCCGACATCCTGGACATCGGTGGGGAGTCCACCCGCCCGGGAGCCTCCCGGGTGGGTGTGCAAGAGGAACTGGACCGGGTGCTCCCGGTGATCGAGGGACTGCTCGGGCACGCTCCGGTGCTCAGTGTGGACACGATGCGCGCACAGGTTGCCAGCGTCGCCGTGCAGGCGGGCGCCGGCATCATCAATGACGTCTCCGGGGGCCGCGCCGATCCGGACATGGCCGCGGTCGCCGCTGAGAGCGACGCCCGGTTCATCCTGTCCCACTGGCGCGGACACTCCGACGTGATGGCCTCCTTGACGAAGTACGACGACGTGGTCGAGGACGTGCGGGCGGAACTGTCCGCCCAGGTCCAGGCGGTGGTCGATGCCGGGGTGTCCGAGGAGCGGATCATCATCGACCCCGGCTTGGGTTTTGCCAAGGACGCCGAGGCGAACTGGATCCTGCTGGCGAACCTGCACCGCTTGCAGGACCTCGGATTCCCGGTGCTGGTGGGGGCTTCGCGCAAACGCTTCATCGGGGAGTTGCTGGCCCGGCACGGCGCCGAGTCCCTGCCCACCTTCCGGGACCGTGCCAGCGCGGCGATATCTGCCCTGGTGGCCCGGTCCGGCGCCTGGGCGGTCCGGGTGCACGACGTGCCGATCTCGGTCGATGCGGTCCGCGTGGCACAGGAGTTCCGGACCGCGACCCGGGGTCTGGACCAGCAGGCCCTGGCGCTGACACCGGATGTCGCGCAGGGATAATCGGAACAGGACGGGCCACAATGGCGGCTATGACAGCGAACGCGCACCGACCCGAGGCGGATGTGATCCGGCTGGTCGGACTAGGTGGAGTGGGCCGGCACGGGGTCCTGCCGGAGGAGCGCCGGGACGGCCAGACCTTCCTGGTGGACCTGGACATCCACGTCGATACCTCAGACGCTGCGGCAGGTGACGACCTCGGTGCGACCGTGGACTACGCCGCGGTGGCAACCGAGGTGGTCGCTCTCATCGAGGGCGAACCGGTGAACCTGCTGGAGACCCTGGCCGCCCGGATCGCCGATGCGGTGCTGGCGCACGCGCGGGTGCTGGCGGTGGACGTCACCGTGCACAAGCCCGATGCGCCCCTGGGCCTGTTGTTCTCCGATGTGCAGGTGCGGATCAGCCGCGCGGCGGACCGTGCCGGCGGTTCGGCACCGAGCCGTGCCGAATCCGCGGCCGCGAGCGGGGCCGCGGCGGTGCCGGGTCCGGTGCTCGAGGCGTCTCCGTACACGCCCAACGAGGGAGTGCCGGCTCCCTCCCCGGCCGAGGCGGAGGAGGACGGCAGCGACGCGCTGGACCGCGAACCCGATGATGAGGTCGCGGTGGTCCTGGGCCTGGGCGGCAACGTCGGCGATGTACGGTCGACGCTGCGGGGGGTGGTCGACGATCTGCGCGGCGCACCCGGCCTGACGGTGCAGGAGGTCTCTCCGCTGGCACGTACTGCCGCGGTGACCGCCGCCGATGCGGTCGCCCAGCCGGACTACCTCAACGCCGTCGTGCTGGCCACGACCACCATGTCACCGAACCGGCTGCTGGAACTGGCTCAGTCGCTGGAGGACAGTTACGGTCGCGTCCGCACCCACCGTTGGGGTCAGCGCACCGTGGATATCGACATTATCGATTATCAGGGTGTGTCCTCCACCGCCGAACACCTGCAATTGCCGCACCCGCGTGCGAACGAGCGGGCCTTCGTGCTGGTGCCCTGGGCGCAGGCCGATGCCGATGCGTTCCTTCCCGGCCTCGGTGGCGGGCCGGTGGCGATGCTGGCCGAAACCGCTCCGGACCGCGGTGGGGTGCGATGGCTCGCGCTGGACTGGCTCGAACGTACCGGGAGCGGCACCGATTCGGCCAGCTTCGTGATCTCGGAGAGTGCCGCCCCCGCACCGGTGGGCCGCGAGGTGGGTGGCTCGGAGCAGGGTGGCTCGGAGCAGGGTGTCCCCGCGCGGGGTGAGGAGGCACCGCCGAGTGTGCCTCCACAACAGGACGACGACGCGCCGGCGCCGCAGGAGTCCGAACCCGGGCAGCAGGCCGAGCAGGCAGCGCCCTCGGTGGTGCCCCCGGAGGCGCCCGGGGTGTGGCAGGCTCCCGCTGCCGCCGAGTCCGGTGCGCTCCCGGTGGCTCCCGATGGCTCCGAGGTCTCCGTGGCCGGGCAACCGGACGAGGCGCCTGACGGGGCCGACGACCTCGACCCGGCGCCGACGGCCGATCCGGCCCCGGCTGATCCCGCGCAGCCCGATGCCGGCCAGCCAGCCGGTGTCGCGTCGGTCGCGGAGTCCGGCGGCGCCCGGCCCGGGGGTGAGGTTTCGCCGGCACGTGAGTCCGGCGTCGAGGGGGAGCCCGCAGGAGTGCCGGACCCCGAGCCCCAGGTTTGGGCGCAGGCTTCCGGCGAGCAGTCCTCGTCGCCCAATGTCGGCCAGGAGGAGGTCGAGCCGGCCTCGGTCCCGACGCCGGATCGCGTCCCGTCCGAATCAGCCGAGCCGGGGCCGGCCGAACCCGAGCCAGAGCCCGAGCCGGCTGAGCCCGAGTCCGAGCCCGAGGCGACCGATCCCGCGCAAGAGCCTGCGGCGACCGCACCGGAGCCGGAGCCCGAGCCGGCTGAGCCCGAGCCCGAGCCGGCCGAGCCAGAGCCCGAGCCGGCCGAGCCAGAGCCCGAGCCGGCTGAGCCCGAGCCCGCGCAGGCCGAGACGCAACCTGCTGAGCCAGATCCCGCCGAGCCCGCACCGGCGGCTGCGGACACACCTGCACCGTGGCCCCCGCGCGGCACCGAGACGCCCTCCCCCGAGCAGACCCCCAAGCCGTTCGCGCCGCGCTGGCAGCCCGTCCAGCGCCGTGACGAGGAGTCCTGACCACATCGATGCAGCGCCTTCGATGGCAGACCCTGGTCACCGTCTTCGTGGTGGCGGCGGCCCTGAGCATGATGGTTCTGCGGTGGTGGACCTCGCGCGGGAACAATCCCGTCCCGGTCGTGCTGCTGCAGGTGCTCCTGGTGCTGGTGCTGGCGGCCGTGGTGCTCCTGCTCGGCCTGCGGATCCGCCGGCACGTCCGTGCGGGCGAGCCGCTGGACCCGACCGACGCGGTCCGTACATTGGTGTTGGGCCAGGCCGCGGCGATCACCGGAGCCGCCCACCTGGGCTACTTCACCGGCCAACTGGTTCTGGCGCTACCGCGGCTGCAGGCCCCGGAGCCGCGCGCGCAGGCCTTGCTGGCGGGAAGCGCGATGATCGCCTCGGGCGTCATGATCGCGGCCGGGCTGATCGCCGAGTGGTGTTGCCGCGTGCCGCCCGACGATGACCCCGACGAGCCGAGACCACCGGGCCCGGTGGAGCCACATTTGTCCTGAGGCGATGATCCGACACAATGGCCACCATGAGCATTGAGTCGACCCCGGCGTTCGACGTCGCCGGCGTGGAGTGGCACCGGGTCTCACCCCGCCTGATCCCGGTGCGCATGATCAGCGCCGCGGTGTTCCTGGGCCTGCCGACCGTGGCTTCGGTCGGGCCCGCCTGGTACGTCGGCGGCTGGATGTGGCTGGTCCCGGCAGTCCTGGCTCTGCTCACCGTGTGGGTGCTCTGGCTCATTCCCCGCCAGGTCAAGGCGATCGGGTACGCCGAGCAGGAGGAGGACCTGTTGATCCGCAAGGGCGTGATGTTCAAGACCCTGACGATGGTGCCCTACGGCCGGATGCAGTACGTGGACGTCAGCGCCGGCCCGATCGCACGGCGGATGAAGATCGCCCAGGTCCAGTTGCACACCGCCTCCGCGGGCACCGACGCCTCGATCCCCGGGCTGCCGCAGGATGAGGCCGGGCGCTTGCGTGACCAGCTCAGCGCTCGCGGTGAGGCGAGGTTGGCCGGCCTGTGAGCACCTCGCCTCCCCCTCCGGGCGGGCACAACCCGTTCGCGCCACCGCCGCGCCGGCGACACAGTTCCGAGGACGATCAGCCGGCCGGCCAGGCTGCGGACGGCCCGTATGGGCCCCAGGTGCCGCAGGGTCAGCCGCCGCCCCGGGGCCCCCAGGGTGCGTCGCCGCAGGCACCCTATGGTCCACCTTCGCCGGTGCCCCCGGGTGCGCCCCCCTCGCAGGCCGGTCCGAAGTCACCGCCCCCCGCGCCACCGGCAGTACCGCCGGCGCCTGGCCGGTACGGCCCTCCACCGGGCCTGGCCGGACCGCAGGCTTCCTTCCCCGGCGAACCTGCTCAGCCCGGACCTGCCGACCCGGGACCGACCGGACCCCAGGCTTCCTACCCCGGCCAACCCGCTCAGCCCGGGCCCGCCGACCCGGGACCGGCGGCAACGGAACAGCGTGCCGGGGAGGGACCCGGCACCGGATCGCGCCTACCCGGTCAGCCGGTCGCCCCGCCCCCCGACGCCGGGCGGGCCCAGGCCGACGGCACCGATGCCGAATGGCGCCGGTTGCACCGCATCACCCCACTGTTGAACGCGTGGAAGGTCGGTGTGGTGATCTTCGCGATCGCCGTGTACAACTCCCAGGAGTTCATGTCCGACCTTCGTGAACGCTTCGCGGCGGCGGCGATCCTCGGCGCCCTGGTGGCCCTGCTGGTGGTCGGTTTCGTGCTCGGCTTGGGTCTGGGGTACCTGGCCTGGCGCCGCACCCAGTACGGGGTGAGCAGGGAGAGTCTCTTCCTGCACAAGGGCGTACTCTTCCGTCAGCAGCGGCACGTGCGCCTGGACCGGGTCCAGGCCGTGGAGGTCACCCAGCCGCTGCTGGCCCGCCTCTTCGGGTTCGCCTCGGTCAAGGTCGAATCAGCCGGTGGTGCCGGTTCCAACCTGATGATCGCGTTCCTGAGCGAACCCGATGCGCAGAATCTGCGCAACGAACTCCTGGCACGCTCCGCCGGCGTGAAACTGGGCAGCTCCGGCAGTGCCGATGCCACCGGTTCCGCGGGCGCGCACGGGTCACCGGTCGCCCCTGCGGCACCGGAGCGGGAGATCGCCGAGATCACCCCGGGGCGCCTGATCGGCTCGTTGGCCCTCAGTTTCTCGATCGCTCTGATCGTGCTCGCGATCCTCGGCCTGGTGGCCGCCTCCATCGCCGTGGGCAACGCCAGCATCGTCCTCGGTGCACTGGCCCCGATGCTGGGTGCGGCGACCTACTTCTGGGGCCGCTTCGCCGGGGAGTTCAACTTCCGGGCAGCGGTGTCACCCGACGGGATCCGGCTGCGGCACGGGCTGCTGGAGACCAAGTCCCGCACGGTGCCGCCGGGCCGGGTGCAGGCGGTGCGGATCTCCCAGCCCCCGCTGTGGCGGATCAAGGACTGGTGGCGGATGCAGGTCAACATCGCCGGCTACGGCGCGGAGGAAGTGACCGGCACCGTGCTGTACCCGGCGGCCACCCGTGCCGAGGTCGCCTACATGCTCTCCCTGGTGCTGCCCGACCTGGGCGATGAGCGTCCCCTGCCCGTTCTGCACGCCGGAATGGACGGGATCGGTGACGTCGAGGGGTTCACCACCAGTCCGCGGCGTGCCCGGTGGGTGGATCCACTGACCTGGCGCCGAACCGGCTTCCGCGTCACCGGGACCGCGATCCTGATGCGGACCGGCCGTTGGTGGCGCTACCTCAGCGTGGTGCCACATGAACGCACGCAGTCCATCGGCCTGACCCAGGGGCCGATCGAGCGGAAGATGGGCCTGGCCACCTTCGTGGTGCACTCCACCCCGGGGCCGGTCACCCCCCAGGTCCACCATCTGGACCTGCAGGTGGCCCGGGAACTTCTGGTCAACCAGGCCGAGCGGTCCCGCCGCGCGCGCCGCGAGGCCGGGCCCGAGCGGTGGATGAGTACGCCGGGAACTGCTGCGGCACAGGCACCGGCACCGGCTCCGGCGGAGGTGAACCGGGGGGCGTACGCCGGCGTGCTGCCCAGCAGGCCCCGCCCACCCTCGGTGCCGCACGATGAGCCGGCCGGAGCCCAGCCCCCGCCGCCGGCGCCGGCCCAGCCGTGGACGGCAGCCCAACCGAGGGCGGCAGCCCCGCCACCCTCGGCGCCGCCGGGGCCACCGGGGCCGATCCCCCCGGCAATGGGACAGCCACCCTCGCAGCAGACTCCACCCGGGCTGGCTCCCACCCGACCCGACGCACGTGGGGACCACCCGGCGTGAACGATCGGCCGGGCCGGCTCGGCGTCGGAGTCGTCGGCGCCGGTCGAGTGGGGGCAGTCCTGGGCAGCGCGCTCCGGGCGGCCGGGCACGCCGTGGTGGGGCTGAGCGCCTCCTCCACCGCCAGCCGCGACCGGGCCGAGGCGATGCTGCCGGGCGTGCCCGTGCTGGGCGTGGAGGAGGTGGTCGAGCGCAGCGAACTGGTGCTGCTGACGGTGCCCGATGATGTGCTCGCCGACCTGGTCTCCGGCCTGGCCACCCTGGAGCGGTTCGTGCCCGGTCAACTCCTCGTGCACACCGCCGGGCGCTACGGCACAGACGTGCTGGCCCCGGCGATGCAGCGCGGCGCGATCCCGCTGGCAATCCACCCGGCGATGACCTTCACCGGCACCTCCATGGACCTGAGCCGCCTGGTGGGCGCCCCGTTCGCGGTGACCGCCCCCGGGCCGGTACTGCCGATCGCGCAGGCTCTGGTGGTGGAGATGGGCGGTGAACCGGTGGCGCTGCCCGAGACCTCCCGTGCCTTGTACCACGCGGCGCTGGCGCACGGGGCGAACCATCTGGTCACCCTGACCGCGCAAGCCATCCGGGTGCTCGGAGCAGCCGGGATCGAGGACGGCGGAGCGATGCTGCGTCCCCTGCTCTCCGCGGCCCTGGATGGCGCGCTGCGGGCCGGGGACGGCGCCCTGACCGGCCCGGTGGCGCGTGGTGATGGCGGCACCGTCGCTGAGCACCTGGAGACCCTGGCCCGCCTGGATGCCGAGGGCACCTCGGCCGACGTGCTGCCCACCTACCGCACCCTGGCCCGCGCGACCACCCAACGCGCTCTTGCGGCCGGCCGGATCCGCACCGACCAGGCCCAGGCCCTCATGGACGTCCTGGCCGGCACCAGCCCGAGTGTGGCAGGCCCGGGTGAGCCCGCCCCGGGGCAGACGACGACGGCCCGGGCGGCTGCGTCGTCGTCCGGTCCGCTGCTGGTGCACTCGGTGACGGACCTGCGCACCCACCTGGACGCCCTGGGACCGGATGTGCGCCGGGCGGCGGTGTTCACCATGGGTGCCCTGCACGCCGGACACCTGTCCCTGATCCGCACCGCACGTGATCTGGCCGATCACGTCATCGTCACCATCTTCATCAACCCGCTGCAGTTCGACCGAGCCGAGGATCTGGCGACGTACCCGAGCACCCTGGACGCGGACCTGGAGCGACTGCGCGAGCTGGGCGGGGTGGACCTGGTGTTCGCTCCGGCCGTGGAGGAGATGTATCCCGGCGGCGTGCCGCAGGTGCGGGTGCAGGCCGGAGAGATGGGCGAGCGGCTCGAGGGCGCCTCCCGACCCGGGCACTTCGACGGCATGCTCACCGTGGTGCACAAACTGATGTCGCTGACCCGCGCCGACGTCACGGTGTTCGGGCGCAAGGACGCCCAGCAACTGGCCCTGGTGCGCCAGATGGTCCGCGACCTGGACCTGGACGTGCAGGTGGTGGCCGGCGACACCGTGCGCGAGAACGACGGGCTGGCGTTGTCCAGCCGCAACGTCAACCTCAGCCCGGCCGAGCGGGCCGAGGCGCTCCGCCTGTCCGGCGCCCTGCGGGCCGCGCACCGTGCCGCCGAGCAGGGCGCTCCGGCCGGCGAGGTGCTCAGCGCCGCTGAGCAGGTGCTGGCGGAGGCGGCCCCGGACGTGGTGGACCTGGACTACCTGGAACTGGTGGACCCGGTCACGATGCGTCCGCACCGGAGGGGAGCCGGGGCCGCACTGCTGGTGGTCGCGGCCAGGGTGGGCCGTACCCGGTTGATCGACAACACCGAGATCGTCCTGCGGCCGCGGTCCTGAACCACACGGCTCGGGCCGGAGCGCCCGCGGGCCCATCCGAGGCTGATGGGACCGGGGCGGAGGTCAGCTCGCCGTCTCGAGGACCTCGCCCAGGATCATCGAGTCGGCGAAGGGCAGATGAGTTCCGGCTCTGGTGAACTCCAGGACCACCACCTCATTAGTGCCTTCGCGCCACAACGGTGCCGGGGCGTACAGGGACTGCTGCGGCCCGGCCGCGCTCCAGTACCGACCCAGGTTGAACCCGTTGAGGAACACGTAGCCATGGCCCCAGCCGGACATGTCCAGATGGGCGTCGCAGCCCGGGGTGTCCACCTCGACCGGCACGCGGTGGAACGCCGGCTGCGCTTCTGTCGCGGGGCTTGAGGCGGTGGCGGATGAACCGTCGGCGGACGCATCGGTCCAGTCCAGGTCGGGCAGTTCGGTCAGGTCCAGGGCACTGTGGTCCCAGCCGAACAGGTGCTGGAAGTCCACCAGGACCGGCCCCAGACCCTTGGCGTCGGGTAGGAATCGTCCGAAGTTCACCCGGCCCAGGGAATGCACGAGCACCTCCAGGCTCCGCTGCCGGGGCGCTGTGTGGGCGGCCGGCTCGGATTCCGCCGCGGACCCGGTACCGCTCTGGGAACCGGCTCCGGCCACAGCACCGGTTCCGGTCGCAGAGCCGGCCCCGCTCTCGATCCCGGGCGAGTCGCCCTCCGCCGGGGCGGCAGCCAGGGCGAAGGGTGCGGTCTGGTAGGCCGGGTCGGGGGCGGCCAGGCCCGCCCGGCGCAGCCGGGCCACGTGCTCGCCGTCGATCGACACCGCGGCCAGGTCCGCGAGCTCGGGCACGTGCAGGTACTCGGCCGAGTTCGGCCATGCCGCGGTGGTGCGGTACCGCACCACCCCGTGGTGCAGTCCCAGTTCCTCCATCGATGCCGGCGTGGCGCGGTGCGTCAGGGGTTGGGCATCCAGTACCCCCTCCAGCGGAAGGCGCTGGGAGACGGCCGCCGGTGGGGGCACCATGACCGGAATCGTCGGTGGCGCCGGTGGCGGTGCGATACCGGTGTGCGCGGTGATGACGTCCCGGAAGGCGGCGAACTTCTCGGTGAGGGAGCCGTCCTCAGCGATCGGGGCGTCGTAGTCGTAGCTGGTGATCGTGGGGGAGTAGTCCGGCCCGTTCTCATCGGGGTAGGAGTTCGCTCCGGCCCACACCCCGAAGGAGGTGCCGCCGTGGGCCATGTAGAAGTTCACCGAGGCCCCGGCGGTGAGCATCGCGCGCAACTCGGCCGCAGCGTGAGCGGCGTCGCGCACGTGGTGGGGCGCGCCCCAGTGGTCGAACCAGCCGTTCCAGAACTCCATGCACATGTTCGCGCTACCGGGCCGGAACTGCTGTAGGGCGGCGAAGGCCTGTGCCTGCCGCGACCCGAAGTTGACCGTCGGCCAACAGTCCGCCAGCGTGCCGCCGGCCAGGTGCAGGGCGCTGGGGCCATCGGAGGTGAACAGCAGCACGTCGATGCCGCGACGGGCGAGTCCGTCGCGCAGGTGCTGCAGGTAGGTCCCGTCGTTGCCGTAACTGCCGTACTCGTTCTCCACCTGCACCCCGACCACCCGGCCGCCACGGGAGACCTGCCGGGTGGCCACCACCGGTATCAGCGCGTCGAACCAGGCATCCACCGCGGCCAGGAACCCCGGGTGCGCGGTGCGCAGATTGGCCCGGGTGGCCGCGTCGGTGAGCAGCCAGGACGGCAGCCCGCCCATGTCCCACTCGGCGCAGATGTAGGGCCCGGGGCGTACCAGGATGCCGAGATCGGCGTCCGCGGCGAGATCCAGGAAGCGGCCCAGGTCCCGGTTGCCGGAGAAGTCCGCCTCAGCACCGGCGCGGGGCTGGTGGAAGTTCCACGGCACGTAGGTCTCCACCGTGTTGCAGCCCATCGCCGCGATCCGGGCCAATCGATCCGCCCACAGGGCAGCCGGCACTCGTGCGTAGTGCAGGGCGCCGGAGATGATCTGGTGCGGTGCGCCGTCCCGGGTCAGATGACCTCCGCCGTCGGCACGGATCTCGCTGAGCATGGTCCTCCCTGGACGCGACTGAGACGATATCCGGCGAGCCTACCGGCCGGTGCCCGGCGTCCTTCCCGCCAGGGCGGCCATGCCGCTGCCCGGCCCCCGGGAGTGGCCCTGCCTATGCCCGGGGCGTGCGCGCCTCGCGCCGCTGGCCGCGCGCCTGTGTCCGGGAGCGTGCCGACTGTGCCCCCGTACCAGCCCTGCCTCTGCTACCCGGCCGGGGGTGATCCGGCCCCGCAGCGACTAGGATCGACGGTGTGAATGAGAGCGTCAGTCCTGTCCGGGCCCGCGATTCGGCCACCCCCGACCAGACCACCGGTGCGGCTGCCGGTGAGGCCGACCTGCCCGAACAGATGCAGGTGCGTCGGGCCAAGCGGGAGCAACTGCTGGCCGACGGCGTCGAGCCCTACCCGGTGACCTTGCCGGTCACCACCACCATCGCCCGGATCCGCGCCGCCTACGAGCACCTGGAGGCCGGGGAGGAGACCGACGACGAGGTGGGCGTTGCCGGTCGCGTGATGTACCTGCGCAACACCGGCCGGCTCTGCTTCGCCCAACTGCAGGACGGGCAGGGCCGGCGACTGCAGGTGATGCTCTCCGAGGGAGCGGTCGGCAAGGCGGCCCTGGAGGAGTTCAAGGCACGGGTGGATCTGGGGGACCACCTGTTCGCCAGCGGCCGGGTGATCGCCTCCCGGCGAGGCGAGCTCTCCGTTTTCGCCGACTCCTACCAGATCGCCAGCAAGGCGTTGCGCCCGCTGCCCACCCTGCACAAGGACTCCTCCGAGGAGGCCCGGGTACGCCGGCGGTACGTGGATCTGATCACCCGCCCGGCAGCCCGGGACATGGTGCGACAGCGCGCCCGGGTGGTGCGCTCGCTGCGCGATGAGTTCCACCAGCGTGGCTACCTGGAGATCGAGACCCCGATGCTGCAGACCCAGCACGGTGGAGCAACCGCACGACCCTTCATGACGCATATGAATGCGTTCGATATCGATCTGTACCTGCGAATCGCCCCGGAACTGTTCCTCAAGCGCGCCGTGGTGGGTGGAATCGAGAAAGTCTTCGAGATCAATCGCAACTTCCGCAATGAAGGGGCCGATTCTTCCCACTCCCCGGAATTCTCGATGCTGGAGGCCTATGAGTCCTACGGCGACTACAACACGATGGCGGACCTTACCCGGCGGCTGGTGCAACGGGCCGCGAAGGAAACCTTCGATAGCACGCTGGTCACTCTGGCCGACGGTACCGAGTACGAACTCGGTGGGGAATGGGACAGCATTGAGTTGTATCCATCGTTGGCTGCCGCAGCCGGAGTGGAAATCACCCCGCAAACCCCATTGGCGGAGTTATTGAGGATCGCCGGTGCTGCCGGGCTGGAACTGGACGAGAGCCACATCACTCCCGGTAAGGCTGCAGAGGAACTCTGGGAGCATTTCGTCGGCGATGACCTTTACGCGCCCACGTTCGTGCGGGATTTCCCAGTGGACACCTCGCCGCTGACCCGTGCGCACCGGGAGATCCCAGGTGTGGTGGAGAAGTGGGACCTGTACGTGCGCGGGGTGGAACTGGCCACCGCCTACTCGGAACTGGTCGACCCGGTGATCCAGCGGGAGCGGCTGGAAGCGCAGGCAGAACTGGCAGCGCGCGGCGATTTCGAGGCGATGCCCCTGGATGAGGAGTTCCTGGAGGCGATGGAACACGGAATGCCACCCGCAGGTGGAATGGGCATGGGAATCGACCGTCTCCTGATGGCCCTGACCGGCCGCGGTATGCGCGAAACTATTACATTTCCGTTGGTGAAGCCGCGATGACCGACTGGTGGCTTGTCTCGGCGGCGATCGTTCCCTCGATCGTATTGGCGGTGTTGTTCATCGTCGTGTTGCGTGCCATCGTCAGCAGCGACCGAAGAGAGCGTGAAGCAATCGAGCGTGGCGATGAGGCGGGTCATGACCATGTGAGTCGAATCCCCATCGATATCGAGCGTGAGGACAAGTCCTAGAGAACTGGTATCTTGTGACATCAGCACCACAGGAGTGTCACGCTTGAGCCCGGCACATTCAATTCGTATCGGTGCAGTACCAGAATAGATTGGAAAGCCCATGGCCCAGAAGGTCAAAGTCCTCCTGATCGACGATATCGACGGCACCGACGCAGCAGAAACCATCAGTTTCGGACTGGACGGTGTTCAGTACGAGATCGACCTCAATGAAACCAACGCCGCCAGGTTGCGGGATGATCTGGCCGCCTGGGTCGGTCACGCCCGTCGATCGGGTGGGCGCCGGAAGACCGGTCGTTCCGGGTCGTCCCGCAGCAGTGATGCCTCCAAGATCCGGGACTGGGCCCGGGAGAACGGATTCGAGGTCTCCGACCGTGGCCGCGTTCCGGCCGAGGTGAAGGAAGCGTACGAGCGGGCCCACTGAACCCCGCACCGACACCGGGCGGGTAGCGCCCACCAGCCATGGCATTCACGTTAACGTGGGTGCCATGACTGTTTACCGGCAAATCTGGGTAGGCACGGACGCCAACGAGGGTCCCGACCCTGAGGGCATCTGGCGGATCCAGCGACCCGGCCCGGCGGGGGATTGGGATGGCGTCGATGTGGTGCGCACGATCGCTGCGTCCCGTGCCACCTACCTCACCCTGCACCCGTCCGCGGACCGCCTCTACGCCGTCTCGGAGCAGGACCTGAGTTCGGTCACGGCGTCGCGATCTGTGACGGTGTAACTCGCTGACCTGCGCCGATGGGTCCGCGGGACGCCGATCTGTGGCACTAATTGGT